>CAYMBP010000009.1:0-50804 GCA_964388745.1 uncultured Pseudomonadota bacterium | reverse complement strand
TTTAGCATATTTTAGACTTACAACTCTGGAAGGATTTATATAATGATATTAAAGGAGGGTAATTAAATTAAGAGAGATTCTATCGTTACGCCAAGGCTTCACTCCAGAATGACCCCTAGGTTTAAGTGCTCCACGTTAGAATGACCCGGTTTAGAAGATTATCATTTTTCTACGATCATCACTCTGGAGCGAAGCGATAGAGTCCAGGATGACCCTAGTATTTGTGCAAGCTAGAATGTTCTTTGCTATAGAGCCCACAGTCAACGAACCGAGCGAAACCCAACAACAAATGCATGATCTCCAGAAGAGATTACAAAACAACAATTATGAAGAACTAAAACAAATAAAAGAGCCTGAGCTCAAAACCTCTTAAATAAGAAAATCCCTTTAAAAAAGATCTAGCGCCTCCCTTTATCTAAAATTATTGCACCTTGCTGTATGAATCAAATACAATAACAATGTATCTTTTTTGGGAAATAATTAGTGCTATAAGAAGGGGAAAGAAGTGGTACGCAAGACTTTTTTATTAATGATGACGTTGCTGCTAGGAATTGTGTTAGGGCAAAGAGAAACATTGGGAGCTATGCAAGCACCTGATATCAAGACACAATTAGTACAATTAGAAAAATCTCTTAGTAAACTCAAGGAAAGCCTCAAATATCTGAAAAAAGACCTCATTTCATTATCAATAAATATGCTTCCCGACGGGGCTAACAAAGATAAGCTTGAAGCCGAGCTGAGAACCCTCAATATTCAATTACAGGCGCTTGAAGCTGAAAAACAAATAATCAGGTTAAATACACCTTTAAAAGCAGATCAAAAAGAAGAACTTAAAAAAGAATTCCAGAACCTAGATGCAAATGCAAACACAACCGTTATTGATAAAGCAAAGAATATGAAGGTAAAAACTGCAGAGGGTGCAGAGGAATCCATTTCAACACAAGAGCAAAAAGAAATTGTATTAAGAGCAATTCCAGAAATTGATGCGATAAAAGAACTTAATAAAATTCTCACAAAAAAGCCTCAAATCAATGATGAATTATCTATAGTTGTTACCGGCGCTCTTGCTACTCAAGCCCTCTCTACAAGTAAAAATATGATTGAAAATGCCCAAACATCAGAAGACCTTGCAATTTCATGTTTTAACCTTATTAACCTTCTTAATCTCTATGAATCAAACAAAGCAGACCCCCATATTACTATTCAAAAGTTAAACCAAGCTGAAATACGACAACTTATTAAAGAGAGTCTGTCTTTAAATAAAAATCTAACAGAAGATACCTATGAACCGTTCTTAAAAGAATTAGAAAAAAAACTAGACGATACTCCAAAAGAAGAAGAGTTTACAACAAACCTAAAAACTCAAGTATCAGAATCCCGCAAAATGGTTTCAACCCTTTTATCCCTTAAAAAACAACATGCAGATCAAAGTAAAGAAAACAAGGGAGAGGCACTTAGAAATCTTATAAAAGAATACAATAATATGAAACCCAACGCTTTCACGGAAAAATTTATTCAAATTATCTCTGATAGCATTAATGGAATTATTAATAATCTGAGCACAGAAGAAGTATACAATCAAATAAAACTACACTCACAAAAAAACGCATCAGATTTATCTGATCTTGCAAACACACGAATGATGATAAAAATTGCTAATAAAGCCTATCCCCATGTAAAGGAAAAGTTTAGTAAAGCAGAAGACTATAATGAATTAACAGAATATTTTAATGATTTTACAACAATTATGCTTCTCAATAAACACTATGCAGATTTTGAAAAAATTAATAACTTTATATCACTAGCCAATACTGAACTTAGTCACTTTAACTATTTTTTATTTCATGATGAAGATAGTAAAAGTGCATGGGATATATTGGAAAGAATTTCTGAAAAAGAAGAGCTTATTAGCCGAATAAAAGAAAAAATAACTAATACCTCTACATTCATACAAAATCTACTTTCAAAGCAAGAAGACTCGTTAGAAAATATTATTGATAACATCAATAAATGGACAAATGATAATCCAAATAAAGAAAATATAGATGCAGATCAATTCAATCAATTGCAACGACACCTACAAAAGTTATTAGAAAATTATCTGAAGACGAACAATCGTTTAAATTCATATAAAAAAGATATCTTTGAAAATTACTTTAAGAATTATCTAAATACACAGTATGATACTATTAATATAAGAACTTTGCCTCCACAAATTACAGAAACCCAATATTTTTTAACACTTGTACCTATATTAAACAATAAACAATGGGAAAATATAAGGAGCACAGATCCTATTGTCAAAGCAGTAAGAAAAGCTGTATTAAACAATAAAAATCTCCAAGAAATAAAAAAAGCTTTTACAAAAGCAAAAGAAAAAGTAAAAGCAGACAAACAAGCCAAAGAAGAAGGAAAGATCACTCAAAAAACAATGTTTCCTGAAGAGGACGATGACGACGACGAAGAGGACGATGACGACGACGATGATGAATCTGCAGTTGAATCAACGACCCTACTTGTAACTGACCTTGTAAAACCAGATGAAGAACCAAAAAATCTCTTTAATGCAATGATCAAAAGAATGAAAAAAAATAATTATCTTCAAGATGAAGAGATTACAGCTCGGGATGATACGCAAGCAGTTCAGAACGAACTTTCTGCTTTAGTCAAAACATTCATTGAGTTATACGAAAAAGAAGAAGAGAACAAGTTTATTGTTGCTCAAGGACAAGAAACAGTTAAAGAAGCTGAAAAAATAAAACATCCTTGGGAGACGGAAAAAGAAGTAGATACGGAAGAAAAAGATAAACGAGAGACAAGAGCCGATCTTCTTGCAAGGAAAAAGTCTATTGAACAAGAGCTTGCTCAATTATCAGGAGAAACAACTACCAACCCATATTCTGATAAAGAAATCAAGGAGTTTGAAGAAGAAATCGATAATCGAAAGAAAGAAGTTGCAAAGCTTAAACACAAAATTAAAGAATTAAGGCAAAAAAAGATAGAAGTTGCAATCAAAGACAAAAAGGAAAAGCTAAAGGAAAATATTGACAAGCTTAAAGAGCTTATAAAAGATAAAGAAGAAAGACTAAGGCGTTTTCAATCAGAACAGGAAACAGTTGAGACAGAAATTAAACAAATGTCTCTAAACAAAGAGTCTCCTAGTGCAAAGCTAGTAAGGCTTGGTGAAAAAAAAGCTGAAATTTTTAATATACAAAACGCGCTTAATGCAGAACAAACCAAACTAAAATCATTGGAAGAAGAACTCTTAAACCTTTTAGGAGAAAATGCAACTACTTTCATGCAAAAATCAATAGAAGAAGAAAAAGAAAAGCTCAAACAGGAAATAAAAGAAGAAGAAGAAGAGCTTCAAGAACTAGAGCAAGAACTCAAAGAGATAAAAAATCCAAAATTAAGCCAAGATGCCTACAAAAGTCAAGCAAAAAAACTTATCAAGAACATTGACACTCAACTAGAACAACTCCCATCTGAAGAAGAAATTAAAAAGGCTGAAGAAGCTCTTGATATAGTCCGAAATAAATTCAATATGGATTCTAAAAAATACAAAAATCTCATGATAACGTTCATATCTTCTATTGGTAATAAAATCAGAACTGCAAGCAATCAAGTCTTACTCCAAAAGGCTATTAAACCTCTTTTCAATGTTTTCATGGAACACGCACAGAATAGTAAAGCCCTCCCATCCATTAATGAAATTAGCGAACCACAAGAATTGCTCCCTATACTCTTAAATCTTACCCCTCACACGCTACAGCTAGAAGCATTCTATCAAGCAACTACATCCATCAAAGATCATATCAGAACAACTCTTAGACAACCACCACTTGTTTCCTCCCCTGAAACGTCCGATATTGAGAAATTTTATCAAGAAATTATCAAAATGATTGATGAAATCATTAATCACAAGATAGAAAATCTTAAAAATCACATAAATAATGTAACCGATGCCAATAGTGTTGCAACCGTTCTGAAAAATATTTTTATTACCAAGAAGTCTCGATTTTTTGACATCTATTTAACCTATCACCTTAAGTATCAATTAACAGATCTTATTCTCACTCAACGAGCCATCGTCACAGCCTTCTTGTCAAAGTACCGCAGCAGCACAGGAACAGAAGAATTGTTATCAATTTTAGATATTATTGGTGACACAACCCGATATGTACTTGAAGGTAAAATATTGGAAGCTGCTCCTGAACTTAAAGACAGCGATGCTTATACTATTTTAACAAAAAAAATAGAAGAGCTTGATGATACATCTAAAGACTTTGAGAGCTAGATTAATACAACTCATAGCCTAAAAATATTTTTTGATGAGACCATAGATACTCATGAGCGTATTCTTGGTCTCATCACTATAATGCACCCAATACTTCAGACACTTTTCATAAATCACCTTTGCATCATACACAATCGTGTAATCAAGCCCCATAGGGTAGAGCTCCAAAATGTTGAGCGCAGCCTCAAGCTCAAAGGCCCACTTCTTAACCTGCTCATCATTAAAACTCATTGATTCTGCAGCATCAATGACCTCTCTAAGCTCAGCTACCAACTCTCGCTTTCGTTGAAAAATAATACTCTGAGCCTGCTCTGCAACTTCAAGACGTGAAGAAGTTTTTTCTTCTTCTGTTAGGGCATCATTGCTATACGGTGAATGATAAGGTTGCGCGCTAGATTCTATCGCTTCGCTCGAGAATGATGGTTTGATACTCGGAGCCCTTGTGTTCGTTTCAACTTCATTTGCAATACAATCATCATGCGCATGAAAAGAGCCAAAAGAGCTTGCAAGAACAGAGAAAAAAATTATTTTTTTATTCATGGCCTTTACCCTTTTTTAATCCTCATCAACTTATTTTCATACGAGTATACCATATCAATGCCGTCAAGCTAGGCATTGATATGGTATAGATGCTCATGCTCATAAAGTTCATTGAAGATAACAGTCACGACGAAGCTCTAACTCAGACAGATGACCCATACATTTGAGATACGCTCACTATAAAGAAGTGCTTAGTAAAAAAGCTTTTTTTTGGTAAAGTAGAAAGACGCTTGTTAAACAAATATCACTAGCCCTAATCATAAGGATCCCCATGAAAGAAATAGATACGACGTCATCAACAACAGAAACCAACCAAGCTGAGAATAATTATACAAAACGTTATTTCACTGATGGTATCGGCTTTGTTGAACTCATGGAAGTATTTGGCAATGACTTAACGGTTGCCAACGCTGCGCGGGTCTCTTTTAATAAAGAATCTGCCTTTGAAACAGCCACAATTACCGAAGAAGATGGCAGCACCAAATCGGTTACTCAACTTCCTAAGCGGGATGTGCGCATTATCAACTTCTTAGCAAAACACAAACACATCACCCCCTTTTTTCATCCACAAGTTCGCTTTAGAATTAAGATGCCAATTTTCATTGCTCGTGAGTGGTATCGCCACACCATTGGCTTTGCTCGCAATGAAGTTTCTCGCCGCTACATAGCAACCAGACCGGAATGTTTCGTCCCAAGTGAACTGCGTGCTCGAGATAAAAATATTAAACAGGGATCAAGTGATAACCTAATTGAAAATAATAATACAGTTGTCGAGCAAATGAGAACGTTTTCTCAGCAGGCAATTGATTTTTACGAAGAGCTGCTCGAAAAAAATGTTTGCCCAGAACAGGCCCGCATGGTCTTGCCTCAATCAATGCATACAGAATTTATTGAAACAGCAAGTTTGTCTGCCTATGCACGACTTGTTGGACTTCGCGTTGAAGCAACAGCACAAAAAGAGATTCAAGATTACGGACGGCTAGTTTCTGAGCTTATTGAACCTCATTTCCCAGTGAGCTGGAAAGCGCTTTGCGATAATCCCTAAAGACCTTTAGGGATTGCTACGTTGCTCACTTAAAAAGACCATAGTTGATCATTGGATAATCAATTTACCATGATTGTCATTCTGGAGCGAAGCGATAGAGTTCACCCGTTGTTGCTAGAAGCTATCCAAGAGGATGTCACATCGAAGCAGTAGCATAGGTGAATGACCTCTTTGAAGTTTTAAAGCAGGCTACAATAATAATCTTCATAGCTGTAGCAAAGCAGCCCACTATAAATGAAACAACGAACCCATAAAATAAGAAAGATATAAAATTATGAGTATTATGCCCGACCATTGGATTAGAAAACAGGCTCAAAATGGAATGATTACCCCTTTTGCTGAAACACAAGTCCGCTCAAAAAAAGATGATCACGTAATTAGCTACGGCGTCTCAAGCTACGGTTACGACCTGCGCGTTTCTGATGAGTTTAAAGTTTTTACCAATGTATACAACTCAATTGTTGATCCAAAAGAATTTCGTGATGATGCCTTTATTGCACAAAAAAGTGATGTCTGTATTATTCCCCCCAATTCTTTTGCTCTTGCTCGCAGCGTTGAATACTTTAAAATTCCACGCAATGTCTTAACTGTCTGTCTTGGTAAGTCAACATATGCTCGTTGCGGGATTATTGTTAATGTAACACCTTTTGAACCTGAGTGGGAAGGGCATGTAACTATTGAAATTTCAAACACTACGCCACTTCCTGCTAAAATTTATGCTCATGAAGGCATTGCACAGGTACTTTTTTTCTCAGCTGACGAACTGTGTGATGTTTCATACGCTGACCGTGCAGGAAAATATATGAAGCAGACCGGTATTACCTTACCACGCATGTAAATTTAGCCTAGGTCACCGATTGGTGACCTAGCTTAACTCTGCTTTAGATAATCTAAACTTGCTCTGCCTCAATAGTCTCTGCCAATAATGAGTCTTTGTTGCTCTCTGGGACAATATCATCATCGTCATCATCGGCAATATTATTATCATCGATTATATCATTACCATCACTCAGATTATCTTCTTGAAATTCATGAGGACGATTAAGTTGATCTTCAAGATATTGTGCGTAACTAATTGCCTCTTCTTTTAACAATAGAAAACGATCTTCAACTCGCTCACGCACTTCTTTTTCTGTTGTTATAATAACTGCTTCTTGATTTTTGGCATTTCCTGCAAGAGAAAAGTTCGCAGAGCCACACCAAACTTTTTTATCAAGCAGTACTGTCTTCATATGCATATGATCTTCAAATAATCCACCAATTATCGGCTTGTAAATAAAAAGCGGCACTTCATTTTTAATAAGATGATTTGCCTTACCATATTTACCAAAAGAAAATGGATCAACAATTACCTGTACATCAATATTTTTTTTATGTGCTTTAATTAATGCATCGGTCACCTTTTGATCACTTAACATATAAATTGCCATGTAAACTCTCTCTTTTGCCTTGCCAATAAGCTCCACCAACTGAGAAACAGGCTTTTCATCTGGTCCAAAAATAATTTCTGTTTTACTTAGCAGAACGTGGCTAGTCACTAACAACATTACGATAATGGCGTAACAGCGATACTTCATACCTCTCCCCTTTTTACTTAACCCGGAAAATATAATAAATACAACTCTCATTTTAAGTAGGCTTCTCTTGGTACAGCCTATTTTTTCAAGATCATCACCCTGAAATTCAGGCCTACGGCTCTATCGCTTAAAAAATGATTTGAAAAAATCCATCACTATACCGCTCACTACTTTAAGTTGCTTTTGAGTAATTACTTCATCAAGCGTTGGCTCTGATTCTTTACTCCGTTTTTGAGTCGGCTGTGAGTTTTTAAATGAACCTTGGGGCGCAGAGCTATATTTTTTATATGAAAGACAACGCTGCTTGAGCAATTTAAATTGGCTTTCATATCTGTTCACTACTTTTTTACTATCAAGAATCACTACATTTTCCTGATTCCGCTGGCCACCAGAAACTGACCAATTAGCAGAACCCGTTACAACCTCTTTACTATCAATTATCATAAATTTATTATGCATATGCTCTTCAAACAATCCAGGCTTATGTGGAACATAAACAAAAACAGCAAGTTTTTCTTGACCAAGAAAATGGCCCTTACCAAGCTTACCAAAAGAGAACTCATCAAGGACTAACTGTACATCAACATTCCTTTTATATGCTGCAACCAATGCCGTGGCAACTTTTTGATCACTAAGCATATAAACTGCGCCATGTAATTTTTTTGTTGCTCTATCAATTCGGCGAACAAGCTCTTTAATCGGATTATCATCAGGTGTAAAAAAGATTTCAGTTTCAGCACAAAGGCCCAACGATACAGAGCATACAAATATAATGCTACATAAATGAAAAATCTTCACAGCTTACACCTCCTGATGATAAATAATTTTGCTACCTTGTTTATTTTTTGAATAGCCACAAACAAAAGCAAGATTCTTTTCTTTAATTGAGGCATCAACAAGATCTGCAAGCCATAAAAAGTATTGCTGCCGCCACAAGGCTTTGGCCTGTTTGAAAGCAACGCTTGATACATCACCAACTGTATATTGCTGTTTTTTAAGAACAAAATCATTTTTTGCTTGCTTGAGTCTTATTTTTCGAGATTTTAAACGAGCAACCGACTGATTAAGCTTATAATAACGATCAGCAACATCACGATCAATTTCTTGCAAAACCTGCTGTCGTTCAAGCATCTTTGCAAGCAGCTGAGCTTCAGCTCTACGTGTTTTATGCGCTGTAATCGTACCATCAAGAATATTCCAAGAGAGAGACGGCCCAAATGAAAAAAAGTTTTTTCGGCCTATTGGTGAAGTTGGACTATGAGAAACTGAACCAAAAAGAGCAAAAGAGGGCAGGTTACTTTTACTTACAATCGAGACAGTATCCTTATGAACCTCAATTTCTTGATCAATAGCTTTTATATCAAAACGATTATCATGAGCAAGCTCTTTATAGCGGGCAAGAGAATGCATCCGAATATTTTTAAATGGCTTCCAATCAAGATAAGTTAACGGTTTAGTGCAATTATTTTTTTGTGCACGCGCAACAATACCAAATGCAATAGGACGAGATTGACCAAGCAAAAAAGCCATCTGTTGCTCTGCATTGCCAACATTGTGATAATATTGTCGCACCCATGCCTGTACATGAGAAAAGTCAGACTGTGCAGCATAAAAGAGCGCTCTATCTAAAAGTTTAAGCCGCCACTCATGAGCAGCTTTTTTAAAACTACTATGAGCCGCTCGATACTCAGCCATTATGGCACGCTCTTGCTTTTGAAGCAGCCATGACTGCAAAAAAGCCTGCTCAACCGCATTGCGAATTTCATGCTTTACTTGCTCTTTTTGAAGCGCGAGAACCTTTTTTGACTTTTTTTCCCGCTTATAACGATCAACCGGTCCACCAAATTGATAAATCAATTGATGACCTTCAAGGCGAGTTACTCCATGAAAACCTTTTTCATGCCGCTCAAGCAACAATGATGAAGACAAAGTCATTTGTGGAGCATAACCCATGAGCTCCGTACGAGCTTGCCAATCTTGTGCTTCAATGATTTTATCAAAAGCATCAAGATTCGGTCTATGCTTATATGCCTCCTCAATTGCTTGATCAAGCGATAATAGAGCAGTCTCCCCTCCAGCTTGATTTATTAAACAATCTTCATGGGAAGGAGATCCATAGGAAGTGAACATCATCAAAGATGTTAAGATAGCAAAGGTGAATGTTCTTATTTTTCTCATGATCAATTTCCATTGTTCTTCTAAATAATATATTTCTAACTCTAATCCTTTAAAAAAAGATGACGATCCCTGTAAGTAATCGCCATTTCGAATAGAGCGAATAAATCCTATTCGTGAGAAAATCATCATGGCGCCTTCTTTTCCAATAATCGTAAACCATGTAAATAAACTGTATCAGCCATTAGTGTATACATACAATGCCCCTTTGGCATAGTATTTTGTTCTTTGCCATGAGTTTTCTCATAATAATGGGGACAATTGACCTGCAAAGAGCCCGCCCCATTCCCAACGGTCAAAAAAGGACCATTTGTAACCGCGCGAGTTGGCCCAAAAATACCAAGAGTTTGTGTTTTAAGAAAATCAGCAATGTGCAGCATGCCTGTATCTGGAGCTATGAGCAAGTCTGCTTTATCAATAAGCGCACCAATTGTTACCAAGTCCCATAATGGAGCAATAACAAAACGTGGATGATGAACTCTTTCAGCAACTGCTTTTGCATAAACTCCATCATGTGCACCAATAATAACAACCCTGCTACGATTCATACGGGCATGCGAAGAGTGCAGCAATTGACTAATCAGATGCTCCCAATACTCCTGAGGCCACAACTTTGATTGCCAACTTGTATTCGGGCTTACAATAACAAATGATGTAATCATTTGCTCATTCAACCACTCGGCTACTATATCTTGCTGCTTCGCGCCATAAAAAAAGAGCTCTTTCTCTTGCAGTCTGTCAACTCGAGGAGAAGATGTTATTCGCCCGAGATATCCCATAACAAAGCTCGTAAGTGAAAGATTTTTTTGAATAATATTGCGATACACCGGAGTATCATGATGATGCGTTAGTAACGAAGTAAAAGAACAGCGAGCATGCCGTGGCGCAAAACCAAATTTTTTTCCTGTTAAAAAAGCAATTAAAAATGAGGTCTTTAAAAGTCCTTGATAATCAATAATTGCATCCCATGTTTTAGATCTCACTCTTTTTAGTACTCGCCACATAGCACGCCAATGGCAAGGTGTTAAATAATTGTCAGGTAAAATAATACATTCATCAATCAACGGGTGATTAATCAATACAGATGCTGCTTTTTTTTGAACTACCCATGTTACTCTTGCTTTTGGATAATGGTAACGAATAAGCCCAAGGGACGGAAGCGTCTGAATAATATCTCCAGTTGCCGAAACTCGTATAATCAGAATATTCATTGACACAACGCTCTTTTTTAATTTATAAATTCAGGATACACTGTAAATCTTCATGTATAGTTTATAAGTGAATCAGGAAATTAAAATTAATTGAGAAGAAAAAATAGCATAATTCCTTTATTGTCATTCTGTAGCAAATATACTAAGCGGTAGAATCCAGGCAAATAATAATTAATAACAATGCCTTGTTCTTGTGTAATTAAGGCTTAAAAAGTCTAGATCCTATTCCTTGCAATCCAGGATAATGATCAAAAAAGGATACAAATCATTGTTACTCCGTGATATTCTATTTCTTGGTTTTTGTTGTTTTATAGAAGAGTAGTAATTTAGAACAGATGGTGCTATATGGAACTTTTGACTAAAATAAGAATTTCAGCGGTTATGCTTGTCTGTGGCGTTATTGCCTCAGCTGCA
This sequence comes from uncultured Pseudomonadota bacterium, assembly GCA_964388745.1. Lineage (GTDB taxonomy): Bacteria > Babelota > Babeliae > Babelales > RVW-14 > CAYMBP01. The sequence goes on along the minus strand of CAYMBP010000009.1, from coordinate 39,545 downwards.
TTTTTTTTATTTTTGTATCAGGAAAAAACCATGTCATTTAAACGTGTAAAATCATACATAGACGTTCCTCACGAAGCAATCACTAAAACAACGCTTGAGAACGGCATGAATATTTTGGTCTTTAAGAATGAGTCTGTCCCAAAAGTCCTACTTCAAATTGCTTACGACGTTGGATCTTACGTTGAAACATCTGGTGAGCGAGGCTTAGCGCACCTTCTCGAGCACATGATTTTTAAGGGAACTAATAAATTATCAGAAGTCGACATTGATGGTCTTGCTCGAAAATATGGTGCAACGTTTAATGCTTTTACCTCTGCAGACGTCACCAGCTATTATTTTGAAACAAATAAAAATAACTGGAAGCCATTTGTTGAAATTCTTGCTGACTGTATGACTAATTCTCGCTTTGAAGAACAACATCTTGCCTCAGAAATTAAAGCAGTTATTCAAGAGCTTAAAATGGGCAGAGATGATCACATGCGAGTCATGATGTATAAAGCGTTAACAACACTTTTTCCCGCACACCATCCGTATCACGATCCTGTTATTGGCTATAAAGAGGATCTTTTAGGGATCAGTGCTGCTAAATTACGTGAATTTTATAAAAAATATTATCGAGCTGATCGTGCAACATTATTTGTTGTAGGGGATGTAGATCCTGATGAAATTATTCAAGAAGTAAAGAAAAGCTTTGGCTCAATTACAGTTCAAGGTGAAAAGGCAACAACCCTCTTTCCTGTATTAGTTAAAGAACCGCAGGCAACATCTGTACGAATTTATGAAGATATTAACCGAGAATTCATGACTTTTTACTGGCTTATTCCAGGACTTAATGATAAACACTCTTTGTACGCATCTGCCATTGAAGGCATTTTAGGTGGTGAAGGAGGCCGCCTTCATCAACTGCTTGTTGATGATAAAAAAGTTGCAACATCCACTTATGTTAAAGCAATGAGTTTCTTGCAGGCTGGTATATTTTTTATTGTTGTAGAGCCTGTTCTTGGAAAAAGCGATAAGTGTCGTGCCTACATTCAAAAAGAACTAACGAATATAATTAATGAAGGTGTCTCTGATTATGAGCTTGAACGAATGGTTAAAATCAAGCAAAGTAATTTTTTACAAAGTATGCAATCACACTCAAGTTTTGTATACCGCTGGATACAAAGCTACTTTTCAGTACATAATGAATTGGATGTTTTTGAACGACTCAATAAACTCAATGATGTTAGCTCAACTCAACTACAAGGCTTTGCTATGCTCAATCTTGATCCATTTTTAATGAATCAAATTGAACTTCTTCCTCTCCCTGAAACAAAGAAGCAACTCAAACAAACAGCAAACGAAATCCTTAATGAGTTTGATCAAGAAATTGTCAAGCAACATCAACGAACCAAACCCCTTGAAGAACCAAAAGCTTTACTCACAGCGCCAGAAGCAACCAAGCTTGACTTCACTTTTCCAAAACCAGATCGCGAATTTGAATTAGAAAATGGTCTCAAAATTCGTTTACGAAAGCAAGGAATGTGGCCACTACTCAGTGCCCATTGTCAATTCAAAGATGCTTACTATTTCACAGCATCCAAACAAGGCATTATTCTCGACCTCATGATGAGCATGCTGATTGAAGGATCTACCAACTATAGTAAAAAAGAACACCTTGAATTTCTTGATCTTAAAGGGTGCCATTTTTATACAGGCAAAAGTGGCATTCATGCTTCATTGCTTAGATCTGATACAGAAAAAGTATTAAAACGCATTTTAACAATTATATCAACACCAGTTTTTCCTGAAGAAGCTTTTGAAGTACTAAAGACCATTTCAATTCAAAGTTTTGAGGGAAGCAAAGATAGCCCTATTGAAGTTATATCTCGCCTGCTTAAAAACAATATATATAAAGATAATGATTATCATTGGACATTTGATAATGCTATTTCAATGATAAAATCTACAACCGTGACAGACTTAATGAACATACATAATCAACATGTTAATCCAGAAAGTATGATTTTATCTGTTGTTGGGAATTTTGATCTTGATGATATGGAAAAAATGATTAATAAAGTCTTTAGCGAATGGAAAAATCCTGGCTCGTATCAAAAGATCACTCCACCGACTCCTTCATTTGAACCAAAGCAAAAAATTGATCATCCAATGCTGCGTGATCAAGTAACTCTCCTGCTTGGTCAACCATCAAGCATTACTCTTTATCATGATGATTATGTACCCCTTAAGATTCTTAGCTATATTTGTTTCCACTCTCTCGGCTCTCGCCTCTATCAACTTAGAGAGCAAACCGGCATATTTTATAGTGGTTTTGGTGCTCTTAGTGCACATGCGTCTCGTCACCAAGGATTTGATTATGTTGGAGTAATTGTAAGCAAAGGCAAAGTTAACGAAGCTGAAAAAATGCTGCATGGATTAATGGCAGGCATTGCTGAACACGGTATTAAGCAACATGAACTTGATGCTGCTCGTCAGTTATACCTTAAAGAACTCATTGATATTATCTCAACTAACGGTGCTGTTGCACGCATGTTTTGCCAACTTGATGCACTTGATCTTGGCTATGATTATTATGACAATGTGCTTAAGCGAGCGCAATCAATTACCGTTGAAGAGCTTAACTCTATTGCTCGCAAATATATTAGCACCAAAAACATGATGCGCATCCGCGTAGGGGCTCTGTAATGACAAACTACGCATGATCAATTTTGAAGTATTCAAAAAAGAACAGGGCCTCCAGCAAGAACCGAATATTTTTGAAGATGAAATCCACTAAAAATAAACAGAGCAACCTTTTAAGAGTTGCTCTGTTTATTTTTAGCAATTTAAAGAACAACGTTTTTCAAATTACACACAAAAAATTCTTCTTGAGGCCAGCATAAATTCAAAAATGAAAAATAGTCAAAAAACAAGATTGTTGACTATTTTTAGAAAATTCTTTGACTCTAACGTAACGTCATACTCTACGATACAGTCATGTTGTTTATTCCACGAAAGGATAACCGTGACACAGTGGTCTATTAAAGAATTAAGTACTCTAACTGGTCTGTCGGTGCGAACGCTGCATCACTATGACCATATTGGGCTGCTCAAACCGTCTGGGCGCAGTGCCAACCGCTATCGTTGGTATTCGCAAGAGGATCTAGTTCGTGTTCAGCAAATTCTGGCTCTCAAGTCATTTGGCTTTCGACTAAGTCAAATTAAAATCATGCTGCAACATCAACCAAATGTTCTTGAACATCTCGAAGCGCAAGAAGAGATGCTCAAAGAACAAATTGATCATCTTTCTCAGATGCATACATCACTGTCGATTATCAATCAAGAACTCAAAAAAACAGGGTCCCTTGACTGGAATCATTTTCTTACACTTTTAGAAAGGTATCGCATGGCTGAAGAATTAAAGAACTCATGGGAAGAAAAAAACCTAAATGAAGCACAACTAGCAGAACTCAAAGAAATCCGTAAGCTTCATCCTGCAGAGTTCGCACTCTGGGACAAGGTAAGCAAAGAAATTAATGATATGAAGCTAGGAGATCCTGAAGGCCCTGATGGAGAACGTGTCGTTAAAGTTTGGATTGATGTAGCCAAAAAAACTAAAGACTCCATGGCACAGCAACGTCACTTTAATTCTGGCATTCTAAAAAGCTTGAAAGAAGGAAAACTTTCAAGCTTACCAGTAACCCCTGAAGGCCGCATATGGTTCTCTCGCGCAATAATTGCTTATAACCTAAAGCGCTGGGGCAACGTGCTCCAAGAAATTCGTAAAAACATATCTGCAGATCCAACAGGTTCGAAGGGGAAAAAAGTTGCAGCACAATGGAATTCAATTATCAATGAAATTTTTATTGGAACAAATCCACATCTTGCTGTCGGGATAATGGTTTGGCAAGAGAGTGGGCGCCATAAAGATGAAATTAATCAACAGAAAGCACTGCCAGCAATTAATGATGAAGTCAAAAAGATTCATGCTGAAATTTGCTTTGATCCTGAAGCCTTAAATTGGATTGAACGAGCGCTTGAAGCTCACTTTCCTGAGTAATAATAATTTAGAATAAGCGAAGGCATTAAGCCTTCGCTTACTACTCATGCAGTATAGATTCTAGACTTACATCACAACCCTGGGCTTTAACAAAGCAGAATTGATCCTATCGCTACGCTTCAAGATGATGACTCCAGCACTTGTATAAACTACCACAATGCCCATAGAGCAGAACAATAGAGAATCTTATAGATCAACATAATCATTGTGCATGCACAACAATCTCAACACTCCACACATTTTACCTTTCTGCTATACTGAAAATATTATCAAAAAAATATTATTTAACTTTCTATAAGGATTACTCATCATGAACCATCTAAAATCGTTTTTTATGAAGTCTATTGGAAGCATTACCCTGCTTCACCTCTTTTCACTCATTACGCTTTCTTGGATGCAAGGTAGCAGTAGGCAAACTATCTCTGGAACATTTTGGATTCTTTCATCACTCGTCAATGTTAGTTCACTAGGAACAGCGAGCATAGGAATTGGACTGTGGTACGTAATCAAATATTTTTTTAAAAGTGCACCACTCACTCTTGGTATACCAACCCTTATGGCAACTTGCTCATACGGATTGAATAGCTCCTCTAAACAATCTACCATGCTCAGTCTTGCTAATGGACTCCTTCACGTTGGATTACCGTTAAGCCTTATAACTCTTTTTGTTGGCTACAATGGAATTAACGAAAGCTCACTGTATCCGCTTTACTGGCTTATCCCTGTTGCACTTTGGTCTCTTAATCGATACAAAATTGTGCAAAGTGAACTTGCCTTTGCTCTTTCAAGTACATTTATTGCTCACGCGGTTGGAAGTATTATCACCATGCTCTTAATACCCTTTTCTCCAGCCCAATGGTTTGCTCTCATTCCTATTGTTGCCGTTGAACGACTAGTATTAGCTTCCGGTCAAGTACTTACTTTACATTTTGTGCGTTTTGCAATCAAACATGCTCAAAATATTATGACTTATACTTTTCATCAACAAACTCAATAACTTTTTATATTAAAAAAGAGCCACGTGTTGACAACACGTGGCTCTAAGTCTTTTTATTTTATAGTTAAAAAAGAAAAATTACTCTTTTTCTTTTTTAACTATATCTAGTCTTATAGGAGCTACCAATTTACTTGTTTCTTCTGTAGGCTCGCGTTCTTCGTTCTCTTCATCATTGCTTTGTGATACAGGAATAGTCGATGCTGTATTTTCAGTAGATGCTGCATCCTCATTTGACTTTTCTACTTCTGCTTCTTTTACTTCCAAGGTACGGTTACGCTGAAAAAGATTTGAAACCGCACTTGTTGTTCTATCAAAGCCGCTCACAGCTTGTTCTTTTTTCTCGTTGTAAAAAGTATCAATACCACGGGCAGCAGCAATAAGCTTTGCTCGTGTAGCAGCATATCCATTTTGAGTACGAATCCTTAATGAGTTAAGATACTCACGAGTGCTTGTATACCAATTTTTTCCCCTGTTTACTACGCTGCGGACATTAGATGCAACAGCTTGAGCTTTAGGTGCAACTTTCTGAGAATAATACTGCCACAAAAATGATCCCCAACCAGCAACCGTTTTACTTGCTGGTGACTGACTATCCAGACAAGCTTGCTCTGAATTTGATGAACTCGAAGTTGTAGTTGTTGAACTCGAAGTTGTAGTTGTTGAACTCGAAGTTGTAGTTGTTGTCGTTTCTGGAGCAATAAGACGTCCAGACATTGCAATATCTGCACCAAGACCATCTCTCGTATAATTAATTTGAAGGCGTCCAATTTCCTGATTATCATTAGTCGCACCAATTAATCCAATTTGAACACTATCAATTAATCTTAATTGTTGATCTCGTCGAACTTCGTTAAGTGCATCTATTGCACCATTAATTAATTGTGGAAGTAAGACATTAAATATGGTTGTACTCCCTTCTTGAGCAATACAAAGATTTCGCAAACCATTTTCATTTACAAAGCGAAGAACCTGACTCACCTGCATTACATCATTATTATGAGAATTCGTGTCAAGTAAGCGAAAAAGGTAGTGTATAAAAGCGGAGCGCTGCTCAGCTGTTGCTTCATTATTTCCAACTCTTAATCCGGTAATCATAACATTACTAGGACTCAGTGGAATTGTTACCATTGGCACAGAAAGGGTGCGGCCTTGAGCAACAACAACACTGTTATTTGCCTTTTTTTCACTCTTACCAGAATCTTTATTAGACTCCATGGCAAAAGCTTGACCACCAAGAAGAAACGCCGTTGATAATAAAAGAAGAAAATTCTTTTTCATAAAAAAACCTCCATTTAGGACTTTTAATTAAAATATAAGCCATAACCTACATAATTCAACTTTATCAAAGTCTCATTATTTAACAAACGCCCTTTTGATAAGGCTTTTCTTAATATTTTTTATAAGCATTGAAGCAAAATATGACAAATAAAGAGTGATTATTTATACTGCAAATAAATTATTTTGCCCTCTCTTAAAACAGGAGACAGATATCATGAAATGGATTGCCCTGCTCTTTTTTACTATTGTAACAGGATTGATTGTTAACACTATTGTTCAAGAGCCTGTCTTATACTATGGAATGAAGGCTCCAAATTTTATTCTTAAAGATGAAAATGGCAACGAACAAGAATTACATAATTATCTTGGTAAAAAAATTGTCCTTTTCTTTTACCCCAAAAACGAAAGTCCATATTGCACCAAACAAGCCTGTAACTTAAGAGATTATTACCAAGAGCTTATCAAGTATAATATTGTCATTATAGGTATTAATTTTGATCCACCAGAATCTCATAAAAAGTTTAAGGATAAATATAAATTACCCTTTATACTACTAAGCGACCCAACTAAAAAAGTTGCCCGCATATATAATGCAGTATCCTGGTGGTACTTCATGTATGCTCCAATGCCTTCTCGCACTACCTATCTTATTGACGAAAAGGGCATTATCGTTAATATTATGAATGGAATTGACGTCACTCAACATGCACAAAAAATTATAGAATCCTATAGTCATGGATTAAGCACTGAATAAAGGAAATAATATGCATGTTATAAAAATAACTCTTTTCTATAGTTTTATTCTTTCAATAACACCATTAACGAGTAAGGCAACAATAATGGCTCAAGTTGGAGAAAAGGCACCAAATTTTACATTGTATGATGATACAGACACCCTACGAAGCCTTGATGATAATGATCTCAAGGGTAAGAAAATTGCTCTTTATTTTTACCCATGGGATGAGACTCCTGGTTGCAAAAAACAGGCATGTAATATACGAGATAACTTTGCTTCATTAAAAGATCATAATATTGTTATATGGGGAATAAGTCCAAACTCAAAGCAAGAGCATCAGAGTTTTAAAAAGAAACACAACCTTCCTTTCCCTTTACTTATTGATGAAAATAAAAAAGTAGCAAAAGCATATGGTGCTTATTCAGATTGGCTTGTTACTTCATTTGTCAAGCGAGTCACTATCTTAATTGATAATACCAATAATCAAAAAATAATTGTTGATATCATGAACAAGGTTCATGTCTCTACTCATGCCCAAGACATTATTAAGCAATTTAACAAAATTGAAGCAACTCAAAAGAAAGCTTAAATCATTATGGACAAGCTATTGCGCATTAAAGCACTTAATAAAGAACAGGTTGGTCAGACAATCAATGTTCAAGGTTGGGTAAAAAGTGCTCGTAATCAAAAAACATTTTCATTTATCACCATTCATGATGGTTCATGCTTTAATCCTCTTCAAGTTATTGTTGACGCAAGTATGCCCAATTATGAAACAATGTCCAAATCAATTATCACCGGAGCAAGTCTTATTGCAACTGGCAAATTAGTTGAAAGTAGTGGTAAAGGACAAACAATTGAACTACATGCTACAAATATTACAATAACTGGAACGTGCGACGCAGATAGTTATCCTCTTCAAAAAAAACATCACACCCTTGAATTTTTGCGTACGATTGCTCACCTGCGACCACGCACCAATACAATTGGTGCTGCAACGCGAATTCGCAATAGATTAAGTTATGCAACTCATCAATTTTTCCAAGAGCATGGATTTTTATATATTCATACACCCATTCTTACCTCACTTGATTGTGAAGGAGCTGGAGAATTATTTAATGTTACCACTCGCAACCCCTACGCTGAACAAAAAGCAGTTGGAGCAGAAGATGATTTTTTTGGAAAAGCAACTTACTTAACTGTTTCAGGACAACTTAACGTTGAAGCCTATGCCTGTGGCATGCACAATGTCTATACTTTTGGACCTACTTTTCGTGCGGAAAATTCTAATACAGCTCGACATCTTGCCGAATTTTGGATGATTGAACCTGAGCTTGCATTCGCCGACATGCAAGATGTTATTTCATGTGCTCAAAATTATCTCACCTTTTGTATCAAGCAAGTGCTTGAACATCACTACGATGACCTTACCTTTTGTGACCAACGCATTCAGCCTGGTATTATTACCCAGTTAGAACAAGTAGTCAATCAACCGTTTACTCAACTGACTTATTCACAAGTAATTGATATTCTTGAACGATCAGAAAAAAAATTTGAATACCCTGTCTCATGGGGCATTAACCTCCAAACTGAGCATGAACGATATATTGCACAAGAACATTGCAAAGGGCCCGTTGTCATTACAGACTATCCTGCAGCAGTTAAAGCATTTTATATGCGAGACAATAATGATGGCAAAACTGTTGCGGCATTTGATATTATTGTACCTGGCATTGGAGAAATTATTGGAGGCTCACAACGTGAAGAGCGCTATGAACAACTTAAAGCAAAAATGGAACATCATGGACTTGATCCAGAAACCTATTCCTGGTATCTCGACTTAAGAAGATATGGAACAGTTCAGCACGGAGGATTTGGACTTGGGCTTGAAAGACTTGTTCAATATGTCTCTGGCATTGATAACATCAGAGATGTTATTCCCTTTCCTCGCTACCCTAAGCATATTAATTATTAATATTTTTAGAATTTATCATAACTCTTATAACAAAAAATTAACTCAGCAATAAGCTTTATCGGGTAACTGTCTTAAAAAAGTCTCTTTAAAAACAATAAAGTGGGCCCTTGTTTTAAACAAGGGCCCACATGTTTTCACTTAATTCCTCAATGTTTAGTCTTCGGCCTTTTCTCGTCGATGCTGTCGCGCACCTTTAATTCGAGACTCTCGAGACCCTTGAGAAATAGACTCTCTTCCAGATAGACGTCGCTCTAGCATTCTCATGTCTGCAGTGCTGATAATTGCTCGACCTCGCGTTCTATCTTCTTCTGTTCCAGCTTGATCAATTGCTGCTTTTGATTTTGCTTTTTCAGATCGTGTTCGAGATAGCCCTGTTGTTTTACCACCAAAGCGTAATTTTTTTGCTGTTGAAATTTTTGATGCCGCATTTTTTTTCAATGTCTTAATAACTTTATCTCCTAAGTTGCTACGATTCAATCGCTTAACTCTTACATCTCGAACAACCTCTTGTGCCCTGCTCCTCCTACCTCGGCGAGTAACCCCTCTTCCCCTATTCCCTTCACGTTCTCTCATCTTCAATTTTTTGTACAATGGCTCACGTTTAGCGATTAATGTTCCAGACGTAACATTATCTTTATCCTCTATGCCAACCTCTTCTTTTGCTTTTTTCAATGCAAGTTTTTGTTCTGCGCCTCGCCCACCACGCTTGTAGACAGAACCTTTTGGTGTTACTGCAAACAATGTTCCTGCTGCATTAGCCTGTACTTGAAAGAATCCTCGAGCAATGCCAAGATCAAATGGCTCTTTCACATTAGTACCAACTACCCAGCGCCACTCCAGACCAGTATAACGAACCATTTTTAAATCTTTTGTAATACCATACATGTCTTCGCTATTCACAACAGCAAGGGACTCAAGCTGAATATTTTTATCTGTTGTTTCAGAAAAACCAGGAATTTCACTTTCTGGAACAATTGACTGCCCAACTGAAATATCAATCCAAGAATCATTCTCTTGGGCACTTGGATCATAAATATAAGGCTCACCTGCATCATTAAGTACAACAACCGTACCATCATACCCACAAGAAACAGCTATGCAAGCATCAGCTTTTTCTTTCCAACCTGTTGAACTATGTTGATAAACAGTAGTATGTTGCGCATCACTTGCCCAAATATTTTCACGATTACCAACAGCAATCTGATCAAAGCGTAACTGCTCATTTCCTGAACCAAGCTTTAATTGTATCCAGCGATCAGATGACCAATTATACTCATATGCTTTACCACGGCTTAAACAACAGAGTATTCCGCCAGATGATAAAGCAAGATCATGAACACCTTCAAGAACTTCGTCATCACTTGTCCGCGGCGTATGAAGCCTCCAGCCACTTACAACTCCCTCTACTTCCCAGTAGTACAAATTGCCATCAAGGCTTAAACCCCATGCTTCAATTTTTCCCTTGCGTGATCCAGAAGCTATTGCTTTCATCTTGGGACCAGATTCTTCTGTAAATCCCGCAGGCAAATACAGCTCTCCATCAACTTGCGTTGTCAAGTCACTTGTAATTGTAATTTCTGAGTAATTAACGGCATCAGAAATACCCCCAAGACCAACATATTGCACTGTTTTAAGAGGATTAACATCAGAGTAAAAACCGACCTGATTTTCACCAATTTTCTTTCCTGTTCCAATTTTAATAACACCATTATTCACAGTGACCCAATAAGAATCTTTTTCTTTTTTTGCATAATTAATTCTATGAAGCGTACTGCCAATAACATCTTTACTGATAACAATTTGCTCTTCACCCGTATCTTCATCAATAACACCAAAGCGAATATAATACATTCCACCTAGCGCTCTTACTGGAGCAGAAGTAATAGCAACTGCAACCACCCCTTTAGATTCTGCATTAAATGACAATGCTACACTTCCAACAGATGATGACTTCCATTTTTTGCTAAACATAGGATTAAACCAAGAGTGAATTTTTTCATGATAGTTAAAAGTTTTACTTCCACCAACAATAATTTTATCAATTAGATCATTGGCAAATACAACTTTCAGACGAGACTCTCGCTCATCTCCTGCAGGTTTTCCAGGAGCAATAGCCGTTGTTACCCGCTTTGCATGTTGCTTTTTCATTGTTTCTGAAGGAACAGCAAGTCGCGCTCCTGTTGCTCGTGATGTCAAGCGAATAATCTGACCAAACCACTTTTCAAGATCCTGATCATGATCAAGTGCCCACTGCTGAGTAAGCAACCCCTCATCTTTAACAAGGCCAACATTATAGGTACCATCATCTGCTGCAAATAATGCTTTTTCTTCATCCTCATCACTTGCATACTCAGAAATAAAATGTAAAAAGTTTTCAGAATCTTTTCTTACCAAAAATTGACATGCCGGATGATTGGGGTGAGTTTTGCTTTCAACAACATGCTTTTTATCTTCATCTACACGAAGCACATGTGGTTCAAGTACATCTCGATAGGAGACTAACACAACACGATCTCCTGTCTCAATCGATCGAAGCACCGGACCATCTTCTGGTGCAACTTCAATTTCTGGCCGGACAATAGTAACTAATGTGTTATCTGTTTCAGCCCAGCACTCTCTCATTCCCATAGAGAACAAGAGCATAATGGCAAGTTGTATTTTAAGTATTTTTAGTACATTCATTATACTCCCCTTAGTTTCAACATAATACTATGCAACGACTTCATTTACTTTAACAATACGAAGCAACTGAGCTTCACTTTTAATAGCAGGGCGACTAGTCTTTTCTGGACGAGTCCAAGCTCGACCATCAGAATGAATAGTTAAATAACCTTTTGATGCTCGAGATCTAAGACGGACTGGAGAACGGTGATTATTAAAATCAACAGGCTCAAGCGCCCACTTTTCATAATCTTTAAAATTATTATTCTTAAATTCTACATGTCGTTTTGGATTACTCTGTACAGTTCTATCTTTAGCTAAAGACCTAAATCCTATCCAGTTGCCATCTCGCAAAACTTTAAACCGACACTCATTATCGCTAATTTTTTTATCGTTAGAAATCTTTAGCTCTTTACCATCAATTTTTAGATAACGAGGCTTGTTCAGATCATATAGAAGCAACCCAACAACAGTCCCATTTGGTAATGACTGCAACGCTTCAGATGATTTTGTTTCAACAGGAGTCTTAATTTGATCATCTATGCTCGGCCCACTCAAAATATGAATTTTAAAGACAAGAGCATCACCTTTTTCTGCTTTTTGAAAGTTTCCTTTATTAGAAGCATCTTGTGCTTTAGCTGTCCATAAAACATTCATTGCCCAATGACCAGAGGGCGCATTAATATATCCTTGTGAATTTTTGTGAGGATGGCGCAAAACAAAACTTCCATACTCATTTTCAACCGCTTCGAGAATCCATTCAGACCACTTATCAAAATTTTTTGTTTCATCATCAATCAAAACTGTGCCCTCGTCTTTGTGCCTCCATGTTTTTTTTGCTTTCTTCCAATCATATTTTTTATGAGAGTTTCGACGGACTGACATAAAGTGCCCATTATTTGCCTGAAGGCCAATTTTATTTCCAGCTTTATAAAAAGTAAACTGAGCCTTACTATCTTTTAAAACATCTTTGATCTGCTTTATCTCAAACATTTTATTTTTATCTCCAAGGCGCCAACTATCTGGATATGCTTTTTTATTAACAGGCTTATCATCAGAAATTCGTAAATACATATTTTTTTTACTTACATCCTGACCACCCATTTTTAATTGCATCACTTGTACAGCAACACGTGCATTATAAGGAATGCTTCCCAACACTGCTGATGTAAGATCTTGCGCACTTGCTTGAATAAAAAAAACACTAGCAAGTAATAATATATAAAAACTATTTTTTCTACTCATATCATTCCTATCCTTTATTTATTCATACCTACATCATTCTCATTGCTACTATCATCGTCAGTCTCTCGGACCGCAAGCCCATAACGACTTGGCTGTGGATTCACTGAAGGCATGATTGGCATTCGCAATGCATACGCCTGAGGATTTACTCCTTCATCACCTTTACGATAAATTAATCCATTTTTAAAACGTAAGCAGGTTGTTCCCGCTGCATTTACTCCAAAATAAACAACGTGCTCAATTGGTTTATCTGCATCATCAAGAACAGGTTTCCATTGTTTTTCCATCAGATTATAACGAACAAGCTTCATATCTGTAGTCACAGCAAAAAATGTATCTTGATTTTGTGCTATAACTTGCTCAAAAGAAACCTCTTTTGACTCATTCGGACCTTCTGTCAACATAACACTTAAAGGTTCCCACCTCTCTTCCATGTTCTTATATTTAAATGCTTTGCCTTTTGAATTAAGCGCTATAACAGTACCATCAAAAGCTACTGATAAATCTATTGCATTATCTGAGCGACGTTTCCATTCATTATTAAGACGTTGATATATCTTTTTATTATATGCATCAAGTATCCACAAATTATCATTTTTCCCAACGGCAACATGTGATGCTACTGCACTCTTCTTTGTAAATGGTACAGACTTCCACTTATCAACATCCCATTGATATTTATAAATACCATCATCTATCACCGCATATAATCGTCCATCAATTGAAAGCGAGCAAGCTTTTACTTCATTGAGCACTTTTCCTTTATCATCCTTTGGACTATGACGCTTCCATTTTTTTTCATCACTATCATACGATGCAAGCTCATGAGAAGATAAAGTTCCCCATAGTACAAGGCGACCTTCTCTTGCCCCTACTGCAATATTAAGTAAATTGTCATCATTCGTACTACCTTGGGTAAAAACAGTTTTTTTAACAGTATTTGGCATTTTTATATACCCTTGTGGCTCAACAAATAATTCCTCTTGTGGAATAATAAGCTCATCTTCTGTTAAATCTTTAAATGAAACAGCCTCAAACTGAACAGGGACCTCACCTCCACCAAAACCAACATATTGCACAAAAGGAAGAGGATCTTTATCTCGCCAGACAAACCAAGGATTATTATCAACAACAGTTCCCGTTCCTAAGGAGATAGTGTTTTTATTAATTTTAAGCCAATACTCATTTTTAGCATTTTCATCATCACGAGCATTAAGACCTCCTTTTATTGGCTTTTCATCTCTTCGTACCGTAACTGTTGAGACAAGATCCAGCAATGGTCCATAAATACCTTTGCGAAGCGTAGTCTCCTTATTCCCTTTTCCACCAATAGAAAGATAATACATATTTTCTTGCATAACCAAAGGTCGAGATGAGATTGCTATACAAATTGAATAATCAGCCTGAGCTGAAAAAACTATTGATCCTTGGGCTTTTTTTGGAAGTTTCCACTGTTCACTAAACAACATACCAAATGGTGAATGAATCCCTGGATAATATGAAAAGCGCTCAAGCTCTCCATTCATCATAGTAGGAACATCAAACGTATTAACATCAAGAAATAGAACTCCTAAGGCATCTTTTTGACGAGCTGCAATTGTTGGTTTTCCTGTATAAGTAACACCCGTTTTTAGCGGAGAATCACCATACTCTTCAATATTAGAAGGCATTGCAATGAATCCCCGTGTCAAATTATTCATTAAATGCAAAAATCCATTATTCTTAAGCTCATTCAGATCATTGCGTTTAATAACTGGTGATGGCCACCATATCTCTTGGGGAAGGGTAAATGAACCTGTCTTAGTAATAATGTTATAAGTATCCTTAAATGATTGACAAGTTATATTCTCATTAACCTTTAATCCAATTTTTCCTTTTTCGCGAGCAATATAAAATGTAGCATTTGCTATAAGCTGAGAGATATTCTCATTCGCCATTGAAATAGCTAAGTATGAACTACCCCCAACTGGCTTTTTTTGATAAATAAGACGAGGCCTTTCCTGATCCGGAAATGTCGCCATAACAACTCGACGATTCTTGTTTTCTCTTTCATTCTCCTTTGAGATCTCATTATGCAAGAAAGGTACTGAAAAAACAGAATCAACCATCCACTCTGATCGCAAAGAGGGAACCTGCTCAACCAATGCCACAACAAGCTTCCCTTGTTGTGTAGGTCCTTTATAATTTTCAGGAGCAGGTAATACAAAATCTTGATTCACAACAGCGAGATATTCTATGCCTCGAGCTCGACGAAGGCGCACTTTATCTCCCTGACGAATAGCTTCACCTTTTATATCTCCCTCAATAACCCAATCACTATTTGGATCATCACGAGCACTATCTTCATAATTAATAAAACCTGGTCCTTTATTTGCTCCAATAGCAGCAAGAACTGACAACTGTTTGCCTTGCTCTATTACTGTTGCTTGTTGAAACGCTCGCACAAAATAACGATGCCTGACATGTTCTAGCCTAATTGTTTCACCACTTTTTACTTCAGTCCCCAACAGCGACTCCATTTGACGATCCTTAAGCGCCGGCCCTTTGATAATCCACCAATTATCAAGATGCTGCCCAGAAAAAGCAAGTAATTGTGCAGCAAGATTTTGCGTTGTTGATTTATTAACATAAAGTGGAACATTAAAAGCCTGAGATTTAAGTTGAAGCATATCTCCATACCGAAGTGGCCGCTGTGCAGAAAGAGTAAGTATAAAAAATAAAATAAAAAACAACAGCCCATAGTATTGATACTTCAAGATAAACTCCCAAGCAAATAGAGTACTAGACTGATTTACCTCTTCTTGTCAGTGTAGTCGATACAATAGCTTTTAAGTCAATAAATTATAAAGCTTGATGAATAATTGCTTTGGCTATGGCAACAAAAGAATTCATAAATAATAAAAAAGCGGAGAGGGTTTCCTCTCCGCTTTTTTATTAGACAAATTATTTATTTATTTTACCGACGACCTCTATTTGCTGTTGCTGATGATCGTACACGAGATGTTGAACGACTATCTCTGCTAGCAGATGAGGCACTTCTTTCTGTAGTCTCTAAGCGAGCTCTGCTTGAAAGAGGAGCTCTACTTGCAGTTGTACCTCGAGATCTACTTGCTGAAGAAGTTCTACTTGTTGCAGTACTTTGAGATCTGCTTACTGAAGGAGTTCTACGTGAACTTGTGCTTCGAGATCTACTTGTTGAAGGTGCACCATCTACAACAGTACTACCTGTTGCTGTTCTACTTGCCACACTTCGCCCCCTGCCAACAGTAGGTGTTCTCGTTGCTGTTGTGCCACGACTTCTTACAGCGGTAGAAGTTCTCTCTGTTGTTGTACCTCTGCCTCGTCCTACAACAGGTGTTCGACTCGCAGTAGCAGCTCTTCCTGAAGCCGTTCGTGCTGTTGTTCTTGAACTTGTCCCTCTTGTAGAACCTCTGGTTGTTCGAGTAGTAGCTCTTCCAGTTCGTGAAACACCTACACCTTCTTCTGCAGCTTCAACAGCTCCAGCAACGGGAGGTCTTCCTCCTCGAACACTTCGAGCTTCAGTACGAGATTGTGTTCGGGAACCACGAGTCATCCCTCTTCCAGAAGTACTTGTTCTTACAGTTGTTCCTCTTGTTGTACCACCTCGAGTTGCTCCACGAGTAGGGCGAGAAACACCTCTAATTGGCCGACCTCTTGTATCAACAGGAACGACATCTGTTGTTTCAACAACCTCTTCAATTTTTTCTTCAACAACATTTTCAACAACTTGCTCTTGAACTTGCTCTTCTTTACTTGGAGGAGTATCAACATCTTGTTGAGCTGCTTGCTCTTCTGCTACTTGTTCAGTAACATCTTTTTCCTCGAAGACAAATCCACTAAGAAGACTGCCTAACTCTTTTACTCGAGCAACATCCTCTTCTGAAAGTAAGCTTTTTACACTTTCAAGTTGAACAACTGCAGCCTCAAGCTGTGTCAAGAAATGTAAAGCTGTTTCTCCTGGAGCAACTTCAGCAGGCGCTTCAGGGGCAATAATTGGAGCAACCGCTTTTGCTAACGAATCAACAATGGCTTGTGAAACACCTGCAGATCCAGAGCTATACAAAACACCTGTAGCATCTGAAGCAAACGTTGTCCCTGCTGTATTTACTGATATTTTATGAAAGCCATAAGCTGGTTTTTTATCTGCACCTAAAATTGGTGTCCAATCACCAGGAACATATACCCCATCTTCGCCCGTTTCTGAACGATATTCATATAAATTCATGTCTCGACCAATAGCGATTATGTGATCTTTTGTCACTACTGCAAGCTTATGAAATTCCCGTTCATTACTAATGTTTACCCATTGCCCAGAAATGAAAAGATACGCAAAGCCTTGGTTGTCAATTGCAGCAGCAGAATTATCAAGACCAGCTGCAACTTTAACAGCAAACTCTGATCGCTCAACCCAAACAACTTGAGCCTCATCTCCCTGTTGAACAGTCATTAATTGATAAAGCTTTGTGCTATCATTTTGCAAAGCCCAAACATTATCCGCATTACCAACAGCAACCGTCTTTGCTTCAAGCTGTTGATTTTGAACAACGGCACCTTCTTCTATTGACCAAATTGCAGATGAAACTAGAGACCATTTATCACCTACAAGCTGATAAAGAGCTCCATCAACAACAACATAAACTGTTCCATCACTACCAGCTGAAACATCAGATACATTGGCACCTGAAGGTAATCCTGAAGCAATATAATTTTCAAAACGCTTATTGCTGTCATTCCATCTAACCAACTTGTCTCTTTGTACTGCCCAGGCAGAAAGAGCTCCATCGCTAGAACCGACAGTTACACTATCAACAATACCTGCTTGAGCATACTTTGCATAACCATCTGGCAAATTAACTTTTGGCTTTTCTGCAATTGCTGGACTCAATTCAATGTCTTCAAAATAAACCATCTCTCCTAACCCACCAAGCGCAACATACTTGACGTCATTAAGAGGAGAAGGATCCTTCCAAGCCATTCTGATCTCTTGACCAACTGTTTTTCCAGTACCCCAAGAAAGTTCACCATTTTCTACTTTAACCCAATAATCCTCAAACTTATTAGGATTCCTAATGACAACTTTTGGATCTTGTCCTTTATCCATTTCAAAACTTGCAGGATCACTTAAAGAAGCATCATCTTTTCTTACAGAGTTTGCTTTTTCACGAAATGCACTAAATGTGTTCTCTTTTTCACCAATTGAACAACAATATAAAGAATTCTCAGGATCATTGTTTATAATTGCAGAAAAATAAACACGGATATCTGATTGAGCTTTTGCTCTAAACTTTACCCAGCCATTACCCTTAGTTCCAATTCTCCAATCCTTAGTAAAATAAGGATAGCGATATGAACTTAATCGAGGATTATATGTAAAGTTTTTTCCTCCAGGCATAACGCGACTGAGCCTATCACCTTGTTCAATTTCAACAACATTGATCATTGCTCCTTCAAAGTAAGCAGCAGGATATGAGCCAAACATTGCTGTTGTAAGCTTTCTATTATTATCATCAAGTCTTAAAAATCCGGTTGTTCCCTTGCTAACAAGCTTGGTAATAACTTGTTCTGCACCATGATAGTTCATATATGCATACAGTCCCCACCATAACTCTTCTCGGCCATTAAGCTGTGTTTTATTATTAACATTGACAGGGGCCTTGGTCATATCAACAAGATTACCATCAGCCATAAGGGCCATCTTTTTGCCGCCCTTATTAAAAACAAAACCGAACCAGTCACCATTTCGCATTACCTCAAAATGCGAATTTTTATCTATTGCCGTTCCATACTCTGCAATAATCTTGAGGTCATTTTCTTTTTCTTTTACTGTTAGCAACTTAGGACGATCAAAGTCTCTCCACCCTTCACCATTTACCACAAGAACAACTTTATCACCATCTTTTAACCGTGCAAGTAGCTCTGGAGCAAGCATTCCTGCAGAACCAGGGGAAATATCTTGACGGTACTCAAGTCGAGCCAATGCCTCATTGCATATGCTCGTTAATAGAGAGAAAAGCACAACGCTCACCCCTACACCTCTGAACAACCTTGTAAGTTTGCTCACTTGCCTCTTCATAGGAACATCTCCTTTTCCCTTAAGGCTAACCCAATACACTATGAAAACTACCACGACTCACCGTAGTAAAAAAGAAGATACCCAGTCAACACTTTAACCTAAAAAAGCGGAGTCAACATCGGTCAACTCCGCTTTTCTTTTATGCCTCGTTATAATTTAAAGTGTACTATCTTGTTCGAGAAGAACGTCCTACTCGACTTGACTCACGAGCCCTAGTGCGCATTCCTCCTCGATCACTTTCACGACCCTCTTGACGAACAGACCTGCGGTCGTCGCCCCTTGCAGAGTCACGTGTTCGACTGCGATCATTACCCCTTACAGAATCACGTGTTCGACTACGATCATTACCACTTACAGAGTCACGTGTTCGACTGCGAACACTCCCTCTAGCAGAGCTACGATCACTACTTCGAGCTGTATCTCGACCAGCAATCCTATCTCTACCACTGCTATCACGAACACCCTCTCCACGAGAAGAACGATTTGCAGAACGCAATTGTGATCTATCTGATCTAGTTGTTCTAATTCGTGAACCACTTGTTCTTGCAGTTGTTGACGTAACCCCTTCAGGGCGTCCTCTTTGCGGAGTAATGCCTCTGCTGCGAGAAGAAGAACCACGACCTCGATCAGCTGTTACACTGCGGCTACGGACTCTTTCTGTCCCCTCACTCACTCTGCTTCGACCGCGCTCAGTGCTTACGCTGCCACGGCCAGGAGTACTTCGACTACGACCGAGGCTTGATGTAGTTCTTCCACGCCCGCGATCTACAGCACCTCTACCACGGTCAGTCATTACAGTTCTTCCACGCCCACGATCAACACTTGAAGCTGTTCTTCCACGACTACGATCTGTTCTTACGTCACTACCACGACGACTCCCTCTGCCTGATGCTGATGCAACTCCAAATGATGTTCTGTCTGTACGGCCACGAGGCATTCCAACTCCACGAGTTGGGCGACTACGCGTTGAGCGACGCCCCCTCACCGGTGTAACCGTATCAAGTTGCTCGGCTGTCTCTTCTGTTGCGATTTTTGCAGGATCTTCTTCATCTTTAACTTCAGTTGTCTTTACATCTGCTGCATCCTCAGCTGCAACTTCAGTTTTAACATCTTCTTTATCAGCGCTTGTTGCCGTAACAGTGTCACCAGAAGGCGTTGGAACAACTAAGGTTACTCCCATTTCCTCTGATCGATAACTGCTTCCTTCAGCATCAATCATCATGGTACTGCCAGCTTGGTTCACACTTAGTGAAACTACCCCAGACATGTCCTTGCCTGATTCATCATCAATAGTTATCCAGCCCTGATCATCTTTTGAGTAACCAACTAAAATTCGCTCTGGTCGATCAAATGTTGGCTCTACTACACCAAAAATAAGATCTGCACCTCCAACTGCAATATAAGAAAGAGCGATGCTTTCTTTTGTAATAACCTCAGATCCATTAGACGATTTTGTTTTAATAATAAGATTCATAAACAGCGGATTCCACTCTTCAGCTCCACCATCATGATTACGAGCAAGTACCGCCCCACCATCATTCAAAGCTAAAACAACATCATATGCTGAAGTAGCAATCATAACATCAGAACCGCTTCTTCCTCTGCTTACCCATTCTGCTTCATGATTTGAAGCATCTTTTGATTGATATACTCGAACATTATTATCTGACTCTTGAGCAACAACATACAACGCAGACTTTCTTACTGACTGTTTTGTTGTCTTACCTGCATCATTTTTAACATCAACGTCAACAACTTTTGTACGGCCAACTGCCACTTGCTTTATGGTGAATTCTTCATTCTTGCTATTTTTAAGTTGATATTTTGTCCATGTTCCATTGGCATTTTCTGTTACAGGCCAATTGTAACGATACAAGTTACCCCCAGCACAGGCAAATACTTTTCCATCATCAGAGACAGAAATGTCAGTAAAGCCAAGAATCTCAGTTTTTGCTAAAGCTTCATCTTCACTTTGAAGCATTGCTTCATGCTTAACCCACTGACCTACACCATCTACAGTTTTCCATTCATAAAGCTTATTTTCATAGTCGGTACCCATTGCACCAACAGCCCATGAAATGTACTTACCTTTTAATTCACCATCAACAGACATAGGGCGAGAACCAACAGCTACCCGATGAAGCAGTACTTCACCTGGATTTGCTTTATGAGACTCTGATAAATTAACAAGGTCAACAGGGTCAAGTGATGCATCTTCAATTCCCTTGCGCTCACCATTGATTTTTATATCACTAAACATAATCTTGCTTGCAGCACCTGCAAAACCAAAATAACGCAATGTATTACCACTTACTTGAAGATCATCTATTTCAAATGTTGTTTCTTCACCTGAAGCATCAATTTTTTTAATTGAAATATGAGACGTTTCAAAATCTTCTGGTGCATAAAGATCAATAACAAACTTAATTGGATCTTCAGGATTTTTTACCCGGGTTGTAATCATTTTGCTTCCTGCAAGTGGAGTCCCAATTCGCTCTAGCGTATTATCCATTGGATTAACAGAAGAGTCTCTTTCAGATGCAGCCATTTTGATAAGCGATTTATTTGGAATATTAGAAGATATTTCAAATAAATCTTTGCTCATATAAATATCAATCATACTCCCTCTAAGCGCTTTTGTTTGCTCAGAAATAGCAATACGCAATTGACGCTTATCAAGATCATTATACTCTTGCATTGTCATGGAAAATTCAATAGTGTTTTTATTTCCCTTACCAACAATTGGCAACTCCCACGCTGCATTAAAAATTGGATTTAGTGGAGCATCTTCAACTGGATCATAAACAGCTTTTGAAGCATCATCTGAAACTATAACCCCAGCGAATAGATCTCTTGTTGTTATCGATACAAAGGCAAGAGAATCATCAAACGTTGCATGAGATTCGTTATCCATTGTAAGCCACAAACTATTATCACTCCAATCTGTACCAGGATAGCAAAGATAAGCTCCTGTAGATCTGCTCATCATACGAAGAAAGCCATCATTATCAGGAAGCAAAACCCATTGAGCTCGAGAAGATGCTTCTTTATCAATAAACTCTGCAGCCTTATTATGAGCACATAAATATGCCCATTGAGCACTTGAGCTTGTCACAGCAAAAAAACGTGAATCCGCTACACGACAAAATCGAAAATAGTTTGATGCAAAAGCAAGCGTCTTATCCATTAACTTGATACGAGCACCTGGAACCTTACCCGAGTACCTCCAATGTTCAGCTATCCCTCGATCATATGACAGTACAACAGATGATGGAATTGAATATCCTTTATCCGCAGTAGTTTTCATAATACGGGTTATAGGATAAACATCATCAATTCGCCAGTTTGCAAACTTATTGAATCCAATAACACCGAGCTTTGCTCCTTCATCTGTCTTAGCATCAAATGACATTCCAGGAACAACTCCGAGTAATTTTTCTCCAGAAACACGCAACTTACACTCAGAGCCAATCATCAGTGCCCCATTTGCAAGTAATGTCATCTCACCTGATGAAGATTCATCACTCAATGAATATCCCTCTTCTGCAATCCCCATTTTGTGCATAACTAAAGCACCATCTTCTAAATAAAGACGACCACCTTTCAAAACATGCTCAAAACGAATTTTCTCATTAGGTGCAACTTCTTGAGCGTACACTGTATCTAGGCTTTTTCCATTTTCCGGTAAAACCATCCAAAAACAACGTGGGCTCTCTACTGTTTCTACCCCTGGATTACCATCATCGTCTGCAGTTAAATAAAGTGGACCTGTTCCCTCTAATGCCTTACCATCACTATCAGTAAGTTGATATGTTAACTTAATATAGTCTCCATAATGCATTACATTTGGATCATACACAGCTGTTACCTCAGCACGCAATACCCCAAAAAGAGCTAATCCGCACACTATAGCGTAACTAACCATATTTCTTATTCTCCACCGATTTCTCATACTCACCCTTTCATAAGGTACCAACGCCAACTCTCTTTCTTACTTTATACATACTTGTTTTCATTATTAACGATATCTCGAATGAGAGACTTTTCCATCGCGCATATTACGTGAAGATGTACCACTTTTATATTGTTCATCAGCAATACTAGAGCGTGTTCGTGAACGCCCTCGCCCGCTAACAACGCGAGAAGCTGTTCGTTGCAGTCCATCTCCTGCTCCCACCTCTGCTCGTGTTCGAGAAACAGACCTCCCTGAAGATATATAACGGCTTGTACGTTGTCGTTCTCGAGCTGTTGACACCCCACGAGAAGAAGAAGCATACCCTCGCCTTGTTCGTGACTGAACAGGGCGACTATTTGTTGCTCGTCTTCCCATTCGGCGACGAGAAATTTGTCCAGAGCGAACCCGAGAAGTTCTTCCACGAGCACTCATTAATGTTGTATTTCTTTGTTGTCGAGCTTTTTGATACATCGCAGATTTTTCTGTTGAAGCAACACGTGTAACGCGCCTTGAATAAGAAGATGCATTGCTATTTTCAAGAATACCATCTTCTTTCTCATCCTCACTATCTCTTTTTAAATCAACCTTCATCCCTGCATTAGATCTATCTTTTTCCTCCTTTTTTTCAAGCTCTGCAACAGTCTCTGCTGCCTCACCAATTGAAACACCCTCTTGTTTCTTACTTGCATACAAATTACCCTCATAGTCAATTGCAACAATTGAGCCAGCAGCATTTACTGAAATATCTTCAAATCCTTTTGCAACTTTAGCATTCGAACCTTTAATTTTAGTTATACTTTTACCCGAAAGGTCAATTTGTACAAATTCACCATCTCTGGTTACCCCATACACCTGATTTTCTTGACCAACAGACATCATTGCAAGATCAACATCAATACCAACCTCTTGCCACATCTCATTTTTATATTGAAAAAGCACATTGCTAAGATTAATTGCCAGAATAGTTCCATCAAGTCCAATACCTATATCAATTGCTACATCTTTTTCTGTTCGCGCAATCCACTCAGCAGAAACAAGTTCAAAAAGCTGATCTTCTGTTGAACGTGCCCAAACCACATCTTGCATAACCTCTTGCCCTGGAACTTCCTCTACTTTTTTCTTGGTTCCAACAACAACTTGCTCAAAGACAATATCTGACGGCTTCTCAATCATTACCCAATCATCATGATGATGCGCATAAATATTCCCATCACTCACTCCATAGACCTGCCCTATCGAAGAGACAGAAATATCGGTAAAGTTATCAAGTTTTTTTGCTGCCGCCAAAGAACCCTTAGCGGGACGTATTTTTGGATCTAACTGAGAAAATCCTAATGAAGAGTTGTTCGCCGTAAAAGAATAAAGAGCTTGATTATTTTTTCCAATACCCCATACCGTATAGTTACCTTCAATTGATCCAACAGCAATAGCACTCATCTTTACATTGGTAAGCTTATTATTATCAAATCCTAACGGCAAATTAAGAGGAATTTTTGTCTCTTCAAGCTCTTCTTCATCAATTTCTTTTTCGTTCTCTGTTCCTTCATTATCGCCCAGGCTACCCCCTTCTTCTAACCGCTCAACTTCATCAGGCAACGGCTCAGCAACATTCTTAATTCTCCACATATATAAAAGATTGTGTAAAAAGATCTCTTGACGAGGAATTTTTTCACCTGGGTTATAAGTTACCCCTTTCTTTGTACCCAGATATTTTTTTGATTCTGTATGATACAAAGAGAAAGGTGCTTGAGCAACAAGCTCTTTAATATTTTTTCCACGAATTTCCCAAATAAAATTATTCTTTTTATTATCTATAAATTCAGAAATCTCTACCCGTTGACGAGATGTTGCAGGTGATTTTATGTCACTCGTTGGGTCAGAGTACATAAAGCCATTATATTTTTTAAATTGATCTACTAATTCACACGTGACACGATCCCCACTCTCAATAATTTGACCAATTTTTTTACTTCCATCTGCACTAATAAGACGCCACCATCCCATACCAGCCAATGCCCATGAATGCTCAAGCCCTGATACCATTTTTCCATTAACTTCATAATCTGGCCAGTTAAAAGCAATGATTTGAAAAACATTACTATCTTTATCATCGCTAGGGTAAGGTTTTCCAATAAATTGCAGATATGAGGAGCTTTCTTGATGAACAATACGAACACAATCGCCAAACGCAACACTCACTTTTCCATCATCACCACTCATTTTAAAGGTATAGTTTTCTGGAACTCCAAACCTCTTATTAAGATAAACAGGCTCTTCAAGCTCAACTTCTTCTGCTGCTTTTTTAGCTCCAAGAATTGAACGAGCTAAAAGTTCTACTTTCCATGTTCGATATTCATTCTCTTTATCACTATCATCACCATAACCCTCACTGCAAGCAGCAACCTCTTGATGCATGTTCCGGCTATCTGATTCAACTACTGGAAAATCAACACCTTTTTGTGAGCGAAGATACATTGAGGTCGGCTTATGAACCAATTTAAACTCTGAACCTTGAGCCCATTTACCACCACCCGCAACAGTAAAAATCCAATTATCATCATTATTACCATTAGCTGAAAATCCAGTTACTTCTTGTAAGTCTCCTGTTACTGGAGCCGGTTTATTGCTATGACTATGAAGATTTTTTGCTGTAGCTGCATGCTCAAGTCGTACAGGTTTTGCAGGATCAACAATCTGACCAAGAACAGCATCTAAATCCTCACCATGCTCAGGTTTAACAATCCACCATGATGAGTCACTATCTGCCTCGTTATAATAACAGGTAACCTGCTGCTGATTACTTGATCCTGTATGATAGTATTTGTCTTTATGCGAATGAAGAGATTTACCACTTTCCGGATGAACAATTCGTAATGCATCGCCATAGCGAATCACCATTCCAACTGTTTGAACATCAAAGCCTTCTGGCGGATCAAAAGGAGCTTTTTTTACACTAAAAAATGCCTGCAATAAAGAAAAACTCATTAAACAAAGTATGAGCATTATTTTTAAGTTAATTACTTGTTTACGCATCAAACTCCCCTTCCAGAAGATTTACTACTCATCTCTTATTGTAACTACTTTATTTATAAAAATGAAGAATACAAAAAGTGTAGCACCAAAGTTATTGTTTATGTCAATAAAAAGGAGCTTATTTACATAAGCTCCTTTTTACAAGCCATCCATAAATCTACTGATCAAACCTGTTCTCAGTTTTTTATCATCCAAGATCCTTTAAAGCAGACAGCATCCCAGAAACCAAATATTACTACCGAGAACGAGTTCTTGATCGACCTTGATATTGGCCTCTCCATCGAGACTCTCCACTTTGGCGACCAGCTAAACGAGCAGCTCGACGTTCATCAATAGACATTTGTGTGGCAGCTGGTTCAACAGCCGCTTCTTCAACCTCATCATCTACTGGCTTTGCATGTGAAGCACCATAAATACGTCGTCGTTGCCGAGGATCATAGCCTCGACTTGTATCTCGACGAGAACGAGAGGAGCGAGCAACTCGTACACGCGCAGAACTCACTCTTGTATCAACTTCTTCACCCTCTTCTTCAACTAAACTTTCTTCTTCTAAGCCACTACCTTCTACTGAATTAACTATAGGGGCTGATGAAAGGTCTTCAAGTTCAGCGGTAAATAATGCTCCTTTTTCACTTACTAAGACAACAGTTTTTCCGTCAAGAGCAACCCGATTAAACTCTTGATTTTCTTTATCATCAGATGATAACAAAATAGTTGCTTTACCAGCATCATAACTGTAAAAAATTGCTTGATCATCTTTGGTAACACCATAAATATGATCACGATCCACATGGGTAATATCTTTTAAGCTTAGCGACTTTCCATCAGAAGTAAGCTCACTCCATTGCTCATTCTCACTATTATACTCAAAAAGCATACCCATACTATTAATTGCAAATACCGTTCTATCATACCCAACGCTTACTTGCGCACCAACACCTTCTCCGGAGCGAGCAGTCCAAGTGTCACCAACTTTTTCACGCACAAATCCTTTATGGTCAACACACCACATTAACTCATCATCTTGTGTTGCAAATGAACGCAACTTATACGTTCCTGTTGAAACAGGCTCCCATTTTATATCAGCAAGCTTATCCTCTTCACCGCGATTACAACGATAAAGCTGGCCACTTGCAATTACATAAACTGTGCCCATTTTAGACATAGTAATACTTGTTACAGCATCAAGAACAGGAGCTTTAGCAGTCATCATGCCTGATGTTGCCAAACGCATTGGTATCGGTTCAAATTGTTGAGTCATATCTCCTGTTCGCATCATAAAGATTTGATCACGCATTTTGTTAACACCCCACATTTCAATGCGATCATTAACAAAACCAACAGCAACATGAGCAAATAATCCCCCCACTTTTTCACTAAAATGTTCGGGAACAATCAGCTCATCATCATCTTCAAGCTCAGCTGCTATTTCACTTTTCACTTGATCAACTGTATCTTTGATGCTCTCTTTAGCCATTGCAGCATCTTCTGTTGTTTTTCGTGCAACAAATCGAATAATCCATTTTGCAGGATCTTCTTGTGCAAGAACTTCAATTTGCTCATTTGGCTCACCATCTGTTCCAAAATTATAGGCTCTTCCTGGTGCTAGATAAAGTCCTGACAAATCTTCTTGTAACAAGAAAAGAGTTGTCGATACATCATCTTGCTTAACTTCAGCACCTTTTTTATCACCAGCCTTAGGCACTCGAATATTTTCAACTTTCGCTTTTTTACCACGAGCTCGCCAGAATGTATTTTTATTTTCAGCGCTATATAAAGAGACTTCAACTCCATTTTTTGTAACAGGGGGTAAAGCTTCAGTGTTAAGTCCCAAAACACTTTCAGAGCCAAAGAGCTTTAATTGCACTGATTCTTGTGATGTTACTGGCTTACCTGCCATTTCTTCCATATTTTCAGTCAATAGTTCCCACCAAGAAGCATCTTCAATGGTTTCGAAATAATCATTATTTTTCCATAATAAATTAATTTGCTCACCTCCAGAAGAACCATCATGTCCATAATCTCCACCTGGCGCATGAAGAAATTTAGCAAACATTGAAGAAGAAATTTTAACCAAATCACCATAGCGAATATCATTATTATTTTTGATAAATCGATAACCCTCTGGAACATTTGTTTTTTTAGCAGCCTTAGCTTTTAATGAATAATCAAACATGCGATCTTTAAATAGACCACCGAAGCTGCTTGATTTTTTAACAGATATTGGCTTTTTAACAGGCATTGGCTTTTTGACAAGCTGAACCTTGTTATCAACTTCAAACTCTAACGGCATATTAAGCAAGTCTTTGGAAGCAATAACCTGGTTGCCTTTATAACCTAGATACCAACCACTATAACCTTGCATTAAATACTTTCCACCAACAATCTGCCAGGACTCCCATTGCTGCTTATTTTTATTAACAAAAGAGACTTTTTCATGAGGAATATCAGTTGAAGCATTTTTCTGTTGCAATGTTCGTCCTGCTTCATCATCGACTTTTTTCTTTGCTCTCAAAAAGATAAAGCTTTTACCATCAACTACCTTATGCTCCATTGTAAATAGAGCAAGATTTTTAACAGATCCAAGTACTAACAGCTCGCCTGCATGATTAAACCACTTTCTTTTTCCATCAACTTGCGTTGAGATCATAAATTCTTTACCCTTAAGCTCCTCATACAATTCCAACGTTCCTGGAGTATTTGCTGTTGTCAGAGCATCAATACTTTCTGCAACCCCTTCATCCTCTACAAATCTAAAGGGGACTGCATTTGCCCTGCTTTCGTAACCATGAAGCCTGCCATCTCGTATCCCTAAAAACCAAGAACTTGTTGCTTGCTGTAAGTATTTACCATCAACAATTTTCCACCGCTCATGCTTATCCATGTTTTTATTATGAAAACGAATAGTTCCATCAGGATTTTTATCAGAGGCATTACTTTGCTGCATTCGTCGACCATCTTCACCCCCAACTTTTTCAGTTGCAGTAATAAAGATAAAATCATCTTTCATATTCATAGTAAAGCGTGCTGCATCACTGGATGGAGCATCAGCTCTTATCTCTTCTCTCTCTTTTTTATCACTATGTTCATGAGCATGACGTAAATATCCAGATGTTGTTTTAATAAAAAATTCTTTACCCTTAAGGCGCTCGTAAATATCATTAGTTGTTGGAGCATCACTACTTGAAAGATCTTCTTCAAGAACAAATTCAAGTTTCACAGCTATGTTGCCATCTTTAGTTAACTTTACCCTGTCCCCAGATATATACATATATCGTTTATGCTTGGTATTTTTAAAAGTCTCATTTTCCCAAATAAAAGCCTCCCCCCCCCCTTGATTTTTATTTCTAAAGTAAGGAAGCTCTCCTTTTTTTCCATCAGCATTTAAGCGCCGTCTCCATTCACCATCAAGCTTTATTGTTGCATCAATGAATATTTTTTCATCCTTTTGACTGACCAAAAAACGCCCTGCCTTAGATGCTTTATCAACTAAAACAATTTTTCGAGCATCATCAGGATCATAACTAAAATAGCTATTTGTCCCTTTTTGTTTAATTAAAAATCGCTTACCTTCAAGACGACTAAATAAATCCATAGTTGATTCTGCAAAACCCTTGCCTATCAATAAAGCAATCATCGACATTAACAACAATATTCTTTTCATGCCCACTCCCCATAAGATAACAGACCCATCTTTATTATTCTTCGCATACACCTGTTAAGTTTAGCTAATATTCTCTAGCTCCTGTCAATAAATAAAAAAAGCCCTGTCTTTTGATATCAAAAGACAGGGCTTTTTTTTCTAACTCATTGCTAGAAGATAAAAGCTTTACATAATGATTTAATAGCCTTCCTCACCATCGTCTTGCTCAGAGTCATATTCCAACCATCGCTCATAGCCATCTGATATACTTATATTCTCAAAAAGACCTTTATCCTTATAGGATTTATGCATTTCTGGATCAATTTCTTCCATTGCAGTTGACCAAAAACTAAGCCATGATGTATACCCAGACAAGTTATAAAATGCTTTCTTTGCATTGTCTTGTCGATACCATGCAACTTTTGCTTGCTGATCCGCATTACCAACAAAGAAATTTACCAAAGACGCCTCTGCCTGACTAAAACAAAATGAAAGACGATAAGTCTTGCCAGCAATTAAAAGCGTATTACATTCTTTAAGTGAGCAGTAAAGCACAGTCGCTGGCGTTTCAAAATACTCAAATGCCAATAGTCCTCTTTCTTCAATTGGCTTATTAATCTTCTCTCTATTGCCAAGAGGAATACCATAGCGCTCCTTAAGTCTATTCAAAATAGTCTCAAAAACTGGCACACCTCGACCTTTTGCAAGCTCCTGAAAGAAGGGAAACCAACGACAATAGAATTTTTCCTGAACAACAGTCGAACGTCGAGGAAGATCTTTAAATCCAAGCAAATTTCTATCAATAGGCAACTTAACATTACCAGGGTTGAGCTGATTAAGCTCTTTGATTTGATCCTCTATTCTCATATTATTACAACAGGCAACGTCTTGCTCCATTCGAATAAAAAACATAAGCATGCACTCTAACAAATGAGAATAATTTTCATGAGTAAATTCAACACGTGGACTCTCAAATTTGTTAAGGTAATATAAACAAAATTCATTATTAACTACAATCAATGACTGATGCTCATGCATCCACCTCAAAACGTCTTTATTCTTATTTTTAAGATTTTCGCGTAAAACCTTAGACAGAGTTCCCCAATCTTGAGCTGCTAAAACAGTATTAAGATCATTGGTAATATCTGCGCACACAGAAAGGCTAAATCCTACAATAAAGAATGCTGCATAGAGTAACGCATTTCTTTTCATTGACTACTCCATATGTTAAAAAATATTATATTAATTTACTATTGCTTATAAAAGATCTATATTTTCACAGGAAAATTTAAAGAATTCTTCCCATGATGAACAGCGCTTTTTAATCAATTCTGTTGCCTTCACCATTGGGAAAAGCGCTTCTCGTTCTTCTTCGCCAAGCTCTTTTTCAAGCGTCTTTGAAAGATTCTCTTGTGCTCCTGGAAAAAGATCAACAAGCTCTATGTCTGCCTCTCTATTTCTAAGCTCAAAACCCAATGCAACATCATTGAAATCTCGATCAAGAGCAAGACCGTATGCAAAAGAAGGAGGATTCTCAGCAGAAATAAGATTAGCAATAGCTGGAAATTTGCGTACTTGATCACAAACTTCACCAAAACTTATAGCATGTTCTTCTGCTCGATGCAGCCAGTATGGTTTATAGGAGGCAAGGAAAACCTTTAATAATGTACATATTTTTTTTGCATATTTTTTATGTTCATCACTCTTGCTGCGCTGATAAATGCATCCCTTAGAAGCTAATATAAAGACAAAAGTCACAATATAAATGAGATTTTCTTTAACAAACTCATGACAGTCATCATATCCTATATCAAGAACAGAGCTATTGCGCTTAATCAATTCAAAAAGAATGTATGGATTGCCAATCTTTTTTGACTCATATTTACAATAACGACAAGCATAAGTTAAATCATCATTCTTCTTTACATCACCGCCTGGAGAATCAAAATAGTAACGAATCTCTCTAGCAAACGACCCATACTTTCCCTTATTAAGAAGGTTATTCAATTCATCAGCTGTTCCAAAATTACTCTCCTCAGAGCCTTTCTTCTTTAAAATCCAATGCTTAACCGGCTTTTGTGACGCAGATGAAAAAGATATGTTTCTGAATGCACTAAGCAATCCCCATCCGACACTCTCTTCAGGTATGCTAGTAGCTTGTTCAGACTCTTGAGCCTGAGGCGACGGTTCTGACGATTCTTGCTGCATAGCACTCACTTGCTTGCCTGACACTATAATAAGAAATATTATTCCAAGAAGTCGCACACGTGTAAGAATATTCATACACCTCTCCTTTCTTATAATTTGCAAAATAACATTACTGTCATATTGAATATCATTTATAATTCTCAACTCTTTGCAAAAGAGTATTCATTTTTTTTTCCAATATAGCAAGTGAATTTAGAACCTTATTTTAATGATACCTACAGATAGCACTTTTAATGATATGTCTGACTAAAGAATTTTACATTAGAACAATTTTTTACTCAAAATTATCACTCAAGTACATAATAAGGCCTAGCAATACCCCAATATTGGTATAAGCTAAATCACTTGTTGCTCTACATAACCTTTGTTATATTCAACTCGTAAAGATATCAACCATTTATTTTTGCATATTGCTCAAGTAAGCATTTCAACTTCATTACAATTTTTCATAATCGTCGACAGAATCCTATCAAACCAAGCAAAAATTACCCAGCAAACAAGGAAATTAAGCCTACTTTTTCTGAGCAAGTGAGTGAAAAATCAAGTCCTAACAAGAAACTTGTCTAATCAATCACAAAATATAGTCAATTTGAAAAATATTTGACATTTTTATATATTGCTTTATATTAGAAAATAATTGATAAAAATGAGTAACTGCGCAAATTCCATTAGCTCCTCCATCATCATATTATTAAGTATCTTTTTTGATATTTAGTAATAAACCGAATTGGGCTTGCATTTACTGCAAGCCCCTTTTTTTATTTTTCTTTATATTCCTGTAAAAGACAAAGAGATCGCGTAACAACTTCTCCATGAAAACCGGCAAGCCGCATAATATCAAGAGCAACATGCTGATTCGATGGACCATAACCAAGCTTAAAAGGATAATCAATGGAACCATCATCGTGCTTAACTACCGAGACATTCCAATTAACAAAATTGCCCGTTTTCTCCTCAAGCTCAGTAAGCTCTTTAAAGTGAGTTGCAATGAGCGTTAGAGCATTGTTGTGAGCACCAAGTAATTCAGCAACACTGTATGCTGCCCAAGCGCCTTCAACAGGGTTTGTGCCACTCAACATTTCATCACACAACACCAACCCAAACTTTTCTTGTTCATCTAAATTTTTCATTTTTTCAACAAGCTCTTGTGCTCGTGCAACCTCAGCTTTAAATAATGATTGCCCCTGAGAAGTATCATCCGTCACGCTCATATAAGTTTCAATAGAATGAATAGGCGTTGAATTATATCTACTTGCCGGCACTAAGCCAATGCTTTGAGCCAATACTTGGGCAATACCAACACTGCGCAAAAATGTTGACTTTCCACCCGAATTAGGTCCAGTTAGGATTATATTGTTACAATAAGAACCACCTATTTGAGCATCATTGGTAACGGCACATGCATCATCTACAAATGGATTCCATAACCCCTCTGCTTTAATAAAAGGGCCCATTTCAAATGGTTGGTCATAATCAAACTCTGCAAAACAATACTTTACTAATTTATCTTCATGCTCTAAATAAAGACGCACAATCGAACAATATGCATCAACCTGACCAATAGCTGTTAGCAATTCTGTCAACTCTTCTTTAATTTTTGATGCAAGAAAATAGGCCCGTAAAATGCGGCCTCGTGAGGCCCAACTTGACCCTTCTTGAAATGAAGGCTCCTGAATGAGATCCAAAAATTCTTTAAATCGCTCAGAAGCCGTTCCATACATATCGCGACATAGGAGCATTTTTCGATAAAGTGGAAATCGATCGGAACAAGAACTATCAAAATTAAGTAATTTTTCAATTTCTTTAATTGCTCCCATATAAGAAGCAACATCAACCAAAAGTGCCTGAATACTATTTTCTAAATAAAAGCAGGCATACGTCCATTCCACGTTATCTTTGATTGTTGAGGCTGTATAAGCAGCAATACCTAGAGAGATGCCAGCCTCTATTCCACTTCCACCACATCCCCAAAGCAACCCAAGTGGTCCACCATGACCCACATATCGCTCAGGATTACACCAATTCTGATATTCAGGCCTATCATCTGAAACCATAAGACGCAACCCATGATAGGCCAATAAAATAGTTGTAAAACAACTCATACCGGTGTGAACTAAACGCATTTGATGCTCCCACCAACTTTTTGCTTCAAGGGCCCAAGTATGGTCATTCAGAATACTTTTTCCCTCTCTAAAAAGGCATCTACCCATTGCGGTACGAAAAGGATCCCATACATCCCAAAAACCGAGCAAAACATTTTCTACAGAAGCTATTTTTTCAAATTGCTCAGTTAACTTATAAAGCAACCCCTGACGCTCATACAAATATCTTAAAGCTTGAGTACGATGAGATAAAATTGCTTTATCTTCAGTAGGATTTGCTATCATATGCATTAAAACCATCCGGCCAACTTCACTCTTGGTACGATCAATACAAGAAAGTAAATGATAATCAAGCGAATGAGAGCCTCTCACAAGCTCTAAATTTTTACACGTTGTTATGTTGCTGAGTACACCGTATGAATCTTCACTTAGACTTTTTTGAATTTTTGTTGCAGCCCGTCTTTTAGTATAAGGTTTCGGGTTTTTACGCAAATCAAGGATTTTGCCAATATATTGCATATAATCATCTGTTTCCCAGGCCTCAACTTCTCTATCATTGAAAGAACTTAAATGTAAATCATTAATTTGCTCAACCCATGAAGGTTCAGCCTTGGCAATCGAAATTTCTTCAGGTTGAGCAGAATAAGTAAATAATACGGCAAGGAAACAATAAACAGTAATGAATAAATTTTTTTTCTCAAATAACATACCTTCTTTCATAAGATAAATTTTATAGTAAAAAATATTCTATTGGATTTTAAGTTATTTGTGTATGCCTTAAATAGACTTACTACAGCTTGTATAAATCTTGGAGTCACCTTCCCAACAACTCACTGACTCAGCGCCTAAAGAGAAAACAACATTGTCACTTAACAAAGAAAAATGAGCGACAGCTAATATGAGCTGCAAGATGACAACCTTGAAAAAATAGACTATACCAAGTTAAACTTGCTTAGCTAAGCTAATCTAAATATAAGAAGTATACACGAAAGTCATTTTTTGACTAATAAAAACCTATTAGAAAATAAATACTTTTTGTAAGTTTATTTCAACATTTTACTATTATGTTGAACAAAGAAAAGAAGGCTCTTGCTTCTTTTAAATTGCAACCGTTGTTTATCTACTATGTATGTGGTAGAGTTTTTTTTAAATTTCAACCACTGCATGAAAACAGACTCTCTCTCATTTTTATCAAGATAAAAAGTATCAAATATGACTTTTTTATAAATTTCTTCAATGTACTCTATTACAATTAAACGATTTTTTGAACCAAGACGTGCTATATGCTCCCAAACAAGAAACGAGCATTCATCAAAAAAACTTTCTGAAAAGTCTTTAATCATATTCCTAAGAAATAATAAGCTATCAATACCAATCATGGCAATAGCAAAACGTCGGCTTTCAGGAATCTGCTTACGTTGTAGTTTGGTTAAAATGTACGTTTTAATCTTTTCAGGACTATTTTCTACATAAAATATTTTAAATTGGTCCCCAAATAAAGCTATCATCCCTTTAAGATGGTCCTCTTGCAGCGCAGAACCATGTGTTCGTATAGCATTAAAAGCAAGTGCCATTTTTATAAAAATAACCTCATGTAATTCATGTACATGCTTTATCCCTTGTAAAACTTTTACAAAATATTCAAGTGATGCTTTATTGTTATACACAGACTCATTCAACTTGCAGAATGTCTTGAACAAAAGCTCTTCGTTAGTTTTATGAACTTCAGGAAGGCTTTGTGAATTAAACAGAGAACGATACAGGCCCGACAACCTATTAGGAGATAAATCTCGTATCCCTTGTTTCATGGTATAAATATTAGTCATAGGAATGAATGTAATAATAACGAAATATACAAAAAATAACATTATACCCTATCTTTTTTACATTTTCGTTATGAATCTTGATGTAAAAAATGTTATTTGTGAATAAACAGCTATGTTTTTTTCGGCAAGTGACAGATTTCCATATCATGACCAAGATATTCAATTAAGCGAATGAGCCCCTCAGGAGAAATACTCGTCGTCATATCATTTCTCAGTGGATGAAAATTAACTTGCTCATATACCATAAGATCATGATCGAGTAAAAATGTTACTTGCGATCCGGTATGATTAACAAGTGCAAATGGTGTAACAGAGCCAGGAATGACACCAAGCAATTCATCTAGCTCTTCAGCTGTTGCAAATGAAAGACGTTTTAATTTATATTGTTTGCGTAACTCATTGGTGCTCAGTGACTGATCATCTCGCATACTGATTAAATAATACTGCTTATTTTGATCTTTAAGCAATAAGGTCTTGCAGTGAGCCCCAGTAATCATGTGACATGCCTCTTGAGCCTCTTCAACCGTAAAAACAGGATCATGCTCATAATTTTTGTAATCAATATCAAGTTGGTCAAAAAGTGCAAAAAGTTTTTCATGGGTATAGTGCACCACAGTATGTCCTTATGCTTAAGACTAATAACCCTTTATTCATAAAAGCATTATTACACATTACTAAAACTATTTATAAAAGATTAACATATATTTATTAGGATACATGTATTTACCTTTCTCGTAACTAAGTAATTATGCAGGTTGCCTAATTGCTTCTATGAATTCGTAATCAAAAGGATCTCCCAATCTACCGAAAAGTGCTATTTTTTCATCTGCTGTAATTACTTCATTACTCATACATAAAAAATAAAATTCATGATAAGACCGCTCAAGCATTATTTTCCGTTCACCAAAAGGATGTACGTATGACTGATAAATAGTTGCCCAAAAATGCCCACTTTCTAATCCTGTAGACCATCCATCAAGCACTGCTTCTTTGCGCTCACCCATTTGTTCAATAATATAATTTGAAAGATCTTCAAGCGACATTGCCTTCATTTCATTGGTTATTGATAGTGATAACTTTTCAAGGTGACTCTTTTGCTGGTCTAACAAAATAACAGCTGTATTAAGTGAATCAAGTACTCTTTTTTTATCACCTTCACTTAATTTAGCAAGCACTTCCTCAAAAAGCTCTTTCCTCCTTTGAAGCTCCACAGGCCTAATGCGATTTAATTGTTGTTGATAATCATTATACAATTCAAATGATGTAACAATCACTTTTTTATCACTTTGAGCTAAAAGATGCGGCTCATTCTCTTTAAAAGTTATTATATTCATTCCGCTTTTTGGCAAACCTGGTTCTGCTAAATAATCATTGATTTTACGATGCAATTCAATAAGAGAAATAGTCGGTTTATTCTCAAATACTTCTGCAGGTAGTGGGGCTTTTATAAGAGAATCATATTGCTCTGGATCTACTGTAATTGCAAAACTATCCATTTGCTTATCTCTTCTAAACGCTTCTTTTTTCTTTTGTAATTCAACAACAGCCATCTGCAATTCTTTTACAGAAAATTGGGAATCCCAAGATAAACCCTCTTGCTCTTTATTCTCCTTAAGACTCTCTTGAGTCCCTTGACTATTTTTTTCTGAAGCTATCATTTTTTGTTCATTTGCAGCTTCTTCTTCAGCTTTTTTTTCTTCTAAAGATTGATTAACAGCTTCTTCATGAATATATTCATTATTATCTTCTTCTTGCAGAACTCCTCCTGTTCTACTCATACGACTTCTTGATTCATATCGATTAGCACGAGACCTTATACGAGCATCTTGTCCTCTATTATTATTTGTATAAATAGAATAATGATCTCTTCCTCTACTAATACGCCCTTTCTGTGCAAATCGCCCTCCCATTGGCAGTCTTCTCGCTCCACTTTGAAAGTGCCCACGTCCTCGTACAAGATTATAGCGATTCCGACTTAAAGAAGTTTGTCTTCCTGAAGCATATCTCTTCAGACCTTGAGTAGAGCTAGTTCTACCATATCGTTCTTTTCTCATCATGTGAGCTCGAGATTGAGTAGTGCTTCTTGTTCCTTGTAGTAAACACAAAGGGAGTACTAATAAGCAACTTAATATTTGGACAATACTCTTATTTTTCATTGCCTACTCCCTATTCAACATGATAAACAATATCAACCCTATTTTCACACTGATACATCAGAGCAAGATTCTTTTTATGATTATCACTCAACTCTGGAACTTTATTTATAAGATAATGATACAATCGATGACGAGCCCGCCTTAATCTTAACATTAAGCTTCCTCGTGGCATTGAGCAACTAGCTTCCAATGCAGATACAATTAAAGGAGCTCCTTTTTTTTCATTATATATTTTTGTTATAGTTGCAAGCCATTCTTGAATACTTTTTGTTTCATTTATGCTCTTATCAAGAAGCTGACTTACCTTCAAAACTTTCTTTGCTGACCGATAAGCATTCAAATAATCTTTAACAACTAGTTTATACGTCTCTGTTTTTATTGTTGCGATAATTGCATTAAGCATACTATCAATTTTTTTGATTATTGCCCCTTGCACAAAAGAATTGTTTTGATGATATCCTTCATAAATAAGCAAGCGTTGCGCTTGATACTTATCAACAGAAACAAATCCTGTTGGAAACTTTGTATCACCTACTTCAGGAATTACCTCTTTAACGAAGCGCTCATGATTAACAAGATTTAATTTACTCATAGATCCTGAAATCTTTTGATAATAAGTAAATGAAATAAAATCTTGCAGTGCTGCAAATTTAACTGTCTCTTCTCCTTCTTTATAGGCACTTCCTGCATTAAGATTAAATACCAAAGCACTCTTATGCATAGCGGGATTAATACGCTGCTTAAAGGCTTCAATTGTCTGAAGAAGTTTTTCATAGTAATCAATTAATGGCTGAAGCTCAATTGCATTATACCATTTTTGGTCTGTACTGATTGCTTGCTCTGCAACCTTATCTTCTTTTTTTTCTTTAATTGTAACATCAGACGATGCCCCCTCCTTTTTTTCACTTATCATTTCTTTTGTTGCTTTTTGCTCAATCGCTTCAGCTTCTTCTTTTTTCTCTTCAGTCTTTGTTACAGTTTCTGACGCTGCTATCTCATTAGTTGTAGTTTCACTATCTGCTACTACTTCTTCTACCTCTGATATTACTTGGGTAGCAGCCTCCCCTTCTGTCACAACTGTTTCTTCTGCAACCTGAATATCTGCATCAATTTGCTCTTCAGCAAAAAAAGAATCATGAGTCAAGCATAGCACTATACCACTTATTACAATACATCTTATAAAATTGAGCATTACAGTTACCCTTCCCCATTACTCTTATAACTTTAATAACGTACCCTTTAAGCATATTTTTTCAGCATATAGCAAAAGCATAAATTAGAGCAAATCAATAGAATCAAAAGTGACAAAAGGCGCTAAAATTTAGCGATAGATCCTATCATTCACTTTGTGCATTCCTTGGTAAAAAATCTTGACAAGATAGACTGACCAAGTTTAATAAACTTAGCTATAAATTCATTTTTAATCTGCACAAGCAATACCAATAAAAGCAAGGAATTTAAATAAAGAAGGAAAAAGCTTATTTTTGAAATCTAGACGATATCACTTTACCAAAAAATGATGATAGACCCGAAAATAATTTCAAGGTTTATACAAGCGATAATATTTTTATTTTATTGCAAAAATCATTCGCAA
>CAYMBP010000008.1:0-52750 GCA_964388745.1 uncultured Pseudomonadota bacterium | reverse complement strand
TCGAGTATAATCTTTTTGTTGTTACTTTTACTTACCTTATCCCTGATCATTGTTCCAGAGGTGATAATGAAGTAGTCATACTTAAGTGTATTTTGCTATAAAATGAAGTGTTACTTCTTCTCTTCTGGGGACTCTCCGTAATATTCGGATAGATCAACATTATACCAGGGCGTTAGAATTGGATGCTCACCTTCCCAATGAAGCGTGATTGCAGGAGGATATTCTTCAATGAGTTCTTGCCAGCGAATAACTAAAGTTTTAAGCTCTTTGATGGGTAAGCAAACAGGTATTTCTGGAGAGGTTTCAAAAATTGAATCATCTCCATAGAGACAAACATTTTCTCCTTGTTTAATGTAGGACATGTAGAATCCAAAGAACTCATCTCCATCTTCTCCTTGTTCTAGCCATAGATCAAGGTTTTCTTTTGAGTAACTTGTTCCATCATGATCAAGATAAAAAGCAAGAATGGCACCTTGATGGGTGTTCATATCCAAAATGTAATCATCTTTAGCTTTGGAAGCCTGAATGAATAAAGCATCATATTCTCTTAAAGATTTCGTACTAATCATACAGTAATCCTTTATCATATAATTGGATAAGCTGATTTAATTTTACAGTTTGGAGTTACAATAAAGCGTACATCAATATTATTGTAATGAATTTTAAATTTTCTTCCTTCAGGAGGAATAGATGTTAAGTTGTTTAAAACAGAGGGTTTTTCTAGGTATGCGGCAATTTCTCTAAAAAATTCCACAACGCAGCTGTCATGAGGAAAGTAATGTTTTTTTATAGGTTTACCACTCGCCAAAAGCATTTCTACTTCTAATATTCCACCAACTTTTGTTTTTACATAATTTAACAAATTTCCATTATTACGAAGCGCATAGGCACCAAAGTCAAAGTGGCCACCGGTGTGCATACCATTTTTCTTAATCTCTCCAAAGATAATGTGTCTAATTTTTTCTACAGATATACTTACTGGATGGTTCTTAAAAAAGCTTAAAATTTGATCATACTCATGTTTAAATAGATCGA
This sequence comes from uncultured Pseudomonadota bacterium, assembly GCA_964388745.1. Taxonomy (GTDB): domain Bacteria; phylum Babelota; class Babeliae; order Babelales; family RVW-14; genus CAYMBP01. The sequence goes on along the minus strand of CAYMBP010000008.1, from coordinate 51,715 downwards.
CAAAAACATAGGGCCCAAGCTTGATAAGCGGTCTACCACAAGGAGAAGTGAGTTGCTTACCGGCTGCATCAAGAAGTGGTGTTGCAACAGGTATTTGTGCTGCGGCAGCTTTAACGATTGGTGATTTTGAAGATGCCTTGTTTGCAGGAGCATGACCTGATCCTGTTGGGCTTTGTGTTGAAGATTTGGTTCCTCCTGAGGAACTTTTTATTGGGGTAGATCCTTTGGGGTTTGTAGGTGCATTTGATGCTGCATGATGTTCATGTAGCATATCTCGAGCCCAGAGTGCACTGAGCGCATCAAGGCCAAGATGTTCGACAATGCTTTCTGCTGTATTCTTTATTGCTTTACCTGCAGCCGTTGAGCTGATTTTGGTTTGGATTTTTTTATACCATGCAGATGTTGCTCGATTTACTTTTCCCGTTAAGGCCCATTCTAAAGCGAATGCTGCTGAGTCTCTGACGTTATCTTTACGAGATGATTTTTTCATTCTGTCTGAAATCATCGTTTGCACACCTTCGCATCCTTTGCTCATGCGTTCAATTACATTATTGTAGTAACTTGCTTGGTCGGTTATTTTTGCATAGCAAAGTTCTCCAACATTGTATAAAACTGGAACAAGGACGGTTGCGGTGGATAGTGCTAGCTGCACAGCAGCGACAGTCGACATTCCCGGTAATGAATAAAGAGCAAGGCTCATGCCTGCTTGGGGTAAAGCTTCAAGGAGGCCCCAACATAAATCAGCAAGAAGAGTTGCTTTTGTATCATGATGTCCTTGGTTAAATTCAAGTCCAGCTTCAATGCATTCATTAAGGAATATTACTGAATGATGATTTTCTTGAGCAATGCCATCTTCAAAGTCCAGAGCTTGGTCATAAAGTTGAATGAATTCATCTTGTAGGGTGTGTTGATAGGCTGTTCCCCAAATTTCTTGGCAAAAGGAGCGAGCGTCTGGATTGCCATGAGTTATAATATTTTGAGGAACAGAATAATTTTTTCTTGTTTTTTGGCCACCATTTTTAATGGTTTCTTCGAGCGCATTTTTTCTTTTGAGTAAGCGTTCGTATGTTGGATCATTTTGTTGATCGATTTCTGAGGCATAATCATTAAAAATAATCTGTTGATATTCTGAGCAAAGAGTCCTGTTCTCGAGTAGGGCGACAGAATCAATGAGGCCTTGAGCATGCTCTTCACGACGCTTTTTTTCTTTGAGTATTTGAGCATCTTGCTCGTGAATACTTGCAACTTCTGCTTCAACATATTTGATGAAGTCGTTCTTTTTTCCAAAGCCTTGAACCCATTTGAGTTGTTTTTTAAGTTCTGGCTCTTTTTGTATGATTTCAAGAAGTCTGATGATATGACATTTATAATGAGGAAGTGTTTTAATAAACTTTCTAAATTCAGGAAACTGATGAAATGCGAATTGATGTATAATGCAGCCTGTAAAATCAACTTTATTCAAATGACTATAACATTCGTTGAAATGCGCTCTGAAGTGGTCTTCAGTATAGTAGCTAAATGTATGGCGTGGGCCTTTGCGGAAGTAAAGGGGAAGGCCCATATATAATTTTTCCTGACTTTCTTCACATGCAGGTTTTTTATGAAGGCGTACATTAAAATGAAAATTAGATGATGGCTTATATGGCTCGCCTAGCTGTTGATGCATTTGTTTGTTTGGGCCATGATCTGGAAGAGTGAGTCGGTTTTTATTCGGTACACTCTTCTTTGGATTACTTGCAATTATGACTGGAATATTTTGAGTCTGTTTAATTGAAAAGCTATTATGGCGTAGGCCACCTTCAAGGTCTCGGTAGGTTGCTAAGTGGAAAGCATATTCTTGTAAAGTCTGTACCTCTGACTCTGTAAAATAGGGAACATCTTTTGAGGAACTATCGCACATGACCGAGGGAGTGTCGTGTCCTTGAGAGAAAGTGACTTGTTGAGGTGCTCTATCATTATGGATAAGGAGATTATGTGAGCCAGTGTCTGATAATAAAAATAATGGCTGAAAGACAATTGTTAAAAATAAATGTAATAAAATATGGGCTATCAAGTCAAAACTCCTTTACCCTCTTCCTTGTTATATTTTTCTGGGCTATTTTAGTCTATATTTATAATAAATACAATTTTTTATAGATTATATAAAAACCCCAGAATCTGGATTAAAAGAATTCTCAAGCCAATCATCAATTTTACAAGAGGAAGTGAGAGCTTTATTATCTAGGCAAAAAGAGAGGATGCAGTCTTTTGCTGAGGCTCTGCTCCGAAATATATGGTTTATTGGGATCTGATGAGTGTTTAATAGGACAGCTATCATGAATGAATGGGGTGTTTAACGATATGTTGCAGCCAGTGATTAGCAAGATTTTTAAATTCTTTGATGGGGAAAAAAGGAATTCGCTCTATGTCATTAAATATTATTTTTCCTCCATGTAGATAGAGATTTTTCCTAGGTCTAATACATTGTGTGTAAAGTTCAAAATTAGAATCTTTGCTTTGTTTACCTAACTATTTATCAAGTTCTTCTTTTAGTTAGCTGCTAAAATTATGTTCAAGAGCAAAAGCAAGAATGCCACCTTTACAAATGTGGCTTACCCTTTTAAACTTGATTATGCGCGTCAATTCATAACTACTACCCCTTTTTTTGGAGTTTTTGCATGGAATTGTTCCATTACTTTCTTTTTTTTAGTGGTACAGCAGCCCTAGGCATGCTGCTTACTGCTTTTATTTTTTCAAAAGTTACACGTTTCAAGAATACTGATCAGCGATCATCTCATATTGCTGAGTTGATTCGAGATGGCGCAATGACTTTCTTGCATAAAGAGTATAGTATTCTCTCTTGTGTTGTATTGCTTGCTTGCTCTATTCTTTTCTTTGCATTTAATTTGTATACAGCTTTGAGTTATGCAGGAGGGGCTCTCTCGTCGATGCTTGCAGGATATATTGGAATGAAAGCTGCAACTCGAGCAAATGAAGCAACAACACTTGCTGCTCGAGACCAGGGAGAGCGGGCAGCTTTCTTTGTTGCGCTGCTTGGTGGGTCTGTGATGGGATTTTTAGTTGCAAGCCTTGGTCTTCTTGGACTTGGTATCATTTTTTGTCTCTTTGCCAATCATGCAGGTTCAGATCTTATTCAGGTTTTAACGTGTTTTGGTCTAGGAGCAAGTTCTATTGCGCTTTTTGCTCGTGTTGGTGGTGGTATTTATACTAAAGCTGCTGATGTTGGAGCAGATCTTGTTGGTAAAGTTGAAATGAATATTCCAGAAGATGATCCGCGAAATCCCGCAGTTATTGCTGATAATGTAGGTGATTGTGTTGGTGATACTGCAGGAATGGGAGCTGATATTTATGAATCATATGTAGCATCTGCAATAGCTGCAATCATTCTTGCTCTTAAATTATATCCAGGCGAGCTTGCTTACATAACACTTCCTATTTCGCTTTGTGCGATTGGCTTGATATCATCTATGCTTGGTCTTGCATCAACATTTCTTTTTAAGGCAAATTTAGGAGCAATGCTTCATCGTTCAACTTATGTTGCAATTGCCTTATTTCTTGGTTTTACCTATGGTTACTTCTCTTTATCAGCGATAGAACTTACTCTGTTTGGGTCAGTTGTTCTTGGGGCAGCATCTGGAGTTATTATTGGTTTAGTTACTGATTATTACACAAGTTCGACGCCAGTGAAGCGCTTAGCTGAAGCATCTACTTCTGGTGCTGGTACAAATTTGATATATGGCCTTGCTATTGGCTTTGAATCTATTGTAGTGCCAATAGTTTCAATTGCTGTTATTGTTTTTGTTTCATACAACTATGGAGGGGGCCTTTTTGGAGTTGCTCTTGCAGCAGTATCTATGCTTTCAACCGTGGGAATTACGATGTCCGTTGATGCTTACGGCCCAATTGCTGATAATGCTGGTGGTATTTCAGAAATGTCTGGATTTGGTCCAAGTGTGCGGGCAATTACTGATAAGCTTGATTCTCTTGGTAATATGACGGCCGCATTAGGTAAGGGATTTGCAATAGGTTCTGCTGTTCTTGCTGCACTTGCAACATTCCAAGCTTATTGTCTTGAAGCAAAAATTCCTCATCTTGATTTACTTGATCCTGTGGCGATTACCGGCCTATTTATTGGTGGAACCTTACCATTTATGCTGTCATCGTTTACGATGAAATCTGTCGGAAAAGCTGCATGGAAAATGGTTGTTGAGGTTCGCCGTCAATTCAAAGAGATTCCTGGGCTTCTTGAAGGAAAAGCTGAGGCTGATTATGCTCGCTGTATTGAAATTTCAACTAATGCAGCTCTCATTGAAATGATTCTTCCTGGTATCATGACCATTAGTGCACCGGTGCTTATTAAATTTGGTTTTGGTCCGCAAGGAAATATTGCGCTCGGAGGATTTTTGGCTGGAGCAACATTGACAGGTGCTGTACTTGCACTCACTATGGCAAATGCTGGTGGTGCTTGGGATAATGCAAAAAAATATATTGAGGCTGGCCATGTTGGCGGTAAAGGATCAGATGCACACAAGGCAGCTGTTGTTGGAGATACTGTTGGAGATCCATTTAAAGATACATCTGGTCCCTCTCTTAATATCTTGATTAAATTAATGTCTGTTATTTCTTTGCTGCTTGCAACTATCTAAATAATTGTAAGGGTGGACTTATGTTCGCCCTTTTTTTTTACATTGAAGAGTAGGGAGAATCATTTGTATTGTTTAAGGCTTTTTTAGTGAGAAGCAATGTAGGCTTGAGCAAACATCGGTTGTTGGCTTACGTACTCATTAACAAGTTTTTCGTTTGAAAAAACCCCAGCAAAAACATCAAGCTGATATGCATTTTTAACAAATGCAGCACCTGTATCGGCTAAAATACAGAGTTGCAGTTCTCGTTTTTTTTCCTTTTTATTTACATAATCAAGAATAATAAACTTTCCCAAGCCAAGAGAATTGATGTCGCCAGCTACAATAATCTTTTTCCGTTTTTCTAACTTCTTAATAAAATTTTGCTCATTTTTAACAGGGGCAAAGTACCAGTAGCGCTTCTGGTTTCTTTTATTTTTTTCTTTTTTATTGTAAGGAATTTCATTATTAATATCGACAACAAAAATCTTCTTTGAACCGTTTGAAAAATTTAACATAATTGTTCCCTGAAGTAAGGCATCTTCAAGCGAGTTGCGTGTTACCCAGGCAAGAGGACGTACTTTATTTTTATGCTTTGGCAACTCAAGAATACCTGAAACAATCTCTTGCTTTGTATAGCGAGATGCAATCGAATTATCGAGCAGCTGATAGAGTGCATGTGAATAATAGTCTGTTTTTTGATGAGAGGCTTGAGCCTTAAAAATAACATAGTAAGTTAGGCGAATATTATTATGATCTTGCATTTTTACTGAGTGCTGAGATGCTGTAAGTTGATCTGGTTTCCATGATAAAAAATTAAAATGTTTTTGTAAAAAAAATGGATTTTTTAATCGAAAGTTCCGCCCAGAAGAGCGATCCTCTTCTATGGTTTTAATAATAAACTCTAGTGTTTCGATTGTTTTATTTTCATCAATAATTTTGCGCAAACCTTCTTTATTTAATAATTTTTTATGTTCTTTATAGTAGCGTAAAAAGCGTAATGTATCTTGGGCAACATTGTACAAATGATTAATGTTAGTTTTTACAATTGCTTTTAATAATGAGGGATGCGATGGTGTGAAGAAACGAGCAATTTGTTTACTGGATAAATGTTCTGTTTGATTTAAAGACTTTGATGTATTAAGTTTATCAATGACAAATCCTGATAATCCTTTAGAGAAAAATATCCCAATCAATACAAATCCATATTTCATATTTAATACTCTTTTTTAAGAAATTTGTCTTAATTTTATAAATTATATTCTTGCTCAATATACTTGCTCAATGGTAGAATAAATGCCTTGATGTATTTTAATGATTGCTTTTTTATGCAAAAGGACAATGTGCTACCACCAACTCTCAGTCTTGGTCTTATTATTAGACGTTTTTATCCAAATAAGCAACAAATTTGTCTGATTACACATGCTCAAGGAAAAGCAACTTACATAATCAAAAAACGCCAAGAGTGTCAGCGTCTATGGCCAGGCATGTTTATTTCTTTCTATCAGTCAGAAGCAGAAGCTTTACTTACTATCCAAGGACATTGCAAAGTTATTGGTCAATTTGCCTCACATACACCAGAAGAGTTACTCTGGACCCATCAACTATTTGAGCTCTGTTATTATTTTATTCCATCTCGCAATCCAAATTCTGAAGTCTTTTCATTTTTGATGCAATGTTTGCTTGCTCAACAATATTATAATAGCCTAGGTCCTTATTATAAAAAACTTCAAACGGCTTTACTTGTTCATCTCTTTTATCTATTTGGTTTTTATTCAAATAGAGACTTTTTTGTTCTTCAAGAAATAAACAATTATCTTCCTGATAATATTTTATCTCCAATTGCTCAGTCTTTAAGTGACGAACTACAAGCATTTTTAACAAGGTTTAAGGAGGACTCGTATCATTCTGCCTATGCGTGGATATCTGAATGTATTCAACAACACCCTTGTTCTCATCTTTTCAAAACGATACAATAAGTAAATAATTGTTTTATGATTGCCCAAAGGAGTTATTTTATGAGCATGTATATTTTTTTCTTTTTTATTTTTAATCTTTTTCCTTCTCTTTATTCACTTATTTCTTCTCCTATTGCTCTTACATCTCCTGCAAAACCTGATGTTAGTCTTGCTTTTTTGAGCAATGTTGATCTTCACAAAAAACAATTAGCAGAAGCTGAAAAAAATTTAGATGCTCTTAAAAAGCGTCGAGAGCAAGAGATTGCAACTCGCACTAAACAGAATAATGAGCTTTCTTTGGAGATTGATAAAATAAAAAAACAGCTTAATTCTGAAGCATCAACAGAAGCTGTTAATCTTCTTAATCAAATCATTACCCACTTGAATGCGCGTAAGCAAGAAAATACAAGCGCTCTTGACACTGTTAAAGGGATTGTTGATTTTGGAGAAAAGCATATCAAGCTCCTTAAGGAAATAATTGAATTTTTACAAACACCTGCGACGCAAGAACAAAAGCTTGTCTACTCATGGAAAGAGTTTAACGATGCACAAATAAGAAACACAGAGTTTAATTCACGTATTGAATCTGCTCAAGATCGTCGTGATGAGCTTTCTCAGCAAAATATTGCAGAAAAAGAGACTATTATTTACTGGCAACGACAAATTGATGTAAAAAACAAAGAACTTGAAAAAGTTAGTTCTGCAGCACAAGCACATGATAAAGATGAGCAAGAAGCAAAGCCACGTAGCTTGCTTAAACTTGAAGCTGATGCGATAAAGGAAGAAACTCTTCTTTTGCAGGCAAAAATTCAAAATACCCGTTTAGTTGCTGAAAAAGTTGAGATTCAAATAAAGCACCAAGAGAGTGAAATTGAGCTGCTTAAGTATAGAAGAAATGACCATAATAATTTGGTTAATTACATGAGCAAGCATCTGGCGATTGATCAGAGTGATGTTGATACTGCTAAAGAGGCTTATCATATAGAATTCCAAAAAGCCCAAAAAGAGAAAGATAGCATTAATCAGTTGCGTGAAGTAAAGAAAAATGCTCATCAGCGAGCGCTCTCTGAAATTGATGTTCTCAAAGAAAAACGAGCTCTTCTCAAAGCAAAGGGAATGCATCTTAGCCCTGAGGGGTTAGTCCTTAAATCAACTATTAAGAAGCAGCGATTATATGTTAGTACTATAGAGCAAGAGCTTGCTATAATCGATGCACAAAAAAAGCGTATTGATGCAATCCTATCAATTAAAGATTTATTATATAAAACTATAGAGTTGCGATTTCGAATTAGTAAGCGAGAGTCTCTTGATAGTCTTGATGAGCTTATTGCAAATTATAGTAACCCTCGCAATATTGCGCTTTCTGAGCTTAAAAACTTAAGAGAAAAGAGCACGGCTGTTACGCGTCAGAATAGCCAAATTATTGATACATTTAAATCATTTAAAAATAAATTTTATACTGACTATGAAGAGTTGATTAAAAGCAATGAGTCTCATGGAAAAGAGATTAAAAAAAATCTTGAGCAAGCACTTAAGTATAGTGAAGATCATAGTAAGCTAGCACAAAAATATCTATCTATTATTATTGAAACGATTGGTAATCAAGAAAAAATTATTGCTCAATACAACAATATTCTTTCTTTTTTAGAGTCTGAAAGAGAAAATCACAGTATCTGGGAGCGTTCACCAAGAGCAATTTCTTGGCAAGAGTTTCTGCAATCAATGGTTGATGCTGAAAATTTCTTCCGTCGTATTTTTTGGAATATTCCAGTATATTTAAGTCCATCATCACTAATCTCTTCAGGCAAAGATCTGCTTCAACAACATCAGATAGCACTTTTTTTATTTTTGCTACTCTTTCTTTCACTCTATTTTGGTTGCTACGTGCTTCTTGCTTTTTTGCACAGAAAAGTTAAAGAATTTGTTTCACGGGCTCATCCTCGGCATTCAAGCTTTTTTTATCTTAATATTATTGCGTCGTATCTTGATTTTAGTCTTGCTCACTATCGTCTACTTTTTACATGGACGTTTCTTGTGGTGCATATCTACTTTAATTTTGATTATGCCTTCAAAGCTATGTCAGAAGAGAGTATTGCCTTTTATTCTGCATTTTTTTATCTTACTTCTATTCCGATTTTGCTTTATCTTTCGCAACAGTTGCGCAGTACTTTTAAAGAGCTCAACAAGACTCTAAGCTATATTTTTTTTGCGGAGAGGTTTCAGGATAAATTTATTTTATTGTTAACAATTTTTTTATATACAACAAGTATTTTGCTTCCTCTGCGAAGGGCATTTCTCTGCTACCCAACAACTTCGCTTATTGCTGCTGTTATTTTAGCCGGTTATACGTTGGCTATTATTTTGATTATTGCATTTTTCTTTAATAAAGATGATATTATTAAGTTGATTCCAAGCGGGCATCCTTTTTTAATGTGGCTCAAGAAAAAAATTGAGCGCCATTATTATCCTGTTTTCTTTTTTGTTATAAGCTTGTTTGTATTGTCAAATCCTTACATTGGGTATTCAAATTTAGCATGGTATCTTGCTTTTGCTGTTACTTCAACCGCTCTTATTGTTAACGCTTTATTTTTACTTCATCATTATATTAGAGATTATTCGGTCTTTCTTTTTATGCGAGAAGAAGATGATGAAATTATTGATAAATTTGAGCATGCAAAAGCATACTACGGATTTTTAGTTATTTTTTCTTTTATTTCGCTTTTGCTGATTGCGTTAGTCGTTTCCGCTAGAATCTGGGGATATAATATTACAATCGCAGAGCTCTGGCGCCTTCTTTCAAAAGAATGGGTTATACCTGTTACTGTTGACTCGAATGTTGGAATTATTCAATTCTTCATTTTATCAATTTTTATTGCTGCAGGATTTTTAACCTCTTCGCTTACCAATAAATTTATGCTTCACAAGTTATTTGAAGTGTTGCGAACTGAAGCGGGGACGCAAAATACGGTTTCTCGTATTTTTCATTATGTTATTATTAGTCTTGCAATAATGCTTGGTTTTATGGCTATTAAATTGGCAAATTTTATTTTAGCAATTGGTACACTTCTTTTTGTTGGTATTAGTTTAGCCTTAAAAGATATAGCAACAGATATTATTGCAGGATTTATTGTTTTGCTTGAGCGTCCTGTCGAAATTGGCAATTTCATTCAAATGGGAGACTTTTTAGGGACAGTAAGAGATATTTCTGCTCGCTCAACGACTATTGTTACAGCTCGAAATGCAAAAATTTCAATATCAAATAAAGAAATTCTAACGAAAACTATTATTAACTGGGGGCAATGCAAATTTGCGATGGGTCTAGAAATTTTTGTTCGTGTTGATCATGATTCAGATCCTGAGCTGGTCAAACAGCTACTTTTAACTGCAGCACAAAATAATCCACTTGTTCTCCGAGTGCCAAGTGTTCTTGTGCGTTTAGATGATTTAAAAGAAGACTACTTGCTTTTTATGATCAGGCCATATATTTCTTCTCGCCGCATTCCAGAATTTTATGTCATTAGTTCAAATATACGCCTTGAAATTCTAGCTCTTTTTAAAAAGCATAATGTTAAATTAGCGAAGCCTCAACGGTTAGTTCACTATAGTGAAGTAAAAGATAAAAAATTAACAAATGATTCTTCTCAAGAAGGTGATGAAGGTGCTATTACGATTAAAGGCCCAAGTCTGTAAGTACTGCCTCTTTTGACTATCATTTTGAATAAACTGAGAGTAAAGAGAAGCACCTTTTAAGAATGAGCTCACATAAGCTTTTAAGGGAATTATAAAACGAGAGAAGATATCAACTTGCTTATGCAAGTCCAAACTTAATAATATACGCCCTGTGATTTAATCACAGGGCGTATATTACTTGGTGGAGGCGATGGGAGTCGAACCCATGTCCGCAAAAACGAATACAATAAGCGCTACATGTTTAGTCCCTGATAATACGAATCAGCCTCTTCAGGAACCAGACTGCTGACAAGTCGGTTTAGTAATATTCTTAAGCCTACTCAACCAAAAAATCTTAGCTTAAGAATTCTATCATTGGGTAATACGAGATCAGGGGTCCGATAGACAGGCCGCCAGATCAAGAGCTTTTAGACCCTAACTAGGTTAGGCAGCCGCAAAAGCTACGCTACCATCTTGGGTAGCCATATAAGAGTTTGCACTTATTTGTGCGAATGTTTTTTTACGAGCTCACAAACAAAACTCGACATGCTCTTAATGTACCTGATCTCACGTCGAAGCCGTTACGCCCCCGTATTTTGATAACTTTTTTAAGTTTGTTTAGCAGGGAGTATGATACAGATACAAATATATCTTATCATACTTTGAAAAAAGTTTCAATATGAAAACATTAGTTTTTAATTAAAGCCTCTAGCAACAATTTTTCTTCCTCCAAACTCTTTTTTCCGCTATCCTCATATTATGAAAAAACAAATAAAATCCCATCAAAAACGTCCTCGTAGTCAAAATAAAAAAGAATTTTCTCTGCCAGCTAAAAAAAAGCAGCTTGGGCAACATTTTTTGCGTAAACAATCAGTTGTTGATCATATGATTAACAAGGTCATTATTGCTAAAGAGCAGACAGTTTTAGAAATTGGCTGTGGTGATGGTTTTTTAACTCGATCAATTCTTGAGCAGACAAAATGTAAAAGGCTCCACTGCATAGAGCTTGATGCTGATTGGGTGACTTTTGTTCGCAATCATGTTGCTGATACTCGTTTAAATATTATTCATGACAATGTTTTATCATTTAATTTTGATTTTTTTGAACAGGAACAACCTCTTATTTTGTTAGCAAATTTACCGTATCAGATAACCTTTCCTATAATCTTTAAGCTTAAAGATTATAAGCACCTTTTTCAGGAGGGAGTTATCATGATTCAAGAAGAGGTTGCTCAAAAAATTACGGCTACACATGGTCGTGGTTATTCTGCTACCACTCTTTTTTTACAGCATCATTTTACTTGGACGAAGCTAGAAAAAATTGAACCAGGAGCTTTCTCTCCTCCTCCCAAGGTCTTTTCTAGGCTTCTTCATTTTAAGCCTAAGCTTAATCCTCAAGTAATTCCAAATGAAGAGTTGTTTTGGAAGTTTGCAGCTGCATGCTTCAAAGCCCCTCGGCAAACGCTTAAAAATAATTTGCGAACCACGCACTATGATTTGAGCTTCATACCAGAGAAGAGACTGAAGTTGCGAGCTCAGCAACTTACATTTAATGATTTTTTTGAATTCTGGGTAAAGATTAATTCTTAATTGTTATGTAAGATTTATGCTTCTGGTTATTTTTCTTTATTTTTTGTTAACCAGGCAACAGTGTTGTTGTGTAGCACTGTTAAACCAACTGCTTCGTATTCAAGAATTTTAGTTGGTCGGGCAACCCAATTAATAATATCTTTATCTCTAAAGAGGATTCCAATATCTGCTGCTGCTAAATATTGATAAAGCTCTTCTTGATTAACCGAGCATACAATGTAACGGCTTTGTTCAATATTAAGATCGCGAAGAGCTGCAATGAAATCATTTTTATCTGGAGATAAAATAAGTAGAAATGCGAGTGGTTCTTTTTTTGATTGCTCTGCAAAGTATACAATTGTTTCTTCAGCACATTGCCATGGTTTAAATGAGCCATTATAGCAATAAACCAATGCCTTTTTCGGAATCTTGAGTAATGATCGTGTTTTTTTACGCCACTCAGTTACGAGTTCTTTGTCAAAAGGAACGGGAATATCTGCATGAGCTAAAGAGACATGAGCAGGATAGACTTTAAATTCATTAATTAAGTAAGCAGATAAAGCAGGACTAACGCTTTCTACGGAATAATCAAATGTATACTTTTTATTTTTTTTAAGTCCAAAGATATATTGTTCAAGAGCATGCAAAGAGCGAGAAATATATTGCATAATAAGCCATGAGAGTAACCCCTTTTTTTTCTTTTTTGTGTAGGCATATCGATTTTCAGCGGCACATAGTCCTCGAGCCTGAACGCGAATCGATTGGCAGGCGAGCCTACCTTTGGCGCTATGCTTTTTATGTAACCAAGTAAAAGCTTTGTAGGCGATGTATCCAGCAAGAGGTCCTCGTGCGATTATTTCATGACAGGGGATAGATTCAAGTAAGCGAAAGCATTGGTAAATGGGTGATAGCAGACTTAACCTGCCCCAGTAGCGTCGTTTTTTACATAAAACGAAATGCAATCGATTATGAGCTGGAATTTTTTTTATAACTTCTTGCATATCAAGAGGGGCTTGTTCAAAAGATAATAGCGTAATTTCAAGATTTTGCTCATTGTTAAGTTGATCGAGAAGTGGAGTAAGTACTTGACTTGTAAAAACAGAGTTTTTTATGCCATCATAAACAATAAAGAGTACATGGCGATTTTCAGCATAATACATTACTTCCCTTTTCTGATTTCAAAAGTTAACGTATTCTTTCACACATAACCGTTATACATAAAGGACAGTGTATGAAATTTATCATGCTTTTCGAAGAGGTAGGCAATAAAGATGTCTCATTGGTTGGTGGAAAAAATGCATCACTTGGAGAAATGATTAATCACCTCAAGCCCCTTGGATTGAGAATTCCCACAGGTTTTGCTATTACTGCAGATGCATATCGACATCACCTTTCTCATAATAATTTAATTCAAAAAATTGAGCATCATATTTCAACAATAGATAAAAAAGACTTACCGAGCCTTCAACATGCAGGTCAAGAGATTAGAAACCTGATCAAAAATGCACCCTTAGATAAAGTACTTATTACAGATATTCAACAAGCATATTCAGAGCTTGAAGTATCGTGCGGGAAAAATGTAAGCGTCGCGATACGTTCTTCTGCAACAGCTGAAGATTTGCCGACAGCCTCTTTTGCTGGCCAGCAAGAGACTTATCTGCATGTTCAAGGTATTGAAGCCCTTATTGAACTTGTTCCTCATGCTTTTGCGTCACTTTTTACTGATCGGGCATTATCTTATCGCGAAGATCAGGGATTTGATCACATGGATGTTGCTCTCTCTGTTGGGGTGCAGCAAATGATTCGCTCAGACTTGGCAACTTCTGGTGTGATTTTTACTCTTGATACGGAAAGTGGTTTTTCAGATGTGGTCTATATTACTTCATCATACGGTCTTGGTGAACCAATTGTTCAGGGGACTGTCAATCCTGATGAGTGTTACGTTCATAAAAAAAGACTTGAACAAGGATATAAACCTATCCTTAAAAAAAGAGTAGGGAGTAAAGAATCAAAAATGATTTTGAGTTCTACGCAAGGTATGCGTACTGTTATGACTGATGTTGAAGAAAATGAGCGGCATAAGTTTTCACTTTCAAATCAAGAGATACTTTTGCTCGCTCAGCAAGCACTGACTATTGAAAAACATTACACAGAGCAACGTGGAGTATGGACCCCGATGGATATTGAGTGGGCTAAGGATGGAGAGTCAGGAGAGCTTTTTATTGTCCAAGCTCGACCAGAAACTGTTCATAGTCAAAAACAAAATCAACCATATGCACAGCGCTTCTTGCTTGATAGCTACAATAGACAAGATCATCCACTTCTTACTCAGGGACAAAGTGTTGGGAAAAAAATTGTTTCTGGTAAGGCGCGCGTTGTTACTCATCATGATGAAATGCATCAGGTTCAGTCTGGAGACATTTTAGTTGCTGATATGACTGACCCTGATTGGGAGCCGATTATGAAAATCGCTGCTGGGATTGTTACGAATAGAGGTGGGCGTACTTGTCATGCTGCAATTGTTAGTCGAGAGCTTGGCATTACTTCTATTGTTGGAACTCATAATGGTACTGAAGTAATTAAAACAGGAGATGAGGTAACGCTTGATTGCAGTAGTGGAGGCATAGGAAAAGTCTTCAAGGGCCGGATTCCTTTTTTGAAAAAACGAATTCCTCTTAATATTGATCAAGCACGTTCTCATCATCTCATGATGAATGTTGGCCATCCAGATGAGGTCTTTCATCTTGCTAATATTCCAAGTGAGGGAGTGGGATTGGCTCGTCTTGAATTTATTATTAACACAAGCATACAAATTCACCCTATGGCACTACTTAAGCCTGAAGAGGTTACTGATGGAAAGGAGCGTGCAAGTATAGAGCAACTCACTTCTTCTTATGACGATAAGCAGCAGTATTTTGTCAACAAGCTTGCTGAAGAAGTAGGGGCAATTGCTGCAGCTTTTGATCCTAAGCCAGTTATTGTTCGACTTTCTGACTTTAAAAGTAACGAATATCGCAAGCTTATTGGAGGGACATTTTTTGAGCCTGTTGAAGAAAATCCTATGCTTGGTTTTCGTGGCGCTTCACGTTACATTCATAGTCGTTATAAGGCAGCATTTGAGCTTGAATGTAAAGCAATGAAAAAACTTAGAGAAGAAATGGGATTTGAAAATGTTATTATTATGCTTCCATTTATTAGAACTGTTGCTGAAGCAGAATCTGTTATTGAGGTTATGAAGGGTTATGGCCTAACGAGAGGAAATCAAAAACTTAAATTGTACATGATGTGTGAGCTACCAAGCAATATTATTTTGCTTGAGCAATTTGCTCAATACTTTGATGGTTTTTCAATTGGTTCAAATGATTTGACCCAAACAATATTAGGTTTAGATCGTGATTCAGAATTAGTAGCATCGCTTTTTGATGAACGAAATGAGGCTGTTCTTGCTATGCTTGAAATGGCAATTAATAAGGCACATGTAGCCGGTAAAAAAATTGGCATTTGCGGTCAAGCTCCGTCAGATTATCCTGACTTGCTTGCTAAGCTTGAATCATGGGGTATTGACTCTATTTCACTTGTCCCTGATGCTTTGATTAATATGCTTAGTTTAAGCTCATAAAGAAGGCATAGGATCAGGCTTCTTGGGACATCCGCCTGCGCAGAGATTGGTCGTGACTACCATTTTCAGTACAACAAGGTTATTCTGGAGTGTAGTGATAGGATGCATTACTCACTCCACCGGTTCATAACTCAGGCGATTGAAGGCTGTTCGTTCTAAAGAGCCGACCATGTCAAAGCTTGAGGCTACATAGATGAATTGTCCCCAGGCAGAATACTGAACGGTAAATGCAACTGATCAACAAGTAAAAAATACATTGTTTTCATTCATAAAAAAAGGGCGTACGTTCATATGAGCGTACGCCCAAGCTTTTTAATAATGACTTATCGTCTTGCCTTGCTTCTTGAACCACCTTGAGCTGCTTGCATAGCTGTTGCACCGGTGAATTTCATACCTGTTGCAGCAGTTGCAACCGCTGATGCTGAAGGGTCGTTTAGGTAAAGTTGTTTGACTGATGCGTCTGGAAATGGCTCTCCAGTTGCTTTAACGAGATCAGCAACATCAATATATTTAAGAATTTTTTCATATTCTTTTTTAACTTCTGGGGGGGCATTTCCAATTGATTTTCCTTGTTTTAAGCTTACAAGTGTTCCTTTATGCTTATTAAGATACTCTTTTGCCCTTGACCCTAAGCCTTTACCTTCTTGGGTAATAAAATGACCGAATTTATTATGCTTTGTTTTTTTCTGAATTCCATTAATGGCAGCGGCAATTGTTGCTGTTGTTTTCTTAAAGATTGGATTTACCTGATTTAAATCAATAGTAAACTTTTGGGATTCTTGTTGAAGAGCTTGCTGCGCTGTTATTTTTGAGGTAGGTTGCGGAAGGCCTCTGCTTCCAGGACGAGAAGGGGTTGCAGTTGGTTTTGGAACAATAGTTTCAACGGTAACTCTTGGCGTTTCAACGATGACGTTTTCAGGTGTTGGTTGACTTACAACAACAGTTTGAGTAGGTGTTGGCATACCTCGGCTAGATGAGCCTCTACCTGTGGATTTAATTTGATTTGCCATTTGCTGTTGTAACGCTATGGCTTGATTTTGTGCGGTATCAGTAGGTGTTGTTGCGGTTATTGCAACCTTTTGAGCAGTTGATACGCTTCCTGGCATTGTATTACCAAGCACTTTTGTAGTTCCGCGACTAGAAGCGCCTCTGCCAACAGCTACTTTGGCAGCAACAGGAACTGTTGCCTGGGCTTGTTGAATTTGATTTGCCATTTGCTGTTGAAGCGCTGCTGCTTGAGCTTGCGAGGTATCTTGAATAGGAGCTGTTATGCTTTTAGTAATATTGGATTTTTGGGCAGTAGTTACATCACTTGCTTTTGCACCCCCAAGTACTTTTGGGACTCCACGGCTAGAAACGCCTCTGCCAGTAACTGCTTTAGTAGCTGGGGCTGTTGCCTGGGCTTGTTGAATTTGATTTGCCATTTGCTGTTGAAGCGCCGCTGCTTGGTCTTGTGATTTGTCTTCTACAGGGTTTACAACGCTACTTACAACTTGTACCCCTCGAGCTGTAACGGGCTTGTTTGTTGGGGTGACTTTTGTGGCAATCTGATTTATAACTGGAGCTGCAACTGGAGATGCGCCACGTCTGCCAACCGTAACTGGTTGAACAGAAGTTTTAACAGTAACATCTGTGGCAACAGGCTGCTGGGCATTTGCAGGAACTACTTGTGCCTGAGCTTGAGAAACGAGTGATGCAGCACGGCTACTAACCCCACCTCGCCGAGCTTGCATTGAAATGATACAAAGAGTTGCAAGAAGTGCTAATGCTTGTACCATTTTTTTAAAGTGAGAAATTTTCATATAATATCTCCTTTTACCCTCTAATAAGTACTATTTCACTTTTTATTCCTATCTGTCATTATGATACAGGTGGTGATGTGTAAAAATCAACAGTATAAGGAAAAAATATTAAATTCCTTTGAGCTTGCATGCAAAAAGGTTTAGGATTACCCTAGAAAGGTAAATAGATATTGCGTTATTAAAAAATAATTAAAGGTTGATATACATGATACATTCGCTTGTAACAACGGGAATAAGCGCAATAATTCTAGGAATTGCCTATAGTAAGCTTTATGAGCAGGGAATGTCCTCTTTTACGATTGAGCGTAAAATCAAAACAACTAATGGAAAAGTGCGAATTGAGCGCATTCGACCAGGCGTCCACTACTGGCTTTCTTACGTAGGTCGCTTATTATTTTTAGGAATATGTTTGTACGGGCTTTTTCTTTTTACGGTTATTAATCTTGTTTCTTTTCTTGCAATCTTTCTGTTATTCTTCATTGGTCGAACCTTAGTACGATTTTTTGCGATGAGGTAACCTGTGAATCTTTCATTATTTGAGTATATAAAAGTAACCCCATTTGCATCTCTTGGTTTAAGTGGCCCATTTTGGACGCTACATCTAGATACGATTATACATACGTGGTTTGCGATTCTTATTATTGTTGTTGTTGCAGTGATTGGTCGGTGGTCTCTCAAGCGAGAGCGATCTCTTCTCTTTGTTGCATATCGCAAAAGTGTACAGCTTTTTATTGATATCTGTGCTGAAACTCTTAAATCAACAGAGTATCGCTATGTGCTTTTTCTTGGCACACTTTTCTTCTTTACTTTTGTTAATTGTATTATTGGGCTTATACCGTTTCTTGATGAATCGACCAAGGATATTAATACTACATTCGCTTTGGCTTTAGCAAGTTTTTCATATATAACTTTTCAAAAAATAAAAGGACATGGCATTTTAGGGTATCTTCGTGAATTTGTTGAACCATCATTTGTTCTTGCTCCTATGCATCTTGTTGGGGAGATATCAAAGATAGCCTCAATGTCATTTAGGCTTTTTGGTAATATTTTAGGTGGGAATGTTATTTTAAGTATTATTATAGAAGTTATTGGCGTATATAAAGTTATGTTTATTTACTTTGTTCTAGTCTCTTTGCTTATTTCTTTCATAACCCATAAAATGAATCTTATTTATCGTTATCCTCTGGTTGCAACAGTTGAGCGTTATTTAAGCTATGCTGTTCATACTGTTGCCTGGATTCAGCTTTTCTTCGGCATCTTAGATGGCTTTATTCAGTCATTTGTTCTTATGATGCTTACTACCACTTATCTGAGTATGGGGATTAACACAGAAGAAGAAAAAACAAGTAGCAGCACAAAGGAATCAACATGCTAACACCACAAACTATGCACTATGTTTCGATTGCAGGAATTATAGGTTTTAGTGCTTTGGGGGGCTGTATTGGGCAAGGCATTGCTGGAATGGGTTCAATCAGAAGTATGACTAGGCAGCCAGACAGTTATAATGAAATATTTCGCGCAATGTTTATTGGACTTGTTCTTATTGAAAGTGGTCCCATTGTTGCGCTTGTAAGTTCGCTCATGTTGCTTTTCAAGCAGGCTCCTACATCTTGGGGAACTGCGTGGGCCGAGGTTGGAATAGCTCTTGCAATTAGTGCAACCTGTTGTGTAATGAGTATTGCTTCTGGTACTGTTGTTAGAGCCGCAACATATTCAATTAGCAGACAGCCCTTTTCAGTGAAAAATATTTTTACTCTCATGATTATGGCCCAAGCAATTATAGAGGCCCCCGCTATTTTTGCATTTATTGTCTCAGTTCTTATTCACTCATCAATTACAACTGATTTAAACCTTGCTCTTGGTCTCAAGTATTTTGCTTCATGTTTAGTACTTGCTATTGGAAGTATTGGACCTTCAATTGGTCAAGCTATATTTTCAAGTGCAGCATGTTCAGCTGCAGGGTTGAGAAATAATATTCAAGATAAACTTTTTCCGTTCATGCTGATTAATCAAACGCTCATTGATACGCCGTTGATTTTTTGCTTACTCTTCTCATTTCTTATTCTTTTCACTCAACTTCCTATTGAAAACTCTTTTGGGACAAGTATTTCTTTTATTGCGGCGGCTGCTGCAATGGGAAGCGGAACTCTTGGCAGTGGAATTGGTATTGGATATACTGGTGCTCAGTGTGCGTATCAAATTGCGCATAATCCACAGCAGTATAGGCTTATTTTTAAAACTAATTTATTTTCTATAGCATTTATCGAATCATCAACAATTTATGCAATGATTATTGCGCTATTACTCTTTATAAACGGAATTTAGCATATCAGGAACAAGGAGAGTTCATGAAACATTCCGCCCATCCTCCTCATATTGTATACATTATTACCAAGCTTGAACTTGGAGGAGCTCAAAAAATTTGTCTTTCATTAATGAAGTATTTTTCATCACAACCAGGGGGAGCTTCTCTTATATCAGGTATTGAGGGGCCGCTTGTTAAAGAAGTAGAAAAGTATGCATCAGTCTATCTTCTTCCCTCATTTCAGCGAGAAGTGAATTCTACTGGAATTTTTAATGAGGTTACAACTTTCATTTCAATTGTTAAGCTTCTTAAGCATTTTAAAAAAAAGTATCATAATATTATTGTTCACACTCATAGCTCTAAAGCAGGAATTATTGGTCGGTGGGCTGCCTGGTGGGCAGGTATTTCGACAGTTATTCACACTGTTCATGGATATGGTTTTCATGAGTTTCAACCTAAGCCGATTTGGTTTCTCATCTATATGAGTGAATACTTAACTGCTCATATTACTTCACACTTTATTTGTGTTTCAGAAAAAGATCGAGCTACGGGAGTTAAGCTTTTACCCTATTTTAAGCAAAAAAATAGTATTATTCGAGCTGCAGTAGAAGATCATTTTTTCACTATAAAGAAAAAAACAAAAAAGGATAAAGGGAATCAAGATATTATTATTGGCACTATTTCTTGCTTGAAACCACAAAAAAATCTATGTGATTTGCTTAAAGCTTTTAAGCTTGTTCTTGAAAAAGCATCTGTAGATATGCGACAACGGCTTAAGCTCCATATTATTGGAGATGGTATACAGCGTAAAATGTTGCATGCGTGGGTTTTGAGAAATCAGATTGCTCCACACATTGTTTTTCTTGGATGGCAGTCTGATACAAGTCTATGGATGAAGCAGTGGAGTATTTTTTCACTTTCATCTTTGTGGGAGGGTTTGCCTTGCTCGGTTATTGAAGCCCGCTTGCATAAGCTTCCTGTTATTGCTTACAATACTGGTGGAATTCATGATGTTATTAAGCATGGTAAAAATGGGTTTCTTGTTACACCTGGTCACTGGCAGAACCTTGCAAGTAGAATTAATCAATGCATTTATGATCCCGATCTTTTAGCATCTCTTGTTTCATATAGTGATGCGCTTGATGATTTTCATTACATGGCGATGCATAAAAAACATCAGGAAATCTATCAATTATCTTCTTCCTAAGTAAAGCAATAAGCAATTAGGAAAAATGATTGCTATATTGTTCATTTATGGATATAGTATACTTCTGACTACTAGAAAGATGCTCTAATAAGCCTAACAAGTCGCCTTTTTGGAAGGAGAAGAGGAAGTGAAGCAGTGTGTAAAAATTAGAGTTCAAGGAAAAGTTCAAGATTCTTCATATCGATCATTTACGCAAAAGCATGCGCAAAAACTTGGTATTGAAGGGACGATACAAAATGGTGAAGATAATAGTGTTATTATTTATGCAAGTGGCTCTTCAGAGCACCTTGATAAGCTTATAGATTATCTTTACAAGGGAACTGCGCAATCTAAAATAGATGATCTTATTGTTGAGCCGCTGGTTAGTGAAAAAAATTTTCGCGGGGTCTTTAGAATTATCGGAGAATAATGATTGCTTGAAAAGATGATGATATACTAATAATTATTGGCATCAACATCATCAGGTATTGGGTTTCAACTTGTGATCAAAAGAATAATTATTTATTTTTTGTATGCAATTAGTCTAACAAGTTGTTACGCAAATAACTTAGATAAATTTATTACTTCATGGAAACAGCTGTTTCCTAGTGAGCACCAGGCAGCTTCTCTTTTTATTGATAAAATCATTCTTTCTTCAGATATCTCTTTTGAACAAAAAGAATTTTTTTATCTAACTAATTTATGTGAAAAATCAAAAATTACACTTAGCGATATCCAATCAGCGTATCAAAAATTAGTTTACAAAAAGCGCTTTCAAACTATTACATTTGAGCTTGAAGTATCAAGACAAACTACTCTTATTGTAACACTAAAAAGTAATTGGATTTTTAATAAGCTACATTTATCTGGTATAAGTATAAATAAGGAGGTTTATGCTTCATTATATACCTTAGAAGAAGGAGATGTTTTTGATGCATCAGCCCATGATGTTTCAATTCTTGCCATGAAGAGGCAACTTTTTAATGAAGGTTTTTATAATCACACTATTCAAGATACTTTGGTATATTCATCATGTGAAAAAATGATTACTCCTTCAATTGTTATTAGGAAGGGAAAGCGTTTTTTAATTAACTCGTTCTCATGTTTTAATTCAAAAGGTGAGCTTATTTCGTTGCCTGTTAAACTTGAATATAAGCTGGAAAAAAGTATTCTGCGTAAAAAATATCATAGGGATATTATAAAAAAAGCAGCAGATAAAATCAGGGTGCTTTTCAAAAAAAAAGGATACCTTCATCCTCGCATTTCATTTAAGCAAGAAGTATATAAGCAATCGAATCGATTACATGTTAATTTTATTGTTGATCAGGGCCCACGAAGAAGTCTTTCGTTTCAAGGAAATAAGCTTTTTTCCCACCAACATATTATATCACAGATTATTGGAACAGATGTTCCAGATTGGCTTTTAACTCCTGAAATTATAAGTACGCAACTGACACATGAATATTATAAACAAGGATATTGGGAGGCAAATATTACCTACACTCAGAATCAAATTGATGGGGGAGTCCTTTTTACCATCAATGAGGGGAATCCAATTATTATTTCTGCGATTTCACTTATCGATCAACAGAGCCAAAAACAAGAATCTATTATCAAACATACTCTTCCGTTGCTTGGAAAAAATCATAATCAAGATGCTCTTCACAGTATGATTGCTAGGCTTACTCAGTATTATCAAGAACAAGGATTTTGGAATGCATCGATCAGTGGTCCCTTTTTTAAGAAAGAAAAAGCCTCAGGTCTTTATCGTGTCCAACTATACATAAATAAAGGTATACAGCGTATTTGGAATGGCTACACAATTACTGCTCAAGCATTAGAGAATCTTGATTATCTTCTTGAGAAGTATCGCACAGAATTCGAAAGTGAAACACCTTTTAATTATCTTTGGCTTCAAGAGCAGAGACATTTACTTACAGAGTATTTGCATAAGCAGGGATATTGGTATGCTCACTGTGATGTAGATTTTGAGGAAATGCATAGTAACAATGAAAAGCTCTATCTTAAAGTTAATTGGGCTATTAAACCTGGAAGTCAAGTTACGTTTGGTAAGGTAATATTACAGGGAACGAGCTCAATTCCTATTGCAAAAATTCTTAAACAGATACAGTTTAAAGAAGGAGAGGTTTGGACTAATGAAAAAATTGAGCTTACGCGAAAACAGATTAAACGGCTTGATATTTTTAATACCATTAAGATTTATCCTTACGATATTTCTCATTATACTAGTTCAAAGCCTGTTATTCTTTTTTTAAGTGACGATGCCCGAATAGAAATGAGAGGAAGAGTTGGTTACTTTTATACCAGCAAAAACTTTACTTTCAGACATCAGTCGACTCCAACTTTAGGTGGATCATGGACAATTCGTAATCCAACTCATCAGGCGGATAAGCTTTCAATTGAAGGAGATTGGAGTAAATTTGAACGACAATATCTTATTGATTATCAACATCCTTCATTTTTTATGAGTTCACTAACAGCAAAGGGAAAAATTTATAATCATAAGTATGTTCATCCTATTCGAGTTGCATCTGGAGATTCTGCGTATGAAACAAGCAAAGATGGGTTGCTTATTGGCGTTAGTAAAGAGTATCATGAAAACTATTTTTGGGGCATTTCTGCTGGTAATGAGTGGATTAAAACAAGTCGTATTCGAGGATATCTAAAGCTTGATACAGATCTTATTGAAAAAACTATTCCATATTTTTTCTTTGAACCGAGCTTGCTGCTTGATAAACGAAATAATCAAATAAAAACAACATCTGGTTATCTTTCATTTATTTCGTGTAAGATTATGATTCCCGAATATCGTGGAACAATTACAGCCTCTCTTCTTGCTGAGCAATCACTTTATAAGTCATTTTATAATGACCAACTTACTTTTGCTGTGCGAGCGCGTTTTGGGCATGTTTTTCGGCGGAGCTTTAATGAAATTATGCCTGTTGAGCGATTTTATCTTGGAGGGCCACACTCTGTTCGAGGTTATGAAAAAGATACAGTTCCACCTTTCGGTGTCACCGAAAGAGATAAACATGGCTCTATTTTGCGTGAATATACAGCTAAAACGTCTGATGATATACCTCACCCTGAAGCTGTGACACAAGAGTTTACAATTCAAGGGGGAAGCTCTATGTTAAACCTTAATGTTGAGTTGCGATATCATCTGTTTTCTCCTGTGAGCATTGTATTTTTTCAGGATCTAGGAATTCTAAGTCAATCAGGATTTACCGATTTAAAAGAGACGCTCTATCCTAGTTCAGGAATAGGTTTTCGTTATCAGACTCCAATCGGGGCACTCCGTTTTGATATTGGCTGGAAGTGGAAAAGACTTTTTAAGTTAGAAGACTCATATGGTTGGCATCTCTCTTTAGGACAAGCATTTTAAGGAAGAGCTCTTTCTATAGGCTTTAAAAATACTAACTTGTTAAACAAGCTAGTAGATTCTATGTTTTTTCGTTAACTGTAGATTTTTCTTCAAGTAGGATTACTTTTTTGTAAGCTTGACTTTTTTCAAATATATTTTCTAAAATAAAATAATAAAAAGAGATTAATAAAAAGAGATTAATAAAGTAGGGAGCAATAATGAAGATGTATAAAAAAAGGTGGTTTGGTAATATTTTTTTCTTTTTTCTAGTCTGTTTTGCTACATCTGTTTTGCCAGATAATCTTGCAGAGTCGTTAATAACCCTTCAA
Source organism: uncultured Pseudomonadota bacterium (assembly GCA_964388745.1). Classification (GTDB taxonomy): domain Bacteria; phylum Babelota; class Babeliae; order Babelales; family RVW-14; genus CAYMBP01. The sequence goes on along the minus strand of CAYMBP010000008.1, from coordinate 27,271 downwards.
CAAAAATTAAAGATGTTGAGTAAAAGCTTGGATGAACTTAAGAAAGGGCTTGTTCAATTATCTGGCGATATTAAAAAAGAAGATATACAGTCAATGATGAAGAAACTAAGCGAAGCATCAACTCTTGCGCCAGAAGTTGCAAAAACAGTCGAAAAAAGTAAGAAAGAATTGACTGAAGAAATATTAGATATAGAAAAGAAAATAGATGAAATAAAAAAAATAAATCCTAATAGCCTTAAAATACGTGTCAGAAATGCTTTAGACAAAATTTTATCAAAATTAAGTACAGATGAAAGAGCCAAAATTACAGATCTGCTAGCATCTGATAATAAGGAAGATCCCTCTGGGTCGCTCTCTAAGCATATTGACATTAACAAAAGAGAGACTCTTATACATATCATAACTCAAAAAAGTTTTTTAGATGGCCCAATAAATGATAACTATCTTTTGCTTGCACGATTTAAAGATAAAAAAATAGATCCAGATATAAAAAATGAAAAAGGCAAAACGCCTCTTGATATTGCTGTTGAACAAGGTAATTCATATCTTGTAAAGATTCTTCTTGACCTTGCCAAAAATGCAGGATCCAATAATTCATTTTATGAAAATGCTCTTAAAATAGCAATAAATAAAGCAAGTCAACAAAAACAGCTTTTAGCTCAAAAAGATAATTCTAATGAGGCTCTTATTATCAAGATGATTGTTGATGAGAGACCTGAGGTGCTCTTGGACAGCGCTTTTGCAACTAATCAAACGAGTAATCCACTCATTTCTTCATTGCTAACGCCAAGCATAGAAGAAGAAAGAGAGTTTCCATCAGAAGCTGAAAAAGAATTGAATAAGCAAAGAGAAGCTGCAGCCCAAAAAGCTGGAGAAGAATATGTAAAGTATTCGAAGCCTTTCTATAGTAGTTGGATGAGTGAGGAAGAGATTAAAGAGAGCAAGCAGAAAAAAGAAAATGCACGCGAGGCAATAGTAAATGCTATAGTACCAGATAATCCAAAAACATATTTTGAAAATCTGATTTTCGCAATTGATAAGGATGATAGTATGCTTGTTGAAAATATTATAAAAAAAGCACCGGGTGCACTTGGATTGACTGATAATGACAATAATACAGTTTTGCATAAAGCACTTATTAGTCAAAAGTATGATATTGCATATAATTTTTTTAAAAACCATTCAGATGAGATTGACTTTTTAGTTCGTAATAAAAATGGTCAAGATATTTATTTGCTTGCCAAGCCTGAAGTCTATGTTGGTCATGGAAGTGGGCCAAGAAAATATAAAAAAAATTATGAAAATGAAAAAAGGCTTGCAGAGATAAGAAGTTTTAGCAGGAAAAAAGTAATGGATTCTATTAATGATCTTGAAGCCGCTTTTCCAATAATCGAACATGCTCTTGAATATAGGGAAAATGATTTTGTAAATGACGTAATTGAAAGTCAACAAGGAGTAAGACTTGTACAAGCATTTATTGATGATTATCAAAAAAATCAACATTATAAGCAGACAATACTTTACTTAATTTCAAAGCTTCCGAATACCCTAACATTACAAAACAGTCAGGGGGAAACCATTTTTCATCTTATGATGAAGCAACCAAGGCTGCCCTTTATTGCTAACATAGGGAACATTATTGCAAGCCATGGAAGGAGTATCGACTTTTCCTTAGAAAACAATGAAGGCCTAACTCTTTTAGGTCTTGTTCTTCGTCAACTTCAGGGTGAAAAACCTCAGAATGTTACAGATAAGGACTGGAAATTTATTGTTCAAGAGCTTTCTCAAATTAGAAAACAGATAGATCAAGCAATCAATGATCAAGCTGAGCAAGAAAGCTTATCCGCTGATCAGCAATGGACTACTAATGAATTTAATAATGCATTAAAACATTTTTCTATCAATTTACAGAATCAAACATTAAATACTCATACAGATTTAGATAGTCTATTAAATGAAAAAACAAAAAATAATAATTCCTTAACTCGAGCAGTACTTGCGCATTCATATCCTGAAGGGGATTTTAGATCTGTACTTGGAGTTTTAAATGAAAAGAATTCTGACTTTGGCAGCAAGATTCTTAAAAAGTATGCAGAAATTACTTCTAAAGAAAAGACTTGGGAATTTATTTCAGAGCAAAATGAAAAAGCTATAATTATCGAAATGATGTCTCAAGAATATTATGATGGTGTGCTAAAGGAGGCTATATCTGAATATGCCACACAGAAAACTCTTTTTGAATGGCGCAATAATAATGGAAACAGTTTACTACATAAAGCAGTAGCAACAGGAAATATTGAAACAACAAAAGCAATTCTGAAAAAAGCACCTGAGTTGATTAATGAAAAAAATAATATTGGGGAGACAGCCCTTGATGTCGCCGAAAATAAATTAAAAAAAAGAGTGGAGCCATCATCTTCAAACAAAGAAGACATGTCGCTTGATGATTTTGATACAGCGATGGATTTTACAGATGAAAACATTATACAAATTCTTCAAGAAAGGCTAAAGCTTCAAAAGGAACTGATTGACCTTCTTAAGGAAATAAAACATGCTGAAAGTGATGCAAAGTTGTATAACCTTCTCGAAAAAAATCAAGATAAATTAAAAGAGCTTCTCAATAGTCATTTATATATTCTTGGTTATCTTGCAAGTAAAAACATGTTTAAAAGTCTTATATTTATTGAAGAAAAGATTAGAGAAAAAGATGTTCATCTCTTAAAAAATTTTAACAAGAGCATAGATAGTGGACTTATATTTCATATTTCAAATATCGACAACAGTCGCAATATTGGAGACATAGCTCCTCTTTTGCCTTTCATTGAAAAATATAAAGACTTAGAATACTTGCTTCTTGCGAAAAATAATCAAGGAGAGACAGCTTACGATCTAACCAAAAAAGTTATGACTATTCAAGAGGAAAATGTAACAGAGATAGTTCCTGGCAGACAACAGTACTATGGTGGCTTTGATGGACCGTATACAATAAATAAGACAGTATATGCCGAAGTTTTTAAAGAAGATAATAACGCAAAGGATCTTATTATCAATTACTTAGCAAATGGCATAAACAAAGGAACAATACATGAGAGTTACCTTGATCATTTAGATGAAAAAGATAAGAAGAAAATTCTAGAAATTAATAACAAAAAATAAAATAGAATAAAATTTTTTAACGAAGAAGATCTTCAAAAAGAAGACAATGAAATTAAAGATCTTGAAAAAAGGTATTTGAAATTACATTAAACCGTATAGTCTCATAAGAACAGATAAAGATGAAGATAATAAACTTATGAGACTTATGATTATAAATGTAACTTAAGTGAGGATGGTGCTCTTGTCAGCCGTATGAAAAAATATGAGGATTTAGAATAATGAAAGAGTAAAGCAAATATGTAAGGGAATATCGGGCTAGATTGACTCATAGTTAATATTGTTGGAACATTTATCTCAAAAACGATTTAATTTGTGCAAATATTGGGGTCATGTTGTGATTCTATCGCTAGACCCTACATAACTGACTATGCTTCTTTCAGGGTGGTGTTCTGCAGCTTTCATATCAAAGTTATTTGCTATAACAAAACAATGAAAGTGAAAAATTTGCTTTGTTATTTTTCGATAGAATATAAAAAAAGAGGGGGAGAAAAAATTATGAAAAAAATAGATAATTTTATTAAACAGCTTGATCTGTTTGTAGATAAATATTTTCAAGCAATAATACAATTTACTAAGCAGTACTTTATTGCGATAAGTATTACTACACTTACAGCTCTTGTATTTATTACGATAACTCGCCTACTCCTTCACAAGCCTCAGGCTTATGTTACCAATATTGGCGAAGACCTAAAAGAGCTAAGTCTTATTTTAAGTCAAATTGATAAAGAGTGTAATATCTTAAGCATTACAAATAATCAAGGTGTAATTAATTTTTTAACGGTTGAGAGGTTTGCCGGTTCTCAAATTGGTTGTTTTAATCTTGCTTATCCAAGTAAGTGGCAAGGGCCTTATGTTACAAGAAATCCAAGCATTTTAGGTAAATTTTATGAGATTATTAAAACAGCTGAAGGAGTATTTATTTTGCCAGGAAAAGGAGTTGAGTTGCCTAGTCGAGAAATTCTAGGTGTAACGCTTCTTATTGACCCTAATGTCTCAATTGTTTCTATGATGCAAGAAGGAGGTCCGCTAAATTATGAAGGCCATTCTCTTGCCTTAAAGCTTGATTTTATTATTGGTGATTGGGATAGCTCGGTACTCTCCTCTGCAGAGCTGAAAAATATTAAAAGCGATATTGATAAATTCTCTAAAGCTATTCCTGTTACTTAAAAAGAAAAGGTGCCATCAACATTCAAAGCAGCTTGTGAGGGGATATTCTCTTGAGGGCTGCTCTCGCTATCAATTTTAACTTTTCTTTTCATAACCTCCTGAATAGTTGGCTGGTAGGCGCTTATTTCTTTTATCTGACTTGCATACTCTTCCCTAAAAGGGAGCTGATAATGTTTGTAAAGAGCATGCACCAGGAAAACATACTCATCACAGCCATTTGCAGTGAGCAAAGCTGTATGATCACCTTCATCGGGCTCAAATAAATAAACATTATGACCAGACTCTTTCAGTGCGATATATAAATCACGTGAGTCATTTATAGGAATAATTTCGTCATTTTTTGTATGTACAATTAAAATAGGAATTGAGCTATCAATTTTACACGCAACTTTTATAGGTTCAATGTCATTAAATCGATAGGCTCCAAAGACACAATTAAATAAGCGCTCTCCCCAATGATTAGTATCTATATCTACAAAAATCTTATGTATAATGAGAAGAAATTGGCTAATCCAGCGAAAAAAAGCTGTTGACTTCATGGTAGCAAAAGGAGCTTCTAAAATAAGCAAAGACATCTTGTTTTCATATGTAGTGTTGCCAAGGAGGGTCAACCAGGTTGCAGCTCCTCGAGAATGACCAAATCCAATAACACGCCCACCTTCTATTTTGTCGAGAGTCATTTTTAGATTTTCCATATCTCGTTGCTGAGCTATACATGCATTAAATGGATTTGGAATACTTCCATAAATTCCCATATCAATAAGAATATCCCCATAGTTAAATGAAAAGACTTTATGTAGGCGCTCATCAAAAAGATAGCGTCTTTGCTGAAATGTCTCAGGGGTCTCACCATACAAGAAGGCAAGAAGTTCTTCATTGCCTGCGGTGTAAAAAAGATATGGCCGTATTGAATTTGCTCCAAAGCCATGAGATACAATTACAGGCGTTTTTTTTGTATTGCCCTCGTCTTGCTCTTGAGCAAAGATAATAGGCGTTCCAAAAATAAGTAGTCCCAAAAAACTTATAGTCTGTAATTTCATGCAGAATATACCTCAAATAAATGATCTGTAAGTTGGTTAAAAAGAGCTAGTGGCATATCGACAATAATGTGCGAAGGGTCTGAGCTATGCCATTTTGACGTTATCATAATTTTAGCAATTACAAGTGCAAGTGGTGAAATTGAATTCAGCGTATCTGTGCATTCTGAGTTAATGTTAAAGACATCTTCAAACAAGTACCTACCATCACTTTTTTGGTTCAAATTAAAGTTCATAGGTACAAGCATGTTAAATAATTGACCAACGTATGTACTATCAGGTTCAAGAGCAATAAGTGCAGAGCTTAACAATCTACTTATAAAAGAATTATCCTGTTGAAGGGCTTGCTTATTGCTTAAATAAGTCTTAACTGTTTTAAAGGTAAAGTGAGTCAAGATACCAGCAAGGCCTCCAGCTAAAAGTATTGCTGCACGTTTTGGTTTGTGAATAGCTGCATTTTTAATTGGGTGTTGTTTAACCTTTTCTATCAATGCCTCAAGAGACGTATTGCTGTAGTATTCTTTTTTTTGTTGAGTCTCTTCTTTATTAATGTCTGTTGTTTCTTCTGTTAGAATTTTTTTTACAATATCAATAGGAGAAAAATTCTCTTTGTACGGCATGGTGACTAGCGCATATCCTGTATTAGAATGAAAGCCGCAAAGGTGAAAAGGTCCAATACTTATGAGGGGTTCTTTTTGAAGGCCACCAATATTAATATCAAGAGGGTCCCCATTAACGAGTTTTGCCATGAAAGCATGACCACACTCATGGCCAATTGTTGTGATAAATTGGTCAGCATAATTAACGCAAAAAGAACTAATTATGTTGCTAGGCGAAAATTGCTCTAGAATGCGCTCAGGCAATTTTTGATCTGAGTATTCTTGTGCAAAAGTATATGCAGTTGCAAGCATAATGCTAGCACATGAACAATCTACTATAAAATCAGGCCATTCATTTTGAGTTTGAGCTTTTACGACTCCTGTTTTGGGAGGGATTGTAAGGAGGGCTAGCGATAAAAGCAACATGACTTTTAATTTTTTTAACATAGAATGCCTCAATAAATATTAATGCTTACTTTTTTGGGAAGTATCAAATAGGCTCTTGTAGGTATACCATTAATAATAACAAACAACAATATGGCTCAAATAGAAATATTTTTTAATATATTTGTAACTTTTTAAAAAGAAAAATTGGTTGCTTGCAGCTTTGTAGTAAGTGGAGTGAAAAGGGTTAATGATCAAAAAGAGCTGGAGTTTATTGTTTTGCTCCGGAATAACGATAAGGTCACTCAAAAGTTAATATTACATATTCAGGACAAACTTTTACTCAAGTAACTTGATAAGATTCTTTTCTTACCCACCTTGAATAATGCTGTTATATAATAATCATTTTCAGATGCAGGCTCAACTCCAACAACAACTCCTGCTCCAAAAACCTTATGGTAGACTGTCTGGTGCTTTTTCCATCCACTTCCTGGTGAAATATTTTCTTTTGTAAAACATTTTCTTTGAGGGCCTTTATTAAATGCTCCTTTTTTTATCATTCGAGATTGAGGAATGCGCTGTGATGGTGAAAAATCACTTATTGTAGGAAGTGGTGCATCTTGTAACCAAGCAGAGAAATGCTGAGTCATTTCTGCAGAATAAAGACGTTCGAGTGATATTTTTTGAATATGTTCATCTGGCATTTCTGCAATAAAGCGAGAAGGTTCTTGATCAAAAAATTGACCATACTGATGTCTTCTAAGTGCATATAATACAAGCAAGTACTCTTCAGCTCGCGTAATACCTACGTATAATAGTCGTCGCTCTTCTTCAAGAGCTTCATCAGTTTCAAGTGAGCGTGAGCTAGGAAGAACACCCTCTTCAAGGCCTGTAATAATTACTGCATGAAATTCTAGCCCCTTAGCAGCGTGAAGTGACATTAACTGAAGCTGCTCATGTTCTTGTGTATCATCAATTTTTTCTTGAAGTAAAGCAACTTCGTATAAAAAAGAAGCAAGAGAAGTATCTGACGAAGTTACTCGCTCAGAGCCATTTTCTTCATGATTCAAAATTGATTGCACAAATTCTTTTACATTTTCTATACGAGAGTTTGCTTCTTTTTCATCATAAGAGGCCTTGAGAAAACTAACATATTCTGTTTTCTCAAGAAGTGGAACAATTACTTCACTTGCTCTACATGTTTCATCAAATCCATCAAATAAATTTAGAAATTGTTCAATTCCTCGAGCTTTAATTCCCTTAATACCATATTGATCGTCAGCAAGAAGCAAGCGTAAAATTTGTCTGAAGTCATAGAGTGGATTTTGCTCCCACACCATTGTTAATAACTCTTCAAATTTTTGGCCAAGTCCTCGATTAGGACAATTAATTATTCTCATCAGGCTAACACGATCAAATGGATTAACGAGAAGCTTAAGATAAGCGAGCAAATCTTTAATTTCTTTGCGTTCATAGAAACGCAGCCCTCCAACAATTTTATAGGGAATTGATGCTCGAATGAGAGCTTCTTCAAGTACTCGAGATTGTGCATGAGTCCGATATAAAACTGCGCAACTTTGTAGGGAGTGATTCTTTTTATATACATTTAAAAATGCGAGCAATGCTTGTGCTTCTTGCTCTTCAGAGTAGCAACGTCCAAGAAGAACTCGATGTGGATTCTTTTTTTCGGACCATAATGCTTTTGGGCTACGCTTAACATTATGCTGAATTAAATGATTCGCTGTATCAAGAATAGACTGTGCTGATCGATAATTTTGTTCAATCATGATGGTTTCAACAGGGTGAAAGTCTTTGGCAAATTGTAGCATGTTTGCAACTGATGCACCACGCCATGAGTAAATTGATTGATCCTCATCGCCAACAGCAGAAACAGAATCAACAGCACAACATCCTTGACTATCAAGCGCCATTTGACGCAATAACTCATGTTGTACATCACTAGTATCTTGATATTCATCAACTAAAATATGGTTAATTGATGCCTGATAAAGCTCTTTAAAATCTGGGTTTGTTGTAAAAAGCTCAAGTACTTTAATAAGTAAATCATCAAAGTCAAAGCAGCAAGCTGCAGCCTTTTCTTGCTCGTATGCTTTATAGACTTCTTTAAACATTGGCGTAGAATATTCATATCTCATATTGCTTGTTGAGAGCTTACTCTTTGTTCGTGAAATTTGATAAAGCCATTGAGCAGGTTTTCCATATTTTTGTAGATTATTTTTTTTGATAATACCTCGCATAATACTCATTTGATCATCAGCATCAATAATTGAAAACTGAGGAATATCAAGAAAATTTTTGTAGCTACGCAATAAAAATAAACAATAAGAATGAAAAGTTCCAACATAAGGGGTCATCTCAGTTCCCCTGAGCCAGCGACGTAATCGAGATTTCATCTCAAGCGCAGCTTTGTTCGTAAAGGTTAGTGCAACAATGGACGATGGGTCTACCATGCCATTGACAATCAAATGAGCAATTCGAGCAGTAATAACTCGTGTTTTTCCTGAGCCTGCTCCTGCAATAACAAGAAGGTTCCCATCCTTTTTTGTTACAGCATTTTTTTGAGGGGTGTTGAGTTGCTCTTGTAAAAATTGATCAAATGATAAAAAATCCATGAGTCCCGCTTTGTATTAGAGTAAGTATCGCTTCACAATAGATTTTTAGTCTACCATAAAAGCATAAAAGATTAATGCTCAATCAAACGAGCAGCTTCAATTAATATTGACTACGAAAGCTTTAATTCAATTCCAATACAACGCCTTTCTAGCCAAACTATAAAATGGAAGTAGACTGAAGTAAAGTTTTATTATTCACAATTTAATACTAAGGGGTATAGTTTATGAAAAAATATTATTTGCGAATGCTGCTGGGAGGAATAGGCTTCTTTTTTAGTACGCCATCACTCATTAAATCTCATCTATCTCAAGAGCAACAGGAAGTTCTTATTAAGCAATACACTATCTCTGATAACGATAAAAATTACTCTTGGCTGAAAGAAAATATCAATTCTTTTTTTGCACAAGAATATGTTAGGCGTGTTTTTCTTCCTTTGAGAAAAGACCTGCAAAGCGGCGTAGATGGAGAAATAATTAAAAACCTTATAAGCCAAATGCAAGAGTGGGAAACGCACACACAAACCTATGTTGAACATCCTCATGGGCAATGCATATTTGAAATATTTAACCCATGGCTCTTTCGTAACTACAAGCTTATTCTGCCAGCACAAGCAACATTAACGCACCGATCACAATCTGAAGAAAGAAATACCTACGGATCACTGTGGCAGCATCTCTCACCACTTTTTTATCGAGATAAAATCAATAAGCTGGCAGAAAGAATAAATGAGAGGAATAAACAACGAAAAATCCCTGTGCGCGTGCGTATTAATAAAGTCTTTCTCTATAAAATTAACCCAGATGCTCAAGAGAATACACTAGTTAATAAAGATATGACAAATTACATTGTTGTTGAAGAATATACCCATCAGCCACTTAAACATTTTGCTATCATTGATGGCAAAGAGACTCTTTTATCTGATGAATGGGAAGAGGGATTCTACAAGGAAGAAATTTGGGAGCAAGAAAAAAATCTTGTATCAGAGCTTGTTCAAGAAATAGATACCATTCAAGGCCCTCATACAAAAGAGGGGCTCAAGCGCTTTGATGAAATATATAAAAAGATTATGGATGAAAAATTTTTTAAAATTACTGAAAACCCAATTATGATGCTTATTGAACTAATCAGCTTAGCGGGTCTTTGGGACATCTTGCCAAAACCTGATTGTGGTCGATCAACTAAATCAGCAGAGGCTCCTTACTATACAACAGGCTTTAGACGCTTTCCCTTCTTTTTTGAGTTTGATGAAGAAACAAAAATAATTACCATTGTTATTAATACAACAGTCAAGCCTGGTTTTGGTGGTGGCGATGATTCTAATGTTTTCCATAAAAATGTAAAAGAATTTTTGGGCAATGGGATCTCCAATGGCCTTAAACACTTACGCAGCTTGATTAAAGCAAATTAAGCACTAAGGCCTTCTTAAATCATATAAGAAGGCCTTAAAAGCTCTTTACTCAAATAATACCCGAGCAAGGGGCAAAGAGGCTTCCTCTTGAAGTTCAATAGTTGTATCAGGATATGCTGTAACAATTTGACCATCATTAGGGTTAATAATAAAATGAATCATTAATCCATCATTGGTTATACCAAAAAACTTAACGCGATTATTTGATAATCTATTAATGCTATCAGCAGAAATATTTTGCAATGCATTAAGAAGCGCATTTGTTAAGTCTCGATTTTCCCAGCAATTTGGGAAAAATGTTTTTGTTCCAACATTATGCCCACGTACTATAACTTCAGCAGAATATACACCATGCTGATTAATTCTTTGTTGATTATTCAAAATATACAGGCCTCTATAATATAAAGAGAAATGTGGATCCATATGAAAACCGTTAAGAACAGGCATGCCATCTTGTAGGCGAATTTCTGGATAAGTAAAGTGCATAAAATCAAGCCTTAACTGCAAGCACATATTATTCTCACCAAGTTTTATTCTTATTTTTCTTCGATTTATCTCATCAGAAAAGTATCTATTTTCTAATGCTGCAGTTGCAAGAAACGCCTCCTTTGGAATGTTATAAAGAATTGATCGCAAAGGAGAGTTTTCTGGCGATGGAGATGGTGTTCCAAAAAGAAAGCCTTCAACATCACTTTGAGGAGAAAGTGTTACCCTGCTCCCAAGCGCTTGTGCAAGATCCCTAGAGGGACTTGTAAAAGGACTTAGATCAATCATTGGACTAATGCTACCAGATGAAAATCCTGATTTTAAGGGACTTGTATGAAGAGAGCTTACAGGCGTTGACTCAACACTAGAAGAATCTGAATCTGAGTTACCCCAAAAAGCACCAGTCATTGCTGAAAGTAAACCGCTGCCTTGTAATAATAAAAAGACAAATAGTGTAAAAAAATTAATCATAAATAACACCCCATTTAAAAATGTTGGCAACCTAACAGATTATAGTTTAATCAAAATATTCTTTATTTTGAACAGCCTTATTGTAGGCAGCTCCAAGCATTGCGGCCATACAAACCCACAAACCAATAATTCCTAAAGAGAATCCCCCAACGTAAAAGACAAGCTTGCCAATTGTTCTGTTAATATTGCTACCAATTGCCTTTGCAAATCGCAAACCAAACATGTCAATCCATGCTTTGGATTTATATTTTATGCTTTGTGAAGTTGGAATATACAATACTTCTTTTGCTGGTTGATTCAATGCATAGTTAAGTGCTTTTGCAACAAGTAAGCCATAAAAAATAATATCAAGTGTTGGCGAATAGCAATAAGCCATCATAAGCCCAGCTAAAAGTAGAGGATATGAAACAAGAGAAAAAGTAATGCCAAATTTTCTTTGGACAAATGATGTTCCAAATAATGCAAATAGAGCCGCTATTATCTGAACAGCTAGTGCAAAATCAAAAAGAAACTTATTTACAAGCCCTGAAGAACTAAATGTTGTGCTGACTAAGCAAAACATTTGATAACTCATAATGGTTGAGACAATTTCTTGAAAGAAGATAATACCAAAAATCCCTGTAATATAAGGTGTTGTGAATAAAGCACGCAATCCATCAAAAAACCCAATTTTTTCTTCAGGAATATGCAATTCTTGTTCCGTGATTTTTTTGTATTCATGATATGTGGTAAGAGGAATTGTTCGTTTTATTATAAATACAACAACTCCAATTAAAAAAAACATTATAACAGAGCTTAATGTTATGTAAGGAGCTAAAACAGCAAAGTTTTCAGTATCTTGAGAAACATAATTTGCAACTAAGGTTGAAAGAAAGCCTCCAAATTGATTACCAAAGATAATTAAACCATATCCCTTTTTCGCTTCATCAGGCGTTGTAATATCGTTAGTAAAAGACCAATAAACTGCAAGCATTAATGATATGTAGCTTTCAGCAAAAAGATAAAAAAACCAGCCAAAAAGTCGGTTTGGATTAGCGATTGTATTAGAGACTCCAATGGTGGGATGCATCATAAAGTAAACAAACCCAAGTCCTGTTACTCCATAAAATATAGAAAATAAATAAATTAACCGTTCTTTTGCTACAAAATCAACAAGAAAAGAGTAAAGTAAGACCAATGGAAAAAAAATGATAAGCGAAGCAATCTTAACTTTTGGTTGATATTCAGGACCGACCATTGACAAGAAAAGTGTATCTTTGAGTGTCTTAAGAGGCCACCATGAACCAATAATAAAGAAAAAACCAAGGCCTAAAAGCGAGAACTTTTTTATCTCATCTGAGCTTAGATCTCCCCAGAGAAATTGTATGATTTTGTTTTTCATTGTACCTTAAAACCAGCAAAAAATTTAACTATATGAATAAAAGATTGCATGCTAGATATACTTAGTCCTGGCGTACAACCATGCAAATTATTCAATTTGATAATATTTTATTATGCCAGGTAAAGGATAAATTTATCATAGATTCAAGCAAAGTCAACTTTTATTACTTAGTCAAGAAGTACTGTTGCTTGATTATCCTGTAAAATAAAGACTCCTCCTTTAATATTAAGTTCAGCAAGAGTCTCATTTTGTTTTTTGTATTTTAATTCACTTTGATTTTCAAGAGCAGAGATGACTGGTTCATGATTGTAGCTTACTACGAAGGAGCCGGAAGGACTCTCAACAGATATCCATTCAACAAGAAAAGAGTCCTTTGTGTCATGCGAAATAAGTGTAAGCTCTATCAGCTGCTTCATGGTCTTGCAATCTTTTTATAAGTATAACTTGCTTTTTTCTCGAGCCTCTTCAAGTGTTCCCACCATATAAAGTGCCTGTTCTGGAATTGAATCACATTCGCCAGAGACAAGTTTTTCAAAATCTTCAACTGTTTTTTCTCGTCTAACAAATCTGCCAGGCATACCCGTGAATTGTTCTGCGACAAAAAGAGGTTGTGTCAAAAATTTCGATATTTTTTTAGCACGATAAACAATCGTCTTATCTTCGTCAGACAATTCATCCATGCCAAGAATGGCAATAATATCTTGAAGATTTTTATATTTTTGCAATATCTCTTGAACTTTCAGTGTAACTTCAAGGTGTTGGTTTCCTACAATGCCAACTTTCAGGCCATTTGATACAGATTCTAGTGGGTCAACTGCAGGATAAAGTCCGGCTTGAGCGATGCGGCGTGATAATACTGTGCTTGCATCAAGGTGTTGAAACGTTGTAGCTGGAGCTGGGTCTGTGTAATCATCAGCAGGAACATAGACAGCTTGAATTGATGTAATTGATCCACTGTGAGTTGAAGTAATTCGCTCTTGAAGCATGCCCATTTCAGATGCAAGTGTTGGCTGATAACCAACAGCTGATGGCATTCGGCCAAGTAGAGCTGAAACTTCTGCTCCTGCTTGAACATATCTAAAAATATTATCAATAAAAAGGAGAGTATCTTTATGTTCTTCATCTCTGAAGTGCTCTGCCATAGTTAAGCCAGTTAATCCAACTCGTAAGCGAGCTCCAGGCATTTCACCCATTTGTCCAAAAACAAGAGCTGTATTATTAAGTACTCCTGATGCTTTCATTTCAAGCCAAAGCTCATTACCTTCGCGAGTTCGCTCTCCAATGCCAACAAAAACTGAATACCCGCCATATTCGATTGCTACATTTCTAATGAGTTCTTGAACAATAATAGTTTTACCAACGCCAGCGCCACCAAATAGTCCAATTTTAGCTCCCTTAACGTAAGGGCACATAAGATCGATAACCTTTACGCCAGTTTCTAGAATAACGTCTTGCGTGCTTTGTTCAATTAAGCTTGGGGCAGGGCGATAAATAGGGCGATATTGTGCAAAGTCTTTTTTACCTGATTTGTCAATTGTATTTCCAAGTACATCAAATACATGACCTAACACTTCTTTTCCAACTGGAGCCATGATTGGTTTTGCATCATCAGATACAGCCATGCCTCGAGAAATTCCTGAAAGTGGTTCTAGGGCTATACAGCGCACAACTCCGTCACCAAGATGTTGTGCAACTTCTAATGCGACAGTTCTTCTTTTTTTTGATATGCCATCTACATGAATAGTGAGTTTGTTAAGAATAGTTGGAGTTTTATCTCGCTCAAACTGAACATCAATAACTGTTCCACTAATCCGCAACACCTTTCCCAGGGAAGGTTTATCTACTGATGGACTTGAAATCATAATAACCTCTAATGATGGGTATTAGGCTGTCTGGTACTATTTTTACGAAATGCATAACTACATCCTTAAAAATATTGAAATAAACGATATTTGTAAAGGATATACAAGATAAAAGCGATTCTTTCTAATTTATGCTACGCAAAAAGCGTAAATTGTATAAACTAAGAAAATAACATTTTGCATTATAATAACATTAGAGAAACAAATGAAGTTGTCTTTTCCTCCTCACTATTTCGAAAAAAATGCGTGGTGCAATGAACAACTTGTTTGCGGTATTGACGAAGTTGGGCGCGGGTGCCTTGCTGGTCCTGTAGTTGTTGCAGCAGTTGTTCTCCCTCTTCATTGTTCACAATATTTTACTGACTCAAAAAAAACAACTTTAGCAAGGCGGCATAATGACTTTGAATGGATCATGCGTTATGCGCATGTTGTTCTTGCCTATGCTGATCATTCAATTATTGATCAAAAAAATATTTACCGAACAACGCAAGATCTAATGCATAGAGCATTTACTATGTTGATGGCTCAACAAAATTTAACGAGCATTAGCTTGCGCTATCTTATAAGTGATGCAATGCCTTTACACCCTCATCGGTCACTTATTTCTAAAAATCTTGAAATTTATCACTTTAATCATGGAGAATCTATATCAACAACTATTGCAGCTGCATCAATTGTTGCGAAAGTAACACGAGACCGTATCATGAGCAACATGACAAGTTTATTTCCATCATTTTCGTTTGATAAACATAAGGGCTATGGGACAAAAGATCATTCATCACAAATACAAAGCTACGGCCTCACTATAATACATAGGCGCTCTTTTATTACCCAGGCAAGAAAGGAAAATCATGATGAGCAGCAACATTTGCTCTTTTGAGTCAGCATTACTTCCAGCAGCACAAAATAAACATTTTTTTTGTGCTGAAGTTATTGAAAGTAATATTCGCTCTTTTGTTGCTTATGCTTGGAGATGGGATTCTTATCCTTCCTTTGGATCACTTGTTTTTGCGCCATATGAATCAATTTCAGTTCTTGGATGTGTTACACATATTGAAACAGGGTCTTTAGATCCGTCACGTCATCCAATAGCTTATCAAAAAACTGAATCTGAGCTACTTGCTGAACAGCCTCAAATTTTTGAGTTGCTTCGTACTGTATTTACTGTGCATATTCTTGGGTATTATCAGCATCCAAAAAAAGAAGAATCATATGGTAATATACTTTACGCTATGGCGCCTCGTCTATGCAAAATTCATAATTTTGTTGGGATCTGCTCTTCAACAATGCATGAATATTTTTTTCAAAAATCAGATTATCTTCATCTTTTGTTTGCATCATCTTTGCCTGATCACATTATTGATGATTTGCTCATTGCTATTATTACGCATTTAATTACACAAAAGATAGATGTCTCGCCAATTATTCGGGCTATTTGTGAACAGTTTCCTCTTTTTGTGGGCAACGACTATCGGCGAATGAAGCGATTTTTAAAGCGAATTACGCCACTTATATAGTAGCAGCCAACTGCCATTTTTAAGCACATTATTGTTTTATTTAACTTTTTACTTGAGGAGTAGTTTATGAAAACTACATGCATTTATAAAGCCCTATGTTTATTGGCTATGTTTAATTATGCTCATGGAGTAATTATTAAACAATTTATTAACAATTATGAGCAGAGCGTTAAGATTAGACTACCGTTATGGAGTGATGAGTTGCAAAATTACTTTGGTTTTGACTTTGAGTTGCTACCAAGTCAACAAATATGTCTATGTGATTTGTCGGATGTGTTAAAAGATTATAAAATGCCAATTTTTCATGATTTATTTTTTTCGATTAAAAACATTGAAAATAGAATTACGCTTTGCACAGATAAAGAGAAAATATCTCTTGTTGAGGGGGCTTATCTTTTCAAGAATCGGCCTCCTTATTTAGCGATATGGATGCAAAGAGAGAGCTTCAAGCAAAACAAAAAACAAAAAAATAGCGAAGAGATAATTCGTATTCTTAGTGATATTGGAGATTATGAAGCATGTATTGTTATTAATCAAAAAAGAGCTATTGAGTTATACAGAAACAGTGGTCATAAAGAAGCACCACCTGGAATAAAAATGCCTCATCGCGGTTTTTACAATTAACTATATAAATGACAAATTTTTAATATAAAAAGAAAAAAAACTCTATTTATTGATTTAACTAAATTTAAGTATTATATTTTCATGGTGAATGAGAGGTCCTTAGTAAAAGGACCTCTTTTTTGTTCTTTAAGTTTAATAATCCATAACCATAAAGAGATTAACAGCAATGACACCTGTAATACACGTCGCTCATGCAACGCACGATACCCTTCAGTGTAGCTATGAAGATGCTTATTTACCAATTTATGAAACAAGTTATGATGTAAGCTTTATCTTTTGTGATGAAGAAGATGTCTCTTGTACCAACGATCCTCAAGAAGCAGAGGCATAATAATTAAAAGCCATTCTAAAAGCATTTAAAGAGTTTATAGTGTTCATTGTCCTTGCTTAAGATTATTTTTGCTTTGTCTAGCAAATTAGAGTCTATTGCTACGCTCTAGGGTCACCAGAAGTAATAGGAGTTAATCCTACTTCTTGGAAGGCAATGGAAGATGGCCAATAAAATACTTAAGATCATCATCGCTAAATCGAATACCACCACCCCAAAAGAATGAACAATTTCGCTTACTATAAATATCATCTATGCCAAAGTTAGTATACATATTTCTCATAAAGTAAAGCTTATTAAGCCATTTGATGTGTGGTCGCTTATCGTTGAATCGATTAACGCCTCTAAAGTCAAAGGCTTCAAGTGTAGTAATCCAGTGAACATAATCAGTCTTTAATGGAACGTAGTAATCACAACCAATGCCAAATGAATTTTCAAACATTCCTATTCTAAAGACTAAGCGATTAAAGCGTTTGCCAAATTGTAAGCCAAATAAGACATCATATTTTTTTTGAATAACTTCTTCGACGGTTTGAGCAAATTCAATTTTCTTTTCAAGTGGCACTTTAAGATTAGCGGGTACTAGCTCATTTCCGTTTGCATCTCGATAGGTTCGGTGCGTTGCTTGGTAAGCAAAGCTTCCACGCTCATCTCCAACAAGCTGAATCATATAAAAGTAATCATCTGCTGGCCGAATTTTAAGCTCAAAGTATCCTTTTGAATTAGTGTAGCGTGTCATTTGTTCTGAGCGCATATCAAGGTTGAGCATTACACCTTGTGTTTGAGCAATATAATCTTTAATTCCTCTTAGCGTCTTTTTGATATCTGTGTAAGTTTCATCTTCATTAATGAGTTTACCAATAACTCCTTTACCTGTATTAATTTTTTCAACAACTTCATCAGCCTCCTTAAATGTTTCTCGTACTTGAATGGCGGTACTTTCAACTTCATTAAAAGCTCCACCAACAGATGTTGTAGTTGCTCTGACATCTTCAGCAACTTTTGTAACATTAGTTTCAATGGTTGTTGCTACACGAGATACATCTCCTTGAACAGCGGGGATAGCGCCTTTAAGCGATAGAGCAACCTCTTTCATGTCATTAAGTGATCTATTAATATTTTGTTCGTTTTCTTTCATTGTGCGTTGTAAAATGACTGAAAAGTCTGCAATTCGATCCGATGCTTGGGCAACGGCAATGAGGGTTTGCCTCATATTATCTTCACCTTGGCGAGATGCAAAAACCGATTTAAACGAAGCAACAACATCATGAATAGTTGTTGCAATACCTCTAAATTGATCAAGTAATTCACCTACGCTTGCAGGTGTTTTTCCTGGCATAGATAAAGTACTTCCTGGTAGTAATAATCCAGTTGATGGATCTCCGGGGTCAATTTCAAGTGTTTTTGTGCCAATTAGGCCATCTTGGTGAATCATGGCATACGCATTTTTTGCAAGCCTGTTGCTTTTATTAACGCGCATCATAATTTCAGCTTTCCCTCCATCAAGAAGCTCAACTGATTCAACCCACCCTACATCGACACCTGCGATTTTTACTGCTGCTTTAACAGTCAAGCCTCCGGTATCATCAAAATATGCTTTATAGGTATAATAAAGATTTCGATCAAGGCGAATTGCTCTAATATTAACACTTAAATAAAGAACAACAGCAATTGAAGCAAGAATAAATATGCCGACGCGAGTTTCAACTTTCACTGAAATACCAACCTTTATTTACAACCAATAGATCTTAACAACCTTGAAAGATTCAATGGATGATTTATGTTCTTTTTTCCCGCTTGTTTGAGGGTCATCATTGCCCTGCTCTTTTTGCTTTGATGCTACTTTCTCATTTTTATTAGTTTCATGAACATCTTGGTCATTTTTCTTTTTTTGTATCTCTTTGACAAGAAAGGCAATGACCCGTTGTTCTACATCACCAATCTTCCCACAAGATACCACAGAATAAACCGGAGTCCCAAATTGTTTTGAAAATAACCGATTAATTTCTTTAAGAAGTTTAGGCTTTTCGTTATATATTGGCTCTAGCAATTTCCATGGATCTTCTTCTTTGGTTTTCCATGAGTTAATAACTGAATCAAAGGCTTCCTTCATTGTTTGAGGATCATCGTGTTGTGGTCGACGGATCATCAAAAGAGAGCAAAGTCCATCTGATAAAAAAAATGGATTTATTAGCTCTCCTGAGGACCAGGTTGTAAAAATATCAGCAAGTTTAATATCAACATTACTTTTGCTTTTTTCCTTTTCACCAATAGGAATAATAGGAGGTTCATAAAACATACCGAGCTTTTCTAGACCATCAACACTGCTTAATTCAGTAATATCATCAAGTTTACGCTTGCGTTTTTTTAAGTAATCCCCTATTTTTGTAAATAGTTGTCCTGCTGGCATTTTTCCTTTAATTTCAAGACCTTTAAGAAGAAATTCATATTCTTTTTTGAAGCTTCCTTTTTTAAAATCAAAGGCTTCATTAATATTAATTTTTCCGTGCTCAGCAACAATGCAAAGTTTAATTTCTCCATCAATGCCATCTTGTTCTTCAGTAAGCTCAAAGTTTCGCCAGCGATTTAAGTAAGGTAGTATTTTTTTTAAATAATTCTGCTCCCAAGATTCTTGTTTTTCCTTCTCTTTTTCCTTGAGTGACATTTTGGCAATGTCTTTTTTTGGTTTTTTGTCAATTTCAACAAGTGCTTGAGCAATATTAAGTCCACTCATGGCAAGAAGTGTTGCAAGTTCTTTTTTCATCATCATTTGGGCAAAAGAAGATCCAATAAGGCGTGACCGTATGAGTCGTTCAGATACTACAGCAACAAGCGACAAAATCATGAGAGAAAAAATTAGAATAGATCCCGCTTTATGATGTTTCATCTCTCACCTTTGGTTGAGGTTGATCTTTTTTTTCATCATTGTTTATTTGTTTTTCATTATCTTCATCTTGCTTGGGCTCTTCTTTTTTGTCAGTAACGGGGATATAGTTTTCTGTTGGATAAGAGTAAACTGGAAAGGCATTTTCAAAAATAATATCATCTGTTTGGGCATCATTCCAAAAGCTGACTCTTGCAAGCAACATAATCGGAACATTTCCTCCATACTCAGCCGTATCACCCCATTCAAAAAGGGAAATAAGTTCTCGTTCTTTTTGTTCTCTCTTTTTATGTTTACCTTTAGGCTCTTGTTCTTTTTTTTCAGTTGTTATTTGAATAAACATCTCTTTAATTCCACTGGCGACAATTTCTTCTTTGATTGAATTATTTTGTTGTTTGTCTGTTGATGGCAATCCAGTTTCATCATGAGGTTTCATTTTATAATTTTCAAGATCAACAGTCTGCTTTCTGATTAAGGTGTATGCTTTTTTCTCAGTTGTTGAATTTTGCTTGTCAGGCTCAAGCTTATACATAATGCGAACAAGGCGAACATCTCGTTGGCCATAGACAACAAGCGGCTGTGTTGTTATGGCTGTTAAGCTTTTAAATAACTTCCAACGTTCTCCATCAACTTTTTGATCTTCATCTTCATAGGTAGAAAAAATTAATGCATTTCGACGGCGTTCATCTTCTTCTTTTTGTTTTCTTTTTTCACTTTTATTTTCATCTTTTTCACTCTCTTTTAATGAGGGACCTTCTTCTTTTGTATTTTTGTTTTGAATATCTTTTGATTCGGGTTCAATTTTTTTATGCAAAAAAGGAATAAAGAGCGAAGAAAGATCTTTTTCAAGTTGGTGTAAAAGAAGTGATGCTCGGTTTACGATTGTAATGCGCTCTCTGACTCTATTGAGTGATGAGGTAATACCATGATAGCTTCTCATGATCATAGCCATTATAAAAATAGAAATTACAAATGCAACCATTACCTCAACAAGGGTAAATGCTTGCATTTTTGCAAATGCGTGATTAGGCTTTTTTCTCTTCATCATCTTGCTCAGGATCATAACATATAATAGCTGCATTCATCTCTTCTTTTTGATTAAGCACTTCCCATGACGCTTGGGCCGTTATTTTTTTAAGTGATTTACTTATTTCTACAAGCGATGATTTTTCTCCTAGTTTGCTAGTAAAAAAATGTATTTTGAGCCCTTTGTTTTCATCATCAATTGTTTCTAATTTACTCTCTTTAAGATGAAGCAAGGCATTTTTAACAAGCTCTTTTTTCATGCGTAATGCAACTTTTAATCGCTCATGATGTAAAGCAAGTCTAAATAAAGAGGTAAATTGAATTTGAGAGACCATTGTTGCAATAAATGCTAAAATAAAAAGAGCAACAAGAACTTCAATTAAGCTAAATCCAGTATGATTTTGCTTTCTATGTTTCATAAGGAAGCACCAGGTTTTTTTAGGCCTTCTCTGAAGGAAAATTGTCCATAAAACGTGCTCATTTGCAAGGTTAATCCATCTTCTTCTTCTTCAAATTCATCAAATCGAACAAGGTGGACAAGAACAGATTGTACAAGGCCGTTAGGCATAACATAGCAATATGCCTCACCTTTATTTTGTTCAAGTTGTTCTTCTTTACCCCAAAAAACTCCTCGTATTCTGATTGCATCTGGGAGCAAATAGTCTGTTTTCATATATAAGGAAGTAATAGGTCTATAAATCTTGCGTGAAGGATTTTCAGGGTCTGTACTTTCGCCTTCAACGCGAATAACCTGATCTTCTCCCTTAATGGCAAACGTAACACGATGCGCCACTTGAAAAGTCATTGCTTCTTGACGGGCAAGAGTAACAAGGTCATTAATCATATCAACGACCACAGGCCATTCGGCTTGTGATGGTCTTTTTAATATGCGGGGAACGGTTGTCGCTATTATCATACCAATAATAGCGACAACAACCATTATTTCAATTAAAGAGAATGCCTTATGCTTAATCACGCATTAGGCTCCAACGTGAATGTCTTCACTTTCTTCAAAATCTTCTGGCCCCTGAGAAATAATTTCAAAGCGTTTGAACTTATCTCGATGCACCTCTGGAGGAGAGTTATAAATGATTTCATTGCCCCATTTGTCCTCAAGGTCTTCTTCTTCTATGTAAGGACCCTTCCATTTTTTTGCGCTAGATTCTTTATTAGGTTTTTCAAGAAGTGCTTTAAGCCCTCCTTCATCACGTTTTGGAATATGTCCAATATCTGTTTGGTATTCAACTAAAGCATCTTTAAGCTTAGAAAGAGTTGCTTTTGTTGCAGTTATTTCTGCCTTACCAAGCATTTTCATTGCTCGAGGTCCAACAAGGGCAATTAAAAAACCAATAATAGCGACAACAACCATTATTTCAATTAAAGAAAATGCTTCGCGCAAATGACTACGCTTTTTGTAAGCACAATTCATAAAAACCTTTCTTTATAGGCCTGCCATATCACTCATGCCGACAATTGGCAAGAAAATAGATACTACCATAAATCCGATAATAAGTCCCATGACAACAGTCATAAGTGGTGTTATTTTAGACGTTAATCCATCTGTAAGCTCTGTAAGTTCATGATCATAGTCATCGCCAACAGTTAATAACATTTCAGCAAGTTTACCAGATTCCTCCCCAGTGCTAATCATATAGCTGGCGATTTTGGGAAACATGCCTGTTTGAGTTAGATATTTTGCAATTTTGCCTTCTCGAATAATTTGATCACGCGCATTAGCAAGCTGCTTAGTTAAGACTTTATTTTCAACAATATTGGTTACAATATCAAGTGCTTCTGCTAAATTAACGCCGCTTTCAAGCAACATGCCAAGTGTTTTGCTGAATTGGACAACAGCTTTTGTTCGAGAAAAATAGGCCGTTGGCTTAAATTTGAGTAATAATGAGTCTATATGATATGCACCACGCTCCGTTGCGGCCCAATATTTTATTAAAATAATTGAGCTTGCAAGAAAAACTGTAATAGCTAAAAAATGTGAAGTAAATAGGTCTGACATGTCAACTAACAATTGTGTTGGGCCTGGCAGCTCTTTGCCAAACTTGGTAAACATGTCTTTAAGCTTTGGAACAAGAAATGCTAACATTCCTGCAACAACGCAACCAGCAAGAGAGAGCATCATAATGGGATAAGACATTGCTTTTTTGATACGTTCTTGGGTTAAAGAAGTTTTTTCTAAATGACTGGTAAGTCTCTCTAAAATTAAATCAAGCTTGCCTGTTGCTTCTCCAGCTTTAACTAGTTGAATATATACTTGAGAAAAAACTCGTGGATATTGTACAAGCATTTGAGCAAGGCCTTTTCCAGATTTGACTCCATCTTTAATGTCAACTAAAATGCGATGAAAAGTCCCTTCAAATTGTTCTGTTATTAATTCCAGCGACTGAAGTAAAGGAACCCCCGAGCGCAGCAAAACAGAAAACTGTTTAGTAAAAACAATCAACGTTTTTTGATCAACTTTTTTATTGGTTAAAAAAGCAAAAAATGATTGCTCTTTTGTCGCAGAAGGCTCTTTTATACTAACAGGTAAAAAGCCTTGCTTTTTAAGTATTTCTTTGGCCGAATCAATGGACGATGCATCAAGGATTCCCTTTTTCTTCGCTCCTTCTTTTGTCAATGCATCATAATGATAAAGAGGCATTTAATAGCCCTTCAACTAAAAGTTATTTGATTCGTTGATACTTGTTTTCTATTTTGTTATGATTTTTTCATGTCACGTTAGTAAGGAGTTTAACAAAAAGAGGTGCTCGTGAAAATAAAAATAAAAATCAACTATGCTTTTATTGCTGTATCCTTTATTTTTTTTCAAACTCAAAGCTTTCGGGCAGAAAGTGAAGTTGTATTTCCCAAAAAGCGAGCAGACCATATAGAGATATCAAAAAAAGCTCTTATCAATTCAAGAATAGGCCAATCAGATAATAATGAGCGAAATCTTAATAAAAAAATATTAAGAATTGATGCAGAAAGTCTTGAGCATACAGCCGTCATTGGTATTTCAGAAATTTTAGAAGGAGAGCTTGATGGGGTATCAGCAAATGACTTTGCAAAAAAAACCCTTCGTAACTATGTTATTCAATATGCTGCACAATTAGGTGACTTAAAAGATACAAGGCGGTCTATAGAGACTCGATCATCAATTCTTCATCGGTCATTTTTTAAAAAATATCTAACAGAGGTATATAATGATCCACAGTATGCACAAATCCTTTCTCAAAATGCAACCTATATTCTTGAGTTTTTAGACATAAGTAATGAGTTTGCTCTCTCATGCGAAGATATTTATATTGTTCTAAGGCTGTTTAATCATAAGCTTAAGCAGGCAGGTCTTATTGATGATACGGTCGCTCATCAACTTTTTCCTCGGTTTCCTGGGATGGTTAAGCATCATTTTAAAAAGAAAAAAAGAAAAGAGGCTGCCTTTGTTGCAACTAAAAAAAATATTGCAAGCTTGCTTTTAACTAAATTTACCTCAGAGCCAGAGATGTTGCAAAATGAGTCAGCTAGTTTTATTGATGATCTCTCCTTTTCTCTGGCATCACTTGTGGAGCTAGCAAAGGCTCCAGAGAAGTCTCCAGAAGATGAAACAAAGGAGCAGCAACAAAATAAACTAAGGTCAATGATTGTAATATTTTTTAACACAATT
Organism: uncultured Pseudomonadota bacterium; assembly: GCA_964388745.1. Classification (GTDB taxonomy): domain Bacteria; phylum Babelota; class Babeliae; order Babelales; family RVW-14; genus CAYMBP01. Next base: position 2,649 of record CAYMBP010000008.1, on the reverse strand, counting down.
CTTGATAAATTGTATTGGAATTGTAATTTTCCTCAGACAATTCTTACTTCATTTGAAACTCTATCAAATGAGATTATTCGGCTTGGTAGTAAGGGGATTATTGACGATGCTGATGATCTTGACAGCTTGCTCTGGTCTTTAACTTTGAGGTTTTGTTATTTTATTGATGCTTTTGGAAAGTACCTTCCTGCAAGCTTTTTTGAAGATTTAGAAAAAAAAGTTCTTGATGAAGAGATAAAATTTCTTGAGTTTGATGAGCAAGATATGGGGATTAAATCAAAAAAAGAGATTTTGCTTGAGTACATAAAAACAGGAAGAGAGAAAGCTGTTCACAATACAAACTCTTGAAGTCATCCCTTTGCTTTGTTAGGATGTACAGACATCTGAGTATGTACTTTTTGATGTCACTCAATTTATAAAGGGTATGACATGTCTTCTTGTTGCAAAGCTTTATTTTTGTTTTTAGTATTGATAAGCAATATTCCAACGTTGCTTATGGCGCAAAAGAAAAAAAAAATAGAAAACAGCAATGTTCAACATAAAAAAATGCTTTCAAAAAAGTATATTGGTTCAGCAAGCAGTTCTTCGGTTCCACAGGGTCAAGAAGCACGCATTCTTGATATTGACGCTATATTGAGTAAGCAATTTAAAAGCAAAAGCAATGCTGTTTTTTCATCAAAAACTCTTCGCAACTACATGGTAAAAGAGTGTATTCGATCTAAAAAAGAACAAGGCCTTGCTCAGTTTGCAACGAGGTATGCTTCAATTACTGATCACCTTGCATTTAAGCAATATATACATGAGACATATAATAATCCTGAATATATGAATGTCTTGTCACAAGATGGTACAGGCATATGTGATTTTCTTGAATTAAGTTGGGAACTATCTCTTTCATCTGTAGATGTATACACAATGTTACGCCTCTTTAACCTTAAGCTGAAAGAGTGTGAAATAATTGATGATACAATTTTGCAACAACTTGCTCGTAAAATTCCAATTCTTATTAAGAAGCACTTAACGCCTTCTCAAGGAGTATCTTACGCAGAAGAGGAATTACAAGCATCGTTTGAGCATCTTTTATTAACAAGGTTTACTTCTAGCCTAAATCAATTTAACAAAGATCCAGAGGCATTTATTTCACTTCTCTCTCAAGAGCTTGCTAATCAAGCAAGAGAGTCAATAATACAAAGTTATTTAGCATTTGATAATCAACGCTATTTTCAAAAAAGGCTTCAGGGTCAAATTATTTCTCTTGTTCAAACGATTGTTGATCGAACTCTTTGGAACGTTAAGTCTCACGAAGGCATAACCAATTCATTTATAGGTATGGCAGACTGCATTATTTCTCTTGGGGCTAAGGGGGTTATTGATGATATGGATGATCTTGATAGCTTGTTGTGGTCTTTAACTTATCGCTTTATTTATTTTCTTGATGTGTTTGGAGGTGCACTTCCAAAAGCATTTTATGATCATTTAGAGGTAACATTTGACAGTGGTGAAATTTTCTTCATTGAGCTTGATGAGCAAGATGCTGGAATCAGGGCAAAAAGAGAATATCTAAGAAAAGCAATTATTAAAGGCAAGACAAAAGCGCTTGCCTTTGAAAAAGGGTTAATTGCTCAATTTCCTAGTTCTTAATTGATGATCATTGAGAATATTATTCTCAATGATCAGGTTTTGCTCTGTAAGATTTTTGAGCTATAAGACTTTTTTTAGGTCGTCCAAAAAGACATTAATTTCCTTTGTGGTTGTCAAGGAGACTCTTTTAAGGCCGTAATAAGAGTGTAGGACAAGAGAATCATAAAGTTGTTGATTTTCAAGCAGTAGTGCAATTTTGTCAACAGCATCTGCTTCTCCGCCAAAATGGGTCATTGATATCTCTTTTAAGATTACTTGATCAATATCATTTCTATTTTTTATTTGCTGATCAAAGTCATTGTAATCATCTTCATCATCAAAACGACCAATCATGATTGCACTTTTCCATGCGGCTGCTTCCATAAAGTTCATAGTTTTAACATTTGAAAAAATGCCTTCAACTAAGTAAATTGAGGAAATTGCATGTAGTGGAAAAAACATTTTTGGATCAGTTGTTAAGAGTATGTCTGATGAGTCATATAAGTCTTTAATGCGAATAAACATTTTTCCATCTAGTTTTACAAAGTCTCTGTATTCATCGTCAACACTTCTATATCGCCACTCTGTAGCGTCTATTTTTTGTTTTAATAGCTCCATCCATAAATCAGCCCGACTGCGGGCAAAAATAATTTTTAAATCTGGAAAAAGCTCTCTAAGCTGAGAGTAGACTCTAAGATAAACATCAATATCTCCTGGTTCTATAATATTAAGAAAAATAAGGGGGTGAGGGAACATTTTTTTAAGAATCTTCTCGCTTACCGAGCATTGTTGGCAATACATCTCTTTTCTTTCTATAACCCCAAAAGCATCTAGGTCCCCATGCAAAATTTCAGGTTTGAGTATGCCAATTTTTTTGAAAAATTTTTTATCAGTCTCTTCTTTTACGTAGATTTTATAAGGAGCAGTGTTAAAAAGATCAACAAAGAAAAATGAGTCCTCTTCAAATTTTCTCTGGATCATGTGGCCATAGTTGATATCAAATAAGTAAAGAGGTATTTTCTTCAATAA
>CAYMBP010000007.1:0-53335 GCA_964388745.1 uncultured Pseudomonadota bacterium | reverse complement strand
CTCTAAGCAGCACTTCACTCAGCCTCCTCCTCGTTACACTGAGGCAACGCTTGTTAAGGAGCTTAAAGATAAAGGTCTTGGTCGTCCAAGTACCTATGCGGCTATTCTATCAACCATTCAAAAGCGTGGCTATGCGGATAAAGAGAATAAAAAATTTAAGCCATCTGAGCTTGGCAAAACAGTTAGTGAGATGTTAGTTAAGAACCTGCCTGATATCATTAATGTTACATTTACTGCAAAGATGGAAGAAGACCTTGATAAAATTGCGCAAGGTGAGGTAGAGCGTAATGAGGTACTTAATGAATTTTATGGCAAGTTCAAAGAAGATCTTGTTAAATTTGGAGGGCAAGAAGCAAGTAGAAAGGCAGTCGAGACGGATGTTGATTGTCCTGAGTGTAAGAAAAAATTAGTTATTCGATTTAGTAAAAATGGTGAATTTGCAGGGTGTTCTGGTTTTCCAGAATGTAAATTCACTTCTAATTTTTCAAAAGCTGAAGATGGAGCGATTACTTTGGTGCAAGCTGAAGCTGAAGTGGTTGATATTGCCTGTCCACAGTGTACTAAAACATTGGTCAAAAAAATGGGACGCTACGGCCCATTTTTGTCATGTCCAGGTTATCCCGATTGTAAGTATATTCACCAAGAAGCGCTTAAAATTCCATGTGAGCAGTGTGGTGGTAAGTTAGTTAAGCGTCGTTGGCGTGGTGGATCATTCTGGGGATGTGCTGGTTATCCAAAGTGCAAGAATTCTATTTTCGGATCTGTTGCAGAAGAGGAGTGCCCTTCATGCAAGGCCCCATATTTGGTAACAAACAAAGAAAAGGGGACCAAGGAGTTGGTAACGACTTGCATAAAAAAGTGTGGCTACTCGGTTAAAAATGAGGGATCCTAATTAGTTAATGCTTTTTCATGATTATTTTTGATAGATCATCATTTTCAACAAGATAGAGTGTTTGTGAGGATCTTTGGTACTAATAAGGTAGGTTTATTAAAGGAGGCTGTGTTTTTTTGATTGTCATCTCGTAGCGAAGATTGTGAACGATAAGATCTTTGCTTATTCATTCTGAGAATGACCCTCAAATTAATATGGTTTTTAAGTTACCTAAGAGACTCATTGTGACGATCGGGAAGTAAATGTCATTTTCACAGAGTATATTCATAGATTTTTAAATTATCGAGTTAATTTCTAAATAAGGAATTCTCCTCGAGAAAGACGATCTTGTGGCATCTCCTGTATCGACTTGTTATTCACAATAAAAATACGATCAGATTGCTCAAGCATGCAGGGGCGGTGAGAAATAATAATGAGCGTTACATTGGTTAATGACTCAAGAGCATTACGAATAAGTCGCTCAGATTCTTCATCAAGGGCAGATGTTGCTTCATCAAAAATAAGAATAGAAGGCTTTTTTAATAGCGCTCGAGCAATAGTGAGGCGTTGTTTTTGGCCACCAGAAAGAAGTGAACCATTTTCACCAACAATAGTCTCATATCCAGATTCAAGCTTTTGAATAAATTCATGTGCGTACGCTAGCTTGCAGGCATTAACAATATCTTCTTGATTTGCGTTGGTGTTGCCATAGGCTACATTGTTATATACTGTTTCATTAAACAAAAAAGGGTGTTGTCCAACATATCCAATGTGATTGCGAAGATCTTCAAGATTAAGTCTCTTGCTGTCTTTTTCATCAATTTTTATTATACCTTTAGAGGGGATTAAAAAACCAAGCAATAAATCTGCAAAGGTGCTCTTACCTGACCCTGATGGTCCAATAATACCAATTCGTTCTCCTTTGTTAATGGTAAAAGAGACATTGTTAAGAACAAGAGTCTCTTGATAGCCAAATGAAACTGAGTCAAAAGCAATTGCTTTTGTAAACGTTGTAAATTTATTTGTTCGATATGCAAGGCTTGGATAGACTCGATCCATCAAAAGAAAAATTCGATCAGCAGCAGCAAGGCTGTATTGAATATCAGAGTGAACAGACGCAATTTTTTTTAATGGTTGATAGGCTAGAATAACTGCCCCAACAAAAGAGACTAGCTGGCCTGCTGTTAAATCTCCTTTAATAACTAGAATTGCAGCCCAATACATAATGCATGCAGCACTACTCATAGCAATAACTTCAACAAGTGCTGGGCACATACTTTCAATTTGAGCATTATATAAAAGTGAATCAAACATTTTATCAAGGTAATTGCGAACGCGTAAAATTTCTATTTTTTCAGCATTAAAAGCTTTAATTTCACGCACGCCAACGAACATTTCTTGCAAAAGTGATGAAATAGTGCCAATTCGCTTTTGAATACTAGCTGATGCTTGTTTTCGAGCTCTTCCCATACGGCTAATAACAAAACCGATAAATGGTGCAAAGAGAAGCAAAATGCAGGCGAGTTGAAAGTTTTGAAAAAAGGCAAAGCTGAGTAAAAAGCTAGCCTCAAAAAGACCCCGTACTCCATCTTTGATTACACTTAGGCAGGCAATTTGAAGCATCTGAATATCATTTAAAAAGTGAGAAAGTAGTGAGCCCGTGGTATGCTCTTGAAAAAATGAAGGGGGGAACTGTATAACTTTTGAGAAAAGATCATTTCTAATATCATTCATTATTTTATTACCAACCCAATGAAGATAGAAGGTTGTTAAATACATAAAAAGCCCTTTGAGTGCAAAGATCAGAACAAAAATACTTAGAAAAGGAATAATAAGGTGATGAAACTGCTTGATGAATATATCATCAACAGTGTGCTGAATGAGGTAAGGAGGGATGGCCGCCATGATACCAAATAATGACGCCCAGATGATGGCTAGTGTAACTTGTGTCCAATATTTCTTTACGTAGGTTAGAATTCTGTGCAAACTTTTCATAAGTCTCTAGATTCTCATTTTTATGATTGATGAGTGATGTTAACAGATCATTATACTAAATCAAAATAATGATATGAACAAACAAGGTTTTTGTAGCCTTGTATTTTTAAGGGGGAGAGTATGAAGAAGTATTGGTTTTTTCTGTTGAGTATGATTGCAGTAGTGAACGGTTTTTTTTATTTTCATCCATTATACTCTATTAAGAGTGAGCGTTATCAGACTGTGTTGAATAAATGCTTTGCAGTTAAAATGAGCCTTGTAGAATTACGTCAACTTCTTAATTTTTTTTTACCTGTTAACGTAGGGACGAATGATCATTTTGCTTTCAAAGATTCTAATACTATGCCAAGACAGAGAGATTCTGTGGGGAAAGTTGTGCGATTTTTTGAAGAGTATGATCGATTAAAGTATATTTTAAAAGAGCGTTTTTATGATATATATACATTTTTTTTGAGAGATCAACTTTCTGAAAAAAGATTATATGAAAAAATAGATCAGTGCACAGATCAGTTCGAAAACAAGCTTCTTTTATACTTATATTATAACTTTTCAGCGGAAGTATATATTGATCTTATTTGTATTATGAATAAAATTTGGGATGATATTGAAGAATGCTATAGTAATGAAGAAAATACTAATGATCAATTATCTTATATTGTTTTTTCGAAAAATATTGTTGAAAAAATTGAATCTTCATATAAAGAATATTTTAATAATAGGTTTGGGTTTACACTATTTCCCAAACCTAAAAAGACTATTAAGATAATTTAAAAATTCGATGTTTACCAATACGAATAATCATTCCTTGATTTACAAAGACTTCATATTTAACGTCAGTAATTTTTGAATTATCAATATGTACAGCCCCTGACTCTATGAGTCGTCGAGCTTCAGATGAACTAAGTTTTGAGTCAAGTTGCTTAATCAAGTTAACAATCCAAAGGGATTGGCCTTTGGTTGTTGCTATTTGGGCTACTTGAGCATGAGAGTAGTCTTGTTTTTGAAAGAGCGCTTCAAATTGGGTTTGAGCAACCTCTGCCTCTTTTTGAGACCAAAATCTACTTACAATACCTGCTGCCATTGCTTTTTTGAGGTTCATTGGGTGAACAGTTTGATGGGCAACATCTTTTTTCATTTGCTCAATAACTTTTTCGGGTTTGCCAAGAAGGAGGTGATAGTAGCGCCACATAAGCTCATCAGAGATTGACATTAGCTTGCCATACGCTTGGCCAGCTTCTTCCCATAAACCAATATAATTTCCGTATGACTTAGACATTTTTTGTATGCCATCAAGTCCTTCTAAAATAGGCATGGTTAAAATAACTTGAGGTTTTTGGTCAAATTGTTCTTGAAGGTGTCGTCCCATTAGTAAATTAAAGGTTTGATCTGTTCCTCCTAGTTCAATATCAGCTTTAAGAGCAACAGAGTCGTATCCTTGGCAAATTGGATACAGCAGTTCATGAAGGCTAATTGAAACATTTTCATGTAAGCGTTTTTTAAAGTCTTCTCGTTCAATAAGTTGTGCAAGAGTTGTTTTGCCGCACAACGAAATAACATCTGCAAATGAAAGTGATGATAGCCATTCTGAATTGTACCGAATTGTTGTTTTTGTTCGATCAAGAATTTTGCAAACTTGGTCAAAGTAAGTGGTTGCATTTTCTTTAATCTTTTCTGCTGTGAGAGCAGGACGTGTTTTTGATTTTCCCGTTGGATCTCCAATGCGAGCTGTGTAATCACCAATCAAAAAAACAACAAGGTGTCCAAGCTCTTGAAACTGACGCAATTTGTTAAGAACAACAGCATGTCCTAAGTGAAGGTCAGGAGAGGTTGGGTCCATGCCAAGTTTTACAATGAGAGGCTTTTTTGTTTCAAGTTTTTTAATAAGTTCTTGTTCTGGAATAAGGTTAACTGTTCCATTTTTAATGATTTCAAGTTGTTCTTGTGTGCTCAACATTATGAAGCTTCCTTTTATTAAGCAACTAGGGAGATAAGAAATGTTGTAATGTTTCTAACTGTACTAATAAAGAATTGTTGAGTTTGTGGAATTAAGAAAAATACTGCAATAAATATTAAAAATGAATAGCGGTGTAGTGCCTCAACAAATTCAGGATGACTTTCACTAAAAAGAGAAGTAATTAAATGGCTGCCATCAAGTGGTGGAATAGGGAATAAATTAAATGTTCCGAGCATGACATTGACATAAATACAATAATTAAGAATTTGGCTAATTGAGATTACTACTATTTGGTTGAATGGTGTATATGAAATATATTTCAGGAGTATAATGCATAAAAATGCCATAATATAATTTGAGAAAGGTCCTGCAAGTGCTGTTAGCACTGAGTAAAGTCGAGGATGTTTGAAATTATCTTTATTAAATTCGACGGGCTTCCCCCACCCAATACGGATAATGATTAAAAATAGCATGCCAAGAGGATCTATGTGAGCAAGGGGATTCATAGTGAGTCTTCCTTGTTGACGCGGTGTTGAATCGCCAAGGCATACAGCAACAAGTGCATGAGAAAATTCGTGAATTGAGAAGGCAAGAAGAAATGCTGGTACAATGCGCACGACTTCAGCAATCCAGGCGTGAATGTTGCTTGTGTACATGATTTAGATCCTTTGGTTTGAGGTAAAGAGAATAGAAAACTTACAGGTATTTCTTAGTAGTGTGTGTATCGCTTTTACAAATCAATGATAAATGATATTCAAAACGTGGTCAATTGGCGTCCTAGCAGATAGGGCGAGATATTCTTGAGTTATCAAGTTTAAACATTCGGCTGTGTTTGACTCAATCGCTTTCAAGTTTGGGCTTCTTGTGGCAATATTTTTCATGGCAAAATTAGAATGCTCTTTGTTCTATAGCAAAGAACATTCTAGCTTGCACAAATATTGGGGTCATCCTGGACTCTATCGCTTCGCTCCAGATTGATGGGCGATAGGATCTATCGTGAGACTCTGAAATTCATTTTGTGAATTTCAGAGTGATAATTTCGAGATAATAAATTGTTCCAATGTTACGTGGTTTAGCTATAAGTCTTGAAATCGCATTAAGGAGTAATGATAATTTTCTATATTTATTTTTAAATATGCAAATTCAGTTTTAGCTTTTGCATGTTTTACTCAGCTTATTAGTCTCATTATTATTTTTCTATTTCATGATATTTTTCTTCGACTTATGTTTTTTTTAGACTACAATGTGCAATAGCCCTATTTGATAAAGGGTTGATTGTGAGTATGTGTTAGTGAAGGAACCGTTCTACTATTTTTTAAAAAGGAGATTGATCATGAGTGCCAACAATTCAGCTCAGTCTAACAAAAAAAAACAGGGTATTGCTATTGAGCTTCCCACATGGGTTCAATGGTTAATACCGCCTTCTATTTTGTCGTTATTGACAATTTTGACGTATGTATCATCTTTAAATTATCCATTTCAATTTGATGACATTGCCAATATTTCTCGTAAGTTTGCTATACGCTTTGATAATCCATTTACTCGTTGGTGGGGAAGCTCTCGTTGGGTAGGAGAGTGGCTCAATACCATTAACTATAAGCTTGGAGGATTTGAGCCTTTTTATTATCGACTTTTCAATATGATTGTACATGCGCTAACAGGGTTGGTGATTTTTTATCTGATTTTAAGTCTATGTGCCCTGATTAAACGACAAGAATTTTTTTATAATAACAGATTATATTTAGCTTTTTGTACTGCGGGCCTATTCTTACTTCATCCTGTTCAAACACAAACGGTGACTTATGTGATTCAGGCGCGTCTTGAAGGACTGGCTGCCTTTTTTGTATTACTTACGACACTCCTTTTTGTCCGGGCTGGCATGGCTACATCAATAAGCGCAAAATCATGGCTCTATAGTTTGTTTGTTGTGTCTGCTTTTCTTTGCTATGGAACGAAAGAGGTAGTGGTTGTCTTACCGTTTTTGTTGATGTTAGTTGACTGGTTCTTTTTATGTGATCAGCAATGGAAAAAGTTTAAATATCATCTTGTAGCTCATGCTGCAATTGTTTTAGTTCTTGGTGTTTTGACAATAATGCATCTTGGGCCTCGCTTGATGCGTGATGTAGTGAGCATTAGTGCATCGTCGGGTAATAATCGTGGAAATATTATCACAGAGCGACCATTTGATGTCATTACTCCTTATCGATTTTTTATTTCTGAGTTTAAAGTCGTTTTACACTATCTTATGATTTTTTTCTGGCCATTTGATATTAGTGTTGAATATGACTGGAAGCTTGCTTCAGGATTTATGACAGCAGGCGTAATTTTTCCTCTTATGCTGCTTATTATGTTATTTGCCTTTGTTGGTCGTTGTATTTTTATGAAAAAAAATCTTCCCGTAGCATTTGGTTTGAGTTGGTTTTTAATTGCTATTGCGCCTCGATCAACTATCATTCCTTCACCAGAATTGGTCTGTGACTATAAAACCTATCTTGCCTCTTTTGGAATGATGTTTATTTTGGCGACAATTCTAGTGCACCTCATTCTTATGATTAAAGATGCAATGAAGCCTCTTCCAGACATGCTCAAACCTGAATATGCACAAATCTTAATGATCAGTTTTTTTATGATTCCTCTTGCATTCTCTTCTCGTCAGCGTAATGGTATTTGGGAAACCTCAGTTAACTTTTGGGAAGATAATGCGAAAAAAGCTCCGGGCAAGGCTCGGGTGCATAATAACCTTGGTGTTGCTTACTCTGAAAAGGGTGAGTTTGATAAGGCAATAAAATGTTATGAGGAAGCGATTAAGCTTGATAAGATTTATTCAGATCCACTCAGTAATATTGCCGTTGCTTATTCTATGAAGGGAGATGTTGATAAAGCAATTGAAGCACTTAAGTCTGCTATTCATATTTGTCCAAATTATCCTGAGGCTTATAATAATTTAGGAACATTGTTACTACAGAAAAAAGATTATGAACGAGCAGAGCAGGTTTTACTTAATGCGGTTCAATTGCGTCCTCACTATGGAAAAGCTTATTATAATCTTGCACGCATGTATGAAGAAAAACAAGATCCTGATAAGGCATGGACATATCTTAAGAAGGCAACAGAAGGAGATATGGATAATGCTGAGATTTTCTTTAAATTGGGTCAGATGAGTTTGAAAGTGAAGAAATACAAAGAAGCAGCTGTAGCATTTCAAGCCGTTATTGAGTCTGGAGTCAGTGATCCACAAATTTGGTTTAATCTTGCTAACGCAGAGTTTTTACTTGAAGATTATGAAAAAGCTGTTGCAATTTATAAAAAGCTTGTAGAAGATAATCCACTTGATGCACGTTATAGTTATAACTTAGCTGAGACGTATTTTACCATGAAGCAATATGAAAAAGCTCTTGAGGTTTTTCAGCAGGCTACGAATGTTCCTCAAACATTGCCGCATGCTTTTTTTAGAACAGCAAATTGTCTTGAAAAGCTTGAGCGACAAGATGAAGCCCTTGCTTATATGAAGCAACTTCTTGAGGTGAGTGCTCCAGAAGAGTTTAAAAAGTCTGTGCAAAATGAAGTAACACGATTAACGTTGCAAGGTAAAGTGGAAGAAGGCAACGGCATGATGAAGCTCAATGATCTTAAGCAAGCATTTGCTCCCTACAATGATAAAGACGCTGTAGCAACGGGGACATCATCGCGGGTAATCCATGTAAAAGTGCCTAAACGCGCGTAATTTATAAGGTCCTAACTAAGCTTGAGCATTGCGGTGCCTTAAGATAGTATTGACTTTACAGCATATTACATATTAAACAAATGGTGGTTTGTTTAATAATAATTTCATGAGAAGGAAGTAGTAATGAAGACTCAAAGCACTCCTCAGCAGAGAGAATATACTTTTTTTCAAAAGCAGATTATTCCGCTAATAATTAATTTTATCACTTTTTTGGTTTATTATCCTTCACTTGCCTATGGCTTTATTTTTGATGATTTACCAACAATAGTACAGTACTTTCATGTGCGGGTTTTTGACCCAGCAGGGCAGTTCTTTACTAATCCGCGCTGGATTTCTCGCGTATTAAATCAATTTTTGTATTATTATTGGAAAGATTCTCCTTTTGTTTATCGAATCGTTAATTTATTTATGCATCTAGTTATTGGATTACTTGTTTTTCATGTGATGCTTCATCTCCTTTCTCGTATGAAGAATATGTATTTGGCTAATAATGCCTACCTTATATCATTGTTAGCATCGGGTATTTTTTTATTATATCCAATTCAAACACAAACAGTAACGTACATTACGCAAATGCAACTTGAAGGCTTGGTAATGCTTTTTACCTTTGCTATCATTGCAACCTTTGTGTTTGCTGTGACCTCAGAAAAGCGACATTGGAGAAATGGGCTCATTGCTTTATCTTATCTACTCATAGCTTTTGCTGCAGGAACAAAAGAGATTATTATAGCACTTCCTTTTTTGCTTTTATTGGTGGATTGGTTTTTGGTTGCTCAAGGTAACTGGCTAGACTTTAAAAGCCGACTGTTTGTCCATGCAGGATATTTTGTTGTATTGTTTGGTGTATTAGCGTATATGGGTGTTGCTCGGCCAGCTTATATTTCTCATATTGCAACTAATCCAATTAAAAATAATCGTGGTAATTTATTAACCCAAACGCATGATCAGCGTATTACTACGTATAATTACTTGATTTCACAATTTAAAGTAATTCTTCATTACTTGACTTTGTTTTTTACGCCACATCGAGTTTGCTTTGATTATGATATGAAGCTAGCCAGCACATTTTTTGCATTTGATGTTTTGGCTTCATTTTTGCTTCTTTTGATGTTGATTGGTGCTGCCGTTAAAGCATGGATTAAGGATAAGGGTAATTTATATGTATTTTGCTTTGCCTGGTTTATGATTAGTATTTTGCCCCGAGCTAGCATTTTTCCTTCAACTGAATTGGTGTGTGATTATAAGACTTATGTTGCTTCTTTTGGTCCTTTGCTTTGTATTGCACTTCTTGCAACTTCTTTGATTAATTATCTTGTGACTTATCTTGAAAAAAGGCGTTCTGGTATTGATAAGGGAATAACTCAATTTTTTTTATCACTTGCAATGTTTTTTGGTCTTGGATATGCAACTGGCCAACGCAATATTGTCTGGTCATCAGATCTTGCGTTTTGGAAAGATGCGACGGTTAAAGCACCAACAAAGGCTCGTGGGTTTAATAATTATGGAACGGCGCTTTGGGCTCGAGGTGATAGCGATGGAGCTATAGAAGCTTTTAAGCAAGCAATTGCTAAAGACGGATTTTATGGCGAACCGCATGTTAATCTTGCAAGTATTTATCAGGGAAAAGGAATAATTGATGAAGCGATGAAGCATTATAAGCGAGCCATGGAGATTGGCGAAGGGCATCCTGAGATGTTTCATAATTTAGGAATGTTGCACTTTAGTCAAAAGAGTTATGATAAATCTGCTATCTGTTTTGAAGAAGCCATTCGCCTGCGCCCTCACTATGGAAGGGCTCTTATTAATCTTGGACGTTCTTATCAACTTCAAAATAAAAATGATAAAGCAATTGAGATCTATGAGCGAGCTCTTGCCAGTGATTATCAAGATAGAGATTTATATTACTTGCATGGTTCTCTTTGTTATGACATGGGTAAGTATGATCGTGCAGTATTGAGTCTTGAGTCTGTTGATAAACGTTTTATGGATACAAGCTTTAAACTTGGCTGTTGTTACTTTAACACCAATAACATAGCTAAAGCAGCTGAATGTTTTGAGCGTGCGCTTGAAGTTGAGCCAACTAATTTGATGTATGCCTATAACTGTGGGCAGGCATGCTTGAAGGCTGGTAAGTTTGACAAAGCGCTTAAAATGTTTGATCAATGCAAGTCACGTGAACAGGAGTTGCCATATGTTCCGCTTCATCGTTCTAAGTGTCTTTTTTATCTTGGTAAAAAAGATGATGCATATAAATCATTGAATATGACGATTAAGTCAACAAAGCATGAAGGTGTAAGAAAAGATGGTAAACTGCTGAAAAAGGAATTTGCTGACCATAAGACGTAATGAAGCGTTATCTATAGAGAAATAATTGATGTTATGAGCCAAGAAATAATAAATATTTCTTGGCTCTCTTTTTATTTGAAGAAGAGTTGTAATAGAAGGCTTGTGTTCAAATAATTAAGATGTGCGTATAAGCTTGCATGCTTTCATATTTAACGTTGCGACTCTTTTGGTATCGCAGTAAGCTTAAAGAATTATTGTCTACATAACATAGTTAATTTTGTATAAAGAGAGATTAACAAGAAATACAACGTAAGGAATTAAAAGAATGCTCATACAAGAATTGACACTTTGGACAGATAAGCTAAAAGAGGGCTATGCTCTTGGGCTGCAGTTTTATAAAAGTGAAAAGCAGAAGTTGCCTCAAGTTATAAAAAAAATTGCTTTTGTTGGTATGGGAGGGTCTGGTATTGTTGGGCGTCTTCTTAAGACCTTTCTTGATCAACAATCATCTTGTCCGGTGATTATTGTTGATGGTTGCTTGATACCACAATCAATTGATCAAGATACTTTAGTAATTGTGATGTCTTACTCAGGAAATACGTGGGAAACGCTCATGTCTGTTGAGCAACTGCAGAAGCGAATAATTCCATTTATTGCTTTGAGTCATGGAGGAAAGCTTCGTGAAAAAGCTTTCCTCCATGATTTTGCTTATGCTCAGCTGCCTTCATCATTAACACCACGATCATCTCTAGGGCACGCCCTCGGCTTTACTTGGGCATTGTTTGAGCAACTTGGCATTATGCAAGGAAAGCGGGCATTTGAGTTATCAAGTAAGGCAACCGATTATTTAATAACAACATATCAAGAAGAATCTTATTTTGAGCCGTTTGTTTATTCTGTTGACAATAAGCCATTTTTTCATATTTGGGGAATAAGTGGATTTACAGATGCTGTTGCTTATCGAGCACAGACGCAATTTAATGAAAATAGTAAGGTTCACTGCGTAGCAAGCAGTTTTCCGGAATTATGTCATAATCTTTTAGTTGGCTTTTCTAAGCCTGAAGAGAATCAACTAATTGTAGTTTTTGCGATAAATGGCATGCATGAGGCATTAACCAAGGCGCTTGGAGTTACTATGGGACTCCTTGAAGAGAGGGGCGTTTCCCTTTACAAACCTGCTATTTTAGGTGATACTCTTGAAGAGCAGCTTCTTGCTGTCATTCTTTGGGCTGATTTTGCGTCATACTATTTAGCGCGAGCTCGAGGCGTTGATGCGATGCCTGTTCATATAATCGATGAACTGAAAGAGCGGCATAAACAACAAAATATAGGGAATCAAGGTTAATTGTATGAAAAAAGCTATTCATCCGCAATTGAACAATGTTACTATCCGATGCGTTTGTGGAACATCATTTGAAACAGTGTCGACTGAAGTTAAAATTGAAGTTGATATTTGTTCTCAGTGTCATCCATTTTTTACTGGTCAACAGCGTTTTGTTGATACTGCTGGTCGTATTGAAAAGTTTGAAAAACGATTTGGCAAAAAGAACAAGTAAGCTATGCTTGATTGGAATGCGCTTCAGCAAGAGTATGATCAACTGTTACAAAAACTTGCGGATCCTGCCCTTGATTCAAAAGATCGTGTAGCCCTTCAAAAACGCTCTTCGCAGTATGAAGGGCTTCTTGTTCTTAACAGGCAAATTAAAATGATCCAACAAGAGCTTAATGAAAATCGTGCTCATGAGTCTTCTGAGAAAGATGAAGAGCTTAAGCTATTGTATACAGAAGAAATTGCTGTAGGAGAAAAGCAGCTTAAAGCGTTAGAGTTAGAGCTTGAAGAATTGCTGTATCCTGCTGATGAGCGAGATGAACGTTCAGTTTTCATTGAGATTCGTGCAGGAGCTGGGGGACAAGAGGCTGCGTTGTTTGCGGCTGATTTAGCTCGAATGTACAATAACTATGCCCTTTCAAAAAATTGGTCTGTTTCAATTGTTGAAGCCAATACAACAGATATTGGTGGTTACAAAGAGATGGTAATGCATATTAAGGGAAAAAGAGTTTTTAAATCTTTCAAATTTGAATCTGGTGTTCATCGAGTGCAGCGTGTTCCTAAAACAGAAAGTCAGGGGCGAGTGCATACTTCTACAGTTACTGTTGCAGTAATGTCTGAGGCAAGTGATGTTGAAGTCTCTATTAACCCTCAAGATTTACGTATTGATACGTATAGGTCTAGTGGTGCTGGTGGACAGCATGTTAACACAACTGATTCTGCTATTCGCATTACTCATCTACCAACAGGCTTAGTTGTAACGTGTCAGGATGAGCGTTCGCAAATTAAAAATAAAGCGAAGGCTATGAAAGTTTTACAAGCGCGACTTTTTGAAGCTGAAGTTGAGCGGCGGGATGCTGAGGAAAGTGCGCAACGAAAGCAACAAGTTGGAACTGGAGATCGAGCAGAAAAGGTTCGTACCTATAATTTCCCTCAAAATAGGGTAACTGATCACAGAACAAATGTGACACTTAAAAAGCTTGATCTGGTTATGGAGGGTGATCTTGCAGACTTGCTTGAGCCCTTACATGAATGGGATATGGAGCAGCGTCGTAAAAAAGGCTCATTATTTGATTCAAATTAAAATCTATTATTTTTTATTTTTTCACAGCTGTTAATTTTGAGGAATAAGACCTATTGCTTTGCTTCAGAGTGGTGAAATAGGTTGCGAATAAATAATCTTATGCGTGACGAGACAAGACTGAATTGTTACTCTTGTTGAAGGAATAATAATTTTTTCACATATGTAATTTTTAGCATGAGGTCTTGTATGATCACTTCCCCTTACATTATGAGTGGCATTGGGTTTATCTCCCTTATTTTTATTGCGTCTCTTTTTTCGTCAAATTATCAGGCAATTAATCTTCGGCGAGTGTTAGTTGCTCTTATTCTTCAAGTTACATCAGCAATTTTTATGCTAAAGACAAATCTAGGGGCAACATTTTTTGCATCGCTTGCTTATTTTTTTACAAGTCTTTATCAATTTGCAGATAATGGAGCATCATTTGTTTTTGGTAAGTTGACTGATGCTTCAGCTGCTTGGGGTATGATTTTTGCTTTCAAGGTTGTCCCTATTATTATTTTTTTTGGTGCTTTGATGGCTGTTCTTTCTTATTTGGGAATTGTTCATTTTTTTGTTAGAGGAGTCTGCTTTGTATTACGACCACTTCTTGGTACATCTGGAGCTGAGACGTTATCAGCAGTTGCTAGTAGTATGCTTGGGCAGACAGAAGCTCCTTTGTTGATTAAAGATTATTTAGCCTGCATGACGCGTTCAGAGTTGTTAACTATTATGGTGAGTGGGATGTCTCATTTGAGTGGAGCTATTCTTGCAGTTTATGGATCCATGGGTGTATCGATTGAATTATTGCTTGCGTCAAGTGTAATGTCAGTGTTTGGTTCAATTGCTATTTCAAAATTGTTATTGCCAGAAGAAGGGCAACCAGAGACAATGAATGATATTGCTCCGCAGCAAACAGGGGCGCCAAAATCTTTATTTGAAGCCCTTGCCATTGGCACTGGAGATGGTCTTTCATTAGCGCTTAATGTTGTTGCTATGTTGATTGCCTTCATTAGTTTAATTGCTTGTGTAAATGGCCTATTGGTTGCGAGTACTTCCTATACAATTCAAGATGTTTTGGGGTATGTTTTTTACGCTGTTGCTTATCTTATTGGAATTGTTCCGGAAGAGTGTCGTATTGCAGGTCAGCTTGTGGGAACTAAGCTTTTAGTTAATGAGTTTGTTGCATATTCAGATATGGTTAAAATAGCTTTAACGCCGCGAACATATGCAATGCTTACTTTTGCCCTTGCAGGGTTTTCTAATTTTTCCTGTATTGGTATTCAGATTGGTGGTATTGGTGCACTCTCTCCTGCTCGGCGAGGAGATTTATCACAACTTGGTCTTAAGGCTCTTCTTGGAGGTACTATTGTAAATTTAATGAATGCGGCTCTTGTTGGTATGCTTCTATAGCTGTTTTACTGTATGATTCGTAACAAGGAGATGTCTCTTCTGTATGAATTTATTGTTATTATTTTACCACAGGGCGAGCAGTTAATAGATTCAATTCCTGCTCTGTAATTTTTTAAGCAAAAGACATTTGGTGTCTTCTGTTCGTTTAGAGGAGTTGTGGAAATAAAAAAAATCATACCATCGGAGTCTGCGCAGATACAATGTGTTTCATCGGGTAAAAACGCTATATTTGAAAGAATCTTTTTTGTTTCGACATGGCCTTGGTGGAGGCTTTTAGTTGTGCAGGTTCTTTTTTTTATGTCGCATACTTTGATAATCTTGTTATCAATTGTCAGTGCTATGTATTGGCCACTTGAAGAGATGGCAGCTATTTTTCTATCTGGTGAATAAAAAAGATGGCGATATTTATTGGTTATTTTTGTAGTATCCATGAGAATAACGTTGTTTAAATCACTTGCAATGAAGCCACTATTATTTGGTAGTGGCTTCAGTATTTTTATGGCTTTTTGAAGTGGTTTATAGCCTGTATGTTCATCAGTAATATAATTCCATTTTATGATGGCGCCATGATTATCACCAATAAGTAAAAAGTTTTTATCGTGTGAAAAAGTCATACTGCTGGCAAATGACTTTGTTGGACTATATCCCAAACCAGAAATAGTGATTACTTTTTCTAATGCTGGGTTTATTGTTGCTTTGAGTGAAAATTTATAAATGAAAAGAGTACCATCTTCTGTTCCAATCGCATAGTATTCATCTGTTATTGCCATGCATGTTATGGTTGAAATTGGAATAAAGGGAATTTTTGTAATAAATACATGTCCATTGTAGATACTTTTTTTAAATTGTGATGGTCCCCACACGTCAATGCCAAGAGAAGGTGATGTAACACTAAATAGTGATCCATCTAAAGAAAAAAGGACAGAGCTTTTTTCGCATGTTGAGTTGCTTCCAGTGTAGAGTGGGTGATGATGATTCCACTGAGTGATATCAGTCGTTGCTTGAATGCTGGCGGCGTTAAAGAGAAAAAAAAATAGCGAAAAAAGTGTTGTGTGTCTATGATGTCTATTCATTTATTGAACAACCTTTGTTTATTAAATCATGCTTTGGTAAATTTTACGCATAAGAAATTTGTTAATTACCTACTTTACTATATCTTTAAGGTACAGCAACAGTATACACAATTATTGCTATTTTTGAGCAGTAATTATGTGTATGGATTGAATAAAATTTCTTATTCTATAAACCATTTAAAATTTATGCAAAGAGAAGTCCAAAATTGTAGTGCAATAAGAATGGTAAATGGCTCAAGAGGCATGCGTAGCCGTGCACATCCATAAGCGCATGTGATACCAATAAAGAGCAGCATGAAGAGTGTAGTGGTTAAAAGAGAAAAAAAATGTTTTTTAAAAAAGAAAGCATTAATATAAAAACCACTAACACCAATAAGTAAAAAAATATTCATACAAAGTTCAAAAAAAATAATGATATGTAACCACCAAGTAGAAAGGGGGGGCCATAGGTAGTATTTTATTTTTGTAATGAGGGCTTGAGATGTTGGCTTGTATTCGGTCCAAGATTGTGTGTCTGCAAAAATGAGTTGTGCACTATATAATGATAATACTGTTTTAAGCATTTCGAGAATACTATTTTTTAAAAATATAATAGGGTTTTGTTTGATTAAATTAAATGTAATTTTTTCTGCCATTAGGCAGGATTCATATTCGTTTGGGACAGTTAGATGCTGTTGTTCAAAGTTACTTTGTTCACGCTTCCATTGATCAAGGAGCATTCCTCGAGCTTCAACATAGTTGCACTGATCTGTGTGCATAATAATTTTAGCTCCACTGTACTGCAAAAAATGAAGTCCTGGAAGTGAATGAAAAAATGGGGCACCAAAAATAATATAATTTCTGATAAGCCAGGGTGCAGCTGTTGCAAGCCAGGAAAGAGCTACAATACTTATTGAGCAAATTCGTTTAAATAATTGAGTTCGTGCACCAAAAAGAAAAATAAGGAGACTAAAAATAAGTAAATAATGTCCAACAGGCCTGATAAGAGATACACAACCAAGAAAAAAACCAGAAAGTAATAGTTGCCTCAAAGAGGGATTCTGATCTTTAAGCAATTGAAAATAACTGATGAAAAAGAGTAAGAGCATTATTAAAAAGAGTGATTCTGTGCCGAGTATCCCGGAGTAAACAATAAAACCAATATGAAAAGCGCTTATTAAACCACATATCAATGCAGTAAATGGTGAAGAGGGAAAAAGAGTTAGGCTTAAAGAGTGTATGAGTAGGGGAATAAGGCTGCTTAACGTGAGCTGAATGACCATAGCAATTTGTTGATTTATTCCAAATAAAGAGTAGATGCTTGCAAGAAAAAGAGGATAGCCTGGCAGGCGATAAGCTTGAGGCTTCTCTTCTTTGTTACTGATCCCTTTACCCATTACAATATTTTCAGCAACTGCTTGATATTGTGCTGAGTCAAAATAGATAAGATGTCGGTCTTCATGGCCTGTAAATGCAACAAAAAGAGCTAGCCGTGTTGCAATGCTGAATATAAAAAGAATGCTTAATATGGTTTTTTTCTTCATATGCATTTCTCCTCAAGAGTAACAAATGGGGAATAAGTCTTGTGGGGGCAACAGCTAAGTATTCCTTTAACAAGTGAAAGAGCCCCATAAATGTTCAGAGCTTCAAAAAAATAGCTTACAGCATCTTTCGTGAATATAAAAAACAAGCAAGTATCCAAAGCAACGCCCCAGAAATGAGGATTGTTGGCGCATTTAATATGCAGGGGTTTTCAAGATAATGTGCTGCAACTTTTCCATCAAAAGTAGTTACGGAATACCGTGCAAGGGGGTTGCTCATTAAAAGATCAAATTGTTTTTGATGCCAGGGAGTAATACTATATCTACACAATTCTGCAATCAGAGTTGCTCCAAGTGGGGTGAGTAGCAGATATAATGGAATGGATCTTCCCTTAATTGGCTTAATGAGGCAGTGTGTTGTAGTTCTAAAATATACGTACAGAGCTGTTGCAAGAGATGAAAGAGGGATTATCAATGAGCCAAGAAGTTGAATAAGTGTTGGCCAGATACTTTTCATAAATGCTTGCGAAGGCATGAGAATATTGTATGGAGTGAGGCTTGAAAAAGCGAGCATGTTTTGATAGGGCATTGCTGGATTGCCAAGAGGGTGTGTGTAAAAAAAGACAAAGAAAATAGTAGTGCATAAGGTGTAGATGCCACAGAGCCGGTAGACTCCTCTAATCAGCATGAAAGGAATAAGCCACATGAGGTATTGTGGGCAAATGCCTGAAAGGCCAAAAATGGCTGAAAAAGTAATGAGAATGCTAGTGAAAGCATTAAATTGACGATGATAGTATTTCCAAGCGAAAAATAAAATAATCATCATCAGTAAAAATCTATTTTTGATAAGCTGTGCATACCAAGAATGAGTAACGCCTGGAGCAAATGGGAGCCCCATAAGTTGGACTCCTTGATTGCAGTAACGTAAAACAGTATCACACAAATGCACTAAATTAAATCCATACAAGTGAAAAAGTAAAAAACAGAGAGCAATAATGCTTATAATTCCAATACAGGATATGGCTTGACGCTTAAGATAAGTTTTAAGAGAGAGAGAGAGCTGAGGCCACTCTGCTTGCAAGGGAATATAAAAAAGAAGAATAAGTGCGCAGAGTATGAGCATCATGACTATCCAGATGGTGGGCGTGATAGCATGAGTTATATCAAGAAGAGAGAGCCCGTAATATTTAATTGTAATAAAGCTAATAAGAATAGTAAAAAAAAGTGATATGGTAATTAATGCAAGGGGTACTCGTAGACGTTGAAGCTTTCGAAAAATATGCTCATGGGGTGTAAAGAAAAAGGGTAAAAAGATAAGTGAGGCTGGTTTTAACAAAATGGAGCAGCCAAAGGTGAGACCGAATAAAAATTGATGCAGGTATGATTTCGTTATAAGCTCACGAATGAAAAAACTGAGCAGCAAGAAAAAAAGAAAGAGAGGTTCCCATTGACCATGAATAGAAACAACCATAATTGGGACTGGGCAAAGGGCATACATAATGCTAGAAAAAAGTTCACAGCCTGGACGCTTTATTGATACTGCTTCGTAGATAAGAAGGGCAATCAGGGTATCAAACATAATGGGTACAATTTTGCAACAGAATGCAAAAGGGAGTGTTGTTGTAGTTGAAATTTTTCCTACAAACCAGAGGTAGTGCGGCAGGATAGGGAAGAAGTTCCAAAGAGGAAACGAAAGAAGTGATCCATTAAGAGTGCAATGAGTCATTGACATAAAACATCGAATATCAACACTCCCAAAAAAAAGATAACCAAAAAAGATTCTAGTTATTAGGCATATTCCTACAATCATGCTTAGGTGAAAAGGCTTTTGTGATGTTGCCATGATATTCTCCCTTTTTCTGCTTTTTTTCATAGTCAATTTATTTTTTTGACGCTCTTGGTAATACGTACTATTC
The DNA here is from genome assembly GCA_964388745.1 of uncultured Pseudomonadota bacterium. Classification (GTDB taxonomy): domain Bacteria; phylum Babelota; class Babeliae; order Babelales; family RVW-14; genus CAYMBP01. The sequence goes on along the minus strand of CAYMBP010000007.1, from coordinate 33,974 downwards.
TAGGGCGATGATGAATGAGTGTAAATTCAAATTTTTTACAAGGGAAGGAAGTTGTTGTTATGGAGACACAAAAACAGCCATTAAAAATGATTATGCTTTCAGCAATGTATGAAAATGGTGGAAATACAACGCATCGTTTTCTTGACGGTCATCCAGAACTTCTTGTGTATCCTTTTGAGTCACAACTGGGTACATCAATGTCAAATAATTTTATTCAAAGTCTTGTTCCGTATAGATATTGTTGGCCAGAGTTTCCTATTGAAGGAAAAGTAGAATCTGACTATGAATTATTTTATGATGAAGAAATGAAGGCATTACTTCGAACACCATATCGAAGTAAATTTAAAGATGCCGGTTTGGAGCTTGATGAAAAAGAGCGAAAGGCCTATTTTATAGAAGAGATGAAGGGAAAAGCTCGTAACCGAGCAAACTTAGTAGATGCATTTTTTGTATCAACATTTAAGGCTTGGAAAAATGTTAACAAAACAGGAAAAGAAAAGGCATATGTTGGTTACAGTCCAGTAATTGCTCTTGATACCGAAAAAATCTTAAAAGATATGCCAAATGCGCACATTATTCATGTTGTGCGTAATCCATATTCCGGTTATTCTGATACAAAAAAAAGACCGTTTCCATTGACACTTGATAAATACGTCTGGACATGGAACATTGTGCAGCATATGGCTCTTACCTATGCTGAAAGTTATCCAAAAAATGTGCACATTGTTCGCTTTGAAGATATTATCGAAAACCCTCGCAAAAACTTATCAGAGTTATGTGGAAAGCTTGATCTTTCAGATTCTGAGACGCTTGAATATCCATCATGGAATGGTGCTCGCTTAGATAAAGTACTTCCGTGGGGGACAATTCAAATTCCAACACCAGAAGTGAATAAAGCAACAATGGATGAGCTATCGGCTGATGAAAAAGCTCAAATTCGTATTACTTCAAGTGTGATGCTTAAACAATTTGGTTATGATCACCTCTATTAGGGCTGTTTTTTTATCGCGCCAGGGAATAAACTTTGGCGCGTTTTGCTTTTGTGCATAAATGCAAAGCTAAGCAGAGGTATCTTGATGCTATTTATTTGATTGTCATCTTGGAGTTGTATGATAAACATAATGCGTATATAGCTAAGCAGACTTGACTTAGTTTAGTCTCTTTTCTCAAGACTCTATCATTCAAGCTAGCGATAGAGTTCAGGATGACCTCAATATTTGTGTAATATAAAGTGTTTTTGTTATAGCTTGGCAAAATTTATTCAAGAATAATAGGGTCATAAATAATGATAATAGAGGCAAGGATAGTCTAATATGTATGCAGGCTAAATTATTCAAAGTGTAGCAAATGGTTATCGTATCGTTCCAGGTTAATAGGAGCTTTAGTTTCTGATTCACTTTTATAATGAAAGAGTGGTTGTAATGAATAATGAAGTTATAGCGCTTAAACGCTCCCTGTTTTATCCTAAAACCGACCTTGACCTTGACAATGAACAATGCCTAAACTTACATTTTGTGCGAGAAGAGCTTGTTGAAGTATATCAATCAAGTGTAAAAGATTTAGCTGAAAATTATTTTGGTAAAAGAGGGGCAACCGTTACTCCGCTTCCAATACATGGAACATTCCATTTAATTTATAGAGTGTCATTTGATGAGCATGAACGCTATATTGTCAAAATTATGCTTCCAGAATTGCCACTTCCAAAGACTGCTTTTTTGATTGATAAATGGGTATATAAATTATTAAGTCAACAAAGCTTGCCAAGTTTGCAAGTTCATGTTGTTGATTATTCACAACAGGATGTTTCATTTAGCTATGAAATTGTTGAGTTTGTTAAAGGTATGCCTCTTTCTATTCTAGAAGATCCATCTTCGCAACTTTTGCCAATGGGTATATTATCCTCTTTGGGGGCTTTAATTGCGCAGATGCACCAATTATTTATTGATGGTTTTGGTCCTGTAGTAATTACTGAGTATCAAAACGAATTAACTGCACAGGGTGTGCATCGATTTTGGTCGGACTACATTTTTTGTTACTTGAATAAACATATTGAAACGTGTTGTGACATTGGAGCAATTTCGTTTGCAGAGGCAGAACAAGTGAGAACCTTGTTTATGGATCATAGTTATCTTTTTGAATGTCAGCAAGGCGTATTGTTGCATGGTGATCTTGGCCACCACAATATTTTTTCTGATGGAGCAAGAGTAACTGCGATAATTGATTGGGAAGATTGTATGAGTGGCGACCCTATTTTTGATCTTGCTTACTGGGGAACATTTGTTAAAGATCATATGCGTGAAGAGTTTTTGAATGGGTATAAAAAACATGCTGTTCTTCCTGCTGATTTTGAAGTACGTTATTGGCTTTATTATCTTCGTATTTCGCTTTCAAAGACGGTTCATCGCTATCGATTTGGTCACGAAGATCGTCCTGGTTGTCCACCTGCATCAGCTCGCATTCAAAAAGCCCTTATGTATTTGCATAATTTAGGCGCATAACGTACTATCAAAAAATGTTATTTAAAACCGAAAAAAATGGTTCATTTTTATCTGGCATTTTATTTGTATTGTCATGTATCATTACAATAGCTTGGCGCACATATTCAGGTAAAGATTTATAAATAGAGAGTTCTTCGCTTGTCATTTCTATAACATATAACTGTTTGGTTCGTAGAAACTTTTGTAAGAATTTAAGTTGGATGTTGTTTAGATGATAATAACTTTTATATATGATAGCATCTCCATGATTGGGAATAATGAAAAATGATAAATCATCTTCTATAAACCCTGCAGATGCAATACCATTAATGTTGAAACTGGCGTTATAATTTACAAAATTAAAGACTATTTTTTTTAAAAAAAGATCATATATGAGAATATTCGTAGTATTTTTTGGTTGATAAGCAATCAGTGGTGAATAAGCATGTCCCCATACTTTTTCTACTTTACCAAGAGAGGTGAGGAGGTCTGTTATATGAGACTCATTATCATAAAAAAAAATATAGTCGTGCTCACTATCAATAAAATATTTATTTTCTGTCAGTGTTTCTAGTGAAAAAGTATTATTAATCACCACTCCCCCAAAGAGGGTTAAGCTTGGTATTCTTCGGAATATAAACTTTTTTTCCACATTTGGTTTTTTGATGGTGGGATAAAAAGAATTTGTTACAAAAATAATGATCACGCAAAAGAGGTAATAAAACATAATTATCCTTTGTTATATAGCAAAGCAGATTTAATTTGGTATAGTCTCTTTTCTCAAGATCGTCAGCCTATCATTTACTTTATGAATGATAGGGTATAGCGATAAGTCTTCTATCGCTACTTGTTGCTCTGGAGTGAATCAATAGGGTCTAAGATGACCCCAATATTTGTGCAAACTAGAATGTTTTTAGCTATGGGATAAACATAAATGACTAGTAATGATTTGTCATTTTATATTTTTTTCATGAATTTTCAACAAGAATTTTTAAGGTGAAAGGCGATTGCATTAGAAAGACGAGAGGGTTGCAAGGTCGTCACATAAAGTAATTTGGTTGCCAATAATTTGTTTTTTTTCATGCCCTTTGCCAAGAACTGTAATAATAGAGCCTGAGTGTGAGATTTCAACTCCTTTTTTAATAGCTGCTTGTCGATCAGGAATAATATAAAGATTTTTTTTATCTATATTATCAATGCCTGTAAGAATTTCTGCAATAATGTGATGCGGGTCTTCTGTGCGGGGATTATCATTGGTGATAATAATAACATCAGCATAATGAGCAGCAGCTTTTCCCATACCCTTTCTTCGAGAAGGGTCGCGATCACCGCCGCAACCAAAAATAACAATTAGATGATGCGTCATTGGGCGCAAAGATGCAAGTACTACTTCTGTTGCAGGTCCGTTGTGTGCAAAGTCAACAATGCCAAGAGCGCCATTTGTTAAGCGACACTGTTGAAGTCGGCCAGGAATTCCAGGAAAAGAAGCAAGGGCTTCACTTATTTTATTGCGTGGGATACCAAATTTCTGACACATTTCGGTTGCGAGATATATATTTTTTTTATTAAAATCACCAATAAGATTTGTCGTAGGTAGAGCTTTTTCATAAGCGTCTGTTTCGCTTAAAGAGATATATTTATGATTAATTTCTTTAAGATATTTAGTAATCAGTATGCCCCATGTATCATCAAATGCAAAACCAATACCATCAGATGTAAGCTGATTAAAAAATGAACGCTTTGCATAAAAATAATTTTCCATTGTCTTAAAATAGTCAAGATGATCTGGCATTAAATTTGTAAATCCAAAGGATTTAAAAGAGATGTTTTCTGTTCGGTATTGGACAAAAGCATGCGCTGAAAGTTCCATAACAACGACATTAATTTTGTGCGCAAGGCATTCATCAAAAAAGGCATGAAGATAGTCACTATTTGGTGTAGTTAGATTGCTTGGGGTTTGTTTATCAAGAATGCTATTACTAATTGTCCCAATAAGGGCTGTTTTAAGACCATAGTGTTGCAAGATATGACGAATAAGATAGGTTGTTGTTGTTTTCCCTTTTGTGCCAGTAACACCAATAATTGAAAGTTTTTTTGCTGGGTGGTTGTAAGCCTCTGATGCACGAAGAGCCATCTCTTTTCGAGGGTTATTAGATTCAATAACTGAGGCACCATATTGTATGCAGAGCAAGCGAATTTCTTCAGTAAGAGTTCCTGCTTGTACAATAATAGTCTGTGCGCCCCTTTCAAGTGCATGAGCAATATACTTGTTACCATTATTATTGTTGCCGGTAATAGCAACAAAGGTGCTACCAGGAAAAACAGAATAAGAGTTGTTGGTAACGCGGTAATGAGTAATCATATAAAAATAAAGTACTTAAAAAAAAGCAGCTTGTCACGACTTTAGGTAAGATGATACTTGTAAAAATTCATGTAATTAATAAATGATAATGCCTCAATAAAATCTTTTTTTATTTTGATTGTCGGATTGAATATCTGTTTTTTTCTGTCACCAGAAAAGTTTATTATGTTAAAAAAAAATAGCAGCTTAAAATAATAATTTGTTGACTGTATCATTTTAAGACAGTTTGTTCATTGGTTCGATAGCAAGAGGTTAAGAAAAAATAGAAGCATAGTTACTAACATATTTGTGGAAAACTTGTAAGTTAGCGGTGTACTATGTTTAGAGTAGGCTATACTTTTGTATAAATAATATTTAAAATATTTCAATTTGACTTCTTGGTAAAAAATAGAAACAAATAAGAATGATGAAAAAAATTTTAAAACACCTATTGCAAGAGGTGTTTGTGGATAATAAATATTCTATTAAACAAGTTGCTATAATCTCTGTGAGCGTCATGAGCAAGATGACCTTTAAGAATACTTTTCCTGATTATTTTGTTCTTGAGAGTAGTTAATGGGAGTGTGGTCATTTCTATGCATTTTTGTATAGACAATACCAAGATAGCCAAGATTTAATTCTGTGCATATTTCAGAAAGAGCTCTCACGTGATTTTCTGAGTCATCAATGAAAATAATGCGAGAATAAGGGAATGATAGAAAGGTGCAAAAGAAGGATAAAAAAGCCTTTTTTTTGCATTGCATTGCGGTATAGATGATACCATCATGCCACTGGCAGGGAGTCTGAGGTGCAAATTTTTCATTAAGATCTTTGCCTAATTTTTCAGGAAGATACAAATTATTTTTGTTGAGGGTTTCAACTGTTTGTTGGTGTATTGCCCATGGTCGGCCAGTTAAGATCATAGTGTCATGATGCTTTTTAATCTCGTTAAATGTTTCACAAGTCTTTTTGTCGTCAACAAGAATCATTGATGGAGGATCTTGAATCGTGAGTTCAATAAAAAGCTTCATGCCATGGCGTGCAATGTCTTCTTTATTCATGCCTTTGGTATGCAGCTCTTTGCAGTAATGCTCAATGCCAACGTAACCACGGCGATCGAGTCGGTCATGCTTTGTTTCGTCAAGTTTAAGCAGAGTGTGATCAAGGTCAAAAAAGACGAGGGTTGTTGCCGGTGTTTGTTCTGTGGTGAGCTGGATGATACTTGAGATGTCATCTGTTTTAATGATATGGTTTTTTTTACCTGCATACACGTTATTGGTAAGAACGGCACTCATGATTAATCCTAGGATAGAGGGTTTTATGTAATGTCTCTTATTTTAAATTTTTTTGAAGAGTAATCAAAGCTTATTAGAATTGAGGATGTAGTTAGCCACTGCTGATCAATAAAGAAAGTAATATCGTCAGCTTTCCAGCTTGCAGTTTTGTGATGAACAATAAGTTTTCCCATTGAGTGGGAGATTAATTTATTCTCTTGCCATGCATGAGGAATCATAATACACAGTTTTTTAGGTTCAGGAAAGGTGAAACGAAAGCCAATGGTTGCATTGTCTTGAGTGGGGGTGATGATGTACGGTACTGGGGTAGACGTTGGTGAATACAATTTTGCTTCAGTGATATGGTAGGCATTAATTTCTTGATTATTAAAAAAGAGTTGAAGAGCTTGAGTCATTCCTTGTTGCATAATGAGTGTATCGCCAGCAAAATAGTGCATAGTGCCAAGGAAAATAAATTGTGGTTGTTGTTGATATTTGTATTGTGCAACAAGATGGTGAAAGGCGTTATCTCGTCTGTGTAGAATCTGTTCTCGTGTTGCCAGCGCTTCCCATGAGGTGATGGCGAACCAGAAGGTGATGATGATGAGGGGGATTGTGATGAGATTTTCACGTTTACTGTCGTTCACGAAGGATGACTGACTGTTACAGGGATCGTCATTCTGGAGCGAAGCGATAGAATCCAGTTCTTTTTCTTGTTGATTGTCAAATCCTTCCCTTGTCAGTCTTCGCCAAGGCTTCGACAGACACCCTGCAAAAGCTGCCCGCGTCGTAGTCTTGTACGTAGGCGGGTGGACTCTATCGTTCACTATGTTCACTCCAGAGTGACGATCAAAAATATAAGTAACTTTGTTCAAAAGTTTATTACTTGCAAGGCAAAGGATTTCGTAAACCATCAAACAAAAAAATGGAATTGCCGGATAAAAATATCGGCCATCAGAAGTGACAAGCGGAATAGGCCAAGCGCATAATACAAAGCTTAAGGGATACCAGTACAAAAGACCTCTTCGTTTTTTTCTCTGATAAAATGCCGACAAAACTCCGAGGATGAAAATGAGTGTTACCAGAGCCGGCAGTAGCTTGCCATACTGCTTCATTCCCCAAAAGGGTTTAATTGATTGATGCCAGTTGCTCATAATTTTCAACATGAGGGCTCTAAGTATGTTTTGTTTGCCGGTGCCTGATGCATTGACGCCAAGCAATAAAAGGCGTGCAAAAATATACCCAAAAATCGTCAGCCAGAGTAGCCACGTAGTAGACCATGCTTTTCTTAGGCGATGATGAAACGCCAGCTGCTCATCGGTGCAGATGTGATATAGCAAGGCAACTAAAGGAAAAATAATAGCGATTTCATAACAGAGCAGACTGCCAAGTAAAAAGAGAGCAGCACTAAGCTGCCACCACCAGCTTTCTTTTAGACAGGCATGATAATAACAGATAGCAGATAAAATAAGAAAAAGGTAGGTGGGCACTACGTGCGAGGTTACTCCTACGTAGGCGGGAGTCAGTGCCGGATGAAAAATAAAAATAAGTGCAAGAAAAAATGAAGTTCCCAATGGAATACTTTGAGCAAAAAGATAAAAAAGACCAGACGCAGTAAATCCATGAAGCGTGACGTTGATCAGGTGATAGGCGTATGGGTTAAGACCAAAAAAACTGTAGGCAAGATAATGAGATAAGACCATGAAGGGTCTGAAATAGCTTAGACAGTTTTCTTGGTAGTTTGCCAATTCATTAGGAGGAAGATAGACGTGTTGAATGGGGGCTGTTAGGTAAGTGAGCAGATCCTGCCATGACACAATTTGTTTGCTGAGCCATACCAGGCCAAAACAGTCTGAGTCAAATCCCATTTTTGTGAAGGGAATCCCAAGAGCAATGAGTGTGATGAGAGGGATGGTGGTGGCAACGAGGATTATTTTTTGGTGATGAGTGAGGGGTGTCATGAGGGTTGATTTTGCATGTTTTGAGCATATTCTTTTAATTCTTGGTAGTTGTCATCGAGGTTTTCAATAATTTTATGAGAGATGTTGTTTTTTTGTAATATTTCTAAAGTTGCATTTTTATTAAGAATTAAGGTCTCTTTATAGGTAAGCTGAAGTTCATTTAAGAGGGATGAGATTGAAATATGATTATTTTTCAATATGATTTCTTCAATTAAGGTGAAAATTACAGAATTATCAATTAAAGCATTTTTATATTTTTCATTAAGGTTATTGAGAAAAGGTGGTAATTTGTGAGCTTCAATATTGTGCTTTAATATATAGGAAAGCAAGAGGTCTAATAGTATAGAGTCATAAGGATTTGAGTGAAGATCCTCTTGCTTTTTGATTATAAGGTTTTGATATTTTTCTGAAAGATTATTTAAGAGTTCATGAAATTCATTAATTGTTGGATAATTCCTAGCATTTGCACATAAGTAATGTCTTAAAATTTCATGAATTTGTGAATAGGAGAGTTGAGGATCTTCTTTTGGAGATGTGGAGGAAGGAATATTGAGTAAGCATTTTTTATAATCCTCTGGTAAGGAATTAAGCATTTCATACACTGTAGTTGTTTGTATATTTTTTCTGTTGATGGTTATAAATTTTTTTATAAGTTCTGTAAAATCAGAAGTGTAGCCTGAAAAAATTGATTTGGTTCCTTTGGGGCGGGTTATTGTTTTTTCATGATTTACAAACAATATATTTTGATGTTTTACATTTAATTTTTTTAAAAATGAAAAGAAAAATTCTTTTCTTTCTTGTATTGTTTGCAGAGACTGATTTTTTTGATTAATCAATTCTATTAATACAGAATATAGCGTTGATGGTGTAGATTTTATTTCTTTTGTTCCATCTTCATCCAGTTTTTCTGCTGTACTTCGTTTGGCTAGCTCAGCTTGCTTTTCATTATCAAGGTTACTAAGAGCTTCTGATATTTCTGTTGCCGATGCCGTTGCAATATCCTCTATTCCCATTTCGGCAATAAGTTTATCAACCTTAGTGAGTTCATCATTAAGTCTGGTGAGGCTACTTTTTAATTTTATAAGTGATTGCTTGAGTTCTTCAAGTTTGGCTCTTAATGTTTCAAGCTTAGCAACGATAGGTTCATTTGCATGCAGTAGCCTTAAAGAACTAAGAATAGTAACCGTATTGAGTATAAGAATAAGGTAATACTTTTTATTTTTCATTTCTCTCCTCTTTCAAGTTTGTAATTCTATTGCATATACTCAATATATTATTGTGAAATTATACAATGCGACTAAAATATTCAATAGTTTTAGCAAGACCATCGGCAAGTGAGACTTGTGGAATCCAATTTAGCAACTGCTTGGCATAAGAAATATCTGGCTTTCTTCGCTGTGGGTCATCACTCGGGAGAGGTTGAAAGCTAATAGCGACATCTTTTTCAAGCAAAGAGCCAATGGTTTGTGCAAGTTGTAGTAGACTAAATTCTGCATCATTTCCTAAGTTAACGGGACCCGTAATACCGGTTTCAGTATACATCATATTAATCATGCCACTGACTAAATCATCTACATAGCAAAATGAGCGTGTTTGTGTACCGTCACCGTACATGGAAAGTGGTTCTTGCCTGAGAGCAGACATAATAAAATTGCTGACAACTCGTCCGTCGTTAGGGTCCATGTGTGGGCCGTAGGTATTAAAAATACGAACGACCTTGATATCAAGCTGATACTGCCGATGATAATCAAAAAAGAGTGACTCTGCACAGCGCTTGCCTTCATCATAACAGGAACGAATACCAATTGGATTAACGCATCCCTTGTAGCTCTCAGTTTGAGGGTGCTGCTCTGGGTCGCCATACACCTCACTAGTTGATGCTTGTAAAATACGAGCGTGGTTTGTTCGTGCAAGTTCAAGCATGTTGAGTGCGCCAAGCACACTAATCTTGGTAGTGTAGATTGGATCTTTTTGATAGTGTGGCGGAGAGGCGGGACAGGCTAAATTGAAAATCCATTCAACGGGTAAATCAACCGGTTTTGTGATGTCATGCATAAGAAATGAAAAGCGTGGGTGACCGAGTAGAAATGCGATATTGCTTTTTTTGCCTGTGTAAAGATTATCAAGGGCAACAACTTCATGCCCCATTTCTAAAAGGCGTGCGCACAAGTGACTTCCTAAAAATCCAGCGCCGCCGGTGACTAATATTTTTTTGGGTGTATTTTGTTCCATTGATGACTCACTGGTTTGCAACTCCAAAGGTTGGAGCGGTTAATTGACTGCTTCCAAGAAGTGGCTGAAGTTGTTGAACAATATTATCTGCGGTTAGACCTGATTTTTTATTGAGATAGGCTCGAGCGCCAACTTCATGATTATAAAAATCATTAATTCCAAATGTTTTGAATTGAACGCGTTGTGGAACTGATTCAAGTAGGCATCGTGCAACAGCTTCACCAAGGCCACCAATAACTGAATGTTCTTCAACGGTTGCCACAAACGATAAGTCTTTTTTCGACATGAAAAAATGGACATCAAGTGGTTTGATGGTTGGCATGCTGACTAGGCCAATTGAAAGGCCCATTTCATTGAGCTTCATACAGGCATCCCAGGCGTAATCAAGGCTATTGCCCGAGGCAATTAAAAAGTTGCGGTCGTGCGGAATGAGCTCAATTGCTTTACCAAGAAATACTGGGGAGTTGGCATAATTAATTTTGTTTTCACATGCGCCAAATCGAAGGTACATTGGTTGTGTGCAACTATGAATTTGAGGCATGAGCTGCTCAACTTCATACACCGATCCTGGAGCAACAACGAGCATTTCGGGAAGTGCGCGCATGATTGCGACATCTTCAATAGCATGATGCGTTACGCCAGCTTGACCATAGCTGTAGCCGCCACCATTGCCAACAATCGTGACAGGAAGTTGTTGATAACAAATATCATCTCTAATTTGTTCAAATGGTCTCATGCAGGCAAAGGGGACAATTGAATAGACGTATACTCGCTTGCCTGCCATAGCAAGGCCAGCTGCCATACCGACCATATTTTGTTCAGCAATTCCGGCATTAATGTACCGATCTGGAAACTTTTCTGCAAAGGGTTCAATAACAGAAAAACCAACATCACCAACAAGAAGATAACAGGTTGGGTCTATTTCTGCTTGATGAACGAGGAATCGTATAAACTCTTTTCTCATGTTCCCAATAACTCCTTTTCGGCCTGATTAAATTCTTCAGGCGAAAATGATTTATAGTGCCATGCAATTTTGCTTTCAATAAATGATACACCTTGCCCTTTGCAGGTGCGAGCTATAATGGCTGAAGGTAGCTTGCTCGCTCGTGCAGCATCAAGAGCATCCATGAGTTCTGTCATGTCATGCCCATTAATAGTTGTGGTATTCCAGCCGAATGAGCGAAATTTATCATCGAGTTCACCGGGCATTACATCTTGAGTTATATCAAGCCCTTGTAAATTATTATAGTCAACAATAAGAGTAAGACTATTAAGTTTGTAGCGAGCTGCGGTAAATGCAGCTTCCCAGATTGAGCCCTCTTGGCACTCGCCGTCACCAACGACAACATAGCATCGACGAGGGCTTTTATCAATCTGAGCAGCGTAAGCGACACCGACTGCCAGCGGTAGCCCATGGCCGAGCGATCCTGTGCTTGATTCAACACCTGGAAGGCCCCGCATTGGATGCCCGCAAAGGAGTGAGCCATTTGTGTAATAATCATAGAGCAATTCTTTTTTGATGATTTCTGCAGATGCAAGTGTTGCATAAAGAGCACTTGCGGCATGGCCTTTACTTAAAATAACCATATCGCGGTTAGGATCTTTTTTTTTGATAAGGTCAATGGAGACTTCATAGTGGTAGAGCACGGTGAGAATATCAGTTAAGGAAAAGCTGCACCCCATGTGAGAACTTTTTGCTTTTGTGACTATTTTCATGATGTTGTGTCTGATGTTCATAGCAAGAAGCTCAAGCTGCACAACATCAGGTCGTTGTCGTAGAGGTATGTGCGGAGTCGGATTCATGTGCTCCCTTTTGAGTGTTTGCGTGATTATAAAATTTTTCAAACCAGGTTAATGATTTTTCAAGACCCTGACGGAGTGTATGCTTAGGCTTCCAGCGAAGTATTGTTGATGCCTCTTCAATATCAGCTATCCATTTTTTAGGCTCCCATTCACGAGGTTTTTGTGTGCCCCATACAACTTCAAGAGGGTATCCGGTAATCGTGCTAACAGTCTTAACCACATCTTGAATTGTTGATTGAGTTCCTGTCCCGGCATTAAAGATGAAATTATTTTGTGGGAGCGTTTCTTCAACAGCAATGAGAGACTCAATCATATCTGAAATATAAATGTAGTCACGAACATAGTGAGGGTGAGAGAGCATAATTGGGGTCTTGTGAATAGCCCCTTTGAGAATAGTTGGGATTAAGCGAGTTGAAAGTTCCGCATCACCGTATACTGAAAAAGGGCGAACAACATAGACTGGTAATTTATTGAATAAGGCTTCTTTAACAAAAAATTGTGTTGCTGCGGCTTTGGCAACAGCGTAATCACTAACAGGCTCAAGAAGCATTTTTTCATGAAGCGGAAGTTCTTTTCTTCCATATTCAGATGAGCTTCCTGTTGCAATAAAAGCTTTAAATCCTTGTTTTTTGCATTCATTGAAAAGATGCATAGAGCTGAAAAAATTAACTTCATATACCTTTTCTGTTTGAAGCTCAAAGGGCATGCCTCCATATGATGCACAATGATAAATAATATCTGGGTTTATTTGTTTGATGAGTTCTGAAACAGCAAGGTGATTGGTAAGGTCAACTTCATGAAGAGTAATAGATTGTGCAATATCATTGATACGCCAGAGCTCTTCTTGGGGACGAACAAGTGCGTGAATTGTTCCTGCTTTATTTTTAAGCTTTCGGATCAGGTGTGATCCCATGAACCCGGCTGCGCCGGTTACGAGATACTGCTTCATCTTTTCGCACTCCTACTGTTTTTTTTATTTTTTTACGTGTCATAACCGACTTAATAATGTACGGAGGTCTCCCCTTAACTTCGTGAAAGATACGAATTAGGTATTCACTCATAACGCCAAGTGCAAGAAGTTGAACAGTGCCAATAAAGAGCATTATCATAAGAAGGGTTGAAAAACCTTGCGGGGCACCGTAGCGGTAGTGCCAATAAAGATAGGTTCCTGCTGCTATTATACAAACAAGAACCGCTCCTACAGCGATATGAGAAATAAACTCAAGTGGACGATAAGAAAAATTAACCACAGCTCGCTTGACCCAGGCAAAATTATCAAAAAAGCTAAGGCTTGAAACTCCACCAGCGCGATCTTTACGTACATGTTCAATACCTGTCTGTCTAAATCCTGCCCAAGTTCGTAGGCAGCGCAGGTATAAATCTTTTTCTGGAAGCTGCGTTATAATATCAATAATTATGCGGTCAATAAGACATGTATCGCCAGCATCAAGCGGAATATCAAGGTATGAGAGCCACCTAAAAATACGGTAAAAACATTTGTAAAAAAAGCGCCTTAAAAGACTTCCTTCCCGTTTAGTTCGTACAGCATATACAACTTCATTTCCCGCTTCCCATTTTGCAATAAATTGCAAAATAAGTTCTGGATCATCTTGTAAGTCTCCATCAATTGAAATTGCACAGTCGCCATGGGCATAGCGAAAGCCAGCTAAAAGACTTGATTGATTGGTGCCAAAATTGCGAGACATGGTAATAACATGTACGTGAGTATCATCATTAACCAGTTCTTCAAAAATTTTTTGAGAGTTATCTCTGCTTGCGTTGTCAACAAAAATAAGCTCGTAATCATAGTCTGGTAATGCTGTCATGACACTAGTAACGCGTCTATGCAGTTCTTTAAGATTGCTTTCTTCATTGTAGCAGGCAACAACTATTGAAATGAGCTTGCTCATATTGTTACCTCCTCTATTGAATTGTATGTAATTTTTGATACTTCTTTTTTCTTTGTAAGATATTGTTTATACCAGGAGACAGTCTCTTCTAGCCCTCGTTGAACTCCATATTCTGGTTTCCAGTTAAGAAGTTTGCGGGCTTTATCTGAGCTAAGATGTTGGGCATGAATCTCACATGTTGCTTGATTTTGAATGATAGGAGTAAGGTCTTTTTTATTCATTACTTCAAGAATAAGTGAGACAATCTCTTTGACATTAAATGGATGATCTGTGCTAAAATTAAAGCTTTCACCATGAAGAGTTGGGTTGTCCATTTGTTCGGCTAGGGTAAGGTAAGCTGAGGCAACATCTTTGACATAGATATAGTCTCTAATTAAAAGGCCGTTAGTTCTAATGGTTGGTTGTTCATCATCAAGTAGAGAGCGAATTGTACCTGGGATAATACGATTAAAATGTAAATCTCCTGGTCCAAAAAAATTTCCGCATCGAGTTACACAAATAGGGAGCTTATAAGTGTGAAAATATGATTGTGCAATGAGATCTGAGCAACTTTTAGAGACATCGTAGGGGAATTTTCCTTGAAGAGGCATTTCTTCTGTGTAAGGCAGCCTTTCCTGCTCTCCGTAGGCTTTATCACTTGATGCTGCAATAATTTTTTTTACCCAAGGGCTTAATCGACATGCTTCAAGTAGGTTCCAAGTGCCTTCAATATTTGATCGGAAGGTTGAAAGAGGTGAGCGATTAGCAATGCCTACAATTGCTTGTGCTCCAAGATGAAAAACTGTATCAATTTCATATTCATTTAAAATGCGCATAAGTAGATGGAAATCAAGAAGATCTCCCTGTATTTGCGTAACGCGAGATAGGATATCATCAGAGTAAAAAAGTGATCCAGCTACATGATCTCGTACCAAGGCAATAACATCTGCTTTTTTTTCTATTAATTTACGAACAAGCCATGGTCCAAGAAGGCCTGTAGCGCCTGTAACTAATACAGGTTTTTTGTACCATGTAGTCATTATTTTTCATCCTTATACAGTTGTTGATTGAACGGTTTGAGTATTTGGATCAGCCAAAGAAGAACTTGTATCTTTTTGTGCAGGTGTAAATGATTTATCTTGCCACACTTTCCATGGAGCACCCTCGTTCCAGAGTTGTTCAAGCAAGAGGCGTTCTCGCTGACTGTCCATGCATTGCCAAAAGCCGCGGTGTTGATAAAGTGCAAGTTGTCCTTGTGCTGCTATCGTGCGCAGTGGTTGTTGTTCAAGAACGCATTCATCGTTTTCACTTAAATAATCAAGAAAAGGGCGTTCACATACAAAAAAACCACCATTGATCCATTCATCTTCAACAGTTCGTTTTTCTATAAATTCAGTAACATTGCCATCAGTAACTTGAAAGTGCCCAAAGCGAGAAGGAAGCGTAACCCCGGTTACGGTAACAAGGCGTTGTTGCTTTTCATGATGTTGAAGAAGGTTTGTAATATTAACATTGCTTACACCATCACCATAAGTGAGCATAAATTGAGGAGTATTGATGTGATGACCAATGCGGGCAACACGACCGCCGGTCATACAGGATTGTCCTGTATCAACAAGCGTAATTTCCCACTCTTCATCATTGATGTGGTGTTCGGTAATTGATCCTGTTCTTGTGTTAACAGTAAAGTCTGCATCATCAAGGCGATAGTTTAAAAAGTAGCGCTTGATCATTTCTCCTTTGTAGCCAAGGCAAATAATGAAGCGATAAAAACCATAGTAAGAATAATGTTTCATGATGTGCCAAAGAATTGGTTTGCCACCAATTGGCACCATTGGTTTTGGACGAAACTCTGTTTCTTCGCGAAGACGAGTACCAAGGCCTCCAGCAAGAATGACAACAGGAATATCTTGTCTACTCATGGTTAATTTCTCCTTTTTAACTCACTAGACATGGGTGTATTAAGACCACGCAGATACCTTACCACAGGACCAGATGAAGTCAAGGAGTGAGAAGACATGAGACTTATTATGCAATAGTTTATTTTGTTACTTTTGTAAGAATAAATTGAGATTTTGATAAAAGCTTGTTAAGCATTCTTGTTATTTGAAAAATAGAGCACGTGTTTTTTATAGTGACCCCTTGTTTGATTTTTCGAATATGATATGCTGGAGCGAATTTAGAGAAAACATGCGTATCGCTTAACACATAAGTATAAGATATTTTACAGGAGGGTTGCTTCATCAAATTATATAAGAAAATAGTTGTAAATTATAGAATGTTATTATTCATTAAGGAGTCTGCTGTGAAGAAATTATTACTGGGATTGGCTACTTGTGTTGCTATAGGGTTCACTAATAGCATGTCAGGGGTAAGTAGTGTTAAAGAGTTAATAAGCAATCTTGATCTTTCTCGGCAACCGACAGAAGAGTTGCTTTGTCTTGAGGCTTTGAATGAAGAAGAACGCTCTGCCTTTTATCAAGAACTTTTTGATGCTGGATATAAAAGTCAAATGGAAAAAATGTTTCCGAGTCATCCCAAAGAGATAAATGATCATCTTACAAGTTTATATTATAATCCTTTTGTGAAGTGTTATGAAAAACAAGTTGTGCTTGCAGGCTATACTGATCAGAGAAATGATTGTTTTGTTATTAAAGCGTATCATGCTAAATCTGACAATTTTGATATTATTCGTGAAATATCTATTAAACGTGAGATGCTCACAAGCATGTCTGGTGGAGAAATATTTCCAGATTTAACTGCACTTGCTTTGCGTTCTGATGGCCTTGTGGCTGTTGCAAGGCAATATATTTTTGATGAAGAATTAAATAAGCCAGAATATACTATTGAGTTGCACTCCTTACAAGATAATTTTGTTTATCGTGGCTCTAAGGCTGTGATTGATAAAAAAGTGACTGCAATGACTATTGTTGATAATGAGATATATTTTGTTACGCGTCAAGGAGAGGAGAATACTGTTTATAAAATGCCTATAATAACTGAAAATGCTCAAAATTTAGGATGCAAAGCATTTCGCTTTGGTCAAAAGCAACTTGCTTTCCCCCCATTTCGCACCAAAGAATTAGTGATTAGCTTGCAGAATAGAGGAGATGTTTTTCATGCTCGTACGCCTAAAGAGCTTTGGGTATACAGTCTGCACGAGAGAGAATGGCTTTATTTAAACATTAAAGAAAATCCACATGTACTTGTAACATGTTATGGTTATTCTGGGTTAGAAGAAGAGAATCATATGCTTGAAGCATTTACTCCAGTGATAAAATATCATGGTAAAAGTGCTCCAGACGTTAATAATGTAAAGTGGCGCATTCGAGACAATAACTATTATCTTACTTATTCACCGCTTGCTGTGCTCGTTGGGCTTAAGATTCATTCTGTTTGGGAGAACTCTCCTGTAGCAATGAATACTTTAGCTTTGTGTGATGAAGAAGAGTTGGGGAAACAGCTTACCTTTATTAATAAAGATTATCTTACTATTTTTGATAGGATACCTCATAAAGATCGCGATCTTATATCTTTTATTCGCTATATTAGAATGTCGCATTAAATGTAAGGTAGAGATAAAATATAAAGCATCTATTTTTAAGGGGTACATTCAGTACCCCTTTTTTATAGGTTTCTTGGCTAATGTTTGAGCAGAGCTATAATTTTTTTTACTTTATCAGAGCATTGTTGACTGCTCTATTTTAAACATGTCGCAGGGTATGATAAAATTATGAAACTCTTGCTTCTATTCTAACAGAATATTTTTTGGGAAAATACGTTAATTTTTGATGAAGGCTTAAGGTTTTTTTCTAAAGTATTGATAGAATATTCCTATTTTTTCTTTTTTTGTTTTACCTTTAAGAAGTTCATCACTTTCATTGTCTGGCTCATAACTCTTTTCTTTAAAGGGAGGCTTTTCTCTGTTTACAAGGATATTGCTCATAAATGCAGCTTCTTGAGAAGTTTTTCCATTGTAAGTTCGGAGAAGCTGTTCCATCTTCATTTGCTCATGAAAGTTTTTCTCTTTTTGGTAAAAGAGCCTATCAAGAGGAGTTTCAAATTTTTTATTGAGAAGGTTCGCATCAAAATTATTTTGTAAAAGAAACTGGGCAACTTTGTAGAGGCCATGTTCTACTGCTTGATGAAGGAAAAAGCATTGTGATATATCAATGCTTTGTACAATGCTATATTGAAGCAAAATGTTAATAACGCCTTCATTTTGATATTCTTTTTTAGTGATAAGGCTCTGAATGATACCTAAAAAATCTTGATGCTCTTCTAATTTAATACTGTGCCTATTGAACCAAGAGGCAAGTCTTTCTTCGGGTGAGTGATTAACAACTATATTATAAATAGTTTTTTTAAGACTGTGTAGATTTGCATAGTTACTCGAAGTAGTCAAAAGGACAAGAAGTGTTGCAAGAATAAATGCTCTCTGAGTCATGAAGATACCCCCATAGATGAATAATTGTTTTTATGAATTTAACGGCGCTCTTAATGTATCATATTATTTTCTATTGAGCAATCGTCTTTTGGTTGGGTGTTTTGAATTAAGGCTTTTTTTCATCTTGTCGAGTAATGAAGGTATCGTTTGCAGAATTATCAATAATTTTTTCAAAAAAATTTTAAGATCCTTGCATCTTGAATAAAGATCCTGCTATTGTCGGGAATCAGTAGAAATTAATTAAAGCTTGACGACTTAAAAAAATTACTATCTTATTTCTAATAAGGGGTTTTAGCTTTTTAGCTGCTTAAGGCAGGATAGAGTATTAATGAGTGAAGGAGAGTTGTGAAGAGGCTGTTTCTTTTTATGTGCAATGTGGTATTGACCCTGGGGATTTCTGTATTGGTTTATCAGGGGGTTGTTGTTGCTGCAACTGTGGGGACCGAGTTTGCAGTTTCTGTTGAGGAATATCAGGTTTTTCCAGCAGGAGAAGATAATGCTATTTTAGCGTTTGGCTGGCTTCGTGATGGATTTGGGTTAACAGATGCAAGTACTACTTGTACATTTAGCTCCGTTTTTCCTATATCTGGGCATTTGAGTTTGCATGGTGGTACACTAACTTTAACGTCTGATTTAGTTTTACAAAATCAGACAACATTCGCATCTGCAGGGTATTTGAAAGGAATGGGGCATATGTTTTCTCTCGCAGAAAGCGTAACAACAATACCTGCTTCACATCCAGTTATTCTTGAAGATGTTGCCCTTTATCTTCATCATGATTTAAAGATTACAAATACGGTAACGATTCGTGGAGCTTGTTCTATTTATGGTGCAGATAATAATATCATTTTAAGTGATGGTGGTAATATTGTTATTGACTCTGATGCTTCTCTTCTTTTATCAAGCGTTGAGTTTCATGGTCTTAAAGATCATAATCTTAGATGCATAGATAATTCTGGACAATTAGCCCTTGATCATACTCGCATGGTACAAACAGGTAATTTTAGTTTTGTTAATGGAAGTATTTTATTTAAAGATAATACGGCATTTGTTGGACCGTTTACTTTTCATTATGAATCAATATTAACCAGTACTATTGATGTTGATTCAGTATTTCATCTTGCAGATCTTTCTCATTTTCGCCTGGGAAGACAAAATGGTCGAGAACCTCTCTATTTTGAAGATCAAACGTCAATGATACGCATTGAAAATGCAACATTAAATGTTATTAATGATGGACTAACGCTTACTCGAGGAACGTTTCTTGGAAGTCGGGAAGTTGTTGTTGATATTGAATCAACTAATACAGCGAATGGCCTTTCGTTTGGTAATGGTATTGCAGCTGATGATCTTTATTTAAAGATGCTTCCTGGAAGTTACTTTAAGCTTGATTCTGGACATCTTGTTTATGATGTTGTTGAGGTTTCAAACTTTTTCAATGAGCAGACTAATGTTATTTTTGAGCGTGCACAAAATACAACTTTTCATATAAAGCAGGATGTTGTTTTTAAAAATATTAACTCTGTTGTGACAGAGACTCCTGTTTTTTCTCTAATTGATCCAGGAGTAATTTTATTGTATGACAATGCTCGTTTTGAGTTTCCTCTTACTTCATACTCAATGACAGGGACTAAAAGTTTGTTAGGAATACAAGATATTATTGATTCTGGTGGCTTTATTCAAGTTCATTCTGGAGCGTATCCTTTTGCATTAAGTGTTATTGGAAAAAATAATGAATTGCTTGGGATTGGTTCTATAGCTGGACCAATAACACTAGCTGATCAAGATACTTCTCTTACTATGTTTTTTGATGGACCTATTTTGCAAGATATAACGCTAAATGATGGTCTTATTATTGCAAATCGAAAAATTGATCTTGGTAATGATGTTATATTTAAGGGTGCAGGGAAAATAAATTTGCAACAAGAAGAGTTGCAGTTAGGTCCTAAAGACCTTAATTATACTGGATCTATTAGTTGGACTGGTGATCAAGCGGTGATTAATGTTCATAGTACGATCGATCTTTCATCTGAGTGGACATTTACTGGAGAATGTACATTAAATTTAAACTGGAATAATTTTAATTTTAAGCCGACGGGTAAAGTTGTTGTAGGCAGCAATTCTGAGCTTCGTGTTAATAGTGGATATATGACGAACTTAGACTCTACACATTTTTATTGTGTTGATGATTCATCTAAGATTATTTTTGATAACGTGTATGCGGCGCTTGATGACCATTTTACTTTTTCAGTAGGGAGTATGGCAATTAAGAACGTTGTTAGCTTGTTAGGAACGTATAGCTTTGTTTACTCTTCTGCTAATACTTCAACGATTGCTTCTAATGCGACCTTGGTAATAGGTGATGGCATTACTTTTGTTGCTGGGCGAACGAAGGTTGAGGATGGCAGAGAGCCTTTGTATTTTGAAGATCGAACATCAAATATTATGTTTGATGATTCAACTTTTATTGTTACGTCATCAGGAATGAGGCTTACTCGAGGGCAAGCTGTTGTTAACAAATATCTTATGGTTGATATATCTTCAACCTCGTCTGCGGATGGTATTATTTTTGGAGATTTAACTGTTGAAAATGATTTTATTATAAAAATTAATCCGGGTGCAACATGGCAGTTGCCTAACGGTCATATTGGTTATGAAAATGTAACACCACTTGGTATTCAATCAGCTACAAATCTTGCAAGTATTGTAACTGGCCCGCAGACAGTGTTGTATCTAGCCTCAGATGTTCTTCTTAAAAATCTAACCGTTATTATTACTAACGGAATAGCTGCTCAATTTGACACTTTGGTTGATTTTGCATATGAAAATTGTACGTTTGTGGCTCCAGGTATTCAATTTAATATGACAAGCAAGCGATTTAATGCCTTTACTAATTTGCTTGAGAACAATCATGCTGTGTATGTTGAGACAGGAGATTTCCCTTTGTTGACTCTCGTCACAGGTTCTAATAATTTGATTCAGGGGTTTGGAGGAGTTGCTCAATTAATAACTCTAGCATCACCACTTTCTGAGCTTTCAATTGGAATAGATGGTATTATGTTGAACCGTATAAATTTAAATAATAGTACACTTCATGTAACTAAAAGGCTTATTTTTGGTGACAATGATGGATTCTCTGGCTCTGGTGTTGTTGACTTGAATAGTAACACTGTTGAGCTGGGTGGACTGAATCTGACAGAGACATCTTCTATTGACTTTGTAAGTAATGAGGGTGCAATTGAATTGCGATCAAATTTATATCTTACTTCTCGTTGGACACTCAGTGGAGATTGTACCATTAATGGTAATGGCAATTCTATTGTGTTTGGTCCAACGGCACAGCTGGTAATTCATCCAAATTCAACTGTTCTTGTCAAGAACGTGAAACTTGATGCGTTACGAGATGGTCAATTTTTCTGCCTTGCGGATTCGTCAAAACTTGTTTTTGATACAGCGCTTCTTTCGCTTGATAGTGACATGTCATTTACTCTTGGCTCATTTAGTATTGTCAATAAATGTGACATTGAAGGCTCTGATGCTTCTTTCTCTTATGAGTCTAGAGAAACAAGCACAATTACTTCTCGTTCATATTTGAAAATGAAGGCAGATACTATCTTTTCTTATGCGCCTCAATCTGATCGTCGGGATCTTTTAGTTTTTGAGAATGATACAGCAAAGCTTAAGTTGGTGAATGCAACGCTTCACTCAACAGAGACTGGAATGCAGTTGACTAAGGGGTTTCTTGAAGTACGTGGACAATGTAATTTTAGTAGTGATGCATTTTATGAAAATGAGGGCATTATTCTTGGTGATGGGACAGTTGAAGCAAATGATCTTAAGCTTGATATTTATCCTGAGTCAATCATAGAGTTAACTTCTGGATTTATTGTTCATCGCAACATTGTATAGTGTTGCGACAAGGGGAGAGAAATAATGACGAATAAAAGTCTTTATTTAGTATGGGTAGTAAGTCTTGTGTCAACTCATATGAGTGGAATTATTAATTTTAGAAGCAAGTCTTCAGCAATACAAGTTGATGGGGGGTCGGGTCTTGTGCTTGATAATCAAATTAATGATTGTCGAGGACAGATTATCAAACAAATTGGCTCAACGCATTCTGGTCAAGATATTATTTTTAATAATGGAACGCTTGAAGAGAATGGTAATCGTATGAGGATTCGGGGTCGCTTAAAGCCTGATGCAATTAAGCAAATTGTATTGAGTGGTAATGAATTATTTAAAGGTAAGGGTGCATCAGTTATTCAATCGCTTCTCGTTTCTGGAGATAATAACCGACTTGAAGGAGACTTGTTATTAGCGAATGATATTCAACTTTTGGATAGTAATACAGGTGTTACGTGTGCACTTCTTCGAAGCCTTTCTAAAAGTATACAGCTTAACGGAGGCAAAGTAACGCTTGAAGAGGATATTTATTTTGTTGAAGATAAGTATATGGAGGGAAATGGTACGATTGTTGCAAATAATAGAAGTATTATTCTTGGAACAAGAAGCCATGATTGGACAGGGTCTGTATTATTTGACAATATTAATGACTTAGAGCTTAAAGCCCTTCTTGGTCTTGCACAAACATGGACATTTAGTGGTGAAAATTGCACTATTCAAGGTAATGGAAATTTTCTTAGTTTTAAACCGCATGGCAAAATAGTTATTGATCGTGGTTCAACGCTACGTTTAAAAAATGTTATAATACATCAGACAACAGATGACGATATTACTTGTGTTGATGATAGTGGTAAAGTTATATTTGAAAACGTTATTTTGGTTTTGGATAGTGAGTATAATTTTGACAAAGGAGCTTTTCAGGTTTTTGGTCGATTTGATATTATTGGAAGCACCACATTTGCTGTTTCAACACAAACAACATGTACCATCAATGAAGACTCTTCAATTTTTGTTGGGGATAATATGGTGTTGATGTATGACTCGCCAGTAAATAACAAAAATAACCTTCATTTTGCAGGAGTTAACTCTTCTCTTTACTTTAAAAATTCAACACTTCATGTTACATCAACAGGCTTAAATCTTCGCAATGGAAATATTATTGCAGAAGGTGCTGCAAAGTTACTTGTTGATATTACGTTTGATGCAGATGGTCTTATTCAAGATGATCAGGGAATTTCACTTGGGGATGGTATAACAGGTACAAATGATACACGCATACAATTGCTACCAGGAAGCTCTCTTAGCCTTCAAACGGGGGCATTATCGTATAACAATGTTCAGGCAAAATCAATTATTATGAATAATGTACTCTCCTCGCTTGTGCTTCGGAATCAAGGTGTGCTTGTTTTAAACAAGCCGCTTGATGTAACGGGTGGAAGATTGCAAATAGAAAAAGGAGCCTCACTTCTCAATTTTAGTGGAAGTCCAATTCAAGGTTCTGTGGAAGTGTTAGATAATTAATATTGTAAAAAGGGTAGAGGGGATGGTTCATAAAAAAAACAAGGTCACGCTTTGTTTATTATATTGCTTTTCAATTATGGGAATATTTACAGTAAGTAATGCACTTATTATTGGATCAAAATCAAGTGCTTCATCACAATCATTTTCAATATTTCCCTCTTCTGATAGTAATAACACGCTTCTTGGATTTGCCTCTTTTGAAAATGGCTTTCAGCTAGCTGACCAGTTAACAACAGCAACATTTGACAATTTTTTACCAGTTTCTGGTCCAATTGGGCTTGGTAATGGGCGTCTTATGTTATTACAAGATTTTTGCATAGCTAATGAGTCAACATTTCTCACCGGGGGTTATGTTGTAGGCAATCATCATGCGTTTAAAATGCCGCCACAAGTAGGTACTTTCAAATTACCTCTAGGGGCATGTGCTTACTTTGAAGATAAAGCAAGTTTTGATTTGGGAATAAGTGGGAATCCAGACTTGCGAACTGTAGATTGGGCATTTGATAATGTGTATCTTGCAGGGGGGCAACGAGAAGAGTCTTCTGCTGGAGATGAATTAAAGATTTTTTACTTTGATGGAACAAACTTAACCGTTACATTGTCTATTAGTTATGACAATGACGTAGAGAGTGTTCGTTGGCATCCTACACAGCCTTATCTTGGTGTTGGACAAGCATCAAGATCTGGTGATGATTTTAAAATCTATTTTCATAATGTGAGCAATGGGACGCTTGTTGAGACAGATGGAGTTAATGTTGGAGGTACTGCAAGTGCAATTGCTTGGCATCCATCTGGTGATTATATCGTTATTGGTTCAGATGAAAATAACAATGAACTGTTGGTTTACTCATTTTCAGCAGGAATACTTGGTGCTGAGTTGCCTGTGAATATTTCACCAAATGAAAATGTTAATCGAGATGCTTTAAGTTTTAGTCCAGGGGGAGACAAGCTTGCTGTAGGATTAACTGAGAATAGTGGTTCAGGAGTGGGAGAGCTTCTTATTTATGATTTTTCCTATCCAACTTCATTGACGCTTACAACAAGTGTTGATACTGGTGAAAATGTACAATCTGTTGATTGGTCTCCAACAGGCTCATATGTTGCTGTTGGGTTAACTGGAGGGTCTGAGAATATACGAGTGTATGATGTCTCTTCTGGTACTGCGCTAGAAGTGCTTGCTGCTCGCCAAACTCAGTCTCGAAATACCTTTGCGGTACAGTGGCATCCTTCTGGGGACTATTTAGCAGTTGGGTTAGATAATGGCCTAAACTATGAATTATTTTTATATTTTTTTGACAAAGTAAGTGGGCGATTAATTCAAGTAAATGGTATAGAGTCAACTGATGAAGTATGGGCATTGCGTTGGTCTCGAGACGGTGAATGTATAGCCTACACTTTTGAAAGAGTAGATGATATTTCTACCAGCCGTCCTCGTTTTACTAATAGCATCAATATTGCAGCTTTTAATCCAGAGGGTTGTCTTTTAACTTTTGAAAATACAACTATTGTATGCAACAGTAATGTAGATGTTAAATCAAATATTAATTTTAAAGGCACTTGTAGATGGAATGGCCAGGGGAAAAGTGTAAAGTTAACGAATAATAATCAGTTTATTGTTCGTCCCAACAGCCATCTTATTCTTGAGAACTGTGAGCTTAATAATGTTAAAATGAATAATGTGCGTTGTTTAACTAATAGTGGTCGCATTACCCTGAGAAATTGTGAGCTTTGTTTGGATCAAGATTTTACTTTTTCACAAGGCTCTCTTCTTTTTGAAGGAGATGTTATTCTTTCTGGAACGCATATTTTTAGTTATACGACACCACTTACAAGTACCATTGCAGATGATGCAACATGGTATATTGGTTATGGAGCAACATTACAATATAATCCAACGCGTCCAAGCAAGGACCTTATTTATATGGAAACATCAGATGCACGCTTATTTCTTGATGGATGTTCTTTGCATTCAACAACAACAGGATTGCATTTAACAAAGGGGATACTTGTAATTGATAATGATGTTACTATGTCTAGTGCTGCAACCATTCCTTCTGAGGGGTTAGCTCTTAATCAGAGTTTAGATATTCAAATTCGTGGGGGGGCAACGCTTGATTTATATGGGTATGTAACCTATGAGTAATATAAATAAATTACTTGTTATTTATTTTGTCTTTCTTGGGACAAACATGCTTAACGCGCTCATTGTAGGTTCAAAAAGCAATGTGGCTGCACAGGCAGAAGTTGTATTTCCTGTTACAGATAACAATAATACAATGCTTGGATTTTCTGTGTTTGAAGAAGGCTTCTCACTGCAAAATGCCTTAACCGCTTGCACATATGATGGATTAATGTATGTTCAAGATGAAGTTAATTTGAATGGAGGAACACTCTATTTATTACAAGACTTGGTGCTTGCAAATACGACAACTTTTATTTCTGGTGGTACTATTGTTGGTAATAATCATGCAGTGAAGTTACCTCCTCAACAAGAGACATTTTTCTTGCCTACCTTAGGGACTGTTGTTGCAGAGCTTATGTTGGTTGACTCTGTTGCAACTGGAAAGGGGGCCCTTTCAACGTCTTGGTCACCAGATAATCAGTATGTTGCTTTGGGCAGTTATTTTACATCAAATTCAGGGCTTGATATTTACTCTTTTGATGGACAATCTCTTAATTTTGCTGAAGGAATTAATCTACTTTCAGGGACATATACTATTCACTGGCATCCGACACATAATTATATTGCTGTAGCTCTTTTGTCAGTTGCTGGTGATGAAGTGCTTGTTTATTCTTTTAATCCCAACACATCAACAGCAACGCTTGTTGATTCAGTTGATGTAAATCAGGCATTTTATTCTGTACGCTGGCACCCTTCTGGTGACTATCTTTTTCTTGGCTCAGGGTCATCTGCTGGAGACGATATTTATGCTTATTCGTTTAGTACAACAACGCAGAGCTTATCTTTTGTTGATAGTGTTGAGATAAGCCCAAATCAGGGGGTATATCTTGATAATATTAGATTTTCTCAAAATGGTGATTATTTTGTTGCAGGGGGTATGTCTGGAACATTAATTTTTTCATTTGATGGAGTAAACCTGACTCAGCTTCAATATGAAGCAACTGGCTATAACTATGCGGTTGATTGGCATCCAACAAAAAATCTTATTACTGTTGGTACTTCGTCTCAAGGATTACGCTTATACAGTTTTGACCCGGGTACTAACAACCTATCACTAGAAATTTCAGAGTCACCAGCAGAAACACAATCTATTTTTCGTACAGAGTGGAGCCCTGATGGAAATTACTTAATGACCGGGGCTCTTGCTGGCAACAATTCTCGAATTCAACTGTATAGTTTAGATTCAACAACGTCATTATTAAATCGAATACAATCAATTGCTATTGGACAAAATGTTTATGCTGCCTCATGGTCACACAATAGTAATTATCTTTCTGTAAGTTTAAGTAACAGGGATTTTCAGGTATACAGCTTTTTAGGGCAGTCTTCTGATATTATCATTGATAATGCAATGTTAGAGTTGAATAGTCCTGTTGCCTTAAAGAGGCCAATGACCGCACGTGGAATAACAAAAGTTACAGGAAGGGGGCATAGGCTTTCTCTTGCAGATGAAAATGCAAAGTTGCTGATAGACAATCATGCACATCTTATTCTTGAAAATATTATCTTAACAGATATTACTTCTGAAAAGCTTGGATTTAAGGGAAATGATAGTTCTCTTTTACTTAAAAATTGCACTCTTTTATTTGATGATGATTATACATTCTCACTTGGCTCTTTTTCATGTAAAGAGCAAGTTGTTTTTAAGGGGGGGAAAAATATAAGACTTGAATCTGTACAGTCAAATACTATTTATAATGATGCTCAATTTAGACTGAGTAATGGTATGGTGCTTAGCTATGCTCCTGTAAATGATGCGAGAAAAAATATATATTTAGAGCAAGGAGCTGCGATTATTATGGAAGATGCAACAGCCCTTCACACTACAACGACAGGTTTAATTATTGATCAAGGGGCATTGATTATTGATGGCAATGTTACTTTTTCAAGTGAAGGTGTTGCACAGTCTGAGAGCTTAATGTTCTCAAGCCAGGTAACTATTTTGTTGCAGGGCTCAAGTGAGCTTATTATGCATGGCAATATTATTTATGATTAATAAAATGAATGGGCTGCGTAAATAATTTTTTTGAGGAGAGAATATGAAGGTTTTTGGTGTAGCATTATTATTAGTAAGTGAAATAATGTTTGTGGTAGCTTGTTCTGCTTTAGAGAATAAGGAAGTAGGGCTTACTTTTAAGCATACAGCAGTCTCTGTTGATGAACTTAAAGTTCCAATTTTAGATGAGCATATTGAAGAGGTTGATTCAGTTTCGACCAATAAGGCAATTTTTCCTTTAGCATGGTCTTTAGATGATTCTTATTTAGCGGTTGGAAACTTTTTGCCATCAACAGGCTCTGAGCTCGATATTTATTATGTTAATGACCAAACCTTAACCCATACAAAAGGTATTGAAATTGGATTCCCGGTATACTCTCTTGATTGGCATCCTGTGCAGAATTATATTGCTGTTGGGGTGACTCGATCACAAGGAGATGAAGTGCGTTTGTACTCTTTTGATTTAGGAACAGGGAGAGTCTCTTTAGTGACAACAATCCCGTCAAGTGCTGGGTCAATATTTTCTGTTCGTTGGCATCCTTTTGGGCATTATCTTGTTGTAGGAAAACGGAATGTAACAAGCGAAGTGCATGTATATTCATTTGATGTAGCAACAGAGTCATTTAATTTTGTCAATGCAGTAGGCTTAGTTCCTGTACAAAATGTCTCTTATGATAATCTTCGCTTTGCTCCTACAGGAAGAAATCTTGTGGTTGGGGGAAGCTCTCATACTATGGTGCTCTCTTTTGAGCCGCTATCAGGAAGGATCTTTCAAGCTATTACGAAAAAATCAGGTTTTAATCGAGCAGTAGATTGGGCTCCTTTTAATAATTGGATTAGTGTTGGACTTGCAAATTCCCCTGATTTTTTGAGATTATATACGTATAATTTGTTAATGGAAAGTTTTACTCTTAGTGATGACGAAACCCCTGTTGAAACAGATCAGGTATTTCGTACTGAGTGGCATCCATTTGGCCGACATTTATTGACTGGTCCAATTAATGGGAATGGAACGACATTAAAACTTTATGGCATTGAGGAGCTGCAGGACTTAACGACTACTCGTCTAACTGAATTGCAGCGGGTACCTCTTCTTGGGAGTTTATATGCAGCTCGTTGGTCGCGAACTGGAAGCTCTTTGGCAGTCTCATTA
This sequence comes from uncultured Pseudomonadota bacterium, assembly GCA_964388745.1. Classification (GTDB taxonomy): domain Bacteria; phylum Babelota; class Babeliae; order Babelales; family RVW-14; genus CAYMBP01. The sequence continues at coordinate 4,795 of CAYMBP010000007.1, read as the reverse complement.
AGTACGCGGGAGTTAAAATTATTTAGTATGACATACAGTAGCACTGTTGGCGCTGTTTCACCTGTTAATAATCCTATTGAAGGAGGAATTGGAGTGCCAGGAGTTCCGGGAGTAAATATTCTTGATGCGATTTTAGAAACTGTTGGATTGACAGATCTCGTGGAAGATTCTGTATCTATAGTAACAGACTTGATACCGGCATCATAGATGCAATAGCTGTGATCTTTAATGGAGTGAAGCTAAGGCTATTGCCTTCAAAGATGAAAGCTTTTTGTGAGGAATGCATATAAAAAGCATGATTGGTTGTAAAAATGGTGAATAGTATTATTATAGTGCTAACCTATTGTTTTTTGCCTGCTTGCAGTTCATTATTATTGGGTAGCGCTCCAAGCTCTACTGAGCTAAAAACGTTTTCTATTAATAATGGTTTAAAGGAAGAGGCTTCTCTTTCTTTATCTAAGGGAGTTCTCCCTCTTGCCTGGTCGCCTACTGACTATTACTTGGCTGTTGGAAGTTATACTCCTTTATCTGGTGCTGAGCTTGATATTTACCAATTTAATAATCAGACAATGAGCCTTATTCATGTTGCATCTGATTCTATCGGTGCCCCTGTATATATTCTTGATTGGCATCCAACACTAAACTATATTGTTGTTGGAGTAACAGGTGCTTCTGGGGATGAAGTTCGGCTATATTCTTTTAGCCCTTCATCAAAAACAGTGACTCTTCAAGATACTATTAAGTTAAATCATGGGGTGTTGGCTGCAGTTCGTTGGGATCCTTTGGGTAATTATCTTGCCCTGGCAACAAGAGGGAACCAGGCTGAGCTTTTCATTTATTCGCTCAATATTGCAAGTAAAGAGTTGTCTTTTGTGAATTCACTTAATCTTATTAATTGTCAGAATTTATTTTTTGATACTATTAGATTTTCCCCTTTGGGAGATTATATTGCCATCGGAGGTAGCAAGAATACATCTATACTTGCTCTAAATAGAGTAACAGGAATATTAGAACAAGCCATTCTTGAAAATAATGGCTACAATAGGACTATTGATTGGTCTCCATTTAATAATTGGATAAGTGTTGGCATTCCCTCTTCTTCAGATAATTTGAAGTTATATGTATTCAATGAAGTTAATCAAGATGTTTCTTTGCTACCAGATTATTTTCCTACAGGTTCAAAAGTTGTTTTTCGTACAGAGTGGCATCCTAGTGGACGCTATCTTTTTAGTGGGCCGATGAATGGCAACGGAAATGAATTTAAGCTTTATGGGCTTGTGAATAGTAAAGATGAAATGAATCCTCAATTAGAAGAGGTGCAGAAAGTCTTGATAAACTGGAGTGTTTATGCTGCTCGTTGGTCTAAGGATGGATTATTTTTTGCAGTTACAACAAGCTCTCGTTTCATTAAAATATATAGCTTAGACCTTGTAGAAACGGATTCTGTAGAAACAAGCTTGCTTGAAGATCTGATTAATGTAGTTATTTAACAGGTTTTTGAGAGGAGTAAGGATGAAAAAATTTATTGATTGTATCACATTTTTTATATTGCTTTTGGCTTGTTTACCTGTCTCATTATTTTCTATCTCTATTGGTTCATTGTTAAATGTTGTTTCATCAGGACCTATAACTTTTTCTTCTGCTGATAATAATAATACAATTAGAGGTCTTGTTGTTCTTGAGTCTGGCATTATATTGCAAGATCAGCTTACTTCTTGTACTTTTGATAGCTATATGCAGGTTCCTTCCATAATTAAACTTTCTGGAGGTCAACTTCATCTTTTGCAAGATCTTCGTCTTGGTAATACGTCCGCTCTTATTGGTGGAGGAAGTATTTATGGGAATAAAAATGCTTTATGTCTGCCTGATCAGGTAGGAGTTTTTGATTTGCCAAATGTAAGCCAAGCAGATCTTAATCTTGCGTTTATTGATAGTGAGCTTATGTTTTCAAAAGTACGTTCCGTAAGTTGGTCACATGATAGTTTGTATCTCGCTGGCGCATCAGATAAAACATCAAGCAACAATGAGCTTAAAGTTTATTATTTTGATGGAGAGGTGCTGACAACAACGCAGTCTATAGAAATTGGTGCTCATACTTATTCTGCTGCTTGGCATCCAACCAAAAAATATTTGGCGCTAGGTGTTCGCTCGAATAGTGATGATGAGCTTCAGTTGTATAGGCTAAATATTTCGAATGGTCGAATGCCTCTTGTTGATGGACGAGAACTTGGTAATCGGCGAGTTTATGCTGTTGAATGGCATCCATCAGGAGACTATCTTTTAATTGGAAAGCGTCGAGGAGGTAATGATGAAATTATTATGTACTCTTTCAATGATACAACAGGCCTTTTAAGTGAACTAACAACAGAGAACTTGAGCCCAGATCGCAGTGTGAATTATAATGCTATTAGTTTTTCACCAACTGGAAGTCAGGTTGCTATTGGTTTATCTGGGAGCAGTTCTTCGGGGGCTAATGAACTTATAATTTATAATTTTGATGGAAGTTCTCTTACAGAGTCTGCAGGCGATAATACAAATACAAGTGTTTACGCTGTTGCTTGGAATGCTGTTCATGATGAATATATTGCTGCTGGTTTATCTGGAGGATCAAACAGGTTGCGGCTTTTCAAGTATGACGCAGGAGCAGAAACGCTTACTCATATATCTTCAGCCAATGTAGGTGAGACTGAAAGGGTATGGTCTGTTCATTGGCATCCTAGTGGCGAATATTTATCAGTTGGTATTGATGATGGAATTAATTCCCGACTTGATATTTATCTATTTGATCCTGTAGCAGAAACGCTAGCTTTGCAACAATCATTTGCTCCTGTTACGGCTGTCTATACAACTCGCTGGTCTCCTGATGGGAGTTATATTGCATGGGGAGAAAATGGACGAGCAGTCTCTGTAGCGGGGCAACAAGAATTTCCTTTATTGCTTGACCAGTTAGAGATTAAAAGTAGTGGTCCTGTTCGTCTTAACAAGAGAATAGAGGTAAGCGGTGAGTGTTGTTATAATGGTAATGGCAATGTCTTGTCTTTTAATGATGATGCATTGTTAGTTATTAAGCCAAATTCAACATTACATTTTGAGAATACGCAAATAACGCATTTAAAAAATAATCAACTTATATGCACTGATGATTCAGCACAAGTAAGTTTTGCAAATTGTAAGGTTATTCTTGATGAAGATGTTACTTTTTCTTCAGGTGCTGCTTTGTTTGTAGGTGATGTTATTCTTTCTGGAAGCCATACATTCATTTATTCGTCTCAAAGAACAATGAGCATTGAGCATCAGTCTCATCTTGTATTGACTAATGGATTAACGCTCAGTGTTGACCCTCTCGGCCCTTATCGTAATATTCTACACTTTAGAGATCGCTCTGCATATCTTATTTTTGATGGGGCAAATTTACATGTAACTTATACGGGATTATTTCTTTCACAGGGGACTATTCTTATTGATAATAATGTTACATTTTCTAGTGAAGGAAGGACTAGTGGTGAGGGAATAATTCTTGATCCTTCTTTAACGATTGGTATTTTAGGCAATGGAGAGTTATCATTAGAAGGGCAAATCATATACTCAATTTAAGAGATGCTTTGTAGTATATAAGAGATTTCAGAATAAATATGTTCGAGCTCAAAGGACTCTTCAAGGCAGAGTTCTCGTGCCTTTTGAAAATAAAATTTTGTTTTTTTATAAAGCTTAAGAAGAGAATCTATAACCCATGTTCTGATCTCTTGGTATTCTTGCTGTTCTTTGGGCGGTAAAGTATGCTCTTTTCCTTCATTATATATCATCCATTTAAATAAATAGTGTTCCTTTATATTTTTTATTTCTAGGCGAATAGGAAGAATTTCTATATATTTTTGACATGGTTTGTTAGGGGACGCATAATTTTGAATTTTAAATGAGCTTGCATTTTTCATTTCTAAGGCATAATCAATTTGAGCAATAACTCTTGTTATGGTTGTAAATTGAGTATAAAGTTCTTCTTGATGTTTGATAAATTGGACTATCTCTTTTTTTATTTTTTTTTCTTTAATAAATTTTTCAAGAGTTGAGAGCTGTGCTATTTTTTCATTACATGTATTAATCTGTTGGGTAATTTGGTTGTATAATGATGTTAATGACTGTAAATTCTTTTCAAGCTCATGCTTCTGTTTTAAAAGGTCATACTCAAATTGCTCTATCAAAATTGTTTGTTGCATAGTTGCTGCAACAATTTTTAAAAGAATCATTATTCCTTTTTTTTCATATTCTCTTTCTATTGCATAAAAATCCTCAATATACCCCTCTTGTAATGAATTAATGGGGGAAACATTGGGTATGGTATAAAGATTTTCTTTGAGCTCTGCAGCACTCAGAGTAGTCGTTATTATAAAAAGAGATGTTATTATAACATGAGCATATTGTTTCATAATTATATGACATGTTAAAGAAGAGTTTGAAGCAAAAAGCTAAGCTCTTCTTGAATTCGAAAAAGTTCTTGTGCTTCAGGCATAAGAAGATTATTCGCTTGGCTTGTATAAAATTCTGTTTTTTTAAAAAGAGCAAGAATTTCGTTATATAAACACCGCTTTTTTTGTTTATATTTTTCTCGATCTTGGGGTTGCATCATATTTTCTTTGCCATAGTATATCATGAGTTCGTTGTATTTATGCTCATCTTTTAGCTTGCTTACTTCAAGTCTGATTGGTTGAATGTAGATGAGTGTTTGTTTTTGTGAAAAATAAATAATATCAGGTTTTACTTCAAAGATGAGTGACTGTTGCATGTCAAGAGCATAATT
>CAYMBP010000006.1:0-57414 GCA_964388745.1 uncultured Pseudomonadota bacterium | reverse complement strand
GATTTGGATCAAGGCCCTGTACAAATTGACGAGATAATTGTTCGACCAGTGGTGGTTGACCATTCTGCTCTTGAGTTAATGAGTCTCTTAGTTGATTTGCCATCTGCTGAACAAGGGAGGGTTCTCCATTTTCTCCTTGCTGAGTAAATATGTTTTGTATTGTATCTTGAATATGAGTTGGTAAATTTTGTAACTCAGGAATCAAGATAAATGTTGTTGCATTTGGATCTTCTGATGATGGAATAGGAACTTCCTGATAGAGAAGGCCTCTTCTTAATTGTTCTGCCATTTGAGTAGTTAAAGCAGGTTCTCCATTTGGACCAGGCTGAGTGATTGCAATACGCATTGCTTCTTGTGCGTGTACCGGTAAATTCTTAATTGCATCAATAAGAACGAGTTCTCCATTTTCATCACGGTCGTACATAAGTCCCTGCCTGAACATACGTGCATGGTGTTCTGAAAATCCATCAAGTGCTGGATAAAAAATATTATCTCGAACCCAGTTAGAAACTTTAATCCACGGCACAAATTTAACAATTAATGTAACAACGGCAATAGAGCTAACAGCACAAAGCGTATATAGAAACCAGCGAGATTGACCTATTGGTGGTTGTAATGCATGACATTCTAGTGTATACACAAAAAATGAAATGTCGTGTTGATCAACACTTAAGCATGATAAATCTTTTTCTGAAAGATTGTAATAAATAGATAAAAGCTTTTTTTTAAATTTTTCAAGCACATACAAAATTGATGCTTTTTTCTCTGAGAAGCTTTGATTGCCTGTATCAATAGCACTAATGGCTAATATAGCCTTAGTCATAGGAGTTCTGAAACAATAGCTTTCTTCTTTTTGCCGTTTAAATTTACCTAAGGAATGAAAAACGCCAAGCATTTTGGTTATCTCTGAGTTGTAAATATTCTCATGAGAAAGAAATTTATGAAATTCAAGATAATAAATTTTATTAATTTTATTAAGAAGGAATTGTGATGTTTGATCTGAGCGAGAATCGAGCCACTCAACCAGGGTAAACAAAATAAAATTTCGGGCATGAGTATTATCAAAAATATCAGCATCAAGTACTAAGTTGTTATTATATGATCCATCAAAAAAGTCTTTTTCTACTGCTTGATAATACTCTTTTTCAAAAGATTTTTTAGCATTCTCTATGTGCAATTCAATATCAGGAACTAATGTGTCGGGTAATCTGCATTGTAATGAATGACCAAAAAAAATAAATAATGAGGTCAGAAAATACAAAAATAAAGCTCTTGCGTGCTGAAAAACCATAAAAATCCTTCCTTACAAAAAATAAATAAAAATAGACTCTTGGTAAACCTCTATTTTTAATGCTTGATGCTAAATAAAGATTATTTAGACAGGCTTTCATATATTAGATAAAAAAAAAAAAGAGTCAAAATATGAAAATTAGAATATAAAAAATATTGGCATTAATGAAAAATTTGTAATTTTTATATAAAAATTTACGGCTTATTTTCAGGATTTTTGTTTTTGTAGAGATTTTTTAAATGGAACGCTTTGTGGTGACAATTGCTGTAGAGTGCTATTCCTTTAATAGCAGATTAAGTAGAGCAGCAACCAGGGGATTAGATAACAATGTTGTGCTTAATCTGAACGATTTATTTTTGAGAGAGTCTTCTTGTTGCTGATCTTATAGCTTACAGGATATCAAAGCATTAGCCATGCAGGATACTTACTGCTTGTTGAGACGTAAAGCTATAACGTGGGTACCCAGAGAGATTAAGCCTCTGATTGTAGGTGGCTGTTAGCATTCTGTTCAAATAAAATGTACATTAAAGTTTAGATTGTAGTGAGTAATGACTCTGTTGTTGAGCGCTGAGTTTTAATTCGCTTTTCAGCCCTTATTAAATCATCAGGAGTGTCAATGCCAATTACTTCTGTCTCTGTTATATGAGCCTTAATACGTAGGCCATAATAGAGTTGACGAAGCTGTTCAAGCTTTTCGGCATTTTCTAAAAAACAATCTCCCATATTGCTAATAGTAACAAGTGCATTTGTTGTATAAGCGTAAATTCCTACATGTTTATAAAAGCATTGTTCCTTAACAAGCTTTTCAGTATCTTGTTCGTCACGAAAACAAGGAATTTGATTGCGAGAAAAATAAAGAGCATATCCCTGCGCATCACAGACTACTTTGGCGCAATTGCGAGAAGTAAGATCGGTTGAGTCTATTATCTTTTTTCTTAATGTCCATACATCAGCCTTATCATCGCATGACTGAAGTAACTCATCAATCATTGCTGACGAAATAAAGGGTTCGTCTCCTTGCCAGTTAACCCACACATCAGCAGATATAATTCCTTTATTAAGCACATCGATAAGACGATCAGTGCCAGACTGACAATGAGCAGATGTCATAACCCACTTTCCATTAAAACTGTCAATCAGACGAGCAAGTGCTGCATCGTCAATGGCAAACAGTACATCATCAAAAAGCTTAACTTGTTTTGCAGCGTTCCAGACCCATTCAAGTAATGGCTTTCTTCCAAGTTGTGACAATAATTTTTGAGGAAATCGCTGTGCATTTAGCCGGGCAGGAATAACACATACAATTTTTTTTGTCTTAAACATGCTTGTCTCCTCGTTTACTTTTTATTGCGCCCTAGGTAAGATGGGTACTCATTGAATAGTAACAATTATAGTTATTACTAGGGGAAAGAATTCTTATGCCACATGGATACATTACCACAGAAAAGTCTACAGGTCTCTCTGGCTCCGTCAACATCACTGGGGCTAAAAATGCAACGCTTCCCATTCTTGCCTCTCTTATTTTAACTGATGGAGTTTCTATACTTAGTAATGTTCCCCATTCAACTGACATTATGAAAATGATTTTTTTGCTTGAGCAGCTTGGCGCACAAGCTCACTTTGACACAGTAAAGAAAAAATTAACTATTGATACTTCAACTATTAAACGATACGATGTCTGTGCAACTATTATGAATACTATGCGAGCATCAATCCTTGTCATGGGTCCACTTCTTGCTCGATTTGGTAAAGCTCGAGTTGCTCTTCCTGGGGGATGCCTTATTGGTGAGCGACCAATAAATTATCATCTCAAAGGGCTTGCTCATCTTGGTGTTGCTCATCAAACAGAAGGCAAGTCAGTTGAAGCATTTTTTTCATCTACTTATGTAGCTACAGAGTATAGACGTATTATTCTTGAATATCCAAGTGTTGGTGCGACTGAAAATATTATGATGCTTGCGGCTGCACAAATAGGCACAACGGTGATTGTCAATGCAGCTCTCGAGCCCGAAGTACTAGACCTTATTGATGCAATGAAAAAGATGGGTGCAGATATTTCAACAGCCCCTGGTGCTATTATTATTCGAGGCATTACAGCATTCAAATCAATTACACATACCATTATTCCTGATAGGCTTGAGGCGGGTACTTTGCTAATTGCTGCAAGTATGACTGGTGGAACAATTCGGCTTAATAATGCTCGGCCTGATCATATGGATATTGTGATAGCTAAACTTCGAGAAATGGGCCATTCTATTACGATTGGCAATCCATCAAATCCTCACGATAACCCAGCTGGAATTACTTTAAAGGCAACCTCTAAACCTCAAGCAATTAATATTAAAACAGGGCCGCATCCCAATTTTCCTACGGACCTTCAACCGCCATTAATGGCAGCGCTTACCCTTGCCAATGGAACGAGTATCGTTGAAGAGACTGTGTTTGAGAATCGACTCATGCAGGTTCAAGAGCTCCAAAAAATGGGTGCTCAAATTAGCACTCTAGGGACTAAAGCAACCATTCGAGGTGTTGAAGAACTATATGGAGCAGAAGTACTTGCTCATGATATTCGTGGAGCGTGCGCGCTTGTTTTAGCTGGATTTAAAGCAGAAGGTGTAACTAAAATTAAGGGATTGCATCACTGGCATAGAGCATATGATAAACTTGAAATAAAATTGAAAGACCTTGGTGCAATAATTAATACCATCAAAGACCAACCTGAAGGCATGCCAGCAGCGCTTACTGAGTCGAACTCGCCGATAACTCAGAGACCTCCTGTGTAATAAGTGCTTGCCTCATTTTATTATAATTCAAAACGAGCTGCTCAAGCATTTTGTCGGCATTGGTACTTGCGCTATCCATTGCTACAAATCGTGCTGCATGCTCAGTAATTAATGATTGAAATAACACATTCATAGTCATGCTTCTGATATAGCGCATAGTGAGAGAGTCTGCAATGCAAGTGCGGTCTTGCTCCCATAAAAAATCATCAAACTCTGCATTGCGCTGAGCATCTGCGTCATCAAGCAAAAAGGGAATAAAGTTGTACTTTTTTGGCTTTTGTATGAAAACTGACTTGAGCTCGGAATGAAAAAATGTGACAGATGAAAATGAGGGTTGCGCTGTCATAATCTGCTCAACAATATCATCTGCAATGGTGACAAAATTATTGCTTGTTAATTCAGCATAAGAGCAACGTACTTTTCCTGTATGATTCTCATTGATAAAGTTAACAGCTTTCTGGCCAACAATAATCCACGATGGCTTTTGATGCTCATCAATGTAAAGTGTTCCCTTTAAATATCGAAATAAGTTAGAGTTTAAGCTTCCACATAGCCCTTTGGCTGTTGAAATTACAATATAAAGAGGATTGCGATCCATAAGATCATCAGGAAATAATACGGGGCTACGCAATTCATCATCTGCCAAAACAATTTTTTTAAATAGACTTTCAACAGCATGTGCATAATTATCTAAAGGTTTGCAGCGTTTTTCAAGCTTTGCATAAAGCGACATGGACGTTAATCGCACTGCATGCGTGATTTTTTTGGTAGTCTCGATAGACTTTATTTTTTGCCGTAATGAAGCAAGTGTTGACACAGTCGCCCCTCTCATGTGCTAAGCTGATACGTTACCATCATTGAAATCATGATAACATAGAAACAAAGAAAAATAGAACAATGATCATTATTATTGACGGTTATAATCTTTTAAAGCAAGTCTTTCCCCATAGCAAAAAAGTTCTTGACCCTTATAAAAAGAGATTCATAGAAGAGTTGGCCAAATATAAAAGGTTAAAATTTCAGAAAATCTCAGAGATCATTCTTGTCTTTGATGCGGGTCCATTATCTCATCCAACTCGCGAAATTCATCAGGGAGTTGTGGTTATTTACTCTGGGCAACGTTCAACTGCTGATGATTGGATTATTGGTTATATAGCCAAGCACAAAGAAAAAGATCTCCTTGTTATTACTAAAGACCGAGCAATTATTCATGCTTGCAGCAAAAAAAATACTGAGACCATGGATGTCTTTACCTTTTATGATGTTGTTAAAAATAGAATCAAGCAGAGTGAGCTTAGTCTTCTACCAAAAAATCAAAAAATAAAAGATTCTGTTTTTGATCAATTAGATGGTTATGAAGATCCCTCAATACTTGAAGGGTATCAGCAGCCTGACGAGTTATCCTTTGATAATCTCATGGAATATATGAGTAAAAATGTACAAGATCCAACTAAAAATATTGAAGGGGGAAAAAAGAAAAAGGGCAACCCTGAAAAAAAATCAAAAAAAGAGCGTCTTAAGGAGCGCCGTCTTAAAAAATTGAAATAAGGATTGCTTTAAGCCCAGTTTTTGCTATTTTGTTCTTAAGTTAATAAGTTTTATACACTATGAATTGCCATGAAGCAATTTTGTATTAAGTGATCTCAATGCTTTTTTCGTCAAATTAAGATAAAATTACGTATTTTGGGGTTGCCTGTCTGTTGATGCCAACAACTTCTTATGTACTAACTTTTTATTAAAAATGTTATCATTGTATATTTTTACAGTTTATAGTTAGGGATTAGTGTCTACAAAATCAATATAAAGGGAAATGTATTATGAAGAAAAAAGGTCTTTTTTTTACATCACTTTTTCTTACAGGGGTAGCTTTTTTGTCTTTACAGGGTAAAACTAAAGCAAAAATTTCAACCATAATGTCTAGCTTGCCTGAGGGTGCCTCTGTTGAATTTTTAAGAAAGGGTAGCGAGAAGAATATAGATATTTATTGGCAAAAACCACATTCTTGCTCAATGGATGTAGTTAAAAAACTTACAGGCATGGCAATTGGAGTTGCTGGAGTTGTTATTGCAGCTGCTGATTATGAAGCTTCAGAAGAAACTTTTCATCTTCGCACAGCTTCTCTTAGTGATACTGATGGATATGGTGAAACTATGGCTCACTATTTTAATCTTGATGCTGTTTCTATGCGACAGCTTACGCAGGCAGCGTTGCTAGGCTTTTCTTCATGTTATTTTCTTAGCTCTTACTATAATTTGTTAAAAGGGCACAGCAAATGGGAGCGTTGTTTGTGGGCAACTTTGAGCAAAAGTGGTATTACTTTAGAGAATAAAAAGCTACTATGGCAAGAGATAAAAGGATTAGCTCTGTCAACTGATGGTTCAAAACTAACATTTGTTGGGAATCAAGAAGATTATACTTGCAATCAAATGGAATGTCCTATTCCATTTGGTGCATTGTTGGAATGTTTAAAGATTTATATTCCAGTATTTGTTGAACGTTGTATCTATTATTAAAAATAAAGGGTTGCATGCAGTATTTAAAAACTTTTTTTTACGTTTCTTTGTTCGTCGTGAGCTGTGGATATTCTTTGCTGTGTGCAACTTCTGAAGATCCGTCTTCTTCTCTATTAGTTAATGCAGAAAAAACTACTTATGACAAAATTGCACAAATTGCTGAGGAGTACTCAAAAAATATTGTTATTGATCAGGGTTGTGTGCATGTTTGTAATTATTATGGTAATAGTTTTGCAGAGCACATGCACGACGAAAGACTTAGAGATAAATTTATTTTTTGTCTCCCTCTTGGGCTATTGAGCGTTTATATGATGAATCAAGTAATAATGGCAGCTAGTAGCAATAACGTTGCGCGGTCTAACAGTTTTTGGACCGAGTTAATTCATTTGGAGTCATCACTTTTTACTTGTACTTCTGCAGGCATGGCTCTATTTTGTTGTTTGTTGGACATTATGGTTAAGATGGATAATCATTATGAAAAAGAAGTATGGGCTACATTTAATGATACGGCTTTAGAGTTTATTTCTTGTAATCAAGTTATTCCATGGCAAGCTATTCATTCCATTGGGGTTGAGGAGAAAGTTATTGCAACCAGGGGAGAAGGGCAAGTGAAAAAAATGCAGGCTCTTTGTATAAACAAAAAAGATGGCTCATCTTTTTTGCTTTATCAGAAAGATATTCCAATTGGTATCCATTTATTTGCAGATATTATAGAGGTTTATCTTAAGAGAGGCATTGCATGATTGATCGACTTTCTGGGAAAATTATCGATGTAAAAGAGCGATCAATTTCTCTTGATTGTCATGGTGTGGGGTTTGCCTTGCATGTTCCTCAGGCTGGGGACTTTATTGTTGGAGTGCAAGCCGCCTTTTTTGTCTATTTTAATTGGAGTGCTGAACAAGGGCCATCTTTGTATGGTTTTAGTAACGAAAAAGACCGAGCTCTTTTTCTATTAATAATTGATTGTCCTAAAATTGGTCCATCGCTTGCAATGAATCTTTTGGCTCAGCGATCATCTGCAGAGTTAATTGAAATGATTATGCAGCAAAATCATTCGGGATTAAGTACTATTAATGGGATTGGACCTAAAAAAGCAGAGTATCTTATTGTTCAAATTAAGGATAAGGTGTATAAGCTTGCGCAGCAGTATCCGCAAGAAGCAGGCAAAAAAGGCTCTATTGAGCATTGGCAAAATGTTCGTGAAGTTTTGACCTCATTAAATTACTCAAAGCAAGAAGTATCACAGGCAATATCTTTTCTTGGTCAAAAGCATAGTGATCAATCTGCATCGCTTGATCAACTTATTAGGGGGGCTCTTGCCTATCTTTCAAGTTTGCAGCAATGAAGTTAATTGGAGGTCACACCCTTATTGAGTTACTCATTGTTGTTGGGTTGACCTTTGTTATTTTATTGCTGGTTACACAAAGGCCGATTTTGAATGATACGCGTTTATTACATGAGGTTTTTCTTTTAAAGACAACATGCCATAATATGCAGCAGCTTGCCTTGGCATCAGGAGAGGAGTCTCTTTTAGTATTGCATATGGAAAGTCGGTCGTATGAATTTGATTCACTGCAGGGTTTGCGCTCTAAGCATGAATTTGCAGTTGGTGTTGATTATGGCTTTATACCAGGAGTTCGTGGTCCACCTGCTTATCCAACATCAATTATTGTAAAGCCATGTACATTTGAGCTTAAGGACAAGAGAGCTGTTATTAGATTTTTTCCATCTGGTGGAATGAGCTCTGGAACACTTTATCTTGTTGATAATTGCTATGCACGGGCTGTTGCTTTGACAAATGCTGTTTCTGGTCAAGCTGCTTTGCGTATTTATGAGCTTGATGCTGAAGAGTGGAAAGAATTAAAGAGTTGATCATGACTGTTTACTCTAAAAAGGCTTTTCAAGAGGTTATACTTTTTGTTTTTTTGGGTTTACTTGGATCATGTTTTTTCATACAGCAAAGTAAAAAAATTCAGCTTTATTGTCACAAAAAGCTCATTCAGATGTTGGAAAAGGAATGGGGGGTTAGCATAGCCTGTGCTGATATACGAGTTAATTTTTTTGCTATGAGTATAGAGGGAAAAAATTGCCGTATTGTGTCACAGAATAAAAATGATTTTTCTTGGCGTTTTGCATATGGGCGTCTCTATTTTTCAATATTTACTTTTTTGACTCAAAATAAAATTATTTTTGATGTAGACCTACAAGGCATTAAAGCTTGTACTCAAATTAATCAAGAGGGTTGTTTATTAATTAAACATATTCAGAATATTATAAAAGCAAAGAGCCTCTTATTTTCAGTAGAGCTGAATTCTATTACTTTAAAAAATATTGATTTTTCACTTCAAGACACAATAAATAGTCGTTCATATGAAGCCTCTTTTGAGGGTACTATTAAAATGAGAGAAAGCAGCGCAGGTGATTGCTTGTCTACTAAAATAGTAGGCAAAAAGCTGGGTGTTGGGTTTAATGAGAGTCAGTATAATTTTCTTCAGTTTTTAGATCTTGATTGTTGGTTTGATTATTCTGTTCAAAGTGGCGACTTACAAGGAAAAGCTGCATGTATGTTGCAACATAAGGATATAAAAGATCCTCTTTTTCTAGAAGGAGCATTAAAGAAGAATTATTTTTCTTGTCTATTAAAGACTCAAAAATCTGATGTTTGTGGTTATTGGAAGGGGTCACTTTTTGGTAAAAGTCTTTTTGCATTGCAGCTACCTATGACAGAATTCATGCAAAGCAAATCTTATTTTTTGCAAAAATTATGCAAGAGCAAAGAGCTGGAGAGAGGAGATGTGATGCTTTCAGGCTCTGTGCTTTATAAAAATGGTGCAAATGTTGTGGCTGCAAAAGTGGGTATTTATGAGAAAAAAAGACCTTTTTTTTCTGGTAAGATAAAGTATAGTGATGGCAAAATTACAGGATCTTTGCATAATGAAAAGCAAGTATCATTATGGCCAACGCATTCCATAAGGACGGGATTTCACGAATGGTATATTAAGAAAGAGCATTGCCGGATTGATATACAATCAAGCAATGAAGGCAGTATTCAAATTAAAGGGTGTGGGCAATTTTCAGATCAGATAACTCATCAAAAACATAATGTTTCATGTACTGTGAATGTATGCAAGGATACGTTTGATGTTGCTTGTTCTTTTGATAGCAGACTGAAGGGACATGCACATTTTTCATTGGATCCCTTTTTGCATTGTACCTCTTTGCATATTCAAGATGGGAGTGAACAACTATGTTCATTAACATTAGGAAAAGATTCACATAAAAGACTTCAAGGAGTATTGAGTTATGATGTACTTAAAAATGTTGGTGGAGACTTCTTTGACCAGTATTGTGTAGGAAATAAAGCTTTATTTGACGTAGTAATAAGCCAGAGTGAGCATCTTTTAACAGGGAATTTATTACTTAAATCAGGAACTTTTTATTTCCCTGAGAATCGAACGCTTATTAAAAATTTAAGTACTTTGTTTACTGTAAATGTTGATACTCATACTCTTGTGCTAAAAAAGGCTAAAATTGGTTTTGGTAAGGGGCAGATTATTATTCCTTATGCACTTGCAACTTTTTCATCAGATGGTGCTATTGATTTTTTGAGTATTCCTCTTGAAGTGCAGGATCTTTTTATTAATTGGAAACAGCATGCATATGGATTAATATATGGTCATGTTTTGCTTACTAAAAAATCTGGTTGGCCGTATCGTTATTATGGATCACTTGTTGCGCGAAGAGCTCTTCTTAAAGAGCAGGTATTTTGTTGTAAGTCATCGCCAAGCTTGTGGCCTCTTTCTGATAATAGAGAGTCTATTGAATCTGCTCGTGGAATATGTGGATTAATTACTGAAAATCCCCTTTCAATTACAACACCCAATTTTCAAGCAACGGTTAATTGTGACATTAAAGTGCATCGCAATGAATCATTGGAGCCTTATCTTGTAGGTATGATCTCGCTTGAGGAGGGGGTGCTTAATTTATTTAGAAATAAACTTATTATAGAGCGTGGCTATATTCAGTTTTTTACTCATGCCCTGCAAGATCCCATGATAGATCTTGTTGCAAAGAGTAGGATTCACAAATATATTATCTCACTTTATCTTGCAGGCTCACTGAATAATCCAACGATTCACCTTGAATCAACACCATCATTAAGTGAAGAGCAAATTATAAGTTTATTGCTTTCAGGGTCTGATCAAACAACATTGCAAGCTGACTTACCGGCTATGTTGCTTTATAATTTGAATGATATTATTTTAGGGAATAAGGTCCTAAAAGATAAAACTTCAAGCTTTTTTAGCCGACTAACAAGACCGTTGCGCTATATTCAAATTACTCCTGATTTCACCAATCAGTCTGGACGAGGAGGAATTAAAGGTATTGTTTCTGTCGATGTAAATGAAAACTTTAATGCGCAAATTCAGAAAAACTTTAATCTTCAAGAAGACTTTGCTTTTTACTTACAATATCTTCTTGCTGACGATGTTTTTATTAAATTTATTAAAGATCAGCGAGGTGATATTGGTTCAGAAGTAGAAGTACGGCTTAAACTTTGATTTAACGTCTCATCATAAAGATTGATTTTAGAAGTGAGTTCTTGTTGTTGTCTTTCCAAGAATTGTGTTCGCTCACGTTCTTGTTCAAGCTGTAATAAATATGTTTGAGCTTGATCTTTTTTTTCATTATAGGCACGTTCTAAGTCATTGTATTCTTTGTTTCGCGCCTTGGCTTCATCAAGAGCTTTCAGATATTGAGTTTTATAATTTCTTTTTTTGGCTAAAATATTTTTAGTGATTGATGACATCTTATCTATGTTATCAAGAAGCGAGTAAACGCGCTCTTGTGCAGGTGAAAAATCTTTTCTTATTAAGATAAGCTCTTTACTTACATTTTTATGAAGACGTTCAAATTGTTCAATTTGTTTAGCTAAACAGTAAGATTGGGTAATGATAAGGGCTGTAATTACTTGTAAAGTCTGGTGGGTAAGCATGCAACTCTCCTTTATTCAAACAAACAGACAACGTTTATTTACCATAGAGCGGTCAGCTTAAAAATTCAAACAATTCTAAAAAAATAATGTATTGTTTGATTTAATGAAAGGTAGAGCATTTCTGAGTTTTTTCTTTTTACTAGGATTTTGATTCATTTGGAGACCTGCTTTGTTGCAGGATAGGCGAATGAGCTCTGCAAAAACAGGCTTGCCCTCTTTAATTGCGTATTCATGAGCATTTACCCAAGAGCCTTGCTTTGTCCTGATTAAGGGGCTTGAGTCCATTCCTTTTTCAAGAAGAAGCTTAAATGTTTGGCTGCTACTTGGATGAGTATCAATGCAGTTTTCAATAATAAAAAAAATAAAAGGTTTTCCTGTAACAGTACAATTAACCTCTGCACCTTTATTAATAAGAATTTGTGCAGTAAGAAAGTTATTTTTTGCTAATGCATAATGCAATGGCTTGTATCCGTGACGATTTGTTGTGTTAATATATCCTCCGTAGCATATGAGTGTTGTAATAGCTGCAGGATGGTTGATAAGTGCGGCATTATGCATAGGACGGTTTCCTCTGTTGTCAGGTACATTCGGGTCTGCACCCAATTTAAAAAGGAGAGTAATTAAATCAATATTTTTTTTTACAGCATAGTGAAGTGGCGTAGCGCCACTTGTGTCTTGTTCATTAATATTAAGCTCTTTGTCGATGAGATATTTAATTGTATTATAATTAGCTTTTTCACCTATAATATTATAATGAATGCCGCCTAATCCAAAAAAATCTTTGTCATTTTTATTTGCGCTCGAGGTAAAAAGTTTTTCCATAGAGAGTATGGATCCTTGTCTTGCTGCATATAAAAATGGGGTTGCGCCATTATTGTCACGAGCATTGGGGTTAATGTTGTCTATGCTTAATAGAATGTCTATTATATCTTGTTGTTCGTATTCTATTGCAATATGAAGCATGGTTCGACCAGATTCAGAGGCGTGGAGTTGAATAAGATGAGGTATTTTTACAAGATATTGCTTAAGAAAAATTCCTTGATTGTTTCTAATAAGATCAATGAAAAAGGGATCAAGGCGCTTTTCTGTTTCTATTTCAAAATCTTCAATGGGGGGCAAGTGTCTTCTTGCCCACACGCTTTTGCTTATAATAAGAGTCATGGTGACAGTTGCAAAATAGAAGAGAAAATTTTTCTTCACACTACCTCTCCTTAGTTCCGTTATTAGAAAAAATTTATATTTCCTAACTGTTTCCAGTCATGGTCAAAAAGCTCTATCCCTTTTGTAGTCAATGGATGGTGCATTGCTTTTGCAAGTAGAGCTGGAGGCACTGTCGCAACATCAGCACCAACTTTTATTGATTGTTGCCAATCTGCAAGAGTTCGAAGTGATGCAGCAAGAATTTGAGAGGATAAATTATAATGCTTTATGGTGTAAATAATTTCTTCTAATATTTGAGAACCATCTACAGAAATATCATTCCATCTGCCAATAAAGGGTGAAATGTAGGTTACCCCGAGTTTCGCAACCATAAGGGCTTGTAGCGGAGTAAAAATAAGCGTAATGTTTAGCTTTACTTTTTTGTTAACAAGCCGATTGATAATTTCTAAATAGTTTTCATCAAAAGGAATTTTAACAACTACATTATCTGCAAACTGAGCAATTTTAAGTGCTTGAGCGTAGACTTTTTCTGGATCTTTTTCAACAACTTCAATACTGACATCTCCTTTTGGTAGCATTTGGCAGATATCTTTGAGTACTTCTTTGATGTTGCCGCCTTCTTTACTTAAAAGTGAAGGGTTTGTTGTTACGCCATCAATAAGGCCGGTAGAGGCCCATTTTTTTATCACATCTCGTTGTGCTGTATCAAGAAATAATTTCATGTTCTACTTTCTATATTTTATTTATTGTACGACAAAATTAATGAGTCGACCTTTGACAAAAATTACTCGTTTAATGGTTCCTTGTGTAAGCCATTTTTGTATTATTTCTTGCGCCAGGGGTTCTATATTCTCTCGGGTTGCAGATTTATTGCACGAAAGTGTTCCTCTAAGTTTACCATTGACTTGAATAGCAAGTTCGTAGGTATCTACATGCGCAAGGTGTTCATCGTATACTGGCCATGAACACTCTTCAAGTGATGTTTGAAATTCTGTTTCAAGTAATTCACTTGCAAGATGAGGAACCATGACAGATATGCTTGTAAGAAAATCTTGAGCCATTTGATAACTCATTTGATAATTATTGGCTGTTAAATCATTAAGATATTCCATTATGGCTGCAACTGCAGTATTGACTTTAAAGTCTGTTAATCGGTCTTGATATGCTTTGAGAAACTGATGAAATCTTTGTAGTGAATTTTGATCTGGTGTCTGGTTTTTGGCTAAAATATTTTTAGAATTGGTAAGGTAATCCCAAAGGCGTTTGAGAAAATTATAGATGCCTTTTATTGAATTCTCTTGCCATTCTGTATCTAGCTCTGGTGGTCCCATGAATAGCATGTACATACGTAGTGTGTCGGATCCATATTCTTTAACTATATCATTTGGGTTAACAACATTACCTTTCGACTTAGACATTTTCTCTACTTTGTTGGTTATGGGAGAGCGCATGCAGACCATTCCTTGGTTAAAAAGTTGCTTGAATGGTTCATCAAATGGCAAATACCCAAGATCATAAAGCACTTTGACGTAAAAGCGAGCATAAAGTAGGTGAAGAATTGCGTGTTCAATGCCCCCAACATATAAATCAACAGGCATCCAGTATTTCATTTCTTGTGAGCTAAAGGCCTCATTTTTAGAGTTAGGATTTGGGTAGCGAAGAAAGTACCAACAAGAACCTGCCCATTGAGGCATAGTATTAGTTTCTCTTTTAGCCGGGGCATTACATAATGGGCACATAATATTAACCCAAGAGTCAATTTCAGCAAGGGGCGACTCTCCCGTTCCTGTTGGTTGATATTGCTCTACTTCTGGAAGCTCAACAGGAAGTTGCTTTTCTGGAACGGGAACGACTCCACAAGATGAGCAGTGAATAAGGGGTATTGGCTCTCCCCAGTACCGCTGCCGAGAAAAGACCCAATCACGTAGTCGGTATGATGTTTTACGTTTAGCAAATCCTTTTTTTTCGCAGTATTCTATAATGTCTTGTCGAACATCTCCAGCTCGTTTTCCATGAAATACGTCATCATATAAAACACCATTGATCATGTCTGTATAGCACTCTTCAAGATTTTTAACCCGCTTGGCTAATGTTTCATCATTAGGGGGAAAGAGAACGGGATTAAGAGGAATATTATATTTTTTGGCAAATTTAAAGTCTCGTTCATCATGGGCAGAGCATTTTACAATTCCTGTCCCATAGTCTTTGATAGCAAAGCTTGCAACCCAAATTGGAAGATCTTTGTTGCTAACAGGGTCAATAATAAAGCGCCCAGTAAAGATGCCTTCGGTTTCTTTTTCGGCTTCAAATCCTTTCTTTGCTCTTTTTTCAATAACTGCTTTGCAAAATGCAAGAATCTCTTCTTTATTCGAAACTCCCTCAACTAGCTGGGGAAGCAGATCATGGTCAGGGGCGATAACAACAAAAGAGTCAGAGTGAAATGCTTCAAAATGTGCAGAAAAAGTTTGAATTGTTAGATCCATTTCTTTTACTGGGGCAGAAAATAAAAGCCCTTCACTTTTTCCAATCCAATTACGTTGCATAAGTTTAACTTTTTCTGGCCAATTAAGATCATCTAATCCGTTAAGAAGCTTATCTGCGTAATCAGTTATTTTAAGAACCCATTGTCTAATTTGTTTTTTTTCAACAGCCGCATGGCATCGCTCACAGCTGCCATTTATGACTTCTTCATTTGCAAGACCTGTTAAGCATTTTGGGCACCAGTTGATTGGCATATTGCTTTCATAAGCAAGGCCAGCTTTGTACATTTTTAAAAATATCCATTGTGTCCACTTGTAATATTGAGGGTCTGTAGTATTAAGTTCTTTTGACCAGTCATAAATCGCACCAATTTGACTAAGTTGCTCTTTAAATATACTAATATTTTTTGCAGTTCCAGTGGCAGGATGAATATTCTTTTTGATGGCATCATTTTCAGCAGGAAGACCAAATGCATCCCACCCCATAGGATGTAAGACGTTATAACCAGAAAGAAATTTAATCCTAGCATAAACGTCTGATAAAACATACCCTTTCCAATGACCAACATGTAATCCAGAGCCTGATGGATAAGGAAACATATCAAGGCAGTAATATTTTTTTTCAGGATACTTGTTGCTTGTTTTAAAGTAGGGGTTATCTTTCCAGCGACGTTGCCATTTTTCTTCAATTATTTTTACGTCGTAGTTCATGGTGCTCCTTGCTAGGGTTACTGATCTATAGCTCTATTTTTATCAGTATAGCAGGATTTTATAAGAAGTTTATTAGTCTACTTTAATCAAAACCAATGACTTTCTGAACTATTTTTATTCGTAGTTAAAACATAAAATTAAAGCAACAAAGCGCAATTATTTTCTATTAATAATTGACTTAGTTAAGTGATAAGCGCTAACATAATCATATAGAGACGGTAATGTAAAGGTTAAAGGGTTTGCTTGTTTATCAAGAGCAAACAAAGGAGTAGAGATGTTGCATATACAAAAGCTTAAAGGGGGATCTATTTGTTTGTTTTTGGTCATAGGATTTTTTTCTTTTTTTGTATCCTGTCAGGGATCAGTTTCTGGACGATTAACTCAGCCAGCGAAGTCATCACAACGGAAAAAAATGTCTCCTCCTGTTTGCGCTGCTCCTGCGCAGCAGTCAAAACAAAAAAGTGTATCTGACTTGACTGTCTTGATTTATATGCAGGCTAAGAATAATTTATCTTCTTTTGCTGATAAGAATTTAAGTGATATAGCAGCATCTGGCTCAAATCAAAACGTTACTTATGCTGTTCAGTGGTTTCAGCCAGGGAAACAAGGGGTGTGGCGCTATAAAATTGAGCAAGGAAAGATGGTTCTTGATTCCTCGTTTCCAAGTGAGTCTGATGGAAATAAAGCAAAAGACCTTGTTGATGCCGCTCGTTGGGCTATGAAAAAGTATCCAGCCAAAAAGTTTGCTTTAATTCTTTGGAATCATGGAGTTGGAATTCTTGATCCTGCTTGGGGAAATACTCGTCCACCATGGCAAGCGGGTTCTTCTTTTATGATTGATCAGTCTTATGTAAAAGATAATCCTCGTATTTCAATTGAGGGACTTACAACAAAAGAGTTAACTCAGGCTCATGAAATGATTGACGAGCATGACGATATTATGCGTCAATGGCAAACAGAAGAATTTAGCGATCGAGGGATTCTCTTTAATGAACAAAGCAAAACGTACATGGATAATCAGAACTTAACTCAGGCGCTTGCTGAAATTAAGGCGAATGTTTTGGGTAATAAAAATATTAGTCTTCTTGGTATGGACGCTTGTCTCATGGCGATGGTTGAAGTTGGTTATCTTGCAAGAAAGCATGTTGATTACATGGTTGCTTCGCAAGAAGTTGAGCTTGCAAATGGGTGGGACTATTTTAATATCTGTAAGGAGCTTTCTGAAAAATCTCTTTCTTCTCAGGCTTTAGCTCAGTCAATTGTGAGGTCATATGAAAATTTTTATAAAAATAAGATTCAGTTTTATACGCAATCTGCTATTGATTTAGGCAAAATGGATGAGCTTAAGCGTTCTCTTGATGCGCTTGTTTCATCTGTAAAAGTATGCTCTGCTTCAGATAAAACTTTTGTTGAAGAGAGTATTCGTAAAGCTCGTCGAAGTTGTTTGCAGTTTAGTGCTCACAGTTATATTGATCTTTCCTCATTTTGCAAAGAATTTGGACATCTTATTGACGCGCGTAAGAATAAAAGCAAATCAGTTGCAGATGTTCGAAAACACATTTCTAATGTATTAAAAGCAGTAGATACTACTGTTATTGCAAATGCCGTAGGAAAAAATTTGATGGACGCACGCGGGCTTTCTATTTATTTTCCGCTAAGTCATATTGATAGCTCATATGTAAAAACAGAGTTTGCCTTAGAGTGTTCTTGGATTGATCTTGTAAAATCGAATATGCGTTAAGCGTTGCTTTTTTTATTTTCCTTTTCTAAGCTCTCTTGAAGAGTGGTCATGTATCTCTTAGGAAAGGAGAATCTATGAAGAAAAGTATTCTTACACCTATAACACAATTTGTGTTGTTAGGATTACTTGTTATAGGAAACGTGAATGCAAAAGAAAAAGAGCCTTCAATTTGCAAAAACGAAGAATTAGCTGAGCAAGATCTGCCGGAATGGTCAATTTTAACATTCATTCAGGCTGATAATGACTTGCATCCCTTTGCAGATTTTAATGTTAATGGCATGCAAGATGGCATGGTAAAAACAAATAAGATTAATAAACTTGTTCAGTGGGATGATCCTGCGCATAATAAAACAATGCGTTATAAAGTAGAATCTGGTAGACGTATTGATCAAAATTCTTTTGAAGTTTCAGAAATGGGATTTAACCCTCAAGAAGAAATTGTTGATAGTGTTGCTTGGATGGTTGATAACTTTCCTGCAAAACGGTATGGCCTTGTTCTTTGGAATCATGGCTCAGGGATTGAAGATCTTTCAGATGGTTTCACCACTCATATTCGTCAAATGGCTAAACCTAAAATTTTTAAATCATGGATGCAGCTTCCAGGTATGCCATGGGTAGATAAAAAAGGAACCGAGTTTAATGATCGTGGTATTTTATATGACTATACCCAAGGAACTTACTTAAGCAATCAAGGCTTAACAGCTGTTATGAGTCAAATTAAAGCAAAAATTGGCAAAAAAATTGATGTTGTTGGTATGGATGCCTGTTATATGGGAATGCATGAGATTTGCTGTCAGATAAATCAATATGCAGATTATCTTGTAGGGTCTGAGGAATTTGAGCCAGGAGAAGGGTGGGCTTATCAGTATTGGTTACGTGATTTAACTCAAAATCCAACAATGACGCCAGCAGAACTTGCACATAGTATTGTTACAGGATACGCTCGTTTTTATCGAGAGTCTCATGTATCTGACTATACACAGTCAGCAATAAGGCTTGATATGACTGACGAGCTTACACAAAATATCAATGAATTTGCTATGGCTTTTGAGGAGTATAGTGAATTAGATAGTCGTAGAGCAAATAATATTAAGACAAAAGCTCGTAAAGCGTCAATTGAGTTTGGTATGCCACAGTATATAGATCTTTATTCTTTCTATAACGAGTTTGCTATACAGGCAAAATCTTTGCAGCGCTCGCTTGAAGATGAACTTGAATTGAGTGATGATAGCGAAAGTAATCGTCGCATGAGACAAGGCCGCCTTCGTCGTCGTCGCCGTAGAAGAAGACGTGAAGAGACAGAGTCTGAAAAGCGTTGGAAAGAGGCAACAGAAAAAATTGTTGATGTGATTGATAAAGGTAAGATAATTATTGAAAATATGGTTGTTTCAAATGCAGTTGGCCAATCTCATCATAAGGCAAAGGGGGTTGCAATTTATTATCCATATGGAGATCCAATGCATGAATCTTATGAGCAAACAGAGTTTTGGAAAAATTCTTTGTGGAGAAAAATTATTAAATCAGAATCTTTTTTGGGTGAACATGTAGCTACATTGAACAGCTTGTTATAATTTTTAAAAAAGATAAGTTTTATATTGAAGGCTCTTAGGGGAGCCTTCAACTGCTTTGATACTCTTTAAGAAAAAGGTTTGTATGTTTTTAGTTTCTAAGAAGGCGCTGCTTGTAGTTGCTATTTCTTTTTTTTCGCATTGCCATGGAATGATTAATATTAGTAAAATGATTAAAGGCAATTCTGCAGAACAGGGTGGGAGTGGTGTTCAAATGGTTGCGCTTCAAGGGAGGAAAATATCAAAAGATTATCATATTCAGGGCCCTCTCAAAAGCGTAACTTTGCCTTTTGGCAAATTACATATTGAACAAGTTAAAGATGCTGCAGAAGAGAAAATGGTTATTCTGAGTAATGAAAATACGTTGCCTTTAATTGAACCGGTAATACGAGATCAGGCTCTGTCTTTTAACCTTAAACAAGATTGTCAGTTGAGAGACTCAGAGGCCTTATCAATACATCTTAAGGTATGCTCGCTTGAAAAAATATTGCTCTCTGGCACTGGCTCTGTTACTTTGTCAGACAATTTTAAGCTAGATAATTTTGAGGTAAGCATTTTGGGGAAGGGAGATCTGGCAGCAAAGGGTCTCTCAGTTACAAATAGTATAAAAATATCTATTTCAGGAATGACAAATTCTTCTCTTTACAATATAAATTGCTCCAATATAAAGGTTAATTTTTCAGGGATGGGATCATTGACTTTGACTGGTGAAGCTAATAATCAAATTATTTCAATGTCTGGCATGGGGAAGATTGATATGGTAGGTCTTAGGGGCAAGGGCGGACGTATTTTTAAAAGCTCTTTAGGTCTTATAGAAGTTAATCTTGATGAAGCTTTTGAGGGAGTGGCTTTGTCTGCTGCAGATATTTGCAATTATGGCGCTGGCAAAATGAGCTTTAGCCAAATTCAAAAAAAATCAACCGTTATTAGCACTGGTAGGGCTGGGGGAGTATTTGTTCTTTCAAATGGTGCCGTTGTTACTTCTTGGATATAAAAGAATATAAAAAAATCAAGTCTGTTGGCCCCTGTCTGTTATTTTGGACAGGGGTTTTTGTTCGTAAGCAAGAAGTCGCTTTTATGATACACTACAAAAAGATACATTTTATTATGTCCTCATTTTTCTAAAAAGAAAGCCTGGTTTATGAAGCAAGATGAACAAATACTTGTTGTAAAGCGTGAGTTATTATTTGAAGCTCAAGTGACTCATGGGATGGTTCCAATGAATTCATTTGATGACTATGTAAAAAAAATTGATGAACATAAAGAATTTTTATGGCGTTCAAAGATGGAAGAAGATCCAGCGTATAAACAGATTATTCCGTATATGATTTTCTCTCATGCTGGAAAATATTTTTTAATGCGTCGTCGACACGATGGTAATGCAAAAGAATTGCGTAATAAATATACGCTTGGAATTGGTGGTCATTTACGTCAAGAAGATATGGGTGAAGGGTTTACAGTTGCTGAATGGGGTGCTCGAGAGTTTGAAGAAGAGGTGCGCTATGAAGGTGCCTATTCGCTTGAGCCGCTTGGATTATTAAATGATGAAGCATCGCTTATTGGTCGGGTGCATGCAGGGTTTGCTTTTATTCTTCATGCAGAGTCTGATCAGGTAAGTATTCGTTCTGAGTTTAAAGAGGGTTTTATGCTTAGCCTTGATGAGTGCATGAAGTATTATGATAGCATGGAACTCTGGTCTCAATTTGTTATTGACTATCTCATAGCTAAACAAGCAACACGAGGAGTGACTCATGAAGCAACCCTGTGATCAAGCAGTAAAACAAGATCTAGCAAATCGAGCACTTCAGTTAAGCATTGACTCAATTCGGGCAACAAGTGCTGCAGGTTCAGGACATCCAACATCATGTATGTCTGCTGCAGAGTTGATAGCAGTGATTTTTTTTTATGTTATGAAATACAATCCTGCTCAGCCTAAGCATCAAGATAATGATCGCTTTATTTTATCAAAGGGTCATGCAGTACCAGTGGTGTATGCTGCCTATAAACAGCTCGGTATTATTTCAGATGAAGAGCTTTTGACCTTGCGTAAGGTTGATTCAGTTTTAGAAGGGCATCCAACACCTCGTTTTGAGTACAATGAAGCAGCAACTGGCTCTTTGGGGCAAGGCTTATCTGTTGGAGTTGGCATGGCGCTTGCTGCTCGGCAAGATAATTATTCCTACAAAACCATCGTGATGATGGGAGATGGTGAAATTGCTGAAGGTTCAATATGGGAGGCTGCAGAGCTTGCGTCTCGATACAAGCTTGATAATCTGATTGGCGTTGTTGATGCTAATAGACTAGCTCAATCAGAAGAGTCAATTTGTGGTCATGATGTAGAAATATATCGTAAGCGATTTGAAGCTTTTGGGTGGCATTCTGTTATTGTCGATGGTCATTCAATAGATGAAATTTGTATAGCTTTTAATCAAGCAAAATCAATGCATGGTCTACCCTTTATGATTATTGCTAAGACTTACAAGGGGCACGGGCTTTCGCTTGTTGAAGATAAAGTAGGGCATCACGGAAAACCTTTTAAAGAACAGATTGAAAAATTGTGCGCAGATCTTGCCGAACAGCAAACAAGCCCTGTTGAAGATGCCTCAATCATTAGTAAAAAAGAGAGGGTTGAACGCTTTTCAGTAAGTGGTGAGTTTGCTATTGCTCAAGATCATCAAGAACTTCTAGCTCAAGATAAAAAATGTTCAACGCGAAAAGCTTTTGGTTTAGGCCTTGCCGCGCTTGGTCGACAGCGTGATGATGTCGTGGTTCTTGACGCAGATGTTAAGAATTCAACCTTTACAGAGTTATTTGAAAAAGAGCATTCAGATCGCTTTGTACAATGTTTTATTGCTGAGCAAAATATGGTTGGCGTTGCAACAGGCTTTGAAGCGCGCGGCAAAATTCCCTTTGCTGCAACATTTGGAGCCTTTTTTGCGCGAGCCTATGATCATATCAGAATGGCTGGCATTGGACAAAATGCTTTACGATTGTGTGGCTCTCACTGCGGAGTTTCAATTGGTGAAGATGGCCCTTCTCAGATGGCGCTTGAAGATTTGGCAATGATGGCTGCAGTTCCAAATTCTATTATTTTGTATCCAAGTGATGCCGTTGCAGCATACAAGCTTGTTGGTGTTATGGCTAATTATCATGATGGTGTTTCTTACATGAGATCAACGCGTGCTGATACCCCTATTTTGTATGATCATCAAGAAGTATTTTCGATTGGTGGGTGTAAAGTATTGCGGCAGCATGACAATGCTCAGGCTTGTATTATTGCTGCAGGAATTACGCTCCATGAAGCACTGAAGGCTGCAGAAGAGCTTGAAAAACAAGGTGTCTTGGTGTCAGTCATTGATCTGTATTCTGTTAAACCGCTTGATCTTGAAACGATTTTATCTGTTGCGCAAAAGTCGAATAATAACATTATTACGGTTGAAGATCATTACCTTTATGGTGGGCTTGGTCAGATGGTTGTGCATGCTGTTGGAAATAGAGGTATGACCGTGAAAACAATGGCTGTAACGGGCATTTCTCGATCAGGTAAGCCGGACGAATTGTTGGCTCTTTCGGGAATTGATGCTAAAGCAATAATGGCTGTTGTGACAAAATAAAGTTTTTATGCTGATTTTTCTTGCAAAATCTCATATATTTGTCACAATACTAACTGAAGATTGAAATAGCTTTCGAAGTTATTCTGTGGTGTGGGGCTGTAGCTCAGTTTGGTTAGAGCGTCCGCCTGTCACGCGGAAGGTCGCGAGTTCGAGCCTCGTCAGCCCCGCCATGTCCTTCAGATTTTTATCAAAAATTTTTAAAATACAGGATTAAGCATTTGCTTACTCTTGTATTTTTTTTTAATTAAATTAAAATTCATATTTGACTTTTTTATATGTTGACCTATAATTCTAAGCACTTGTCAATAAATACTAATAATTACAAATTATTCCAAAGGGAAGCAAGATGATGATTCGTCAGTTTTTACTTTCAACTATTGTGGCTTTAGCTTCTCTCTCTTGTTGCTTAACAGCTTTGCCTGTGTATAGTGTTGAATCTGATGATGTAGAAATGGATGTAGGGAATTGTGTTGAAAGTCCTGGTGAAGAAGAATTAAACAAACAAGCAGAAGAAGAGCTTTATGCTTTTTTAGAGCTACGAGAGAAGGATCGAAAAAGGTTGCTGAGCCTAGGGGCTTGTGTTGATTGGTCTGAGTGGAAAGTGATGTGGGATAATCTTATTGACAAAAGGAGAAGTGCGGTGCTGAGATACAAAGTTTCTCAAGAGCAGGGGGAAGTAAGTATTGCAACTATTTTAGCTGGGATTTGTTTAAGGATTAAAGCTTTTGTGAATGAACAAAGAGTTGCAGGGTTAGTATGTTTAAGACCTTTTGTAAAAGGAGATCTTCGCTTTTTACATAATATTTTTGGTGAGCTTAATCTTGTTGTAAGGAAGGTTCAAAATGCCCCGAGCTCTGAGTTTGATTGGAGTCTTGCTTCAATCAAAGAGTCGATAGACTCGTTAGGAGAGAGTGTGGCAAATTTTAAAGAATTATCACTCATTTATCAGGCTAGAAGTTATGTTGACAGCATAGAGTTTGCTATTAACGAAATAAGGCGCTGCATTTTATTGTAGGCTTTGAGATTTTTGCCTTTTGTTGATACACTTGATGTATGAAGTCAAAAGGCAAAATTTTTAAGCTTTCATCTCCTTTCATTCCTGCAGGAAGTCAGCCGAAGGCAATTCAAGAGCTTGTTGCTGGACGTTCAGGAAAGTCAGTTTTAGTTGGAGTAACAGGTTCAGGGAAAACGTATACGTTAGCCCATACGATTGCTCAACAGAATAAGCCTGTCTTAATTTTTTCTCCAAATAAAACCCTTGCTGCTCAGTTGTACGAAGAGTTTAGCCTTTTTTTTCCTGAAAATAAGGTATGTTACTTTGTTAGTTACTATGATTATTATCAACCAGAGTCATATCTTCCTGCGCAGGATATTTATATTCCGAAAGAAACAAAGGTTAATATTGAGCTTGATCGATTGCGCGTTGAGACAACTGCTTCAATGATTAATCGTCCTGATACTATTGTTATTGCTTCTGTTTCTGCAATCTATTCTCTTGGAGATCCTGCAGATTATCGTAATCTTGCTTTTTCGCTTAACATTGGTGATAAAATTTCTCGCAAGCAGTTGATTAATCAGCTGGTTTCTATTCAATACAAGCGGAATGATGTTGATTTATTGCCGGCTAACTTTCGAGTTTTTGGAAGTTCTATTACCATTAATTTGCCGTATATGAAAGACAATTTACGTATAGAATTATTTGGTGAAAGCGTTGAATCAATAGAGCTTGTTCATAAACAAGAACATACGGTTGTATCTGAATTAGATAATATTCTTATTTTTCCAGCAAAGCATTTTGTGACGACCGATGAAAAACGAGAAAATGCCATTGCGCAAATGTATAATGATTTGAACCATGAACTAGCAGCAATGACTAATCCTCTTTATAAGGAACGACTTATGACACGGACGAAGCATGATATTGATATGCTTCGAGAGACGGGTTATTGTGCTGGTATTGAAAATTATTCTCGTTATTTTGATGGTCGAGCTCCTGGTGAGGCTCCGCATACCCTATTTGATTTCTTT
Organism: uncultured Pseudomonadota bacterium; assembly: GCA_964388745.1. Classification (GTDB taxonomy): domain Bacteria; phylum Babelota; class Babeliae; order Babelales; family RVW-14; genus CAYMBP01. The sequence goes on along the minus strand of CAYMBP010000006.1, from coordinate 32,528 downwards.
GATGATGAATTTTTGCTCATTGTTGATGAGTCGCATATTGCTATTCCCCAACTTCACGGGATGTACAAAGGTGATCGTGCGCGGAAACAATCGCTTATTGATTTTGGGTTTCGATTGCAAGCCTCATATGATAATCGCCCACTGCGTTTTGATGAAGTAGAAAAGCATTTTAATGATGTTATTTTTGTTTCTGCAACGCCAAGTGATTATGAGCTTGAACATGCGGATCATGTTGTTGAGCAAATTGTTCGTCCTACAGGAATTGTTGACCCTGAGGTCTTTGTGGTGCCACGAGAAGGGCAGCTTTCACATTTGATGCAAGAAATTCAAGCAACAACAGAACAAGGTTTTCGCACACTTGTCACTGTGTTAACGAAGAAAGCAGCTGAAGATCTTGCCCAATTTTTAGAAGATAAAAAAATTAAGGTCTGCTACATGCATAGTGATATTAAAACGCCACAGCGCACAGAAATTTTGCATAAGCTGCGCCAAGGGGTGTTTGATTGCTTGGTTGGCATTAATTTGTTGCGAGAGGGTTTGGATTTACCTGAAGTTGCGCTTGTTGCCATTCTTGATGCTGACATTGAAGGTTTTTTGCGAAATACTCGTTCGCTTATTCAGACTATTGGTCGTGCTGCACGTAATGCACAAAGCAAAGTGATTCTCTATGCGGATGAGATAACAAATTCAATGAAGAATGCGATTGATGAAACTAATCGCCGAAGAATGCTTCAGCAAGAATTTAATAAGGCGCATGGTATTACGCCAAAAACGGTACAGCGTGAGGTGAAAAAAAGTATTTCCAAGATGCAGCAGGCGATTATGGATGCAAGTAGTGCAGCTAAGAAAAAATCAGTGCGAAAAAATCCTCGAACAGAAGATGAGGCTCGTTTGCTTATCGCTGAAATGGAAAATGATATGAATAAAGCTGCAGAAGAATTAAGCTTTGAAAAGGCAATTGATTTGCGAGATAAAGTTATTGCTCTTAAGAAAAAATTTTCAATTGGATAAATTACGATCAAGGGTTTTTCATGAGTACTTTCAAGATAGCTCTTTATAATAAGTTAGTTAGAGATCGCATTCCTGAATATATAGAAGATAAGGGTAAAAAGCCGTTATGGCAGATACTTGAGAGCCAAGAAGAGTATCTGCGATGTTTGCATGAAAAGCTTCAAGAAGAGGTTGCTGAGTATCTTGAGGATCATTCACTAGAAGAGCTTGCTGATGTTCTTGAAGTAGTGTATGCCTGTGCTGCTCTTCAACAGGTAACACCTGATAAGCTTGAATTAATCCGCAAAAAAAAGTACGCTGCTCGCGGCGGCTTTGCCAAACGAATTTATCTTGAGTCTGTAGTAGAAAAATAAGTAAATAATTTGTGTCTGTGTAGTTTATATATTTTGAAAGAGGTAGTTTAGAAATGCAAAAAATAGCTTTTTTAATGATGGGACTTTTTTGTTTTTTATGCAATGTTTCGGCTGAAGTATGCTCTGATAATCAAGAAGCTTTTGTCTTTGAAGCAAAAGATGCTGCAAGCCTAGCTGATACATGCACTGATGCTCAAAAAGGCCTTGTTTATGAGGTGAAAGAATATGGATCGTGGGGGGATGTCTGTAAGCTTGCAGAAGATACGGTTTGTCAATTGTTTTGTTATCGATTAACGCCAAATTTTTCTGAGCCCTATTTGGCTCCATCCCGTTCTGGAGGGTGTTTTGGTAGTGGCTCTTGTATCTCTTCAGATGGTTATATTTTGACAAACTATCATGTTGTAGAGGGTTCAGTAGCAATAGCTGTGCAGTTTCCAAAGTTGGGAAGAAATAGGTATCGAGTGGACTATGTAGGTGGTTGTCCTGATTATGATGTTGCTCTGCTTAAGTTAACAGATGAATCTCTCGCTCTTATTCAAAAAACGCTTGGACTTGAAAAATTGCCATTTATTACGTTGGGTGACTCTGATGCAGTTGTAAATGGAGAAAAGCTATGCTCTGCAGGGTATCCTCTTGGTTTTGAAAATATAAAGTTTACTTTTGGTGTTGGCTCAGGTTGGGAAGAGGTGTTTGGTGATATGTTGCAAACAACGCTTCCTATTAATCCTGGAAATTCAGGGGGACCAGCATTTAATAAAAAGGGAGAACTCATAGGAGTGACTTCTTCTGGTATGACAAAAAGTCTGACAGAAGGGCTTAACTTTATTATTCCAAGCAACAATATTAAAGCATTACTTGAGGCTCTTCTTGAAAATCCTATTGTTAGGTCTCCTTATTGGGGATTCTCAGTTGTTGATGTAACCCCAGAGACTCTTAAATATCTTGGTTGTGAAAATGATCATGGAGCGTTGTTATCTCGTGTGAGAAAGCTTTCATTGTTTGAGAAGGCTGGCTTGAAAAAAGGAGATGTGCTCCTTTCACTTAATAACTTAAAGATTGATCACCATGGGTATGTTAAAGTTTCAGAAGATGCTCATCTTGTAACCGTGCATAATTATTTGAGCAGGCTGGCTATTAACAGTGATTTGATTATTTCTTATTGTAGAGATGGTAAAGTGCATAATAGCTCAGTAACTATTGAGCAGCCTCCTGTCTTAGCTATTGATGATTGGATGCATTGGAGTCAGCAGTTACCTGATTATGACATGATTGGTGGTATGGTCTTTTCGCAGCTTTCTATGAATCTTGTTAGAGGCTTTTTGCAGCACATGATGTCTGATGCCCGTCTTCATCAAGGGCATCATATTGGATCAATTTTTAAATATGGCAAACTTAAAAAAAGACTTAAGTCGCGTGTTTGTTTATCGCATTGTTTGCCAAACTCACAAGCGCATCGTAGCTTAAATAGACTTTTAAGAACTTGCGATTGTATTGTTAAAAAAATTAATGAGAAAAAGGTAAGAACGATAAATGATGTTCGAAAGGCTATTCTTGAAGCGGTGGATACCGAACATATAGTTGTAGAGTTTGAAGGAGGCATTGTCGTTGCTTTACCAATTAAAGATATTTTGCGAGAAGAAGAATTGCTTGCCTCTCAATATGGTTATGAGCCGAGCAATCTGTATAAAACGCTTGTTGATAGTAGAAATAATGCTCAAAATGAGATTCTGCTAGAAGGTGAATAAAAGGTTAGTAGTTTTGATCAGTAAGAGAGTGGAGACTTTCTGCAAATCGTAGTATACTGAAAAAGTAATTTATTTTTTTTATCTAATAGAAAGGTTTTTTAGTGGCGGGATTATCAGTAGACCAGAAACTCAGTCTTCTTATTGACCAATCAAATTTTCTCATAGAAAAGCAAAAAGAGGCTCAGGATGATGGAAGAGCGCTTTTTGAGGGGCTTATTTTTTTCATAGAAGAAAAAATAGGGCAAGAGAGTGATAAAGATAAAATTCAACATCTTAAAGAAGTCGGAGAGATGTTTGTTTCTCAAGCGCAAGACGTGCAAGATGCGATAGATGATGATATCGAGTATGTTGCTGAACAAAAAGAAGGCCTTATTGAATTGCGTGATAAAGTAAGTGATAGTGAGCGCAAAAAGGAGCTGTTATATTCTATTGTTGACGAAGGTGATGAAATAAGCCCGATTGATGAATTTAAAGAAGAGGTGATTAGAGAAGCAGAATCATCAAAAGCGCATCTATCAGCAATGATAGAAGATTTTAAGAGTGCTCTTGAGGAAGATAAAATTGAAGAAGTAAAGCTTCACTTGCAGGCTATGTTTGACTCTGAAGAGGATGAAGGTGATTTTGAAGGAGTTGCGCTTGACTGTGGTTCATGTGCTGGATGCGGTACTGGTGATGGGTGTGGAGCTCCGTTACAGGAAGATAACGCGAGTATTCAGCCTAAAGCCTGTGCTTGTGGAAAAATGGAATCATGTGGGTGTTCAGGGAGTTGTGGTAAAAAGGGAACTGATATTTTTGCAGCACTTGATGAGTCATCAGATCATAATGCCTAGTAAGGCTGTTGCATGCTGGGCTCAAGGCATGATACACTAAATACTATAATAAAAACAATTGACAATCAGTTAATCTGGAGTTTTGGATGAAAAAAGTGTATATAACCCCAGGGTGTATTTCTTGTGGAACATGTGAGTCAATATGCCCAAAGGTGTTTAAAGTTACTGATGTTGCACATGTCAATGAAGATGCAAATTTTGAAGAAAATGCAGAAGATATAAAAGAAGCTGCAGATATTTGTCCTGTTAGTGTTATAAAGTATGAGGAGTAGGTCTCAGCAAGAGCGTGAGATGATTATGGATACAGGAAGTGAATATTCATTAAAATATCAACAAGCCTATAATCAAGAATTAGGCTATTTTACAGAAATAAAAGATCTCTTAACCGAAGAGGGTAATCTTATTAGCTTAGGCTCGCTTTTAAAGCGGGCTGCTCACTTATTTGGACCTCAAGTTGCATTAATTGATCAATCACGTACGTTGACGTATGAAGAGTTCTATTTTAGAGCAATTTTGTTGAGTGTGCGTCTTCGCCAGGCAGGAGTGCAACCAGGAGACAAAGTTTTTATTTATCATGAGAATGCTGCAGAGTTTTCAATTGCTTATTTTGCAATACTTCAGATTGGTGCAATTGTTGTACCTATTAATATTTTTCTTCATAGCAGAGAGCTTGCGCATATTTTTTTTGATTCTTGTCCAGCAGCTGTTATAACTCATGAAGCTCTTTATCATCGGTTAGAAGATGTGGTTGAAAATTTTAATGTACAACTTCCTTCATGCCTGAAGGAGGCTCATTTTGACTGGGATATGAGCGTTGATCAAAAGATGATTCAGCAGTTTTCTCTTGTTAAGCGTGATCCAGATGATCTTGCTGTGCTTTTATATACGTCTGGGACGACGGGTGTTCCAAAAGGGGTCATGCTTTCTTCTCGTAATGCTTTAACTAATAGTATGCAGTCGTATGCACGTTTTAGGCGTATGGGGCTTAATGATCAAGAGCGATATTTTTGTGTATTACCGATGTTTCATGTTTTTGCACAAAGTGCTTGCTTATGGTTTCCGCTTTTGACGGGGGCTGCGACAATTATTGTGCGTAAGATTGATCGTCGTCTTATTAGAGAAGGCTTAGAGCATAAACCAACTCTATTTTTTGGATTTCCAGCCCTTTTTGGGTTGTTGTGTATTATGAAAAATGCACCGCTTGACTCAGTAAAGTTTTTTATTTCTGGTGCAGATATGTTGCCAGATAAGATTCGAGGGGCTTTTGCTTTAATTTATGGTAGAAAGATTTTTTCTGGGTATGGACTAACAGAAGCCTCGCCAGTTATTGCTGTTTACTGTGATAATGAAGATGCGCCATCTTCTGTTGTTGGTACAAGTTTTGTTGGTATAGAGATACTTATTAGAGACGCTCAACGTCAACAGGTTGCGCAAGGGGAGGTTGGTACACTGTGGGTGAAGGGTGATAATATAATGCTTGGTTATTATAATGCTCAAGAAGAAACCGACAAAGTTGTTGTTGATGGTTGGCTTAATACTGGTGATTTAGCTTCAAGTGATGCGTATGGAAATTTGTCCATTAGGGGCAGGTCTAAAGATGTTATTATTCATAAAGGATTTAATATTTATCCAGCAGAAGTAGAAAATATCTTGCTCATGCATCCAGAAGTTACAAAAGCTGCCGTGATTGGACGAAAAGATGATCAAACAGGTGAGATACCAATTGCATTTGTGGCTGCTCGCGTTGATGGTAAAAAAATTGAACAAAAGCTTCGTCAGTTGTGTATTAACAATCTTGCTGCATATAAAATTCCACGTAAAATTATCTGTCTTGATGATCTTCCAATGAATGCGACTGGAAAAGTTGATAAAAAACAGCTTAATGCATAATTATTAAATTTAATCGAGGAGTGTCAAACCGTGTCACTTGTGGGACAAATTATTATCTTCTTAGTAACATTGTCATTTGCAGCGCTTTTTGCTTTTTTAGAAACAGCATTTACCGCGTTGCGTTTGTTTAGACTCAAAGAATTGCAGTTAACGGTAGCAAAGTATAAAGCTTTATTTACCGCTTGGGAAAACAATCCTCAGCGTATTTTAATTACTATTCTTATTGCTAATAATTTTGCGCATGTTTTGACTTCTGTTGTCATTACTGAAATTATGCAGAGACACCTTGGAAATCTTGGTCTTGCAATTGGGGTTAGTATTGCAACTGTTATGATTCTTATTTTTGGAGAGATTATTCCAAAAAGTTTTGCAAAAACTCATCATGAAAAGCTCTTTGAGTCATTTTTGTGGTTAATAAATATTCTTTTTACGATTTCCTATCCATTTGTAACTATTTTATTGAAAATTGCAGACTTCTTTTTTTCAACAATTGGCGGACCACATGTTCTTGAGCGGCAACATGATATGATCAGTGAAAAAGAGATAGAATTTTTAATTGATTACAGTGATAAAAAGGGGCTGATGGAGGCAGAAAAAACAGAAATGCTCCAAAATGTTTTTAGTCTTGGGCAGAAAATGGTTAAAGAGATTATGACTCCGCGTTCTGATGTCATTTTGCTTGATGTTGATACATCAATTGAAAATGTTATTGAGGTGCTTTGTGAGTCTAATAAGTCTCGTATTCCAGTATATGAAGAAGATGATGATAATGTTATTGGTCTTATTCATCAAAAGGTATTGCTCAAAGCTTTAGCTCGTAATCAAAAAAAAGAATTGCGTGATCTTATATTGCCTATTTTGTTTGTGCCTGAAACACAAAAAATTAACTTATTATTAAGTGAGTTGTTAAAGAAGCAAATTCACATGGTGATAGTTATAAATGAGCATGGTCTATTTTCTGGCCTTGTTACGCTTGAGGATATATTAGAAGAGATTGTTGGTGATATTACTGATGAAAATGAAAGTAGCAATGCGCATATCATTCCACTTGATAAAGGTGGTTGGTTAATTGATGCAGGTATTAGCTTAAGTGAACTTGAAGAACATTTTTCTATGCGGTTTCCTTCTGAGGAGTCAGTAACGCTTGCTGGCTTTTTAGCTGAGCAGTTAGAGCATTTGCCGCGTAAGGGAGAACGTGTTAAACATGGAGATTATTGTTTTCAGGTTCAACAAGCAAATATGAGAAGAGTTTTTCAAGTGTTGATGTTTGAGCATGAAGGAGAGTCGCTTGATCTTCCAAAGTTATCAAATCCTAAAAAATAGCAAAAAAAGACCTCAGAAAATTTTTAAGATTGCTTCAGAATATTTGTGCACGCTAGAGCAAGTATCTTTAAGGCTTATATAAATAACTTAATTTGAAGATACTCCTCAGAGAGCATGGTGAGTGTGTTCACAATATTCACTGAGGATGATAGTTGCCGACGAAGCTCTAGCTTAGGCAGATGGCTTACATCGAAATTTAAATCGTATAAACTTTAGAGAGTCTAGCTATAGAGTGTTTTTTACTATAACATCTGATCTAATTGTTTTTGAGCTTTTTCTTTCTGCTTAAAATGGAGCATGACGTATCCAACTATGTAACCAAAAAGTAAGGGTAATATTTTCAGAAGTCTAATTTTCATTGTTGCTCCTGTTGACATAAAGCTTAAGTAAAGCAAAAGAGAGCAAGAGGTAAATCCAAAAAATACTTGCACTAGTTTTAAATAGTTTTTGCGCTGGTAAAATGCAACAGCAAGAGAAAGCATTGTCGTAAAAAATGAAGATATAACGCCCAAGCCTGTAATTCCAATAAGAATCGTTGTGTCTGCAATAAGACAACTAAGAGTAAGAGCGATAATCCCATAAATACCAATAACTGCTACAGGTCTTTCAAGGTTGTTAACCTGTGAAAGGCGCTTTGAAAAAAAGATAAGGTCTTTGTGTGCAAGGCTATGTAGTGTGGTTACATTTGCAACATAAACACCATAAAGAGAATTGATATAACTAATCATGAATGCATATGCAATTGCTATATTAAGCATGTTGACTGTTTGGGCTGAAAAGCCTAAAAAGAGGGGAAATGAAGCTGCTCCAAATTTTATTAAATTATCAACACCCATGATATGTAAAATGCTTAAGTGAAAAATAGTATAAAGCAATACCACAATACCAAAAGCACTAAAGATAACGAAAGGCACTTTTTTGCTTCCACCTTGAATTAAATGCCCAATGCTGCAGCATGCTTCCCAGCCATTAAAAGCGAAGATACTTGTTGGAATAACAAGTCCGAGCTTAAGAACTCTTGCATATTCTAGGTGAAAGTTTGGATTGTAATAACCGCCAAGGAGAAAAATAACAAAAAAGAGAGGGATCAGTTTGATTATTGTAACACTACTTTGTATGCGGCTTATGACCGTAATGCTTAATAAATTAAGAAGAGAGAAGGTAATAACCGAAATAAGATAAAAAATAACAGGATTTGTTTGAATCCAACCACAATTAAAACTTCGAATTAATTCATCTCGAATAACAGACGTTTGAACAGCCGTTGTTCCAACATATCCAAGAAAAAAAGACCATGTTGCCATAAAGGCTCCAGTTTCTCCAAGCGTTGACCGGCAGTAGCTAAAAAATCCGCCTTCTCCAGGGAACATGCGGGCTGCATCGGCAACATTGATAATAATTGGACAGAGAAGTAAGGCCCCAATAGTCCAACCAAGAAAGCTGAAGGACCCTGCATTTGCAGCCATAAGTTGCGGTCCAAAGAGGATTCCCGTACCGATCATAACATTCATGCTCATAAGCACAGCTGCTGCTATTGAAATTTTCCCAGAATTCTCCATAATATGGCTTTCGTCTTGAGTGTTAATTAAGTAATACTTCCTAGAACCAATCATAATCTATTTTTAGATAATAATATTTTGCAAAATGACGCAATAAAGTAGATTATTTGGTCAGAATTATATACGAAAAAGAGTGAGCTGTAAAACCTGAAGACTGAGCCTTTTTTGCCTTCTTTTAATTGATTTTAAATTCAAATTAAAAAAAGTTGTATTTTGCTTTTATGTTATTATAATAATATCAAAAGGGTAATTTTATCCTTGAATCACTTTGTACTTTTTCATTTAAAGACAAAAAGCTTTTTGCTGAACATATTAAAGAAAAAGTACTGTTGTACGGTTGTTCAGTTACAAGCGAGAGGGGCTTTGTTTAGCAATCTGTCTTATAAAAATAAAAAGACTATTTGCCTAAAAAACCCTAATCACTCTCTATTGAGGCTTTTTGTGCCGTCATAATTTTAGCAATTTTGCTTTTTAATTAAGTTTAACCTCATAGATTGATCATGGTGTTTGTATTCATGATTTACGAGGAAGGATATTTATGTATGCATCAAGGTTACTTCCGGTAGCGTTTACTATTTTTGCGATGCTATTTGGGTCTGGTAATGTTATATTTCCGCTTATTTTGGGTAGAGATTCTGGAGATAAAATGATATGGGCCTTGATAGGTCTTTGTTTGTCAGGTGTCTTGGTGCCATTGATTGGGATTGTTTCAGTTATTTATTATGATGGTTCATACAAAAAATTTCTTTCAATGACAGGAAATATCCCCGGGAAAATTATAGCCTTTGGGTGCTTGATGCTTATTGGGCCATTTGCGGTTATTCCTCGATGTATTGCATTGTCTCATTCATCTGTTCAGTCATATATGCCTTCTGTCTCGTTGTTTACATTTAGTTTTGTTTCTGTTTGTATCATTTTTGCTTTAACGATAAAAAAAGGTATATTGCTTGACCTTTTAGGTAAAGTCCTTGGGCCAGTAAAGCTTCTTTTGATGTTTGCAATTATTGCTCTTGGCATGCTTTATCCTGGCCAAATTCGAGATGTGACAGTTCAGCCTTATGATCACTTTCTTAAGGGTGTTTTTGGTGGATTTCATATGCTTGATTTGCTCGGCACAATTTTCTTTTCAGGATTAATTATTGCAGCTATTCGTAGACAATTTGATCATCGTGGAGACATGACACCTGGGCAGACAGCGCGTGTTGGATTTCACGCGGGATTGATAGGGGTTTCTTTTCTTGGGTTAGTTTATGGAGGATTTGCCTACGTTGCTGCTATGTATGGAGCTCAGTTGATGAGTGTTTCAGATGAAATGGTATTGAGTACGCTTGTTGTTCTTATTCTTGGACCGAGTGCGGCCGTTTTAGCTAATACTTCCATTGCAATTGCCTGCTTAACAACTGCTACGGTTCTAACATCAGTCTTTGCTGATTATGTTCGTGTTGAGATTGTAAAAAGTAAAATTAGTCATGTAACAGCTTTGTTGATTACTGTTATTGCTTCTTTTGTTATGTCTAACCTGGGGTTTGTTAGGATTATTGAAGTGACGCATCCATTTGTGGTAACGCTGTATCCATCAATTATTATGCTGGCATTTGTTAACCTTGCTCATAAGCTCTTTAATTTTCCTTATATCAAGGCACCGGTATTTTTAACTTTGTGTGTAACGCTTTTTATAAAGTATTCATATTTGGTTTTGAGGTAACACAAGAATTTTATATTCGACCTCATGAAAATTTTTGGATTTGAGTAAGGTAGTCACTTTTCTTTTGTGTAAAAAATAAGGTCCTCCGGAAGTTCTGTCCGGGGGACCTTGCTAACTTTTTTGAACTAATGGTTACAGATGTTGTAATAATCTTTGAATGTTTTGTAATGTGAATGATGAAAATAAATTATAATTGTTAAGGTATCGCTCATTGTCAGTATGCGCATTTTTAAGGTACTATAATAAACTTCGATAAATTTCATGTTTAAATGGCTTATTTTAGTGTTTTAATTTAAATAAAGCTTCTCTCAAAGCCGAAACTTTTTATTTTACTCTAACAGTTGTTGAATAACGTTATTGCATCAGCCTTTTGATTGTGTTACAATGAAAAATGCTGACCGACAAAAGTTCAAGGTGCCATTTTTACATCTGTTCGGCCATCTTTTTGATTTATACAGTGTTTCTGCGAATATATTCTGATGTATTTCGTTTGTTTTTTTACCATTACCAGGGGGATCTATGATCAACTCTATTGTTCGATTTTTTTGGCCATCATTGAAAGATGATGAGATCCAAAAATTTTCTATTCTTTCAGCAACATTTTTTTTCATCATTGGTGGATACTGGATGCTTCGCCTGCTCAAAGACACCGTATTCTTCAAAATTGCTTTTCCTGAAAGCTTAGGATGGGCTCCTGGCATGGGTGGTCAATTACAGCCAACAGCAAAAACGATTTCTGTGTTTGTTGTGATTGGTATGATCGTGATCTATTCTCGACTTGTTGATTTGTTTAAAAAACATCAATTATTTTATATTGTTGCAGGTTTTTATGCTTGCATTTTTGCAACTATTACAGGTTTACTTGTAATGCGAGATTTGTATGGTGATCCGTTTCTTGGGAGAACTGTCCTTGCTGGAATTGGTTGGGTGACTTATTTTAGTATCGAGAGCTTTGGCTCTTTGATGGTACCTGTTTTTTGGTCATTTTGTATTAGCATGACAGATTCAGAATCTGCAAAAGTTGGTTTTCCACTAATTCTTGCTGGTGCACAAATTGGATCTATTGGTGGGTCATCGTTGCTTATCGTTTCAAGTTCTTTTGGAAGCGTATGGCCATTGTTTATGTTGGCAACAATCTTTTTGATTATGATCACCGTATTGATTAACTATTTTATGCGCGTTGTTCCTCAGCATCAAGTTGGGCCAACAGAAGAAGTTGATAAGAAAAAGAAGCCTGGTTTTATTGAAAGCTTTACCAGTGGAATTAAGCTTATTGCAACACGCTCATATATTTTTGGTATTTTGGTTGTATCTACACTTTATGAGGTTATTGGTACTATTATTGATTATCAAATGAAGCGTCAGGCATCAGTATTTCCACAATTTGCGACAGAAACAGGTTTTGCTAAGTTTATGGGTATTTTTGGTGTATGCACCAATGGACTTGCATTTCTTATGGCCCTACTCGGAACAAGTTTTATTATGAAAAAGTATGGTCTTCGTTTTTGTCTTCTTCTTTATCCTGCTTGTGTTGGTGTTGCATTGGTTGGTCTGTATGCATTCTATGCGCAAGGGCCATCAGCAGGAAGTCTTCTCTGGATGACTTTCGGTGTTATGATGGTTGTTAAAGGGCTAAGTTACGCGGTGAATAACCCAACCAAAGAAATGATGTATATCCCAACCAGTAAGGATGCAAAATTTAAGGCAAAGGGTTGGATTGATATGTTCGGTCCTCGGACTGCAAAAATGGGTGGATCGCAAATAACTAATATGTTCAAGCACAATATGGCTGAGCTTATGATGTATGGCACATTATTTGGGCTTGGTGTACTTGCATTTTGGATTATGGCTGCAATTTTTGTTGGCAACAAGAATAAGCAACTTGTAACTGAAGGCAAAGTTGTTGAATAGCGCCAGCTCTTTTTAAAGTAATTACAAAGGTCCGCTTTTAAAGGCGGACCTTTTTTCTTGCGCTCTTTGTGGGATCTTCTTATAATGGCTATGCAAGGTAATAATTATATAAAGGAGTTTTCATGTTGTATGCATGGTTACGTTTATTCTGGCCGGCGCTGACTGATGAAGAAGTAAGAAAATTTGCCTTTTTTTCACTCACCTTTTTTATGCTAATTTTTGTATATTGGGTGATGCGTATTGCTCGGGATGTTGTCTTTTTTACCGTTGCATTTCCTGAAGAGCTCGGGTGGGCAGTTAAGCAGGGAGCGTTGTTTCAGCCAATGGCAAAAATTTGGTCGGTAATTATTATAGCCTGTGCTGTAGGTATTTACTCAAAGCTTGTTGATTTATTTGCTCGTCATCAACTTTTTTATATTATTGGTTCTTTTTATATTGTAACGTTTAGTGTGGCAATGTTTCTTTTAATGGTAAATGATTATTATGGTTCGTCGTTTCTTGGCTCCTATGTTCTTGCAACAACTGGTTGGGTTAACTACTTTGCTGTTGAAAGTGCAGGATCAATTTTGATTGCTTTATTTTGGTCTTACGTAGTAAGTTTGACTAATACCTCAACAGCTAAGCTCGGTTTTCCTATGATTGTTTTAGGTGGGCAGCTTGGAGCTTTATCTGGATCAAGTATGAGTTATGTGCTTGGTAAACATGGACAAGTCTGGCCTTCTTTTTTACTTGGAATTATTGGCTTGGTATTTATTATTGGTCTAATTTATTATATTAGGCACTATGTTGTTGAATATCAGCCAAGTATACAGCAAATCATAGATAATAAAAAAGAAGAGCGGGGATCATTTTTTAAAAGTTTTGTTGAGGGTATTTATCTTATAGCAACACGTCCGTATCTTCTTGGGGTGTTTGTTATTTCAACAGTGTATGAGGTCGTTGCGGTTATTGTTGAATATCAAATGTATAGGCAAGCTGTTGCAATACCTGAGTATGCAACCAAGCAAGGATTTAATACTTTCATGTCAATTTTTGGCATTGCAACAAACTCTATTTCTTGTTTGATTGTTTTAATTGGTACAAGCTTTTTTCTTGGTAAACTTGGCCTTCGAAAGAGTCTATTTATTTATCCAACAGTGGTTTTGTGTTTGCTATGTGCTGTATATTGCTGTCATGTTCTTAGTGCTTCCGTAACTTTCTTTTTGTGGGTATTGTTTAGTTCAATGGTGATGATTAAGGGATTGAATTTTGCTCTCAATGATCCTATAAAGCATATTGTCTATATTCCAACAAGCAGAGATGTTCAGTTCAAAGCAAAGGGATGGGTTGATACATTTGGTACAAGAAGCGCAAAAATGGGTGGTGCTCAAATTTCAAATATGTTTAAGCACAACCTTATTGATTTAATGAATTATGGGACATTTTTAAGTATTATTTTAATAGCCTGTGGCATGGGTGCAGCTCTGTTTGTTGGGCGTAAAAATCATCAACTTGTGACGAGTGAAGAGGTTATTCAGTAGTTTTATCAGACAAATTTTTTTGCCAGCACCATCGATTGCATTTAGGACAAGGCTTTTGTTCCATTTTATACCCCATTGCAATAAAAGCTTTGTTCGTATCTTCATTGTTAAGCGTACGTATATTGATGGTCTTTGCTGTCTTGGCTATAATGAGTTCACTTTCAGCAAGGAGTTTTTTATAGCCCTCTTCTGTTGATGCACTGCATATTTCAATTTCAGCAATATTCATATCTTTTTCGCTATTTAATTCTTGAATGAAAGATGTAAGCTCATGTTTTCTTAGGCTTCTAGCGCTTTGAATGACCTTCTCCCAGCTTGTTGTAGTAAATGGGTGTCGCCAAATAATAAGGCCAACATATTCACCACTTTTTTTTTCTTTAAGAAGGATCGTCTTGACAAGCTCATATTGATGAAAGAGAGAGTATATTGTCCAAAGGTCTATTGTTTCGTTTGAGCTATGAATTTTATAAAAATCAAATATTTGAGGATAAAGTTTAAATATTGTCTTTTTGAGTGGCATTATATTTTGTAATGTTGAAAGACGTATTGTAGAGTAGTTATCATTGGAAAAAAGATTTGTATTCGATAAAGCAATGATACAAAAAAGTATTATTTTTTTATTCATTTTTTCCTTTTTCGTTGAGCTATTTTTCTTCTTGTGCTGTTATTGTTTTTTCAAAGATTATTTTAATGAGTCGAGCACATTCTTCAGGGGATGCAACTCCACTATTTAAGATAAGATCATGAGGAATCGTTGGTGTAAGATATGCTTCGTCTTTACTACATTTAAAATGTTGTTTAAATGAGGCTTCAAGCTTGTTCATTTCTGTATCAATCTCGATTGTACTCATGGAGGGGAATATACGAATATCTCGGGTTATGAATGTTCTCTGCATATCTTGGGGAGTAAGGATCCCTGCAATTGTATGGTACATGAGAGATTCTGGATAATAGAGTGAAAGAAATTGAGAAAGACTTGTGTCGAAGGATTTTGAAATAACTCCTTTTTTATTATTATGCTCAAGAATATGATAAGAAAGAATATTGATTGGGCAGTAAAGAAGAACTTTAAATGTTGGAGCATATTGCTCATAAAGATTGATTTCGTCCTGTGTAAGGGCGGCTTCATCAATGATTAGATATTTATTTTTTTGAATAGCTTTTTTCATTTGTTCATCAAATCGTGAGCGTGCTTCAAGCATGACTTCATTGATTTGGGTTTGGCTCCAATGACTTGTTATCCATTTTTCAAGTGTTGCTAGTTGCATCTCTTCAGGACTAATAACGTATCCTTGTGAACAGGCTTTTTCGATGACTGTTTCTGAGATAATTTGTTCGCACCCTGTAATTTTAGTTTGTCCATTAAGAAGACTTTTAAGTATTTGAGAAGTCACCGTTTTACCGGCACCGCTTGTTCCATTGATGAGAATGATTGAACAGGAAGTCTGAGCAATTGTATCGCTGGTTAGTGATATAAAAAATATAAAGACAAAAAAGGTATTTGAATAAAAATAATTCATTAACAGTCACCCCTTAAGGCTGAAGGTTTTTATTAAAAAATTGATGAATATCAGGTGTAATTTATTTTTTGATATTTGTGTATTGAGATAATTTGCTCTTTTTAGATTAATTTTATAGCGGGTGAGTTGGTCAATGATAGTTGAGGATGCTGTTTGTTGGTATATAGAAGAAAGAACTGCTGAGTTGTAAAGGGGTTGATTCTCAGGGTAATAAAAATCGAGGGATAATTTTTTAAATTGAGTATAATAAAAAGGAGCATTTTCATTGATTGAGTTATATGTCTTTGTTTTCCCAATATAGAATAGTTCGCTTGGCTTTGGAAAAAAGGCATAGATAGATATGTTCCAATTAATTAACAAAAAAAGCAATACAATGAAAATTTCTTGCACCATTTACTAAGTCTCCTTCTGCTTAATGAAAGTATATTTTACGATGTTACTCCATTGATAATAAAGAGGCAATAGTTCAAAAATTATTGTATGAAAATGATATAATAAAAACTTCGTGATTAGCAATAGAGCAAAGAGTAATTTAGTCAGTATAAATATTAAAATTATTTTATGCTTTTTTTTGACTCTATCGTTTATCAGAAAGTTTCAGAATGACAATTTTAAGAAAAAATTGCAGAAGATTAAGTCTGGTGAGTTCTATAAATTAAAGATTTTTTTTAAAAAATGATATGAGATGTTGAAGAATAATTTGGTGCGCTTCTTGGCCATTTGCAGTGCCAAGAAGAAGAATTTTTTGTAATGAAAGTGCAAGGTCAGGGTATACCTCAGAAAAAGTGTGGTGAATAAGAAGGTGATCGCAAAATGAATTGTGAGAAGTTCCTTTAATAATAATTTGTTTACCAAAACCTTTCATTTCAGTTATGAGTGAAGGTATGGATTCTTGAAAGGTTTTAGGAGTTATATTAACAGCATTAAGAGCTTGATGGTCTTGTGAGAACCGGGCTTCAAAGTCTTCAGCAAGCAAAAATAGAAATGGTTTGTAAAATACTGGAAACATCGTTCTGCCAAAGAGTGGACCATCTAGATTTATTCCTGCTTTTATATGCCTATTTAGAGCACTGCAACGTGTTGCAGCCATGCCGCCAAGAGAGTGGCCAAATATACCTATTCGTTTTACATCAGCCTTTTTTAACCAATTAATTTTTTGGGCATGTTGATGTAGGTAGTTGGTAATGAAATTAATATCATTGCACATGTGGAGAGGTGTCTCTAGGCTTCTTGGTGCAAGGCATTCATGCAAGTAGTTTTCATCAGAAAATTGAGAGTTGCCGCTAATACCAGTATGATTGATTGCGATTACAAAAAAACCATGACTTGCAAGATCTTCACATTGAGCACTATTGCTCTCGCTTGAATGGGTGTATCCATGAGAAAAAAGAATAATTGGATACAATTCTTTTTTTTTGCTGATAGGAAGGTGTGAAAAACTTTGCGCTTTGGTATTCAAGAGGATGTCGTTAAGCTTATCAATATGGAGAAAGTCCTTGCATTCTTTTTGTATAATTGCTCCTGAACGGTGGGAGTATGAACATTTTTGTTCGTGTGATTCGTCTGTAGGGTAATAAATATCGATTAAAAGTGGGCGATAGTCAAGGTTGAGATATGGGTCCTTTCGGGCTGAATCTTGCAAGAAAAGACGAGCTTTGCTTACTGAGAATTTTCCAGATAACTTTGCAAGAAAGTAAGTTCCTGGCTTGCCTAAGCAAGCAGCCTGGGCTAAATATAAAAATAAAATAGTAATGCTCGTTATGCTTTTTATCTTCACATGAGACCTTTTTTATTTACCTTTCTTCTCATAATTATATCAAATAGAAAATTTTTTTATCAAGAAATGAGTTCACTTTTCTTTCCTTCGCTCTATAATGAATCTTGTTATGATCTTTTGAAGGAAAAGAGGGTGTTCTGTTGTTTTTCTAAAAAAAAGGAGTATTAATGATGAATAACAAGATGCGATTAGCATATTGTATAGCATTGCTTTTTGGTAGCGCTCAAGAGCTTTTATTTGCTCATGGAGTAGAGTTTCAACAAGAGAGGTTGATAAAGAGTCTTGAAGAAAGAGCTCAAGAAGGGAGGCGCATATGCTTACAAAAGACCAGCAAGCAAGAAGAGGGCGTTGGGCTGATGAAGCCTGAGAGCCGAAAGGCACAAGACTTAGAACAAAGCAAGTTACACTTTAATAGCATGAAACGAGATCCAGTTGATGCTATTGTCTTTGGAGACTATGTTCTTTTGGGGGATCGTACAGGATTTGGGCATCTTTATACAACGTCTGATTTATCTTACTCACATGTTTTATATACAACAACAGATTTAATGAATACATTTACTGTTAATGATGGAACAAAAGTTGTAGCACTTACAAGCCCTGATCATGGTAACTATGATGTTGGAGATCATATTTGGCGAGTCGTACCAGCACTAGGATCTGAAAAAAATAATGGGGACCTTGTCGCTCGAGGAGATATTGTAGAGTTTTATAATGTTCGCAATGGTTTTTATCTTGCAGAGAGTAGTAGGGAAGCACCATATAATATAAAGGGCTGTCAGGTTTTTGGAAGTGAAGAGGAGAGTGAGCTTTCATCTTGGCTTGTTCAAGATGTTACACTTACATCTAATGGTGAACTCGTTCCTGGAGAATCTGGGGTTATATTAACAAATGTAAAATCTTCAAGAATATTAGCGTCATCAAATAGAATTGATAGTAATATTGGGGATCGCTATCCGGTTGCAACGCGTTCATTTTCTGTTGCTCGACGGAAAAGGGACATGAATGTATTGTTTTATATTGTTCGCCGAGCAACTCAGCAAGAAATTGATGATGCTATAGGTCTTTAATTTTAAATTTTACTCTTAATTTTTAGTAAGGGTCAATTTCGGATTGTCGAGATTGGCCCTTATTGGTATACTCATTGAAACATTAATTTAATGTTTTTCTGGAGATTTAAAAATTTCAAATGAAAAATATGATTGACTTGTTTCGAGAGTGAAAAAAGCTTTCTTTTTCCATTTTAATGTGATAACGTAATGCACGTTAAAATGTCTTTTTTTACGGCATTATTAGGGAAAAGTAACATGAAAGTCATCCTTTCTGTGAAATAAAAATTTTATTTGCTCCTGGTCTAGCAAACTGCTAGATTATAGTTCCCGATTAAAAGCTTGTAATTTTCAAAAAGAAAAATATAGATTCATAAAATAGTGATATTTGTATTTGCAGCGAGGCGTCAAGATAAAGTATGGTAAGTTACTACATAAACGACAAGGGATTGCTATGAGCATGATGAATAGTTCCGTATACGACAATGGTAAAAATAAAGATTCAGCTTTATTTTATGATTTTTCGCGTTTGCGTGTAACAAAGCGTGATGGATCCGTAGAGTCCTTTAATCAAGAAAAAATTATTGCAACATTGAAGAGGGCAACGTCTTCATCTGGCTCAACAATCTCATATAACACTATGTTGAAAGAACTATCAAAAATAATTTTTGATGAAATTTCAACAGAGGAGCTTGAAAAAGCAATTATTTTAACACTTGTTGCTCATATTGAAAAAGATTCCGAGTATAGCAAGGTTGCTGCGTCAGTTTTGTTGCAAAAAGTTTATCGTGAAGTTGCAGGATTTTCTGTTTCGCATGAGCACTTTGCTCATGTTAGTAGAGAAAAATTCATCGAGCATATTAAAAAGGGTATTGATCTTGAGATTTATACGTCGCAACTTTTAGAGTTTGACCTTGCAGCTCTTGCTCATTCGCTTGACTTTAGTCGTGACGCAAAGTTTGAGTATCTTGGAGTTAAGACCTTGTATGAACGTTATTTCATTAAGCATGAAAAGCGATTGCTTGAAACACCTCAAGCTTTTTGGATGCGTATAGCAATGGGCCTTGCTTTAAGAGAAGAGCATAAAACAGAAAAAGCTATTGAATTTTATAATATTTTATCCTCATTGCGCTTTGTTTCATCTACACCGACACTCTTTCATTCTGGAACTACTCATCCACAATTGAGTTCTTGCTACTTGATGTTTATTGATGATGATTTGGAGCATATTTTTAAATCTCTTAAAGATAATGCGCATTTGGCAAAATGGTCTGGCGGGCTTGGGCATTCATGGACAGCTGTTCGGGGAATTGGTGCACCTATTAAAACAACGCGAGTCTCAAGTCAGGGAACTGTGCCATTTCTTAAGCTAGCAAATGATGTTGTTGCAGCAATAAATCGAAGTGGAAGCCGCCGAGGAGCAGCTTGTGCTTACCTTGAAGCTTGGCATTATGACTTTGAAGATTTTATTGACTTGAGAAGAAATACGGGAGATGATCGTCGTCGCACTCACGATATGAATACTGCTGCCTGGGTGCCAGATTTGTTTATGAAGCGAGTTATTGAAGATGCTTCTTGGACGCTTTTCTCTCCGCACGAGACTCCAGATTTGCATGAAATTTATGGCGCAGCCTTTGAAAAAGCATATAAAGCGTATGAAGAACGAGCAGCTTCTGGTGAAATTAAGTTTTTCAAGCGAATTTCAGCTCGGCAGTTGTGGAGAAAGATACTGAGTCGTCTTTTTGAAACAGGGCATCCATGGATTACCTTTAAAGATCCATGTAATGTTCGTTCTCCGCAAGATCATGCTGGAGTTATTCACTCATCAAATTTATGCACGGAGATTACTTTAAATACTTCCCCAGATGAAATTGCGGTATGTAATCTTGGCTCGTTGAACCTTGCTGAGCATATGGTTAATGGCATGCTTGATAAGGCCTTGTTGGCAGATACAATTAAAACTGCAATTCGCATGCTTGACAATGTAATTGATATTAATTTTTATCCGACAGTTGAAGCTCGTAATGCTAATATGCGTCATCGTCCAATAGGTCTTGGATTAATGGGTTTTCAAGATGCTTTATTTATTCAGGATATTCCATTTGACGATGAAAAAGCTTTGACTTTTGCAGATGAGACAATGGAGTTTATCTCATATCATGCTATTTATTCTTCTTCCCAATTGGCTAAAGAGCGAGGGGCTTATGCTTCTTATAAAGGTTCAAAGTGGGATCGGGGACTTTTTCCCATTGATACTATTAAGTTGCTTGAAAAAGAGCGAGGTATGTCTATTAATGTATCGCGGACTTGTTCTATGGATTGGGAATCAGTAAGAGAGCATGTTAAGCAACATGGAATGAGAAATTCAAATACTATGGCAATTGCTCCAACTGCGACTATTTCTAATATCTCTGGGTGTTTTCCTTGTATTGAGCCAATTTATAAAAACATTTATGTTAAAGCAAATATGAGTGGTGAGTTCACGATTGTGAATAAGTATCTTATGGATGATCTTAAAAAGCTTAATCTGTGGAATCAGGAAATGCTTGATAATATTAAATATTATGATGGCAACATTCAAATGATTCCAACAATTCCACAGCGTCTTAAGAACAAATATAAGGAAGTTTTTGAACTGGATCCTGAATGGCTTATTAAATTGACTGCTGCGCGATCGAAGTGGATTGATCAGAGTCAATCACATAATGTATTTATGCAAGGTGTTTCGGGTCAAAAAATGAATGATATTTATATTGCTGCTTGGAAGTCTGGACTTAAGACAATGTATTATTTGCGTACACTTGGTGCAAGCCAAATTGAAAAATCGACGCTTGATGCATCACGATACGGCTTTACACAAAAAAGAGAATATAACAAGGTTGATACACAAGAGTCATCTCCTAAAAAAAGTGAGGAGCAAACATTTGTTGGGAGTGTAAGTTCTCGCCTTTTATGTAGCATTGAAGACGAAATGTGCGAATCGTGTCAATAATTTATACTAAGGGGTAAAAACTATGACATCAAAACAATCAATTATAAATAATGGCACTGTTGATCCAAACAAAATTTTACCAATGACTTATCATTGGGCTCGTCAGCATTATAAAGATGGTGTTGCAAATAATTGGACACCAGAAGAAATTTCTATGCATCGTGATACAGAGCAATGGCGAGCAGAGGGTGATTTAACAGCAGATGAACGTAAGATGATTTTATGGAATTTGGGCTTTTTCTCAACAGCAGAATCACTGACTGCAAATAATATTGTATTGGCGGTATATAAGCATGTGACGAATCCTGAGTGTCGGCAATATTTATTGCGTCAGGCATATGAAGAAGCTGTGCACACAGATACCTTCATTTATTGTTGTGATACGCTTGGCCTTGATCCTGACTATATCTATAATATGTATGAGACAATACCAACAATTAAGGAAAAAGATGATTTTGTAGTAAGTTTGACTAGTTCTATTATGGACCCAAATTTTGCTACAGATACCTCAGAAAAAGTTCAACAGTTTTTGTTTGACTTGATTGGGTATTATGTGATCATGGAAGGAATTTTTTTCTATGCTGGTTTTGCTATGATGTTAGCACTTAAGCGCCAAAACAAAATGGTAGGGATTGGCGAGCAATTTGAGTATATTATGCGAGATGAAAGTATTCATTTAGCATTTGGTTGTGATTTAATTAATACAATTAAATCAGAGAACCCAGAGGTATGGACACCTGAATTTCAGGAGCGCGTTGTTGAAACGATTAAGAAATCAGTTGAATTGGAGCGAGCATATGCTTATGATGCTTGTCCTCGAGGGCTTCTTGGTATTAATGCACAACAGTTTGCTGCTTATGTCGAGCATATTGCTGATCGACGTTTAATGAGAATTGATTTGCCAAAAGCCTATGGAACAGAAAATCCTTTTCCGTGGATGTCTCAGTCAACAGACTTGGCAAAAGAAAAAAACTTCTTTGAAACACGTGTAACTGAATATCAGACTGCAGGGTCTTTGCAGTGGGATTAGTTCTTAGCGTATAAAAAATTTGTTAATTTTTGCGTTAATCCGGATATGCTATCATAACATATCCGGATTAATTTAATATTATAGTCAGATGCTTTAAGCATTGCTTGGTTTGTTTTCTCAACGTTGTTA
Organism: uncultured Pseudomonadota bacterium; assembly: GCA_964388745.1. Taxonomy (GTDB): domain Bacteria; phylum Babelota; class Babeliae; order Babelales; family RVW-14; genus CAYMBP01. Next base: position 10,184 of record CAYMBP010000006.1, on the reverse strand, counting down.
TTCAAAAATTCATCTGCATTGTTGCTTCCTTGTCTTTGTTTGGTTACAACTACTTTGGAGTTTGGCTGGGCGTCACTGAGTGATTGAGCCTGGCAGTAGAGTTCAGGATGATCTTAGTATTTGTGTATATTAAAATGCTTTTTGCTATAGATAGTCTTGATAAAAACTTATTGCATATTTGGAAGTTGAAAATAAAAGATTCTTATTTTACAAGATTGCATGTTTTTATTCTTTTTTTTACAATGAAAAAGAATAAAAACTAAAGCGTTTGCTTAGTAGATTATTTTACTGTAAGGCAAATATTGTTGTTGATACAAGGTGTAGTAAGCTTTAAAGCAATTATTTGAGGTTGCTTGCGTTGTTGCTTTGTAGGCGTGATTATACACTGTATCAACAAAAAGTATTGCTTTATCTCAATTGAAAGGGTATTCAATGGTGCTAACTGAGCAAGATATGCTTAATATACGGCGTAAATTTAAAGCAGTAATTTTTGATATGGATGGAACTGTTCTTGATACAGAGCAGGTTTGGCAAGTGATAACTTACCGTCTTCTTCACGATCATGATGTTAAATTTAATCCAGAAGAGCATAGTCAGTTTTTTGAGAGTTTATCAGGTATTGGTTTAGTTGAGGCTATTGTTGCCTTGCGTGATCATTTTAATATTAAAGAGTCCGTTGAGCATCTTGTCGATTTTAAACGAAAATTAGCAAATGAGTATTTTGTTCAAAAGATTCCTTTTATTAAGGGATTCGAGCTTTTTCATACAAGCCTTGTCTCTCATGGTATGCCAACAAGTATTGCGACTAATGCTAGTCATGAGAATCTTAATCAGTTGAATCAGCGCCTTCATCTTGATAAATTTTTTGGAACACACTTGTATTGTCCTATTCATGTGAATAATAAAACAAAACCTGATCCTGCACTATTTATTCATGCAGCTGAGCAGCTAGGGGTAAAGCCAGAGCAATGTGTGGTTTTTGAAGATTCAATTTATGGGTTTAAAGCGGCACATGCTGCTGGCATGAAGTGTATTGCTATTAAAAATGCAATTAATAAAGAATCCCGTCGTTATGCTCATCATGCAATTGATGATTATCATGAAGCAATGACTGTTCTAAAAGAGCTTGAGTGACGATCTTTTGTTATAGTGTTGTTCGGACTATATTTATTGATCAGTTTATTTTTCTCCGTATACTGAAAAAAATAAATGACATTGTTCTGATTAATAAGGAGGCGTAGTTTATGGATGCACAATATGAGCGTGATTGGTTTATTCAACACTTAAACAATAGGCCGCTTGTACAAAAGCTTAAAAAAGTAAAACTCATAGTATGTGATGTTGATGGATCCTTGACCGATGGTCACATTTATACAACACATGAAAACGAAGAAGGGCGCCATTTTTCCCTTCTTGATGGATATGGTATTATAATGGCGATGCGTCAAGGATTAATGATTAGTTTAATGAGTGGCAAAGAACATAATTCTTTGTTGGTGCGAGGGTCAGCTCTTCAAATTCCTCATGATCTCTGTTTTCAAAAATGTATAGAAAAACCGCAAGCAATTAATTCATTAATGAAGACTTATAATCTTGACTTGCATCAAGTAGTTATGTTTGGTGATGATCTTATTGATTGGCAAGTGAAAGAGGCAATGAGCGATATGTTATTCGTTGTTCCTCAAAATACTCCCTTCTATATTCAGTCTGATGCAGATATTATTATTCCTCGGCATGGTGGACATCATGCCCTTAGATTATTTATTGATTTTTTGCTTTATATCCAAAATAAACACTATGCTCAAAGCTTGATTGCCAAATCACTTGGCACAGAAAATATCAAAGAACATACAAGACAATCAGACGTTGTGTCAGATTATGGTAGCACCAAATAATTATAGAGAGCTGTTTGGTGCAGTTCTTGGCTGCTCATTTTGTTTAATGTTTGTATTTGTAAGTATGTATTTTTTATTTAGTCATTTTTCGCAAGTGTATCAAGAAGAAAAAGATGCAAAAAGTGTTATTTTAACGGGTGAGTCTTCCCCCTTTGCTCGTATGAGAAATTTTAAACTTGAGATTGTCTGGGTAGATCAAAGTAAAGAGGGTCCATTTTTTTTATCTGCTGGTTATGCTGATTTTTTTCAAACGGAGAATAAGGTGGTGATGCATGGGGGAGTGCATTTAAATTATAATGATATGAAGATTGAAGGGGTATCTCTTATTGGAGATTTTAATAGTGGTAAAGTTATTTCAGATGAGCCAGTTTTGATTACGCACCTATACGGTCAGCAGCAAGCAGGCTCTTTTTGTTTAACTACTTCTGATAAAAAAATTCATTTTGATTCTTTTGTTGAAGCGGAATTTATGGTGCCCGAGCTGCAACAAGACCTATAATTGACTTAGGCTTAAGAGGGAGTAGCTTTTGTGCGCAGCGAACAAGTGTGGAGCCTGTAGTGCAGAGGTCATCGATTAACACAATTTTTTTATTGGCAATAAGAGATTTGCTTTTTTTATACCATGGATTAAAAGAGAAGGCTTCCTGCATGTTTGAAAAACGCTCTTCTTTTGAAAGGCTGCTTTGAAATAATGTTGCTTTTTTCCTCATAATTAAAGGCAAAACAGGAATGTTATGCTGCTTGCCAATAACACGAGCAATTTCAACAGATTGATTATATCCTCTTTGTGCATAGCGTTTCCAGTGTAAAGGAACTGGTAATAAAAAATCTGGTTTTGCTTGTTCAAACGGAAAGCCTTCGGCCATAAGATGACCTATGATATAAGCTGCTTTATCATCAGAAATCAATTTTTTTAATATAAGCTTTTTGAGCGTTGTTTCATAATGACCAAGGGCATAGACACTTAATTGTTTGCTTTTGGTTAGTGAGTATGAGCCTGTTGCAATAGGAGTTATCATTTCGTGACAAGAGAGACAGATTGTCTGTGTTAGTAGTGGTTTTTTGCATGTATGGCATTGAGGAGGAAAAATGAGATGCAAGGCTTCTTTAAAAAATGATTGTAACATAAATTAGTGCACTATCCACATCATAAGTCTAAAAAAGAGCTGAACACTAATACCAGATAAGATACTTGCGCTGCTGACAGAGAGCAAAGAGGGTAAAGATTCAACATTAAGGTTCAGACTATTTTCAATGATAATTGGGTAAAGGTTATAAAGTAAGTGAAAAAAAATGAAACCAACAAGTATAAATTTGAAGGTAAAAGGAACATACATAAATGCTAGTGATAGCCCGACAACTCGGTCAATAACAATCATGGAAGTATCTTCTTCTGAGATAGTATTGACTGCAATATGAACAATGACTAGGGAGATAAAGATTAAAACTGTTGTGACAATACTTGCAAGGTGAGGATCAATCCAGTAGAGAGCTTTCATTCCAAAAATAATAGGGTAGGCAAGTAATGAAGCGAGAAGTCCTCCAAGACGGAAATTGCCCATATTTCCACATGTTGCAATCATAAGGCAATAGTTTTTTATATTCATAGTGTTCGCCATTGTTTATAAAGGATTAACCCGATACCCACAACAATAAAACTATCTGCGATGTTAAATACTGGCCAATGTAAAGGCCATGAAATGTGAATAAAGTCAACCACACCGCCGTAGATAAATCGATCAATAATATTGGATATTGCTCCAGTTAAAACTAAAGTTTCTCCTAAGAGGAACTCATCTTTTTGATAGTGTTGCACAGCAAAATATAAAAAAGCAAGAACTACACTTATTATAAGAAGTGTTAAAAGTCTGAATTTAGGTGTTGATTCAAAGTTGAGCATGCCCCATGAAATACCCCTATTAAAAATAAGTGTCAAATTAAAGCCTGGGAAAAGAGTCAGCCCCTGTTCTTTAAAATGAGATACAGCAAAAGCCTTAGTTATTCGATCAATAAGTAAACATGTAAAAAAAAGGCTTGAATAGGTAAGTAATTTTCGATTCATATTTTCCTAAACTGCTCGTAAGGTTGCACCATGAGCTTGAGCAACAGTAATAATGCTTGCCCGAACGTTTTCAATCTCATCTTTTTCTAATGTACGCTCTTTATGATTGAGCCAAAATCTAAAAGTAAGAGAGCGAACATCGTCCCATTCTTCTCGTTCAAAAAAGTCAACGAGTTCTGTTTTTGTGACTATTGCATCAGTCTGTTCAAAAAGCGTATGAAGTGATGCTGTAGTTACGCGTAGAGGTACTAATAGACTAATATCAAAATAAGTATCTTGAAATTTTGAAAGAGGTTGCATTGTAAGTTTTTTGTATGGAGTTGAAAGTAAGTGTTCAAGGTTGACTTCAAAGATATAGCCATGAGCATTTGGTAAGCCTAGTTGATTAAGAAGAATATTGTCTATTTTGCCAAGGTGCCCAATAGGTAATCCTTGGTGATGAATACTAGCTGTTTGATAAGGAGTGTACCAACTAGCAGGAGCAACTTGTTCTTGTTGCCAGATTAATGTATCAGTATCAAGATTGAGTAAATTAAATAATGAGATAAGGTGTTGTTTGTAATCATAAAAGTTGAGTGATACTGTTTTGCTTACAGCAATGCCGGCAAGAGCTTTAAGCTCTTTTACCTCTTCAGTAGTTCCTTGCCAAACTCGTCCACATTCAAAAAAAGAAGAGAGTTCTTTTTGTACATGGTTTTCTTGTACATTTTTAAGTAAACCGGGAACTAGACTGCTAATAAGGCGATGCATATTTTCAGAAACGGGATTTAAAATGGCAATTGGACATGTAAGATTAAGATTATGTTCAGCTAAAAAGGCTTCATCATACAAGCTATAATTTTGCTGTTCTGTCATGTGGGCACTGTATGCCCAATATTGCTTAATTTTTCTTAATCGCGTGAGAGAAGTCGTGTCAAAAGGTTTTCTGTAAATATGAGGTAAGTGTAAAGGAATCTTTTCAAAACCATATGAGCGAACAACCTCTTCTAAAATATCTTCTTTGGTTTTTATATCTTTTGATGCTCGGTATGGAGGAACTTTAACTTTATATATATAGTCATTCCCTTTACTCTGCTCATTTACTGTGAAGCCTAGTTTGGTTAATGAATTAACTACTTCTTCATGGCCTAGGCGAATACCAGATCGGCTTTCTAAAAAGTGGTGATTTAATGTAATGGTCGTTGATTGAGGAGTATTGCCTATTACGATGATTTCATCAGAAAAGCTTGCTTCAATATTGCAATCTGCAAGCAATTTTTTAAATCTAAAGGTTGCTTCAACTGTTTGGTGAATATTGAGCGTTTTTTCAAAGCGGGCAGAAGACTCTGTTCTGGTTTTATGGCGAAATGCTGTACGGCGGACGGTTGCTGCATCAAAGTTTGCTGCTTCAAAAAAAATAGATGTGGTGCTTGGTAAAATTGAGTCATACTTTCCACCTTTAACACCCGCAAGACAAAGCGGTTTAGTGCTGTCAGCAATCACAAGATCATGGTTGGTTAGTGGTAACTCAATGTCTCCTAATAATGTAAGAGATTCTTTTTCTTTTGCATGGCGGATAAGTATTTTTTGATTTGTAATACGAGATGCATCGTATGCATGAACAGGCTGTGACCAATCAAGCATCACATAGTTTGTGATATCAATAATTCCATTAACAGGGCGAGATCCGACTTTTATTAAGCGGCTTGTTATAAGTAATGATGATGGGCGTTGTTTAATAGAGGGCAGGTACAATCCACAAAAACGTGCACATTCTTTTGGTGCTTGATTGTCAATAATAAACGGATTTTTTGGTGTTGATTCTGAAATTTTATCAAATTGTCGAGTTGTGTGTTCGCTTAAAAATTGGGATGAATCTTTAAATGATAAATCCATAAATGCAGCAATTTCTCGTGCAAATCCTCGGTGTCCCCACATATCTGGTCGATGGGTAATTGATTTGTTATCGACATCTATGATAATGTCTTCAGCTTCAAATAATTTTCTCCACGAGCCTTTTGCTTGGTCAAGAGTGATATCAAAAGCTGGCATAAAGCCGAGCTTGTCTAATTTGAAGTCAGCAAGTGTTGCCCAAGTGATGCGTTGTTTTTCTTTTTTTACCATGAAAAACTGTTTTTCTTGTGCATCTTCTCGATTGGGCAGGTCGTACTCCTTATTCCATTCAGGAATAAGAATTTGACAGCGGTCACTCTCTTTGCTCTCAATACGTGCGAATGCTATGTTTTCAAGTTCTGCAACATAGGGATGAATGCCTTCTATTTCAGCTGTTACAGCATTAAATCGAGTAACAATCTCATCAATATTATAATTTTTCCAATCGGCATCAATGTGATCAAAAATCCAGGCAAGTGATAATTTCATAAAAGTGAATCCAGCGCTAAAGGAGCATGAGACTAGTGATAAACAAGCAATTACTTTATTCTGTATCAGAATGAGAGAGGAGTCAATAGTGAAGCTTGACATTCATTTCAGGTTGAAGTGACGTCCGTCAGGTGCTTTGTTAACTAGAGCAAATTTTTTTAAGGGTTGTTCAGGTTATTTGTTCATAAGTATTTTCTTATATGCTATACGAGTGAGTTCACAAAGTGAACTCACTCGTATAGCATACATATTTGTGTAAGTGAAATTGTTTTAGTATCTTTGTATAAGATAAATCATTAATTAATTTTTAAATGTAGGCCTGATTCTAATTCAAGGCGAGAGCCGTTTCTTATTAATAACTTTATTCCAGGATGAACATCTATGAGTTCAGTATTTAATGTTTTAAATATTGATTGGCCTTCGATAAAAAACTTTCCTACTCTATCAATTGCATAATCTGTTGTAGGAGTATTTGTAAATACCATTGTTGCATTTGATAATACCACTTCAGCTTCACGTTGATCTAAAATAATTTGCGGAGTTGATAATTGCATAAAAGTGTCAATAGTTAACCGAGCACCTCCTCCAACAAAAACTGTATCCAGTACCGTATAAGTTGGTATCTGGCCTTCTAAAGAGCATATCCCTGCAATATTTAAGCGATCAACATTAAAATCCCCAGAAATAATACTTAATGTAACATGTGATAATTCAACAATCCTATCATCAACACCATTAAAAACGATTCTATTGGCAGCGTTAAGCAATATATTCATATGAATAAAAGCTATCGTGTTTTCTGTTATCAATAAATGAGAACCAATTCTACAGGCTAAAAAACCTGTGCCTAGGCCATTAAAAATAACTTGATCAGAAAAAAAATAGTTGTCAAAAAGATTGAGCGGGCCCTGCAAAAAGATAGTGTTTCCATTTGTTTTTATATAACCATCTCCATTAAAGGTAACGTCATTTCCTAAGGTAATATTTTTTTCTAAAATAATAGTTCCATTATTAAAGTTAATAGGTCCATTTACTATTTTATTAACACCAAGAATAACCGTGCCATTTGTTGGCACGTCAAATCCATTTTCAAATTTGACATACCCTAAAGCATATTCACCATTAGAAAAAGAGTAAGTGTTATCAACCTCAATAGGAAAATTGCCCGTGCGGCCATTAAGGTGTGCTTGAAGATTGTTGACAGCACAAATATATCCAAAAAAAAGAAAAGCATAATAGATATGCAAATAAAACATACGATATCTCCTTTTGCTTGATCGTATTTTAGAAAAATGGAATAATGCTCAAATAATACCTACTTCATTGTTCTTTTATTTTGTATAAGGCTAACCGCCATAAGCTATGCCTAGATCAACTATGTTTTCATCTGCATCAATAAGGTCAAGGAGCTGTTGTATTGTTGTGCAAGGAAAAGGAATTTTTCGCAATAATGGAATATAACTTTTATGAATAAACTTTTTTGCTTTTTCAATGTTGCCATTAAGGTGCTCAATCAATCCATAAACTTGCAGTGCAACTGCAATTACAAGTAGTGAATCTTTTGGTTTTGAGTCTGCGTCAACGATAGACCATTGAAGGTTAAGGGGGTAATAGCCTACTCGCTTAACAAGAATAAATCGGTTATGAGGCAGACTCCAAGATTTTTCTTCTAACTCATTAATGATTTCAGGGTTTGTTATAGAATAAGTGTATTTTATACCTCTTCCTCTTAACTGTTTGTTTGCAGTATAACAAAGCTCAATAATTGGCTCTTTTTGAAAAGAGACTTCTTTTTTTGAGTATTGATCAGCAATATGTGCAAAATGCGTAGAGTTATTCCAACATGAAATTGCTAAGGTTTTATATGTTCCAGGCATACAAGCCATTGCCGTTATAGGTAATGAGACTGTATGAATGTTGCGTTTGTGCGAATCGGTTGTTACATCATAACTACTGATATTTCCCAGGCAAAATGAACAGGACCGAATAAAGTATTCAGCAATGTATATTACTCCACAATCACTAAGTGCAAGTGCCGTTAATTGTGCATATTTTATACAATCAAAAGAAATGCATTCACTTGCCTTTACTTTAATTTGTTTAATAACGTCGAAATTTTCTGAATCAATATCATATAATTTAATAATATAATGATTGCTTCCTAAAGCCTGATAACCTGCAACTAAAACATTTTTTTTTTGATATTGATTATTCGGTAATTGAATACAGCATAAATTTCTATTAATTTCAGAAGAACTCTGGGGAAACATATAGGCAATTAAGAATCGATAGCTATGGCAACAATATTTATTAAAAAATTTTTTTTGCTTTTTAGGGGACCAAGTGTCAAATGATAGCCATTCTTCAGGAAGTGAGCGATAAAGCTGTATTTCTTTACATAAAACGAGAGAAGGCCTTGAAGTCAGATAAAAGCATAAAATAATGTTCAAGAAAAAAAACTTCATTAGCACCACTTATATTTTTTAGATTACTCCTTATACTTTTTCATTATAATAACATAATTTGACTTTTAGTCACTTTTGAATTAACGTAACCTATCTTTTTATCTCTTAATGGATAGCTCAGTACAATGCTTAATTATATTATTTTTCTCTTTTTTAATTTATATGCTATAACAGGAGACAAGAGCTTAAGCTTATGGCATTGCACAAAGGACTCACTAATTTTTAGAAAAATGGTACAATTATTATGAAAAAAATCATCGGAATTTTAATTGTTTTTTTCTTTTCAGTGGTAACCTATCAGTATTTATTTTCTCCTCATAAGAAAGAATCTGCTATGTCGCGTCAGTTGTCACATACCCTTATTACGTTTATAGCTCCTCCTGGAGGAGGAAAAGGGACTGTTTCTCTTCAAGCAGCCCAAGAGCTTGGATTCAAAATTATTTCAACAGGGAATTTATGCAGGATTTATAAAGAAAAAGATAATGCAATTGGTCGAGAAATGAGAGAGTGCTTGGACAAGGGGCTCCTTGTTCCAGATTCTATTATTTCAGCAATGGTTAGAGATTGGTTAAAAGAAAATGCAGATGGTACACCAATTATTTTAGATGGTTATCCTCGAACCGTTGGACAAGCACAGGATCTTGATGAGATGTTGCTTGATTGTGCGTCAGACTACACATTTAAGGTTGTAGAGCTTAATCTTTCGGCTGATACCATTGTGAATCGTCTCTCTTCTCGAATGATTTGCTCTGAAAAATCTTGCCAAAGGCCCCATACGGTTAGTAACTTGAGTAAAGAGCAAACCTGTGATTCATGTAAGGCAAAATTAATTCGTCGCCAAGATGATGTTCCTGAAGTAATTAAAGAACGGTTTGCTGTCTATCAGCAAGGAAGTTTATTAATAAAGGAGCATTTTAAATCGCGAGGCCGTGATCTTGATGCGATTCTTGCAGATAACAAGACGCCAGAAGAAGTTTTTGAAGAATTTAAAAAGCTTGTTATCGTTTAATTTTTTGGATAGAGGTTTTTATTTTTATTCTTGAAAAAAGCTTCTTAATTATAATGAAAGAAAATAGATCAAGTGATTGTCATCAAGTGGTGTTATAAATGAAGCGATAGTTGGCAATCTGCGTTCAACATGGGCTGCTTATGCATTCAGAGACGACGTCTTTTTTTATATATTATTAATTATTTCTAATTGATAGTTTTTTGGGTCGCATTTGCCTTGAAATTGCCATTATTGCTTATATATGCTACTGTATTAATGATAAAAAAAGCGTGCAGTGTAGTGCGCTCTATTGACAGTATAACCTCTTAAACTATGGCTAAGGTAATTCTGCCCAAGCCTTTCTAGGATACTTTTCATGCAGAGAAAGCAATATCCAGCTGAATATTCTCCAT
>CAYMBP010000005.1:11469-64458 GCA_964388745.1 uncultured Pseudomonadota bacterium | reverse complement strand
AGCTTTTTTTAGCAAATCTTCTAAAAAGCTCTGAACTCGCTCAACTGATTTTGCCATAGTATCATCAATAGCAAGATGTGAATAACTATCATACCCAAGGACTTCAGCAAGCTCATCACGCTTATCAATTAATTTTCCAAGAACTTCATAATTAACTGGATATGCTCGATTTTGGAATTTATAATACAACTGCTTTCTTACTTCCCCATTTGAACAATGCTTCATAACTTCTAAATAAGTTGGAGAATCAACTCCAAGTCGAATTTTTCCTTCACTTGTTCGCGTCAATGATGCTATAAAGTCTTTACATAGCCCACTTAAATCGGCTTCACTAACAAGAATAAAGCTATCATCCTTAGCAATATTTGCCTCAAACTTTAAGGTAGCTTCAGCAACCTCCTTTTTAAGTTGTTGTGCTGCCTGAAAAGTATTATCGTCTAAATGAAGTCCTGCTCGTTTAAAATCTCTCATGTATTCTTCAAGCAGATAATCTTCCTCAGGGGTTAAGCTTTCTGTTTTGCTTGGCCCTTCAACATAATCAAGAAAGGCTTGGTATGCCTCCTTGCGCTGAAAAAGATCGTATGACTTTTTACTCAATATATCTTGAGCTTCGTGACACGCATTGCGAATCGCTTCATCAGGACAAACAAGCTCATATGCCTCAAACATACATCGTACTTCATGAAATTCGCTTGATATGCGATCAAACAGAAGAACTGTTGAATCAAAAGATCGATTCTCTGCTTTCTGATCAAAAAAATTATTTAACGCCTCCTGAGATCGCTCTATTGCCCATTGAGTATACTGTTGAGCCTCGTGTGCCGACTTAGGGAACAACTTTGTCAAATCAGTAACACTTTTTATTGCATGTTCTTTCATCTGAACGAACTCCTCATAAGTTGAACAACTTCGTGAACTATGTACTTTTTGCCCACATCCGGCAAAAAAAACACACCATAAAACCACTAAAGACTTTTTCAATAATGACATCCTACCCTTCCCCCTTAATCATCAAAAAATTTTTATACAACAATTTGTCAATCTGTTTAGCTAGAATAATTGATCTTTGCGTGAAAGGCAATCTTAAAGAAATAAGGTAATTAAGAGAGCTTCTTTAAGAGACTCTACAATTAAAATATTCCTATATTTATCTTTCAAGTATATCATCATGAAAAATCTTTATAAAAAACAAGCTTCTCAAGGCTTTATGAAGACTATTAATACAGATAAAAATGGTTTTACTTTAAAATATGTGAAAGTAGATAATCACAAAATTAATTAAGATGAGACTTGAAAGCTCAAGCTATACTAATACAAGAACAGAACTAATTTGATTTAAGCCTACAATACTTAAAGTTAATAGAGGATCGCTTATGCGATCCTCTATTAACTTTACACGATACGAACAATTCGGTAACCATCCATTTCCCACTGTCTCTCGTGATATTTATTGACAAAATTCATGACGTATCCCCTTCTGGTCTGTAGTAAAAGCTTGCAGGTGTGCTACCTTATGCTTATTTACTAACAAATAGAATGATACTGCGTGAAATAATAATCCACTTAAAGAAGCACTACTTAGAGATCTCATATGCTTCACTTACCAAGGTACATGAACCACAATCTTTTGCAAACCCCTACCAAATGGCCTTATTGGTAAAAAACAAAAGAAAACAGCCTTGGTTATCAAGTCATTAATGAAAAATATCTCTTCAATAAAGGAATGAATGGCACTTTACCTGCCTTCACAAGCAACTTTTTGCACCATCTGATGAGGATTAAAATTCATTTGAATGGCCTTCTCCATACGGCCAAGAGATTCCTCACCCTGCAGAACAGAAATAGGCTGCGCTAAATTCCCATGATTAAAAAAGAGAAAGATCGGCAATTGAACATTAAAGATACCAGCCTGTGCCATAAACGTACCAATAATCTGTTGATTTTCAGACTTTTCATCAACCTTATTCATAATATCGACAGAAACAAAAATAGTATCTTTGGAGCAACTATCTGCAATTGCTTGAAATTTCTCCTTGACTGCCTCAACGTTATTACTTATTGCAGCATGAACCTTAACAACCACAGGAAAGGGATTATTTGAAACAAGCTGTTTAAACTCCTTGACACCGTTTACCATATATACCTTGCTTAAGTCTCCACCCTTACGCATTTCAAATTGAGCTTCTCCTTTATCAATTTGATTAAATTGCTGCCTCATTTTATATGCCGCAAAGGCTTTGAATAAGCCTTGACGTGGCGCATGAGCGACCAGGTTTATAACCAAAAAAGATAAAAAGACAACAGCCTTAACAAACTTATTCATGGTATACCCCTTAAGAAAGCCCTTAATTATAAACTATATCTCATTATAGTTTTATAATATGAAATATTTTCTTGAGGCGCAATACTTTTAAATTATTCCCTTATTCTTCTTTTTTAAAAAGATCACTAGATTTTTTATCAGCATCTTTTTCTGAAGGAGCTATATTTATCTTATTTCCACGAAATTCTTGCACCTGTGGCCACAAATCAAACAGCTGCAACAAAAATGGCTCTTCTTTATTATAACCATCTATTTTTTTGAAATCCCTCCATTCAAAAGATGGTGAAAAACGTTCTTCATCAGTAGGGTTTTCAACTTTCACTATATCATACAAAGCTTTTTTCTTTTCATTGGTAAGCTTCCTTTGGGACCATCCCCCGTCTACCATAAAGAACTCTCTATACGAGTTGCCAATCTTACTACACAAAATAATTTTGTTTTTTTCTGGATCTGTAAAAATAAACAGATCTTCTAGAACAATTTTTTTTCTTTCTATCTGACTTTTTTGATCTATTTTATTTAGATATCCATCAAAAACAAATTGAGAGTCATCATACCCTGTAAGTTTTTTTATAAAGAAAGCTTTTGAACTTTTACGCTCAGAAATATTTAAAAATGTTTGCGTTAAAAAGGTAAAAACACCTGGAAATTTTACGGAAACTTTCGGATTATAATCATTAATAAACATTTCCTTATAAGTATCTAAGCCCTCTTTATAATAACCATGAGCCTCTTTTTTGGCAGGATATGTAAGCTCAATAGACCTGAATGCATGAAGGCGATTAATATAATTCATAGACTCAAATGCTGGAAATGCTATAAATTCTTGACGTAGGCCAAAATCAACCTCTACATCATTAAACGTTTTTCCGTAATGATTTGTTTTTAAGTCATAAAAGTTATCCTTAAGCATGTTGATATAATCTTCTTTACTCGCTTCACTCTCTCCTTGCATAAAATAATTTTCCAATACTCGAGGGGCAACTGTTATTGGCTGATCAATGACATCAGGATATACTACAACAATATCATGGCTGTCAAAATGCAATGGTTTGCTCCCAGGAGAGAAACTTTTAATAGAAAGTTTTACTTGTGTAATACTACCAATTCTTCGAGAAATATCTTTTATAAAATCTTCATCATCTTCGTTACTCATTGGTAACTCTCCAGCAGGAACAAAGACATGAAATTCTTCAGCCCCTGGAGCTAGCACCTGAGGTATATTACCAATATAATTTATCTCTTTAATAAAGTTAAAAAGTGCTTTTTGAAACCAATAATACCCTTTTCCTTCTTCAATTTCGTTAAAAAAATCATAAAAATTTTCAGGGCTAAAAGATGCAATAACCTCTCGATTTGATCCAGATAAAAGACCTAGCGTATAATTAAATCTATTTCCATATTGATTAGCTTCTGTCAAGTCTTCCCGGTGCTTACCCCCTGAATAACAAGAAATTAAAGAAACAGTATGAATCTGAGGTTGATTCAAAGCATTTAATATTTTTTTTGCTTGAAATTTTGTAGTCCCTCCAACCATATGTGGTTCAAATAATAATGCAACCTCATCATTTTCCTTATTAATATCAAGAATATTATAAAAATTACCTCCTCCATGACCGATCCAAAGTATATTCCATTTTTTGTCATTGCCTTTTTTTTCTTTTCCTAGCAAAAACTCTATCATTTTATAATTAAAAGAAAAAGGATCACCACAATACTTTTTAGATGTTGTAGATTCGCTATCACCTAATTCACCAAAGTTACGATTTAAAACCTTTGACTCATGAATTATATGCTTAAAACGATGAATACTCATTCCCTGCTTATCTCGCCCTATAAATTCAACCTCTGGTGAATATTTAAGCAAAAGGCTAATCTTCTTTGCTAGAGGCGATTGTCTCATATCAACCCCTTTTTTTTCAAAATGCTTATCATCAAAAACAACTTGTTCAAAACCCTTAACCTTTTCAAGAGCTTCAATATTAAATCCACTATCATCTAACGCTCCTCCCTTTTTAGGAATAAAAAGGAATAAATGACTATGGGGAACTTTATAAATAAACCATTCATCAAAATCGATTTCTCCAGAATGTATTTTGTCTGACTCAAAAAAACAATTATAAACAAACGAAAGAGAAGAAAGAACGGGAGCCGTTTTAGCAATAAGAATATCTTCCAACGATTGCCAAAGCGTTGTCTCAAGCGGAGTAAAAATATCTTCATCAACCAGAATCACAAGGCGATTATACTGATTAATGTCGACAGGCATTACTTTATCACTCTTTTTTGCTATCTTCAGGGTCCTAGAACCAGAGTAGAGCTTTTTTGGCGACGGTGCATCTGGTGCCAGGGGTAGTGAAACTGACGCTGGTTTAACAATAATATTGTTAGACTCAAGTCTAGGTGCATCAGGATAAATAATAGGATAAAGAGTGGAATTATCATGAATAAATTGAGGTACAAGGGTGGGTCTCAATTTTGCTTGATACGGTGTGAATTTTACAGACTGTTCAACGTCTGAATTAGATTTTTGCCCTTCTTCTGACAAAGCAAAAACACCCCCAAACAAGTTTAGTAGAAAGAATAAGATCAGAAAATAGACTCTAAACATAAGGCTCTCCTTGCCATTCAAAAAGAACAGTATAAGATCAAAACATTTACGCTTCTATAATTACAGAATACAATAAAATTTTTAAATTTGTAAATAAATTTAAATGGTAAGGTATAGAAAAACGCCTTTAGCTCTATACAAACTAATAGAATTTAGCAAGATAAGTATTGGAAAAAATTTTTGGTAATCGCCATTTATAGCCACGTTACGGCTTTAGGGACATATCTATTATCACCAAGGATAATTGTTTTACGACCCTACAGTTTAAGAGCCAAATTAAGCTGCTGTCCGCCTTTATGATGAGGATCAATAAAGCGAAGAGCCGTAAGTCGCTCTTTGCATTGAGTAAAGTTTTCTTGCTGATAAGCATTGAGAGCCGCATAAAAATAGGCATCTGAGTAATTTGGCGCTAACGAGATGGCTTGATCAAAGCACTCTGAAGCACGTTTATACTCTTCTGTTGTGACATATAGCTTACCTTGATTTACTAAGGCAACTTCTGGTGTCAGATAGCTCTCATCACGAACAAGATGCTTCCATAGTGAAAATGCTTGATAGTTATCTCCAATTGCTGCAAATGCACACGCAAGATTGTTTTTGATGTCTGCCGCTAAAGACTTATCTTTCACGAGATTTAGTGCCTTTTCAAACATTACAATACTCTCTTGATGTTCATTTAGCCGTAATAACAAAGTTCCTTCAAACGCTAAATAACGTGCGTCTTCATACAAATCGCAAGCCTTTCTCGTATACTCAAGAGCCTTGCGATAAGAAATCACTGAAAGTTTTTCATGAGAAACTTCTAACATTGCCAAACGGTAATAAGACTCAGAGAGAGCCTTGTTGCTCTTTTTTTGACAAGAAGATCCTGCTATAATACTTATCAGACATAAAAAAAGAAAAACATAACGCACAATATATCCTTTTTTATCATTTTTATATATTCATCTCTTGGTATACTTTGCTATACTACAAATCTAATCCTTATATTTTAGTAAAAATAGTAATAACATTAAAGAAAATATTATAGTAAAGAATCTTATTATTGACATGACTCAAATTTGTAGTTCATTCTCAGTAAATACTCATCATTGCCTATGTTTTGGCGCGGTTCATGTGAATGTGGAAATTTAGTCCTTATTAATAGGATAAAGATCCTCACTTGCACCAATCTCGCTGAGAATAACAAACAAGCAGATATAAACTCTCAACAAAAGCGTCAATTTAGTAGTGCTTTGCTATTTTACATGATAATTTTAACAGCTGGTTTAATATACTTGCTTCTTGCGGAGCGTTCGTGCAATTAATTTGGGAAGAATTTTTAAAACTTATCAAAGAAGAAGCTGGAAGCCAAGTTGTTGAAACCTGGTTCAAAGCTGTAACGCTTGACGGATGGGATACAACAACTCATACGACAACACTCACATGTCCTAATCAATTTGTAAGTAAATGGATAGAAGAACATTATATCCCTCTTATTAAAACACATCTTGCTCGCCTTCTTCACTCACCAACTGTACACGTAAGGCTTACTTGTAAAAATCACATGCCTAAACGCAATATTATCCCGGCATCAATGGCTCATGTAGAGCAAGAACAGCTTCAGGAAAAAAAATCTCAACAAATAATCCAACCTGCCGTGAGCTCGCATACCCAACCTCTTCATCAACCAGCTGTACAGAAAAATAAGTCCTCTTTGGTTCGAGTCTCTCCTAAGGTGACTGATCAATTGCAATCCTCCTATGTTTTTGATCGTTTTGTGGTAGGGCCAAGTAATTCACTAGCTCATGCAGCAGCACATGCGATATGTGAAAATCCTGGTGGAATGTACAATCCATTATTCATCTATGGAGGAACAGGCCTTGGAAAAACGCATTTATTACATGCTATTGGCAATGAGACAAGACAACTCAACAGCTCCTTAACTGTTCGCTACGAAACGAGTGACCACTTTATTAATGACTTTATTAGCTCAATTCGACTTGATCGGATACAACAATTTCGGGCACGCTATCAAGCTATTGACGTTCTTCTTGTTGATGATATTCAATTTTTATCCAATAAAGGTCAAACTCAAGAAGCTTTTTTTCACATTTTTAATACGCTACACGAGCAAGGCAAGCAAATTGTTCTTTCAAGTGATACCTTTCCTAAAGAGATTCCAGGAATACAAAATAGACTCAAATCTCGTATGGAGTGGGGGCTTGTCGCAGATGTTCAAATGCCAAGCCTTGAAACAAAAATTGCTATTCTTAAAAAGAAAGCTGAACAACATAATATAAAATTGCCGAGCAATGTTTCTGAATTTATTGCATCACGAATTGTATCAAACATTCGTGAACTTGAAGGGGCTCTTATTCGAGTAAGCGCCTTTGCAACACTAACGAATGAGCCAATTAGTATAGAGATGACTCGTAAAGTTCTCATTACCCTATCTGAAAAAAAAAGCAGCGATATACAACTTGAAACAGTTCTTAAAACTGTTGCCAAACACTATGGCACCTCAATACATGATATAAAATCGAAAAAGCGCCATCATGAAGTCGCTCTTGTTCGACAAGTTGTTCTTTATCTAATGAAAAAATTAACACTGCACTCTCTTCAAACAATTGGTAAGTATGTTGGAGGGCGTGATCATTCGACTGTAATTCATGCCATTGGAAAGGTAGAAAGCCGACTTAAATATGAACATGCCTTTTCACAAAAAATAAAACTCATTGAGCAAGAAATCACAATGAATTAGGAATAAGGAGTTATATTATGAAGCATTGCGTAAATATATTGTTTATTCTTTTATTACTCATCACTTCTTCGTGTAAGCGTCAAAAACATCTTGCCATCCCTCCCGAAGAACGAGATCTTTTGAGCAAACAAGCTCTTGATCCTACAGTACCCCCTCAATTACCAGAGCAAGAAAATCACCTTATTCCGCTTGAAGATCCAGATGATGAGTCAATAGACGAAAAAGATGAAAAACTTCCAGATTTAGAACCAGTTCCCGATGAAGAGATAAAAAAGCCTCTAAAAGAAAATCGTGAATATCGTTCAAAACACCACCATTATAGCTGCGATCGCGATAATAACAAGATCGGTCTAGACCCAAGTGGAAACCTTGATTTTGAGGTAGAAAATACTACGGGTCGCACGTTATATGTTGTCTGTTTTTCTTACATAAAAAAACGCCATTTTGGTCGATGGCGCTGGGACAAGTCTTCAACTCATGTTCTTAAGCCAGGATCAAGAACTCTCATCGACATTGATTTTATTCCTGATGAACAAGATCGCAAAAACGTCTTTGGTTCCCTTGGCATTTTTGAGACACTTGAAGAAGCTGAAGAATCAACTATTGAACTTATTCAAGATCATCAACAACTTGATCTTGATCAACTTTACAAGCTAAAAGATAAAAAGGTAACCATTGAAGTAGAACGATATGGCTTCAAAGGAGAATTTCTTGAATATGATTTTGTAAAAAAAAAGGGAACAGACTCAACAATAAAGCCAGAACTTGATATTCTCGTTGAAAATAATACAGGTAAGACAATTCATGTTGTTGGATTTATCTATCAAAAAAAAGCAAAGGGGTCTTGGTTTGGTGCCCTTGATGAAAAAGATGATATGTCTCTTTGGCGTTTTGACAAAACACCCATTCTCACGATTAAAAATGGAGACCAAGGATTTGTTGATGTTGATACGCTTTTACAAGATCGAGATCGGTTATATATTAGAGGTTACCTTGTTCTTTTTGATGAAAATGAACTTGAGAAAGCCCAAGAAGCGACCTATGAATTAACAGAGTCATGGAGAAAACTCCATCTTGATCGCTTGGAGCGATTACACAATAAAAAAATTGTTATTGATATAGAAAAATATGGACTTCACGAAGACTTTATTGATTATGTTATTAAAGATACCCAATCTCCATTTGCAAAAGCAGGAATGATCGATGAGCATCCAAAAGAAGAATACTCTACAGAGTGATTACCACATCCCCGTCTTAACCCAAGAAGTTGTTACCGCACTCGCACTTATCGATAATGGTATTTACGTAGATGCAACATTTGGCGGAGGGGGGCATACTCGTGCCATTCTTGAAGCAAATAAGAGTTGCACTGTTATTAGCTTTGACTGGGATCAGGAAGCTCTTGAGTTCAACAGTAAAGCGCTTGAAGAAGAGTTCGGTGAACGCTTTATTCCGGTATGGGGAAGCTTTGCGCACCTTCATCGTCATCTCAAAAAATTAAAAATCAAAAAAATTAATGGAATGCTTGCAGACCTTGGTACCTCACAGCATCAACTACATGAAGAAGCAGGCTTTTCATTTCATCACGACACACCTCTAGACATGCGTATGTCAGCCGCTCACCACTTTCATACTGCAGCCCACATTTTAAACCATTATTCAGAAAAAGACTTGGCCGATCTCATTTATTATTACGGAGAAGATCATCGTTCACGCAAAATTGCTCGAGCCCTTGTTGAAATGCGTGCACAAAAGCCGTTTAAAACCACACGAGAT
The DNA here is from genome assembly GCA_964388745.1 of uncultured Pseudomonadota bacterium. Lineage (GTDB taxonomy): Bacteria > Babelota > Babeliae > Babelales > RVW-14 > CAYMBP01. The sequence continues at coordinate 55,005 of CAYMBP010000005.1, read as the reverse complement.
CTTGCCAAACTCATGGAAGAAAAATTTCCAACACCAGGAAAAAGGATTCATACAGCAACAAAAATTTTTCAAGCATTACGGATTGAAGTAAACAAAGAGTTTGATAATATCAACTCACTTCTTTTAAGTACACTTGAATACCTTGCACCTGGTGGGCGTATGGCTGTAATTAGTTTTCATTCACTTGAAGATCGGTTGATAAAACAATTTTACAATAATCACAAAAATAAATTAACGATTATTACGCGAAAACCAATTACAGCTAGTGAAGAAGAACTTGAGAAAAATCGCTCATCTCGATCAGCAAAATTACGAGTTGCTGAAAAAGTATTATCCATCTATGGCTAAGACCTGCTTTCTTAAGATAATCATTGAAAAATTCAAGAAGTAAGCTATAAAAAATTTCAATATCTGTACAAACTATAGCTAAACTTTTTAGAATTTATACGATTTAAAATTTACTAGCGCTAGAGCTTCGTTGCAACGCTCTCTGAGGACGACTCTCAAGTTGATATGGCTTTTAAGTTATTGGTGTATAGCTTTTTGTTATTATAAAGGACTTGTCTAAAAAGGAAAAAGTTATTATGAAACATATCTTCACATTATTTTTTATAATTACCTTATCTGTTCATGCATTATCATGCATGAATACCTCTTATCAAGAAGAGCATTATTCTCAAGAAAACATTCAAAAAATGCACACGTTTTTAAATCGTTATGCTCACTGTGGTCAAGAAATTAAGGAAGAAGACTCTTGCATTATTCCAGCCCTCACTTTACAAGTGCCACTTAACATCATTGCAAGCATTTGCAGTCACTGCAATGAATGCAAAAAGCCGTTTAGCGTATCTGACAAGGTGACTACAAGCAATAATCCCAATCACATTTGTTCACATTTTTTTCACATTTCATGCATAGAAAAAAAAATCAAACATAATCAGCCTCTTACATGCACAACCTGCAACGGTCCCTCTTTTATTCGGCCTCTTATAGAGATTAACGTTGTATTACAAGCACCTTCAACTATTCTTTTCCAAAATATTAATGAACGAGCAAAATCTCTTATCTACAAAGCAACAAATCAAAGCCTACGAGCTTTTACCAATTGTGGTTATGCAATTGGATCAGCATTTATCAAACATACATCAGTTCAGTCTATAGCTACAAATCAAATTAGTTATTTTCAAGGCATTACCCTTGTAAAATTACTCATCATATTTTGTTCTATAAAAAAAATTGAGATGCAGGGTCACTTTGGACTCAATCCTAAAATAATATATAATTCCCTAGGAAAAACCCTTTGCTTAGACTTTGGACTACAAATCTTTTTTGATGCTCTTCTCTGCTTAACACCACTAGGGCTCCTCCCTTCGCCAATTCTTTCTTTATATACTGCAGCAACTAGCCTTTGGTACATACCTAATATTTTGGTCTCAGGTAAAAAAGCGCTATTTTCAATCTATGAATTAGGTAAACTCGGAATGTTATCATTAGAACAGGCTATAGAGCAACCAAAGTAATTCCTAGCTCTTGAGCCCGTTGAATAAAAATATCAAGATCTGCAATAAATGCCTGCTGCGCTTGCCACGCAATAACTGCAACCTCTCCTTTGATTATTCCCTCAAGTGTGCCACTACCCAAAGTTGGAATATCATATTTTTTATTGTGTTGCTGGTTGGCTGTTTTACAAATCACCACTCGTTGATGCCCAAGTTCAATTCCACGTGTAATACAAGAGTTGGTTCCTTCAACTGCTTCAACTGCTATAATTACTCCTTCTTTGACCACCACTGTTTGCCCCACTCCTTGAGCAGATAATACTTGTGCTGCTTTCATTCCAAGCGCAATATCCTTTTCTAACTCAACAGAAAGTTTTCCCGTTAAAACACCAGGCTCAACGTAAAGATGCTTTAAAACATCACCTTGAGAAAGCACAGAAATATTATATTTTTTGAGTTCAGCAATACACTGCTCCATCAACGATGCATCACTTTTGTTAAGCGTTGAAGCAAGAAGCTTAAGAGCATACCAGTCAAACTTCAAGCGATTAAAAATATCTTTTTTTTCAACTTTACCAATGAAAAGAACCTGCTGCGCTCCTGATGATTGAAGCACAGCACGAATATGGCCTAATTTATAATGCGTCTGGGTAAGAACTTCCACATGAGCAGGCAGATAACCCTGTAATTCTTTGGTTGTCTGCTCAAAAAGAGACAAAACAAAAAAAAGCTTTTCTTGCTTAATTAATTGTAAGCAAGCTTCTATAGGTAACCATCCTTTTCCTGCTATAACAGCAATCACCGCAACCCCAAAATTTTCTCTATTTCAATAGTAATTTTAAGTGCTGCAATATCTTGCTCAGGATTGCACAAATATTTTTTATCCCTAATCGCATTAACAAAATAATTAATCTCAAGCTTAAGTGGATTTTCTTTATGAACAAAAAGATGCTCTACTTTTGTCTCCTGTTTATACCTGAGCTGATCATGCCCAATTTGTACACTGCTTGTTGCATGACGATGAATAGAAATATCCTGTGTAGTAAAATCAAGATTAATATATTCATCTTTTTGATTAATAGTCATAGTACGTTGCTTAATCTGTGACGCTCTACTCGATACAATATGAGCAGCAACTCCATTAGCAAAACCAAGCTGTACGGTTGCAGCATCACAACTTGAAGAATAAATTTTCTTGCCTAATGCCCCAACCGATGTAACCGGTGAATTAATTAAATTAAGAATAATATCAAGATCATGAATCATTAAATCAAGCACTACGCTATCTTTTTGAACACGAGAAGCAAATGGCCCCATACGATGACTTTCAATCAAAAAAGGCTCTTTAATAATTGAACGCAATTCTTGAACTGCACCATTAAACCGCTCAACATGACCAACATGAAGCGCACATCCTTTTTTTTCAGCAAGCTCAAAAAGCTCCTCTGCTTCTTTAATTGTTTTTGTTAGAGGTTTTTCAAGTAAAACATGCTTGCCACGTTTAAGACAATCATAGGCAATTGAAAAATGATACTCAGTTGGAACAGAGATAATAACTCCATCAACAAACTCTATCCACTCCTTATAATCTTTTGACTTTATAACTGTATCATTCTTAATTTTTTCCTGAGCAGCAACAAGCGGATCTGCAACACCAACAAGCTTAACTCCTGCCATTTGTGATGCTATTGATGCATGATATCCACCCATACGCCCCAGTCCAATTATTCCTATATTCACCATAATCTTTATTGCCAACTTTGTTAAAAGGTTAGTTTATAAGTCTCGAGCAACACGCCGAGACACCCCTCTCCCATGATGAATGCTATGCCTGACAAAGTTTACAAAAGACACAACATGTTCATCACCATGCAACATAGCCTCATTGTTGATTTTTGTCGAGAACTCATCAAACGAAAGATTATCCTGATAAAAAAGTGTCATAATTTTTTTAAGATTATTTTGCGAATTCTTTGCAATCCCTGCGCGCCTTAATGCAACAGAGTTAAGAGTTGAATAATAAGCAGGCTGCCCAACATATAGCCCATATGGAGGCAAGTCTTGCCGTATTGCACTAAAAGGCGATAGCGCCGCATATCGCCCAATCCGGCACCACTGATGTGTTGCAGCATTTGCCATAAGCACTGCACGATCTTCAACAATAGTATGCCCACCAAGATTCACATTATTTGTCAAAGTTACATAATCTCCAAGCTGCACATCATGAGAAACATGACTATAGGCCATAATATAACAATGGTTTCCAATAATCGTCTTTCCATCTGGAAATTTTGAACTATGAATAGAAACAAATTCACGAATTTCATTGTGTGCTCCAATAAGAATGATGCCTAGATCATTCATCACGCCAATACTTTGCGCTGGACCACCAACAGAAACATGATGATAGATACGGGTATAATCGCCAATCTGAACATTTCCAGTAATAACAACGTAAGGACCAATCTTGACGCCCTTTCCTAGAACAACATTTGGCCCAATCAGCGCAGTTGGATGAATATAACTTTCTGGTGAATAAAAAAAAGCTTCCTCAAAATGGGAAGCTTTTTTTTTCTCGGTAACTTTATCGATAGTAATTACCTAACTAATTTGGCTGGGGCGGAAGGATTCGAACCTCCGAATGGCGGTACCAAAAACCGCTGCCTTACCACTTGGCGACGCCCCAAATAATTTATTTTCTACTCATCTCCAATAACTTTTTTGTATTCTTCGATTAGCCTCTCTTCAATTTCTTTTCTTGTATCAGCATTGAGCGGATGAACAATATCTTTGAAGGAGCCATCTTTTTTTCTACGCGAAGGCATAGATACAAACAGACCTTTCTCGCTCTTAATTATCTTCATATCCCGAATAATGAAGCACTCGTCTAAAACCATTGTTGCGTAAGCTTTGAGTTTACCTTCATTTGCAGGGTAAACTTTAACTTCTGTTATTTTCATCTATGATCCTTAAGTTAGACCAAGTTGATGGGTTCTACCACATCTCCTGTACCTTCACAAACTCTCGCGTTTCAATACCAGCTAATCATGGCTATATGTTAAAGGTGTAAGCCAGTTTTGTCAACTATTTTCGCTACTTTTTTTAAAAAAAGTATTTTATCTAAAGTTTATGTAAAAAAGCTCTTACTTATTAACATATAAGCTTCGCTTATACCATTTATGAAAGTCATAAATAAAAGTAAATTATTTATGAACCTTCAGGCTCTGCTTCAGAATCTTCTGTCGTCAGATCTATTACTTCTGATGTATTTTGGATACATTGTCGCTTTACTAACAATTCACTCAAAGCAGTCCCGTCTTTACTTTCATCATCAAAATTATTTTTTCGTTTTTTTGCTAAGCTAGATAATTTTTCGTCTTGATTATCTGCTATATCTTGACTATTTTTTTCCTCTCTATCTTTTTCTTTTTCTTTATAAAAAGAAAAAATATTCTTCGCTTCTTGAAAAAAAGAATCGCTAAATTTTACTCTCATTTTTTGCTTCTCTTTGATAATCGTATCAATGGCGTCACTGAATTCATAAAACTCTTGAATCAAATCATGTTGCGCTCTCTCCTTGCTTGTCCAAATAAAAAAATACTGGTAACTGCTCACTTTTTCACGAAAAGTTTTTTTTCGTGAAAGCACCTGGTTTCGCGCCTGATCAAGATCTTCATTCGTAAGATCATTTTTTTTTTGATCAAAGCTTAAATATGCTTTCATTTTCTCATAAGACATATCTTTTAAGGGAACAAGCCTTTGATCTTCTTGATTCACCTCTGTATTTGAATGACTCTCTTTATCAGAAAGACTTATCATTGACTTTACTGGTGAAACAACAAAGCCTGTTAACACTGTCATGATTAAAAATAATTGAAATATATTCATAATAACCTCCAAAAAATAACATTATTTACCTGCATATATAGCTTTTTAAAGTATACCTCAAATTGGCATACCTTAAAAAGGCCCTCCTGATGGCCAGATTCGTCCCGATACAAAAAAGGGTCTGCCATTGAACAGTACTGTTCAATGGCAGACCCTTAATAACATTTATTGAATATCAGACTAAAGCGTAGCAATAGCTTCTATCGCTAGACCCTATCACTCACTTACACTGTGCGAAAGTCTTGGCAACAGCGAACATGAATTTCAGGGATGCGAGCATAGCTGAATTAAGAATCATTGCGAGGAGAAATAAATGGACCATATTTATGCCAGACAACACCTCCAGCAAGCTGTGCTGTTGAACTTCCGAGCGATTCCCCAACGAAGCGAATACCATTTTCAAGCAAACAACCAATCAAACTATCTACTACAGCCTCAACATTATCAGAGCATTCTTTAAACTTCTGAATAATACTTATAGACTGAGAATACTTAAGAAGGCGTGCCTGCGTTAACAAAGTAAGCATCGCGGCTAAAATTTCTCCACTAATAACCAACTCGTTGGTTTCAGAGCCACTTAAACGTTCCTTATTTATCAAGTACGATTTTGCCATACCGCGAGCTTTTGAAGAGACGATAAAAAATGACAACAACCCTTCTCGCAACTGCTCAATCATCAGTGAAAAACCTTCAACCAAACTATCATTGACTTCATGTACAACGTCATCAGAAAAGATTCCCAAGGTTCCACCTAATGAAACGCATCTTTGTGTAAGTGACTTTAGTCCCGATGCAACGTGATCATGATATTTGACAGCAATATGCCCCCCACAAAATCCCCCAATACTTGAAAGAAGATAAAAATAAACTTGTGATTCAACATAAAACTTTTGCAAATGCGCACTTCGCCTAATCGCACTGCTTTCAGTCAATGCATACGTCCATCTCATCACAGCCCCTTGCATCCAAGAAGGCACATTCATCCAAGAAGTCCAGTTATATAAATCTCCAAGCGGTGCATGCTCATGTCCAATTGGTCTTAAATTTACAAGATTTTTCAATGAAATAGAAAGTTGTTCACCATCACCGTACGGTATAGCATAATCTTCAGATAATACGTTATGTGCAACAAGAGGAAAGGCAACCCGAACTAAAAAAGGTATAAGCTCAGGCTTAATAACCCCAAGAGAGTAATTCTCTAAGCTATCAAGCGTTTCAGGGTTCATGCTCAAAGCAACAGACTGAGCAATTTTATGTCCACAATACTCCTGCCCCTCTCGCAAGCCATAGCTCACAGCATCTATCATGTATCGATAATTGCGAGGCCAAAATGTTCCCGTATCTGGATGATCAAACCCACTATCTTCCCGTCCAAACGAGTGGCAGTGAAATATATGATAATAAATCCAAGCAACTGAAATTTTTTCAAATATTTTTTCTGTCTTTGACTTGTACTCTCCATAAAGATAAGGAAGTGTTTTCATGGAAAGAGGTACAATAATTGCATTTAATGTTAATAATTGTGGATAGTCAATCTGATCATGAGGGATTTGGCCACTCAAAGTAAGAGAAGCAATTTGCCCAATTAACTGGGAACGCATATTAAAAAAATTCCACAGCCCAAGCACAGGACGTACAACAAACAATTCAACATCAAGCGGTGTTCTTGTTTGTGAAAATTGCAAAGTAGGAGGAAAAGTATATATATCTTTTTCGTATAAATGTAAAAACTGTTGCCCAATGCTATGAGCATAGCTCGTACATTTAAATAAAAGCTCCGAAAGCTCAAATGAATCGGTTGCAACACCAGCAGTCAACCAATACAAGCTATTCATTTTTCGCTTATAACCATAAAGCTGCTTTTCCCAAAAAGAGCATGGTGTCTCAGAGGCAGCCTCTGCTTCCTGTGTAAGATCAGCTACTTGATCACCAGCAAAGAAACCCTCGCCCTCTTCGTTAATGGTATTTTTTTCTTCTGTCAAGCAACAAGCATCATTCCCCTTTTTTACAAACTGCAACGCAGTAGTAATAGCTGTACGAGCCGTTTGTACTCGCGGCTTTAATTGATCAAATGCTTTAAGTGCAGCTTTATACACTTTTTGCTCATAAATACATTCAAGTAAATCAAGACATTCATCCCATAACGAAAATGCAACCTTAGGTTCATCATATTCATAAGTCATACGAACTTTTTTAAGCCGCTCAATAAGGTCTCCCAACTCTTCACGAGAAAGTGCATCTTCAAATGTTTTTTTCTTACCAGTAAGCGCTCCCATCAAACCATCAAAATCAAAAGTATTTTCATCTTGAAGCAATTTTTCCGGCGAAAACCCAGCAGCTAAATAATCATGAGACGCACCACCATACAATAACTTATCAAATGAACCTTGTTCAATAGCAAGAAATAGTTTATCAAAATAGTAAAATACTTTTTCATCTTCAATTTTCAACTGCTCACAATCTTTTAGCAGTAAAATCGCTTTATCTCTAGCAATATAGGAAATGTTCAATAAATTAATGACATTCATGTATGCTTTTTCTGCTTCCTGAATAGCCTCTTGTGCTTCTTCAGGTAACTGCTGTAGCATATTTTGCCGATGACGCTGCTGCTTGGCAAGCCATTCTTTTTGAATACGACAAATAAGCTGCATCGTCTTTTCTATATCAAATTCAGGAGGCTCTTCTTGAAAAGCTGTCACCCTATCTTCTTGATAGGCTTCGCTTGTCTCTTGCAATGGCATATCTGCACAGACCACATTGCTCAGAAAAAAGACTAGAAATAAAAATCTATGAGAAATTATTTTCATGAATAACCCTTATTATAAATAACAGACACCATCCAAAATAAATACAGACAAGTTAAGTATGTCATGTAATAAAGGGAAGTCAAACTTAGTACCTGAAAGTTTCAATTCGACAATGAATAGCTTCGCTGATCAATTATACGCTTATGTGCAGCTTGATCAAAGTAAACAGCATTAACAATTAAACCAATCATACACAAAGAGCTCACTAAAACTGACCCCCCATAGCTAATAAAAGGCAAGGCTAAGCCTTTTGTTGGAAGCATGGCAGTTGCAACCATCATATTCATAAATGCTTGAAGAGCTATAAAAAAAACTGAATTAAAAATTACTCCTTGTGTTAATATCAATTGCATCCGCTGTGCAAGCTGAAAACCATACCAAATAAAAAGAACATATAAAAGTACCAAACTAACAGCCCCAATAAGGCCCATTTCTTCAGCTATAATAGAAAAAATGAAGTCAGTATGCTGCATAGGTAAATAAAAAAATTTCTGTTTTGAATAAGCAATTCCTCTCCCCCATACCCTCCCTGAGCCAATAGCAACTAAGGATTGGATAATTTGAAAACCTTTTCCTTGAGGATCAACCCAAGGATTAAGATAAATAAGAATGCGTTGTAAACGGTAAGTTTTCTTTACAATTAAAATAATAGCCAGAGGAACACTCCATCCAATCGTAATCCAAAGATACCTCATTTTAATGCCTATAACAAAGAAGAAAAAAAACATTGTAATAACTATTGTTACTACAGACCCAAAGTCCGGCTGGCATAACAATACCAATGCTGAAAGCGCAATGATAGATAGCAATGGAACAAAAGTCAACGAGAAAGAATGCAATTCAAACTTTTTTTTGTCTACAAAGTAAGAGACATATAAAAATAATGAACATTTAAGCAATTCACTTGGCTGCAATGATGTTCCTAAAAGCCAGCGTCGAGAGCCATGGCAAGAAACACCAATACCGGGCACTAACGTCAAAGCAGTTAATAAAAGAGACCCAATAAAAATAAAGGGAATTAGTTTTTTGTAGTGAAACAAAGGGAAAAAAGCACACGAGGCAGCTGCACATAACCCAACAAAAAGCGAAATAAGTTGACGATGAAAATAATAATGCGCACTACCAAAACGCTCATACGCATAAACTGAGCTTGCAGAATAAATAAAGAGCATTCCAATGCCAATAAGCAGGCTCACAATACCAAGAAATTTATACAAAATAACCATAAGTTCATGATCTTCACTAACCTTCATGCTTTCCCCCTTTTTTCATTATAGTGCCAAGGTTTTAATCAACTCAACAAATCGCTTTCCCCGTTCTTTATAATCAGAAAACATGTCAAAGCTAGCACCACTTGGTGAAAAAAGAATTAGATCATTAAATTGAGCATTTTTTATAACTGTTGCAATAACCGCTTCAAGGCTTTTTTTATGAATATAGCCAGCTTGGTCAAACAACGCCTGCGCACCACCGAAATAATAAACCTGCAACAAATGAGACCTTCTTTTTATAAACTCAACTAACGGAGCACGATCAACTCCTTTATCAAGGCCTCCAAGAATGAGATGAATGCGCCGCCCTTTTTTAAACAATTGATCAATAGCTGCCTTAGTTGATTGAATTACAGTACTTTTAGAATCATTGTACACATCAATTCCTTGATATGAATGACACAACTCAAGGCGATGATGATGGTGTTCGCCAAGACCTTGGACAGCAAAAGCCATCAATCGTCTTTTAATTTCATTAGGGTGAAGTCCATGCTCGTGCAACATGGCTATAACAAATAACCAATTCATAGTGAATGTTATTTCTGACAAATCAGAAACATCAACAAGAGAAAATGAGTCAACGATTATTCCTTGTTTCCACGTATGTAAAACAATCAGACCTTCTTCAATATGCAAACTATCTCCATAAAAATTATTCCACCCTAAGTAATTCCGACTCTGAGCAACAAGAATGAGACGAGGAACTTCATTTTTAATACTTGATGTTTTTAAATTTTTCACCTTTTTTTGCCAAAAATTTTGAAACAGATCATGATAAAAAAGCTCATCTGTGGTAATAATAGAACCAGTAGAAGGAGTTCTTTTTATCAAAGTTAATTTTGCTTTAAAGTATTCCTCAAATGTTCCATGTCTATCTAAATGATTAGGAAAACAGTTTACCATTACCGCAACACCACAGTCAGCTTTTTTAACATTCTCAAGCTGAAAACTTGATAATTCAAGCACCACGCCATCACTCTGTTCGCTTTGAAAGCATACATCAAGCATTGGCTTTCCAATATTACCAGCAGCTAAAAAACGTTCTCCATCAGAAGAGAGCAGTTTTTGTGCTAATGAAACTATTGTTGTTTTTCCAACAGTTCCCGTTACACCAATAACCTTTTTTTTATAATGCTGACAAAAAAGATCAAGCTCTGTTACACAATACTTTTTAAATTGATGAGGGACTTTAAAACCGGGGCTTGAGATAATAATATCACATTGAGATGCAAATTGCTCAAATGTTATTTTCTCTTGAGGAATAACCACTTTCAGACTCTCAAGAGAAGCTCTTTCATCTGAAGACAATACCCTTTCATCAAAAAGAATAATTTGCTTTGCACCGAAATTATTTTGTTTTTTTAAAAAACGAATAACCGATTTACCGACAATCCCATACCCTACAACCCCGATGTTTTTCATGGTTACGCAATCTTTTTAAATTTATCTATATTGCTACTGTTGATTTTCTTGAGTTACGCCGCTCACTTTTAACTTTCTGCCATATGCACAAATTGCTTCGTATCCAATAATCGCTTGCGCCTGATAATCGCCTCTTTTAATAAGAACATCTGGCTTAAGATATGTAATTAACTCAAGCGGAGTCTCTTCATCAAACGTTACAACAAAATCGACAACATCAAGTGCAGCCACAACTGTTACTCTATCTTTAAGCCTATTAACAAGGCCTGCAACCCCTTTATTTTTTTTAATTGATATATCAGAACTTAAGGCAACTACAAGAATATCACCATTTAGTCGGGCTTCATGAAGCATTGATACATGCCCTGCATGCAACACATCAAAATAACCATAAGCCAAGATGACTCGCTTGCCCTCTCTGCGAAGCCAATCAAGTTCAATTTTAAGCTCAGACCAGGATTCACAAAGTTTTCCATGAGTAATATCACAATAACTTAAAAGCTCTTCAAGAGAAACAGCATAAGTTTTTGAGTAACTTGCAGAAAGTGATGCCGCCTCATTTGCCATTGCCAATGTATCTCTAATCCCACACCTATGGCTTACCCCAAAAGCAAAATAGGCCAAAATCATATCACTAAAAACTGCTATATCATTTACTTCTTGCTTTCGCACAGGGACTGAAAAAGATTGATCATGTGAAATAAATAAAATTTCACGATTTCCTCGAACGATAATAATACCATCAAGGGCTAACCTTGCACAAGCGACTCGAGAATTTTCAATCATACTTTTTAAGGGATCTAGTCTAAGCAAAGAAGAAAGGTCACTAAATTCTTTCTCTTTTAACTTAAGATAATGTATCCCTTTATACTTTAAAAAATGTGGCCCCTTGGGATCTCCGATAATAGTGCACCCTCGTTGATGGGCAGCAGCAATTATTGTTTGTATACAATCTTCACTCAACACACCTTTTGCGTTATCAGATAGCAACAGCGTGGTATCCTCACGCATCAACACTGACACTCTTTGAATCACTCGCTCACATTCTTGGGAAGTGAGAGCATGTTTGTTGCCACTATCAATACGCAGCAATTGATGTCGTTGATCCATTACACGAGTCTTAACAGTTGTTGAGCGATCTTTGCTTTTCACTATTCCAGCAAGAGAAATGTTTTTTTGCTCCAGAAGAGCGCATAATTTTTCTCCTGAAGAATCATGCGCTCCAATCACTCCAATAAGGTCAACCTCACACCCAATGATATGACAGTTAAGCGCAATTTGAGCAGCGCCTCCCAAGCGATTTTCTAAATGATGTTTTTGAACTACCGGAACTGGGGCTTCAGGGGAAAGTCGTTGAGCAGTGCCAACAATATACTGATCAAGAATAATATCACCAATAACAAGAATATGCGTTGACTTTTTTTCCTGTAATATTTTTAGTAGCTTCTTCATTGCGGCCGCTCCTCTGTACATGAAAAATTTTATTTTACATAAAATTTAAGCTCCTTGGGAGTATTTTTCGTATCAACCAGCATAAATCTTTTTTCACATGCCGCAATTTTTAGTGGAACCTTGTCAGAATTGAGATGATACGGCTCAAAAAAATGATCAATATATGACGCTTTTTTTGTTGCAGGATACAATGATAAAATAAAATCATCATTTGAATACGACTCTCTATACCTGCCTTGCCCATCAAACGCTTTCTTTATAACATACCTCGTTAAATTATGGATGCGAGGATGGAAAGTACCATAAGTGCATCTACAATAAGAAATCCCAAGATTCGTATCATCTGAAGAAAATCTTAAACAGGGATAAAAGATTGTTGAAGTGTAATCGCAAACATTATACTCAAGCAGCCTTTTATCCTGAATATCATACAAAAACAATCGATGTCTCTTATTAGGGTTTTCTTGAAAGTTATTCTTTTTCAAAAACGCTGCATAGCAAGCATCAGAAGAAAGAGCTACGTTGATAAAAGAACTTTCTTCATTTTCTAGCTCACCATACTGGGCATAACGCTTTAATGAATGCAATGGTTTATTCGGTTCACCTATTATATCTTTTAATGAATATACATTAATCTCATTATACCGCGAATCAGCAATGCTTTGAGTTGCCAAAATGATATAGTCCCCAAAAAGAGAAAAAGCACACGCCGTTATTCGAGCATGAAGAGAAGGAACCTCTCCGATTATACTATATACATTTTGGTCCTTATGATAAAAAAGAAAAACAGACTCTGGGCCACGAGACATCAAACGTGAAGAATCAAGAACAACAGCAAGGCTTTCTCCATAAGGGCAAATTGCAATACTTGAAATAGGATAATTATAAGCAACGGAAACAATAGGAGTTGGCTCTTCGGAAAATAGAACAGCGTATGTCATAAATAACAACACAACCATAATCTTCATTAATTTATCCTCTCACCTAACAATTGCCAAACACTCTATAAATAATATCTCAATTGTTCTTAACGCCAATTTTTGTGTACACTTTTAACCAGAGATAACAACAGTTTTACAACATGAAGGAATCATGGCATGTCAGAACTAATTACATATACCCCTCAAGAACAATTAAAACCATCACAACTTGAAGGAATTTCAGACGAACAAATTCAAGATCATTGGAAACTATATGTTGGCTATGTAAATCAAGTTAATCAATTAAATAAAGAACTGTGTGAATTACGCAGCAACCAAGAATCCCCTCTTACCATTGCCGACCGCCGGCGGCGATACGGTTTTGAATACAACGGTATGGTACTACATGAATATTACTTTGGCAATTTGCAATCAAATTACACCCCACTTGCAGAAGGAACGCTTCGCAAAGCATTTGAAAAATCATTTTGCTCATTTGATAAATGGCAAGAAGATTTTGCTAACGCAGGAAAAACACGAGGAATTGGTTGGGCTATTGTCTATGCTGATCTTACAACAGGTCAACTAACCAATCACTTCATTCAAGAACATGAAAATGGCAATATTGCAGGATTTGCGCCAGTTGTAATCATGGATGTATGGGAACATGCCTACATGGTTGACCACAAAGCTGGTGGCCGAGCTGATTACATTAATGCATTTTTGAAAAACGTCAGCTGGTCAACTATTGAACAACGCTATGATGACGCTCTTCAGGGCAAAGTAACTAAACGATTTTAAGTTTTTTAGTCTACCGACAGTCTTTATACCTGTCGGTAGCAGCTATAATTTTTAAATACGTATAGGGATCAGCACAAGCATTTAAGATTATCCTAGACTCTATAATCATTATTCTAAAGCAAAAAACTACACTTTGTTAAGTCTGCTTAGCTATATCATATAAAGAAAGTGCAACATTGATTTACTTCAAAGAATTATTTTTAACATTTTTACTCTGCATACCACTCACCATCAAACCAGTTCCTCAAGCATTCTCTCGATGGAGAAAATCTCCAACAGCAACGGGGAGCATTATCATTTATCATGATCGTCACTTTGTTGATCAATTTAATCCAGACATTTCCACCAATCACTATGAAAATCTTCTTCTCTCTCTTCAAACATTTGAAGAAACAACCCCTACAAAAAAATTACATCTTTTTATTGAGTCAGCTTTTGAAGGATCTGATAAGACATTATTGTTGATGCAAAATTGCATTACTCCTTACTATTCAGACTTATTTATGCATCAATGCTTAGAAAAAACGCTTGAAAAATATTTTAATAATATAATTCCTCTTAGAGTAGAATATCGGCATAGACAACATATTATCAATACATATCTTGGCATTTCTTTTAGATTTAAAATAGAAGAATTTAAGGATCATTCCCAACGAATATTGGTTTCTATCATGCTTAAAGCATATGAACAATATTTACAAAACGTATGTTTTGCAGATACCTATGAAGACGAGCTCAGTGCAATAAAACATTATAAAGAAAATGCTGCAAACGATTTATTTCTTACTATTTTTACAGAACTTGAAACTCTTTTAAGAAGAGAAATAAATACTATGTGTAACACCTTTAAATCATTGAACCTTGATGAAAAAAAACCAATCCCTGGGCTCTATCGAGATGAACGTAAAAAATATGCGCTTATAGATGCATTCAATCAACTTTCAGATAACTATCTCCTTGAAAGCATTGATGCGCGAGTTTTATACAATGTTATGGTAACCCCAGAAGAAGAAACAATTGCTATTTTCGTTGGTTTTGAACATGCACAAAAACTGGAATTCTTATTCTCTCGTCTTGGATATCGTTGTTATAAAAAAATAGCATTTGAAACTCCTCCAAAAGTATCATCGAGCAGGTACAAGGAGATACTCGCAACCCAACGATCATGCAATTTTTGCCTAAGAAAAGTAAAGAATATACAACGATGCAGTTCATGCAAAAACGTTTACTACTGCTCTCGTGACTGCCAGATACAAGACTGGAGACAAGGGCATAACAATTTATGCAAAAAATAATTAATTTACTACTTTAATACTTTGACGTAATTGATTACGCATCTTTTTTTGGATGCGTAACTTTTTTCCTTTTGCTTTCTTCCCCCATGATGCCCTTTTTTTTGATTTAAAAAATGCAGGTAAACCATCAAGTTGTTCATCCAAAAACTCTCTCTTTACTTTACGCATGACAAGAGGAGGAAGCCCTTCGTACACCTTTCTCCAGTAATTATCCCACTCATTGACATCACACATTGTGGTATGATTAATTAAAACAAGCAAAATGAGCTCTTCAGGAGTAAAACCCATAGGGGTTTTCCATGCTTTAACAAAACCACTATCACATCCAGATAGGATCAATTTCTCATCTGGTGAAACCGCTAGCGATAGAACTGAGCCCTGATGCCTTTTAAGCAATGCCAATTCTTCTCCTTTAGGAATAGACCATAACTTTAAGTTACCATTTGACGACCCTGAAACCAAGAATAATCCCTTCAGTAAAGGCTTCATGCACATTACCCAATCATCGTGAGCTTTAATTTTTTTGATGCAATTATACTCATTCCAAATATTAATATACTGATCCCATCCCGCTGAAATAAAATATTGGCTCCCAGGCAGACAGCTTGTAGAAGAGACAGCTGCATTGTGAGCAAAGAATCGGAGCACATCATTATTTTTAGGATTCCAAAACATAACACGATGATCTTCTCCTCCAGAAATTACACACCCGTCTCCTGAACGAGATTGCACAGATAAGACCCAGCCATCATGAGATGCTGGGGCGGTCTTCATAGTTCCCGTTGCAAGATTAATCAAATGCACCTTTCCGTCAATAGTTCCTAAAATTATACTCTCAGCACAATCAGAATAGGCAAAAGAATAAACGCGCTCACCATTAGTTGAAATAGTTTTTTGAGGCATTTCATTATTACGGATATCCCATAATTTTATCGTTGTCCCAGATAAAATTTCAGCAAGCAGATGATCATTTTGAGGAGAAAAGAGTGCGCAATGAATTGACTTTGTTTTTTGATATAGTGATGTTACAGAACTATCCTGAGCATATGGTGCAGAGATAATACTCATTCCATTGAATAAACCAACTGCTAAATTGCTCCCTGATTGAGAAAAACTCAATGAGTGCACAGACTTTCCTTTAAAATCCCAAGAATACAAAAGATGCGTAAATCGCCATAAAAAGTTATATCGTTTTAAAATTGCAGATCTAAAATTATAAAGCCTCTTTTCATCTTTTCTAATATGTTGAAAAATGAGAATAAGTTGTGGATCAGTTGTACCAACAAGCCCATAGCCGCCGCTATTATTTATTATATAATCAACCTGTTTAAATATATAATCAAAAAAAGTTTTTTCCTCCTCGCTTTCTTGCTCTTTTTGATCAATATTTGAAGGGCTAACAAAGCTCATGCAAATAAGGAATGTCTCCATTCTTATAATGAAAAAAAGAAAAAGACAGACGAGCAAAAAAGAAGACTCCTTTTTCATTAATACTCCCAACATGTTGACAAAGAAAATCTTAGTCTGCACAAATATTAGAGATACAACCCTCTTCTTTAGAAGGTGAATTAACAGGATAGCATGTCAGTCATTAAAACACTGAACTTGGAAAAATAACAAGCTTATCTACATTAATAAACAAAGAGTAACATAAACGTTTATATTATTTTAAGAAAACAAAAATTTTCCATGCTCAGTCTTCAATAAATCTATAGCATTGCTCCATGAACTTTTTTTCAATTGGAAAGAGATTAAAATAAATAGGATCTTTAAAATAATCAACACATAAACGCCAGTACATTTCTTGGTAATGCTCTATAATTTTTGAACTAAATGATACTATTCTCAAAGATGCCTGTCCAATAATAGCTAACATAAGCGTTCCAAGAATAAACTCACTCCCAGGCAAAAATCGATCATAAGTATTACTGCAGATTATAGTAAAAAATAGAGTTGATAAAAGCGGATCTTTTATCTTTAATAAATCTAATCGCTCGTAAAGCAGCTTATCTATTGAAAGAAGCGACCAACTTTCAAGCATAACAAGAAACGACTGGCAAAAAATAAATTCTACTATATTTTTATTAGACCACCCTGCATGTTTAAATGTTAAAAAAAATACGGAGCTTATAAGAGCTGTTAAACCTATTGTATTTTGGCGAAAATTAAGTAAATTCCTCTGATGGCCAATATCTCGATGCTTACAAACAAATTTTTGATAAAGCTGCTCCAATTCTTTTTGCCCAATTTTCATATCAACAAGAAGTAACTTTTGAGGAGCATAAAAAATACCCTTATTACAAAAGCGACAAAATGCCCTATGATACTGTTGCATATGCAATATACAATCACTATGATACAAATGCGGACAAGAGGTATCTAAGTCTGAAAAAATAATGATATCATTTTCTTGAAACAGTCTACTGCAAATAGCACATGAGTCAAAAATTCTTTTGATAACGTCAAGCTGCATGGGAAAATGAATACCCTGCAAATTGAGTTGCGTTAGCTTATTATGCAATACCATGCACCGTTGTATTAAAGAAGAAGTTTCTGCAATCTCAGCAAGAAGACTTTTCTCTTTAACCAACACATTATAAATGACCGTTTTAAATTTTTCATGTACTTCTTTTTGTTCCGGAGAAATTTCCATTCCTATTAAAGGCAACCCCAATAAAAAAATTATGAACCCAAAAGAAATAACCTGTTGCTTTTTAAACATTTTTTTCCTAACTATCAAACTTAACTATATTAATAATAATCTAAAGTAGGCTTAGAAAAATTCTTACACAACAATCACTCATCATACAAATTTTTCTTGTAATGTCACTTTACTAAATTCTTAAAGTAATAATTTATCATCAGCAAGACTATTCAGAGGAACTCGTACCTCTCTGGTAAAAATACTTGCTTTTCAGACATAAGTATTTTGTTAAGGGATGCAACTCAAAACAACAAAAGATCCTTTTGATGTGCCATATGCAAAATGGCTACCATCTTTAGAAAAATTTCCACACGATGCAAAACGCGAGTCACTAAACCTTAGCTCTTTTAATCCAAAATTAAGCTGAAGATTCCCACACAAAAGAGGATTGCATCCTCTTTCTTTTGTAATTATTTTAAAATTATTATGATAAAAAATGGAGCAAAAATAGGGAGCAAAGAATTTATTTTTCACCTTCTTATAAGAGTTTTTTTCATTAATATTGAGCATGACCATAATGCATTCATTCTCTTTTTGTATAGTACTAACAAAAAATATCATATCTTCTATTTTTGCCAGATGAGAGACAAATCGAATAGAGTCGCCTGCCGGAATCACTGCTTTAACAGAACCAGAGATGGCATTCCATATTATTATCTTTTTATCTAATGATCCAGATACCAAAATTGCATTATCATCAGAATCTAACAGAGTGCAAGAAAGTGATGTAATCTCATTTTCATGTTCAGACAATGTTTTCATTAATAAACCAGTAACATAATTCCACTGTTTAATCGTTCCATCTGCAGAAGAAGAATAAAAGAATTGACTATTTTCTAAAAGAGCTAAATCTGTCACTCTTTGTGTATGCCCACTAAAAATATTTTTAATTTTTTGTGATTGAAAATCCCACATTTTAATTGTTGTATCATATGAAGCAGAAAGTACACAATGATCAGAAACAACTTTTAAAGCTGTAATAATACCACTATGCTCTTTATATAAAGCAAGTTTATGTTTTTCCTTATAATCCCATACTTCAATCGTTCCATCTTGATAGCCAACCACAATACGCTTTCCATCAGGAAAAAAATCTATCGCAGAAATAGGATTATTTTTTCCCTCTAAATAAGCTTGTTCACAATAAGAATCTGTATGAATATAAGGCTGATCAGTCATTGAAGGCACCTGCATAGCACCTAGATAATTTGCAAATAATAATATAGTTAACGCAAAAATATAAGAAATAATTTTCATATCAACTGCTCTCTATTCTCATATCAATATTATGCCTCAAAGAGCTAAAATTAAGTAAGCTCTCAGCATCTTTAATTACTATTATTTTTTACATTATAGAGCAAGGCATCTTAACATCATCACATCGTGAAGTTTTTTCAATTGCATTACGAATACCTTCTAAAGCAGGATCTTGTATCTCATTTAAAAAAAATTTAAGAGATCTTGGATTCTTTGAAATGAAACGAATACATTCTCTCTGTTCATCCGTTACACAAGGATAATCCCTAGCTCTAATTGGGTTAAACAGAATAATTTTGCCATTATTTGTACCACAAAATACTGTATCATTTTCATTAAAACAACAAACAGAGAGATCATAATCACTCTTATTATAAACAGGATCTTTATTAAATTTTACACGATAAATAGCAACAGAATTATCAACTATTCCAGCAATTTTTTCTGAATCATAAGAAATACCAATACCTTGTATAGAAACTCTATTTAAATCAAAAACTACTTGCTCTGATAAACTTTTTTGATATGTCCATTCAATATTTTTTAGAACCACTTTTGTATCTTGACCATCAGCTTCTATAATGCCCAAGCCTTTATTCGTAGTCGCCACTGCAAGATAAAGTTTATCATGTTCACTAAATTTATTAATCAAACATGTTGGTTCACTTATACTTCGTACTTCTATCGCACAATTGTTTATATTATTCTCATCAAATATTGCAATAGCAAAAAAATCATTACTAAAAGATATAGCAGAAGAGATAACTTGATTCATATGAGATAATGACCAAATAAGATTTCCAGTTTTTAAGTTCCAAAGTTTTGTCGTTTTATCAAGAGAGGACGATATCATTTTTTCACCATCTGAAGATATTTTAACGCTTGTTACGCTATTGCTATGGCCAAATAAATGATATCTCTCTTTTTTATTAAAAAGATCCCAAACCTTAATATCGCCAGCAGAAAATCCGATACCCATCAGTGTAGCATCCCTAGAAACATCCAAGGACACTATTCGCTCATCACAAATATCAAAAACTTTTGATTGATTATAACAACCATCAAACCAAATTTCATCTTGTCTCTGACCTTGCATTGAGAATAATACTTGATGAAAAAAAGATCCAATTACAACAAGAAAAATATATATAGCCCTCTTCATATTTACCTTTATCCTCTCTTAATTTATTTGCTTTTTCGACAAAACTGCAAATTAAACAAGTTCTTTACTTCATTAACAGTTGTTGCATCTGTTGATGACTTGTCTTCACGATAGCCCATAATTCGAGGAAATCGCAATGCAAAACCATGCTCAGTTTTTGTTTTACCAGCTGTATGAATAGGAGAACGAGTAATTTCATCGGCTCGTACCAAACAAACAAGTTCCGGCCGAACCCAGACTTCAGGAATTAAATCTTTAGCACACGAAACCTCCTCAGGCTTGTTCATGATTACTCGCTCATCACACTCTGATTTAAGTTTACGCCACTCATTGTCGCTCAATCCTGTGCCTATTTTTGCAACAGTTTCAAATCCTTCTTTTTCTGAATTAAAAACGCCAACAAGAAATGCTCCTATGCCAAATTGAGCACGCTTACCTCTGCCTGCATAATAGCCCAAGATCACACAGTCAAGGGTATCATCAAGTGATCCTGTTTCTTGGCGCTTAAGCTTTATCCAATTAAAATTTCTCTTACCTGCAGTGTAGGGTGAATCAAAACGCTTAACAACAACTCCTTCAAGCCCTTGAGCAATCATGGACTCAAAGTATTCTTCAAGTTCATCAGCATGAGAAATTTTACACTCTTCAATTGGCTGAATAACTGCTAAATCACTTGATTTATTAAACAAATCAACAAGCATTTTTCGACGTTGAACATGGGGGTAACTCAAAAGAGATTCATTATTAAGATACAAAATATCAAAGAAAAAAAGTTTAAGCGGATACTCTTGCGCAACATCTGCAATACCATGTTTGCGCTTACGCTTCACCGTTTCCTGAAAAGGCAAGAAATTTCCTGTTTGCGCATCATACGCAATTGCTTCCCCCTCTGCAATTAGATTTTTTACGTTAAGTTTAATTAAGGCTTGATGAAGGTCCGGAAACATAGCAGACATATTTTGCAAGTTGCGTGAAAAAAAACAGACTCGCGGTTCATCACACGATTTATCAAGGTGCACCTGCAAACGAAACCCATCAAGCTTGGGTTGAGCACAGCAATTCCCTAACTTAGCAACAATCTCTTGCGCATCATTAAGCCTTTCAGCAGCTGCCAATCGTATGGGTACACCAGGAGAAATGCTGATATTTTTTACGCCCTGCACGCCATATTTTTTCAGCGTATAAATAATCAGGCCAATGTCAGCAGACACATTATACCCATTCTCTAAGCAGGGCTTTAATGATTTGCCTTCAGTTGCCATCCAAGAAAAAGCATCCAGCAGAGTCATATCAGAAAAACCCAAGCGCAGCTTGCCAAGAATAATTCGAATAACATATTTTGCAGAAACCGCATCAAGCTTATCAAGAAGCAGATAAATAAAGCGGTCTTTTTGTTCTTGTGACCCTATACCGGTCAACGTAGCAAGTTCTAGTAACTGTTCATAGAGTGCTTGAATCGACAAATTACTTTCAGGGTTATGCCATGATAACTGACTGATAACAGCACCAAGATCACCATGCATTGCAACAAGCTCTTTGACAGCTTCAGGCGCTTGTCCAGCTCGCTTTGCAATCACTTTGATCATGCTTTTTTCAGCAAAATTAAACTGTACTCCCTGATAACGTGGCTTGATATCACCAAGCGAAAAGTAAGCAATAATCTGTGCCTCTTCAGGCCTGACTTTTTCAAGAAGTGATGCCAAGGCTCGTGTTTTTGCTAAACGAGAAGGTTGCTGCTCAAGAGATTCAAAGGTATGAGCAACATCAAAAAACGACAAAAATGAAGACATAAGCTAGAGCTTTCCAGCAATGAGATTGGCAATATCTTTTTTATGACGAAATAAGACAAAAAAATACAAAAATAAAATAAACGCACTCAACCCGAGCGTTCGCTCATTAACATGATATACCACAAACAGACGAGTGAAAATAAAGATAATCGCACCCGTGAGCGAAAGCATAGAAGCCCATGCAGCTTTGCGTGTTACAATAAAAACAATTGCCCAGATAGCCGCGAAAAGAACTGCTATCCAAAATGGAAATAAATAGGCAACAATACCAAGAGCTGTTGCAACCCCCTTCCCCCCTTTAAAACCGATAAAGCAGGAGTAGGCATTACCAACCAGTAAACAAGCACCAACAAAGGCGTAAAAGAAAAAATTTGAATCTGTAAACCAATTTGAAAAAAGCCAATAGGTTCCAAATGCTTTACCTGCATCAAAAAGCAGTACTAAAAAAAAGCAAGGCTTTCCAAGAAGACGTGCACTATTGCTTGCACCAATATTTCCCGACCCATGACAAGTTATATCAATATTGGCAAATAATCGAGCAATAATATATCCTGTTGGAATTGCCCCAATCAAATATGCAAAAATGCCACTAAAAAAAAGATCATAATATAAACTCACCCAGACCCTCCCCAACACCAGAGGTGTAAGATAAATATATAGTAAGATAAATTGAAAAGAAAAGTGGTAGCGACGCAGGGACTCGAACCCTGGACCTACGGATTATGATTCCGCCGCTCTGACCAACTGAGCTACGTCGCCACTTCATCTAAATAATTACTGAATTAAAACTTAATGTCTCGTGTACCAAGCACTTCAAGAGAAAAGGTAAACAAAGAGCGTAAAAACATAACACCTGCAAGCAAGGTTGCAACAATACCAGCCATAAGCGTTACTGCAAAACCCTTAATTGCTGGACCTCCAAATTGATACAAGATAAATCCAGTCAAAAAGGTGGTTAAGTTTGAATCAAAAATAACCATCATCACCCCACCAAAACCCTTCTGTATTGCATTTCTTAATGGCTCACCAGCGAGTAAATACTCTTTAATATTTTCATAAATTAAAATTGAAGAATCAATTGCCATACCAATTGTTAATACCATACCCGCAATACCAGGCAATGTTAATGTTGCTTTAAAATAACTCAAAAACAACATAATTAAGAAAAGATTATATAACAATGCAAGCACCGCGAAAAAACCAGGAACTTTGTAATAAAAGATACTAAAAATGCATAAAAACAGCAGAGCAACCAAACATGAAATCATCCCTCGGTTAATTGAATCTTGCCCAAGTGAAGCTCCTACTCGACTCTCTTGCTCAAATTTTAATGGTGCAGCCAGCGCACCCGATCTCAATACAATTGAAAGATCTTTTGACTCTTGAAATGTAAAGCTTCCGGTAATACTCACATTCCCACCAGAAATTTCTTCTGAAATACGCGCAGCTGTGTACATAACATCATCAATCACAACACCGAGTAAACGACCAACATTTCTGCCGGTAATTTCTGCAAACTCACGAGATCCTGGTGCATCAAGTTTGAAAGTTACTTGTGGCTTATTAAATTTATCACGAGATACTTCAGCATGAGTAATGTGGTCACCCGTTAAATCGGCAAAAGCTGAAACCAAATACCATTCACGATACCCACTTCCATCTTTTTCTTTTTTACCAGGAATGATCACTTTATCAGAAGGAAGCTCTCCATCAAATTTATCAAGCAGAGTCTCTTTTGAACCAGATGATTCTTCAACAATTTTCAATTCAAGATTTGCAGTTTTACTTAAAATAGATTTAACACGGTCAGGATCATCAACACCAGGCAATTGAACAACAACTTGCCGCTCACCATGCTGCTGAACAGCAATACCTCCAACGCCATATCCTGAAAGACGATTAGACATGACATTAACAGCCTGATCAACCGCATTAACACGAATATTTTGCTCAACATCGGCAAGTAAATTTATAGAAACAACGTTATCAACTGAGGTTGACTTAAAAACATGTCCACGCTGCTCTTTAAGCAGATTAACACATGAACGAGCCGAAGCTTCTGTTTCAAACTCAACGGTCAAGACACGACCTGTGACTGTTTTTTTAACCGGCTTAAGCGTTCGCTCATCACTCTTGCTAAACAAATCATCAAGCGCCTTGCTTTCTATCACTAAACGATTTTCAATCGCTTTTTCAATTTCAACACCAAGAACAAGGTAGGTTCCACCTTCAAGATCAATTCCCTTTTTAATTTGAGAAAACTTCATGGCACCAAAATACCCATTAACTGTCTGCATGATTGTTGCATCTGAAGGAATTTCTTTAAGCTTTTTTTTATCAAAGGAGACCATAAAGGACGTGCCAATCACGAGCAATGCACACCAACCAAAAAATGGCGCTGTCAAAAACTGAACTAAACGAGACTGAGCATTCATATAAACTCCTTAAAAAACTCTTTTCTCCTAACAATACAACTACACTTGAGTACAAGACAAATTATGTACGCTACTCAGTGATTAAAATCACGTCGTAGCTAAATTTTGCTTTCGCAAAATTAGCGGAGACGGATGGTGCCGAGGAGGGGACTCGAACCCCTATGGGATTTCTCCCGCTGCCCCCTTAAAGCAGTGCGTCTACCAATTTCGCCACCTCGGCTTAGAGCTAATTTTTTCAAAAACTTTTCAAGATTTTTTTCAATGAGCGATTCGCAAATACCTCACGAAATCAAGCAAATAGTACCATATTCTCCAGCAACTTGCAAACAAGAAATGTGTTTTTTTATATTTTTAGATATATTTATTATTTCAAACACAGAAAAACTTCACCGAAAATCCCCTCTAGGTGGCCATTTTTCTCAACCGCGCAACTCTTTTTTTTGTTGGTGGGTGTGTTGAAAAAAGAGATGTTAATCCTCCGCCCGAAAAGGGATGCATAATAAACAATCCAGCCGTACTTGTATGCGCTGCAGACTCAGGATTTAAATGATCAGCTTTAACTCCATACTCAATTTTTTCAAGAGCAGAAGCTAATGCAAGAGGGTCATCAGAATAATCAGCACCAGACTCATCAGCTAAATATTCTCTTGAACGAGAAATACTTAACTGAATCAATGTTGCCGCAAGAGGCATAAGAACAGCAAGTAAAATAAGACCGATAGCACCAAGTGCGCCATTTCCTCGATCATTTGATCTATTACCACCACCTAAAATAGCAGTCCATCTAAGCATATAAGCAATATGAGCAATAGCTGAGGCCATCACTGCTGCAATAGTACTTACTAAAATATCACGATTTTTAATATGAGAAATTTCATGAGCTAAAACTCCTCGCAGCTCATGCTCTTCAAGCAAATTTAAAATTCCTTGTGTCACTGCAACAGAAGCATTTTTTGGGTTTCTTCCCGTAGCAAAGGCATTAGGCATTGAGGTAGCAACATACCATAACTTTGGCATTGGCAAAGCTGCCTTAAGACACAGCTCTTCAACCATGGCATAAATATGTGAATATTTCTCACGATCAAGCTTTTGAGCACGATACATTCGTAATACCAATTTATCTGAAAAAAAGTAGGCTCCAATATTCATAAGCAATGAAAATGTAAAAGCTATAACAACCCCATTCATACCACCTAAAAAATGCCCGAGTAAAAATAACAACCCAGTTAATGAACCGAGCAATATCACAGTTTTAAGCTGATTCCACATCATAATATATTCCTTCTACTTATCGTCACGGTCATACTCAATTTCCCAGTCTGAAAGCTCATCAGTTGATTCATTATCTATATCATTGCAAAGGACCTCTTCTTCTCGGTTATCAAAAGTCTTTTTTTCCTCTAAAAGAGGTGACTCTTTTTTCATCTGAGCAAGACGCCCAACTCGCAATTTTAAATCATCTTTATAGCTATTTGATTCTTCGTCAAGCTGATCCTGAAACTTTGAAAAGAGTGCATTCATTTCATCTTGCATACGCTTAATTTTTTTCTGAAGCTTAAGAATAATCTCAACCCCTGCAAGATTAACTCCCATTTTATGAGTTAAATTAATAATCTCTTCAAGGCGATCAACGTCTTCTTCTGAAAAAAGACGAGTATTTCCCTCTGATCGCTTTGGAGAAATAAGCCCCTCTTTTTCATACATGCGCACTGTCTGCTGATGCACCGAAAACATTTTTGCAACTACTGATATTGAATAAAAACCTTTTTTACGTTTCATCCTCATACCCTCATGCTAGTCATTCTTTAATACAGTCAAGAATGCTTCTTGCGGAAGCTCAACATTTCCGACCTGCTTCAATTTCTTTTTCCCCTCTTTTTGCTTTTCAAGCAATTTTCGTTTTCGAGTAATATCACCACCATAACACTTTGCAGTAACATTTTTACGCAATGCAGAAACTGTCTCTCGAGCAATAACTTTAGCTCCAACTGCCGCTTGAATAGCAACCTCAAACATTTGCTTATGAATAACGGACTTAAGTTTTTGTGTCAATTGACGCCCTATATAAAAAGCCTTATCTTTATGTACAATAATAGAAAGAGCATCAACAGGCTTGCCATTAAGTAAAACATTCATTTTTACCAAATCAGCCTCTTCATATCCTGCTTCTTCATAATCAAAACTTGCGTAGCCTGCACTCAATGATTTAAGCTTATCATAAAAGTCTGAAACAATCTCATTAAGCGGCATTTTATAGCGCAAAATAAGGCGACTTTCATCTAAATAAGTCATTTCTTTTTGCTCCCCACGCCTCTCTTGACAAAGACGCAATAAATTACCAAGATACTCTTTGGGCGTAATCATTGTCGCATTAATCATGGGCTCAAGTACAGCATCGATTGTTGCCTGATCAGGAAAATTTGATGGGTTTTCAACAATTACTTCTTCCCCGTTAGTCAACAATATCTTATACAATACCGATGGTGAAGTAGCAATAATAGCTACATTATATTCATCTTCAAGACGCTGTTTGAATACATCCATATGCAAAAGGCCTAAAAATCCACAACGAAACCCAAGTCCTAAAGCAACAGAGCTCTCCTTCTCAACATGAACACTTGGATCATTAATGGTCAATTTTTCAATCGCATCACGTACAAATTCAAAATCAGAAGTATCAACGGGATAAATTCCAGCAAACACCATTGATTTCGCAGGCTTAAAGCCTGGCAATGCCTTAACAGGTTTTCCTTTTTGATAAAAAGTATCGCCAACACGGGCTTCTCGAACAGTTCTCATTCCAGTAATTACATACCCTACCTGACCAGTAAAAAGCTGCCCCGTTGGATGTGGCCCTGGATACATAAGACCAATTTCAAGTATTTCATATTGTTCATCAGTATGAGCAGACACAACAACATCACCTTTTTTAAGCGACCCATCAATAATTTCAAAAAGGCAGATAACCCCTCGATACTCATCAAACCATGAATCAAAAAGCAACCCCTTAAAAAGCTCATTAGCATCACCTTTTGGAGGCGCAACTTGCTCAATAATTGCAGGAAAGAGCTTATCAATACCAAGACCTGTTTTTGCTGAAATAGGTATGATATCCTCTGGTAACATATCAAAAGCTGTTTTAAGCTCCCCTGAAACACGGTCAATATCAGCATTAGCCATATCAATTTTATTGAGCACCGGAATAATTGAAAGATCTTGCTCAAAGGCAAGATAAAAATTTGCCATAGTTTGCGCTTGTACCCCTTGAGCTGCATCAACAACAAGCAACGCTCCTTGACAAGCATATAGTGAGCGAGATACCTCATAACTAAAGTCAACATGACCAGGGGTGTCAATTAAATTAAGAAGATATATTTCTCCATTATACTCGTAAAAAAGTGATGCTGTCTGTGCCTTAACAGTTATACCCCTCTCACGCTCAACTTTGAGTGTATCAAGTACCTGTTCATTTTTATGCCGAGAAGAGATTGTTTCTGTAACCTCTAAAAGCCGATCAGCAAGAGTTGATTTTCCATGATCAATATGGGCGATAATCGAAAAATTGCGAATACGATTTGGCGTAAAGTCTTGGAGTTTAAAATTCTTAATTTTTTCAATATTCATCAAATTAACCTTTTTTACATTGATTCTGGCTTACTCAAACCAAGTAGATCTAAGCAAAGCTCAAGAGATTGACGGACAAGAGCGACAATGCATAACCGTGCTCGAGTTGCTTCTTTGTTGCCCGGATCAATAACTCGTTGTTGAGCATAATATCCGTGAAAATGATTTGCAAGCTCCCAGGCATAATAAGCAATTACATGAGTTTGATGACTATCAACAACGCTACGCGCAATATCACTTAATGAGACAATTTTTTTAATAAGTGTAATTTCTGCTTCAGTCATCTGCGTACTCAGCGTATCATACAGCAACCTTTCTGCACCAGCTTTGCCAATTTGAGCAATAAATGATGCAAGTTCTTTTTCTTCTCTTGCTTTATTTAAAACACTTTTTGTTCGAACATAAGCGTACTGGATATAAAATACAGGATTCTCATCAGTTGTCTTAACCGCTACTTGTAAGTCAAAATCAAGGTGAGCTTCTGGCTTTCGATTTAAATAAAAAAATCGAGCAACATCTGAACCCAAGAATTCAACAACATCTTGAAGTGATACAAATTTACCAGCACGTTTTGACATTTTGAGCGTTACTTCACTCTCTTTAAACGTCACAAGCTGAACTAAAATTACATGAAGTTTTTTTTCATCATACCCAAGAGCAGAAAGTGTTGCCTTAAGACGCTTAACATAGCCATGATGATCTTGCCCAAAAACATTAATTAAACGATCATAACCTCGGTCAAATTTATTTTTATGGTAGGCAATATCTGGAGCAATATAAGTTACTTCACCATCTTTTTTGCGAAGCACACGATCTTTATCATCACCAAATTCTGTTGACTTAAACCACAATGCACCTTCAGACTCATAAACAAATCCTTTTGAGTTCAGCATAAGAAGTGACTCATCGACTTCACCATTTTGATGTAATGACTTTTCTGAAAACCAGCGATCAAAACTTATGCCATAGACATCAAGATCATGCTTAATGATTTGTAACATATGATCTTTTGCATAACGTGCAAAAAATGATTCTTCTTTATTAAGCAAATCGCTCCCAAACTCATTTACACACTGCTCTGCTAAGTCAAGCAAATATTCACCAGCATACCCACCATCAGGAAGAGGCTCATCATACCCAAGAACTTGCTTGCATCGAGCCTGAAAGGACCGCCCTAATATTACAATCTGATTGCCTGCATCATTAATATAATATTCTTTAGTAACATCATGCCCCAAAAAATCAGCAACGCGAGAAAGAACATCTCCAACAATTGCACCTCGAGCATGTCCGTGGTGCATTGGGCCTGTTGGATTAACACTAACAAATTCAATTAATATCTTTTTTCGGTCAGCTTCTGGCAATGCATAAAATGCTGTTTTTTTACTCATTACTTCAGATGCAACTAGGGCCCAGGCAGAGGGTTGTAAGGTAATATTTACAAATCCTGGACCAGCTATTTCAACATCTTTAATGGCCCCGGCTAAAGCAGCATTACTTTTACACAATAATGCATCTTTAATAACAGTTGCTACTTCGCGAGGTGGTTGCTTAACTTTACGCGCAAGTTGCATTGCAACAGGACAACTTAAGTCCCCAAATGACTTTCCTTGATCAAAATTAATCGTCAAATCACACGAAATATCTTGAAGAAGCTCTTTGGAAAATTTTGCAGCAATAATTTGCTGAACTTCTTTTTTCAATACGACAATGGAATTCATACAATTTCGCCTTCTATTCGTTTTTGATTACTTAACCGATTAATTCAAAAAGAAAAATATAATGATTACTACCCCCAATTAACCACCTACAGGATACAGCATGTCACGCAAAACGACAAATTCGGGTCGAGCCGATGATACCCCCAATACTTTATGCAAGCTTGATTGTTATTTGCTATATCCAGGCACTAAAACGGCAAGAGTCCTGATAAAAGTCTTACCGCTTTAATATTATACTCCAAAGTGAAATAACTTTATGCACAAAGAAAGCCTGCTGATCAAACAGACAATACAAGAGAAGAAATGCTTTGCTTTTAAAATTTGCAAGAGCTCATACCTTATTTTAAATAAACATAAGAGTTTGATAGCTTAAAAATCAAGAGTACAAAAAAGGCCAATGCTCCCACCAAACATACTAGTCATGAACGTATGTTTTCCAATGAAGGGATAATCATAATGAAAAACAAACTTTGGCGCACAATTTATCTTTAGATCTTGCTTCATATCATATCCACAATGAATATGAAGTACATACATCTCCCAATCTCTTAGTCGATTATCTGAATTGACAACATCATCAACTGATAAAATCGCGCATAAATTATTAGGATTTTCAGCTTGCACAATTGAAGCATCACGCTCTGACTTTAAAAAGCACGTGTCTCGTACATGAATATGATTTGATTCTTGACGGGTAAAAGAAAACCCTGCGAGCCCATATAAACCATGCCACTTTGGCTCAATAGCTACATATGTCGAAATATCCCATATTGCTCCTGCATCTTCGTTCGCAAGTGCCTGCTCTAACATAATCCATCCATTTTGTCGCTTATCAGTCTTAAGACGCATGCTCGTTGTACGATTCAGCAAGGAGAGTATACCAAGACTTGCCCCAACACGAAATAAAGAGTAAAAACCTCCTTCAACGTGAATACGAGCATTAATCCCCCAATGATGATTCTGTCCCATTGGCAAGGAAAAAACATGATCTTTTTTTCGTGCCGCAGCCCAAGGAAAAAGTATCCCACACATGAGCATTCCCTTAAGCTCATCAATAATTCCTAGCTGGACATTTGTTTGCCCCTGCCACCCAAAAGAAAAAACAGGATCTGCAAACCCTGTTTTTTTAAATGGAGTACCAAGAGGCTTTAGGCCATGCTCAGGTAAAAGATTATCGAGATCATCTTTAATAAATTCTTCAACATCTGCACTTTTTTGATCAGGTGTTGAAGCACAATACCGATAACAGATGGAGCCAAGCTCAACGTCTTTAACTGGAACATAAAAATGGGCGAACACTCCCCATAAAAGATTTTGTCGCCAAATGAAATCAAAGGCATGTACTTTATATTTTCCCAAAAGCTCCAGAACTCCAGCACATTTTTTATTGCAAGCAAAGTCTCCAAAGAGGCTTTCTTCTTTTTCCTTGAAGAGTTTTGTTGAATCTGGCCAATACTTTCTAACCAAAGATGACGAATCACCTCTAACATTTACACCTAAAGCTACAATATTAAATGGACCATGATCATCAAAGAGCTCAACTCTTTGACTTTGCCTATTTTCTGAACGACGAGTACTCCCAAAACGATAACGAAAAGAAAAATTAAGAGCCCAGTCATCAGCTGTTTGAATAGGGGTTCCTTGAAATGCTGGAGCATGGTAACGGACAGGAATATCAAACGCTATCAGCTTTTGCTTGTTTAATAGCCCAATACAAAAAGCTCCACTCACAACAAGCACCTGAAAAATAAAACGCTTCATTACTCCTCCCCACAAACCTTTTAAAATCATCTAACACTTAATGTTTATTCCTTAAAAAGGAAGGTCTTCATCAAATGGTGCCTCATCTTTAAAATCAAGCTCTCCAGAAGAAGAACTTTCAGGCTTCTTATTAGATGCCTTTGGTGCTGATGTCATAGCACTCAACTCTGATGATTCCATTCCAAGCCCTTCTTCACCAGAAGCCTGCTGTTGCATATTTGCAGATAAGAACGTTACTCGATCAGCAACAATTGAATGCTTGCTTCGACGAGCTCCTTCATTATCTTGCCAGCTATCAAATTTTAAACGACCCTCAACAAGCGCCGCGCGCCCCTTTTGAAGATATTTATTGCAATGTTCTGCTTGAGTTCCCCAAACATCAACATCAACAAAGCATACTTCTTGAACCATCGCCCCTGTTGCCTTATTTTTAAACTGTCTATTTGAAGCTAAACTAAAACGACATACAGCTTGCCCAGAAGAAATCTTATTATACTCTGGATCTTTAGTTAAATTGCCGATCATAATAACTCGATTGTAACTTGCCATAGGAGCAACCTTTCATTAACTGGATGAATGAGTAATTGTACAGACCTTCACAAACTTTCTTATTTTGCTTCTTGAAATAAAGAAACAACTTCTTTTAACTGTGCACTAATTTTTTGATAAAAAACGGTGTTGGCCCTAAAGGAAGCATAAAGCTTTTCCATTGCTTGTGCAAGCCGAATATTGTCACACTCATTTTGAATAAACTCTTTGTAAATCTCTTTACCCAAAAAGAGATTAGGCAATCCCATGAAAGAGACTCGCACAAACGGCCTCGCAATAAAATAAGTAAGCCAAGATATCTTAAATGCAATAACTCCAGGAACATTAAGCAAGGCTAACTCAAGCGAAACAGTTCCAGGCTTAGTCAATGCACAACAGCATTGCGCAAGCAACTGATATTTTTTTTCATCATCTTGAACAAAGCAAATACGATGAAGCATTTGCTCTAGACCAGCCTGACAAGCAAGCTGCTTCATCTCTTTTAGAGAAAATGTTGTTGCGCAAGGAATAACAAATTGCAATTCACTATAAGAATGAGCAAGATCTTTTATAACTCGTGCAAATAAAGGCATAAAGCGCTCAACTTCTGATGCTCTAGAGCCAGGAACAACCGCAATCATATTTTTTTTATCATAAGATTTTTTTATGTATGGTTTTAATTGTTCATACACTGGCGTTGCTAACCATTCAACAACAACCCCCCGCTCTCCATACCATTTTTTTTCGAATGGATATAAAACAATAATTCGATCAGTATATCGCTTTAGCTTATGAATCCGCCAGCCCCCCCAACACCAAAGTTGCGGAGGAGAAAGATATGTAATCAAAATTTGAGGAGTTCTCTTTTTAAGCCTCTTGATAAGAGCCAAATTAAAGCCAGGAAAATCAATAACAACCAACTCATCAAATTTCGCATTAATCAAATAGTCAATAAGTTGATTCATTATAGAAAGTAGACGAGGAATATGACGAATAATTTCAACGACGCCTGTCACATTTAACTCATCAAGACGCTTATAAAGACTAACTCCTTTTTTTTCAAGGGCTTTTCCACCAATACCTTGAATTTCTATTCGATTATTTTTTGCATAAAGAGAGTCAACATACCACCCAGCTAAAGCATCTCCGGATGCTTCTCCTGCAAGAATAAATATTTTTTTACGCTTTTTCACGGGACAAGCAATCTATATTATCTAACAAAGCCAATGCGCTTTTCAATTCACGATGTTCTTTTTGAATATAGACATCGATATCTTCAACAATACAAGCCTCTTTAAAACATAATGTAAGCTTTTGATTAATATTACCAACACAAGAGCATGCCCGTTCTAAATCCAATCGTTTTGCTTTCTTAAAATTTTTTTCATTATTAAGCAACTGCTCTATAATGCTAGAAAAACGATCATACAGCGAAGCTAGACAGTCAGTTGCTTTACCTAAGTGAAATGTCACCGCCTGCAATGATTTAATTTTTATTGAATTTTCATCACCTTTTTTCTTGCTTCCACTTTCAAGTTGCTCACTTACACGCACTTGTAAAGCTCCAATACGCCGTAATGTTGTAGTAGCACTATACAATGCATCTC
The DNA here is from genome assembly GCA_964388745.1 of uncultured Pseudomonadota bacterium. Classification (GTDB taxonomy): domain Bacteria; phylum Babelota; class Babeliae; order Babelales; family RVW-14; genus CAYMBP01. Next base: position 21,061 of record CAYMBP010000005.1, on the reverse strand, counting down.
GCGAAGAAGCACCTAAACTTTCTTTGAGTGCCGTCACCGACAAACGCTTTCCCTCTTTTTTCTTAATTACAAAATCATTGCCAGCAGAAAGCATAGATATTAAAAACAAACTAAAAAATAATATTATCATGAACTAAACCTTTCATGCATCAAAATAAATAAAGCACTTAACGCATATCATAAGAAGCTGAAAAGTAGTTTTCATCAAGAATAAAATTTTTGCAAGTTCTTCTAAGAAAAAAAATAAACATAAAAAAAAGAGAGGATATTTTATCCTCTCTTTTTAATTTTATGTTGGCTGGCCTAACAGTACTCTTGAGTTTCTAAAACAGGAACCTTGCAATGAGGCCCCTGTTTTGACATCAATTACCTTTAAGACCTAGATCAAGTGGATTAACGATTTAATCTTCTGTCATTTAAGAAGAATTAATCACCAGAATTAAGCTTTTTTTTGCCTTTATTCCACAAAGATTTAGCTTTAGCTTTTACAACATCTCTCTTCAAAAAGAGAACAACAACTCCTACACCTGCAACAGTTATCGCAACTGTTTTACCAGGATTGTTTTTAACCCAGGTTGTCGCTCTATCAAGGTAGCTTCCACTGTTAGCTGCAATAACTTCATTACAAACAAGTTCAGCAACTTCTTGCTCAGTCATGCCATTAGCTTTTGCAACAGCAGCAAGTTGTGCAAGTTCTTGATTTTCATCTTTAATTTCAATGTTTTTAACATCTTGTGCATTAACAGCTGTTGCAGCGAAAAGGGTAGAAACCAATAAAAGTTTTTTTATCATGAGAAAAACTCCTTCGTTCAAAATGAACAAAAAACCAAACAATTACCAACCAACACATTTTTATCATAACTACACCAAAAAACTAATAATTTTTTGACGCAGCTTTTTTACAATGTTTTCAAAGAGAGACATCTTGCTAACGAAATTAAGTATGATCAACTTTATAAAAAATGCAACATTTGCTCGATTAGAAATTTAAAATTGCATAAGTGTAATAAGATAAATCTCTCTGCCTTAAGTCTTACTCTTTTAAACCAAAAAGTGTGGCTTCAGAAAAAATAATGCATATCAACAAACAACTATCATAGGTTTAATAAAAACACTTTGCTTGTACAAGTATTGCGGCTCTCTATCATTCATTTAGTTAATTTTTGGGCCGACGATTTTGAGAAAACAGACCGTGCCAAATTAAGTGAACTTAGCTATATCACCTACAAAGCAAACTGTAAATTCGCACATTACTTTCTCCTTCTTAAGCATAAATGTCAAGAGTTCTCAATTATTGGCCAGCCAACAAACTATAATCACGTATAGACAGGTTGCAGTACAAATCAATACGCCACAAGCTATTAATAAAAGCCGACTTTCACGTAAAGGTTAACCTTTTCTGACAAGCTTAATAGTGCACAAATATAGAAGTCATTTTGGCCTCTACAGCTAAGCACTATTATTTTCTGCATTCATTTCTGCCGTCGCTAAAACCATGAGGGTGATCTTCTTAGAAAGGTGGCACCTCATTAAAAATATTTTATTTAGTAGCAATGCCCTGTTCCTTTATAAACAATCAGCGCCTTTTGTACAAAAGGCGCTGATTATCATATAAATTAAAATGCGATATCTGCTTACCGAATAGCTCCTATAAAAAAAGGAAGATATTATATTTAACCCAGAAAACCGCCCTTAATAACTAAAGAAACAAAGAGTAATCAACAGGCTCTTTGTTCTCAAGGCGAGAGCTTTTTCTAACTTCAGAGTCATTTGATGTAGAAGATTGTGCATCAGAAGAAGCATCTTGAGCATCAGCTTGCTGCGCAAGGTCAAGAAAATTTTGAATCATACTCTGAGTCAATTCTGTTTCAGTCGAAGGTTGATTTGCTTCTTCTGAAAAAAAAGAAAATGGAATAGAGCCAGAAACACAAGTCCCAACTTCAACCGTTGGATCATGAGTCAAAAGAGGTACTTCTGCACGAGAAGACTGCTCACATCCATCCATTTCTAGTGATGGCTGAGTGGAAGCTAATGCCTGGCCAGCGCTTACGACTAATGCTGTACAATCTTCAGCATTTTGCTGCGCATCAGAAGAAGCATCTTGAGCATCAGCTTGCTGCGCAAGATCAAGAAAATTTTGAATCATATTCTGAGTCAATTCTGTTTCAGTCGAAGGTTGATTTACTTCTTCTGAAAAAAAAGAAAATGGAATAGAGCCAGAAACACAAGTCCCAACTTCAACCGTTGGATCATGAGTCAAAAGAGGTACTTCTGCACGAGAAGACTGCTCACGTCCACCCATTTTTAGTGATGGCTGAGAGGGAACTAACGGCTGCTCACCGCCTACGACTGAGGCTGCTTTCTTTTTCTTCCAAAGACAATAAATTGCCCCTGCAGAAAGAACAACTCCGCCAAGGATAATAGGCTTTTTATATTTTCTTACAAAAGCCTTAAAGCTCTCCCCATATGATTTACTTTTTACATTATTTTTAGCTTGTAATGCCTCTACAATGTCTTGAGCAATTTCAGCCTCAGTATAACCTTGAGACTTTAGGTCACTAATCACTGTATCAATTTCTTCGTATTTTGAAAGGGCATTTCCTTGAGAAAAAAGGCTACAACAAGCAGCAGCAAGGATTAAACCCCAACTTTTCGGTAGCAATTTGAACATTATAATTTCCTTATATTTTATAAGAATAATAAGCTTACAATCTGATCAATCTTAATCCAGGTGAATAAATCTTAAATATCTATTTGCAAGTGTTAACAAGAAAATTAATAGACATTTACACTTTTTGTTAAAAATAGCAAAAAATCACATGAAAGATAAACATTGCAAAAACTTTCACATACATTAATTACGTTATTTCTAAAAACAAATATTGCAACTTACACCTAGTCATAAAGATGAGTTTATAGCAATAAAAAATCAAATACAATTGTATCTATATAAATAAAAAACATCAACGCATTTCAATTTGGCAATAAAGGTGGAGCGCTTCATTTACAAGCAAAATTTTTCCGAAAAGACTTAATATAAAAAAATAAGGCTATTATATTGACTGCGACAATAACTACAGAAAAAAAATTAAGGAGCCTGATTGAGACCTGATCAAGCATAATTACCAAAAAAAGCAGTAAAATAACAAGCAGTTGAGTCGACATTGCAATTTTTCCACTTATGTGAGGACGAATTTTGCTCAATTTTCCCTGTAAAAAAAGCATAATTCCTCCTGCAATAATCAAGAGCTCTTTGCTTATAAGAAACCAAAAAAGCCAGGCCTGTTCCTTTAGAAGGTCATATGCGCCAAAAGCTAACGCTCCGATAACTCCAATAATTAATATTTTATCCGCAAGCGGATCACATACTCTTCCTAAATCTGTCTGAGTTAAAGTAAGACGGGCAATATAGCCATCTAAAAAATCAGTCATTCCAGCAATAATGAATAGCCCAAAAGCATGAAGCCACATAGCCTGAAAAAGGTAATTTATAATAAATGGAGTCAGTAATAAGCGTACAAATGTAAGCATATTTGGAATCGTACAGTATTTACTCATTGAAACTATTAATTGATAAATGCTTTTGTTCATGATAGCCTTATAATGAGGTTAATAGTACATTATTTGCTTGTCTTTTCAATAAAAGATAATCGCCACATTTCTCGTTTGAGGTACCATATATTATGAATGAATTACTTTTTTTGGGCCAAGTTTTTTTTACTATTGGATCACAACTTATGGCTCTTGCTCTCGGAAAAGAAGCATTAGTCGCAACAATTGCCTTGCAAGGCATTTTGTCTAACCTTTTTATTGCTAAGCAAATTTCTCTTTTCTCTCTTGATGTAACCGCATGTGACGCTTTTACAATTGGCGTTATTTTTGGCCTCAATCTTTTACAAGAGCACTTTGGTATAAAAATTACTAAAAAAGCAATTTTTCTAAACTTTTTCTTAGCGATAGTATACGTTATTTTTTCACAACTGCACCTTTGCTATCTTCCAAATAGCTTTGACACCATGGATAGCCATTACTCAGCAATTTTATCGCTAATGCCTCGTATTACGATTGCTTCAATTTTTGTTTATATTTTAAGTCAGGCGTTTGATGCTTATCTCTATGCTTTTTTTAAGCAAGTTATCCCCCAAAGAGCTGCATTTTTACGCAGTGCAGCATCAATGAGCATTTCTCAGCTTTTTGATACTATTCTTTTTAGTATACTTGGACTATATGGTGTTGTTGAACATATTATTCCCGTCATCATAGTCAGCTTCATGATTAAAATACTCACTATTGCACTTATTAGTCCTTGCACAGCTCTCTCTTACTCCATTAAAACACTTCAAAAGAGGTTTAACATATGACGCCAAAACCTGGCTTTAAAGTCATTCATCAGTCAAAAAAATCACGTGCACGCGTTGGGCAGATTATCACCCCTCATGGCATAATAGACACCCCTAATTTTGTACCTGTTGGCACAAATGGCACGCTCAAAGCAGTTGACATGGTAACGACGCAAGAGCTTGGTGTTGACCTTATGTTTTGCAATACCTATCATCTTATGCTTCAACCAGGAGGTGACCTCATTAAACAAGCTGGGGGTATTCATGCTTTTTCCAAGCGTAGCAAACCAATAATTACTGACTCTGGAGGCTTTCAAGTATTTAGCTTAGCCTATGGAAATGTTGCATGTGAGTTAAAAAGCAAAGGAAAAAAGAGAATAAACTCTTCTGTTCTTAAGATTAATGAAGAAGGTGTAACCTTCAGATCATATCGAGATGGTACAAAGATTATTTTAACTGCAGAGCGTTCTATTCAAGAACAAAAAAAAATTGGGGCTGATATTATTCTTGCCTTTGATGAACTTCCACCATATCACACCTCTTATCAAAAATTAAAAAATTCATTCGATCGAACACATCGCTGGGAGCAGCGCTCACTTGATGAACATATTAAAAATAAAAACAATCAGCTTTTATATGGCATTATTCATGGAGGCATTGATATGCAGCTACGCAAAAAAAGCTGTGAATTTTTGTCTGCCCGCCCATTTGATGGCATGGCTATTGGAGGATCTGTTGGAAAAAACAGAGAAGAAATGATCTCTATGCTTACTAATTTATCACCTCATCTACCATCAGAGCGCCCACGGCATCTGCTTGGGATTGGAGATGTTCCATCCCTTAAAGCAGCAATTCCACTTGGTATTGATACCTTTGATAGTGCTCATCCAACAAAAGCAGCTCGTCATGGACTTTTATTTACTCGGCAAGGAAATAGACGGATTGCCCAAGCTGGAAATGCATCTGATCTTGGCCCAATTGAAAAAGGGTGCACTTGTTCAACATGTACACACTACAGCGTGGCTTATCTTAATCATTTATTTAAAGCAAAAGAGCCTGCAATTATGACGCTAGCCTCTATACATAGTATTCATTTTATGATGACATTTATGGCTGAATACCGTGCAATGATTCTTCGCGATGAGATCTAACCTCATCAATTGTTAACAGAGGGTAAGAAGAAAATCCTAATAGTTGACACTCTGGTTGAGGTATAATGCCAAATTCAGCGTATACTTGTCGTTGCATTAATCGCGCTACTGTAATAATATCTGCAGTAGTCGCTCCTGGCTTAGTAACAATCATATTTGCATGTTGAAATGAAACCATTGCTTGACCACTTCCATCATGTCGTCGCACTCCCACAATATCTAGATAGTAAGCAACATGGGGAATCTGCCCAGCACAAGTTGCCACTTCATTTGGAAAAAAGTTTCTAAAAAAACTTCCACATGTTCTTTCCAAAGGATAGCGTCGCTTTCTATGATTAATGATTTCATCCCGACGACCACGGGCATATGCAATAGCTTCTTGTGAGGCAGGAGATAACGAAAAAGTAGCGCTAATCAGATAATAATTTCTATCGTGAAGTCGCGACTGATTATATCCAAACTCAAACCAATCTGTACTAACATCTATTATTTTACCTGTAACTCGCTCAATTACTCGAGCAGAAATTAAATAATGCTGAATCAAACTTGAAAAATAATGCAAGTTTATAAAAATAGCACCACCAACGCTTCCTGGAATCCCTGAAAAAACCTCTAACCCCAGAAGTCCTTTCTCAAGACAAAAAACAATGAGATCATCCATACTTACCCCTGCACCAGCAGTCACTTTATTCTGATCTTCATTAACAAACAAATAATTAATATTTGGGCAAATTACAAGTGCATCAATACCTTGATCACTTATTAAAATATTTGCACCTTGCCCTATAACAACAATATTTTTTTTCAACGCAGCAGCAAAAGAAATAAGCTCTTGCATATCACGTTCTGTCTCTGGTTGGGCATACCATGCTGCAGGTCCACCTGTCTTAAACCAATTCTTATCTTGAAGAAAAATGTCTTGTTGAATGTTCATATCTTTCACATGCATCAGTTAAAACGTTGTTTTTACGAGCCAGAGTATACCAAAGCCATGAAATAATTCTAGTTACCCCTTTTTATCTTATCAAAAAAAGAGATACAAAATGAGTTAATTGATTTGTTCTCTGCCAAAGCTTATTTATGATCTTTTTTAAAAATTATTGACCATGTGTAAATTAAGTTGGTACGGTAATCTTGTAGACAGAGCAATTAACCAAACTAAACGCGGGGGGCGTTATGAAAAATTATTGGATTACTGCTTTCATCATGGCTGCAGTATCACTATATCTAAATCTTGAAGCTTCTTCTGAAAAAAAATCTACTCAGCCACAAAAAATGGCTAACCCTATTAACTCAGTACGAAATATAGAGCTCCACGAAGGACGATTTTCTACTCAAGTAATGTTTTATTTTTCTCGACCAATTTTTTGCAAAAGAAAAGTTGATACGTCAAAGCAATTAGTTAAAATTGGATTTCCCGGCATGAATCTAAAGCAATTCAAACAAGAAAAAGTTATTAATACATTTAATAAACTTAAAGATAAAGGAATTTTAAATAGTTTTTCACTCGAAGAGCGTACAGGCTCTGTTCCTCAAGTAAATGTCTCAATGGTTTTTGCAGATCATAAAAAGCTTAGTGAAAAAAATAATGATTTTATTATTAAATGGACCAAACTTGAACAACCATTCAGGCTTGTCTTAGATATTTTTTCCAATGAGCAATTACAACAATTAAAAAAACAAGAAAATATTATTTTATACGCAGCCAACAGCCTTGTACAAACAAGTCCTACAATAAGCAAAAAAAATAATAAAAAATTAAAAATTGTTATTGATCCTGGCCATGGAGGAAAACATCCAGGATGCATCGCTTTTAATCTAAAAGAAAAAGATGTAGCTCTTGACATTGCCCAACAACTACGCACACTTCTTGCAAAAGATGCACATGAAACCTTTCTTACTCGTAGCAAAGACCTCACACTCTCACTTGGTGAGCGCTCATCATTTTCAGACCAAATGAAAGCAGACCTTTTTATTTCAATTCACGCCAATGGCGCTGCAAAAAATGCCGCCCAAGTGTCAGGACTCGAAACTTATCACCTCAAAGAGAACATTTTTTCACCTCAAGATAATGGTGGATTTATGGCATTTTCAAAAAAAGCTGCTGCATCTGCAAGCCACCTGCAAGAACTTCTTGAAAAAAATTGTAACTACTCTGCACATCTTGCTCAAGAGATCCAACAAAAAACACTCAATGAAATTAAACTTCATAATTATTCATGTATTGACCGAGGCGTTAAACAAAATGATTACCACACCTTACTACGAAATATTGTTCCATCAGCACTCGTTGAAGTTGGTTTTATTACCAATCAGGAAGAAGCAAATAAACTAAAACGCACCGATTATCGAAACCTCCTTGCCAAAGGAATTTACAACGGAATTAATTCATATATTAAGACCCATTATTAATATATAAGAGAACATTTAAAAAATTTTATAGTAAAAAACATCTCGTTTGCACAACTGATGAAGCCTTTATGATGCAAAGCAATCTAATATTAATACAAAGGCTCTTAATTATTTATGACAACAACCACACATAGAATGCCCATGAGATATCTCCCATATTTCATGGGCATTTACTATTGTTTTTTATTTTCAAATTAAAATATTCACACTGGTTTATTATCTAATAAATCATTCTTTTATGATTTAAAGCATATCATTACGCAAACAAAAAGCTTTTTAATGTTTTTTCAACCAAAATAGCCTATACTGATAAATAATAGGCGTATTCATAATTGTTGAAACATCTTTTGTTTTTTCTTAAAAAATTCCGGGAGGAGTCCTTATGAATAACATATCTCTCTCGTTTGAACTTATTTGTCTTATGAGTTGGCTCATGAAAAATGAAAAAAAAAGTATTAATGCCCTTGTTAAATTAGCAATAGAGCATGGATTTACTGAAAATCTTGAAGTTGGCAATGAAGATGATCCGCATCAAATGGCTGAACATCTTTATTCAACAGTTACTGATTTTCTACTTTATTTAGAAGAGTCTTTGCTGCAACAACTTAACGAAAATAGCGATTTATCACAACAAGACCTTCTTCCCATGATTAAAAAACTTGATGGAGAGCTTGATCGAGCTACTCTTTGGCAAAGCATGCAACAAACAAGAAAAGAGCTAAGCAACCTTAATCTTAATTCTACACAACCAGATACAGCATCACGACGCGACGCTGAACTGCTTTTTTTAAAGAAAATGCTTAAAAATTGGAGCTTAAGCGAAGAAGAAATTATCAATTAAAAAAACTGAAATCCGCATTTTCCAAGGGCCTCTCTTAATTCATATAAAGGGAGGCCTGTTACTGATGCAAAACATCCTTGTATTGACTTAAGATACAAAAGCCCTTTCCCTTCAACAATTCCTGCTCCTGATGAATAAAGCGCCTGAGGGACAACATCTAAGTAGTGCTCTCTGTGACCCTCCGGAACAAAGAACTCAATTTGTGTAATATTTGCCCAGAGATACTCAACCTCTACTTGCCATGAATCATCAACTCGTAAATACCGCCTTACACAACATCCAGTAGCTACATCAACTGGTCCTTTTCGCTCTAACATCTTAAGTGCATCTACCTTATCTTTTGGTTTTCCAAGAATTTCACCAGTATCAGACGTACATGTTAGCGTATCAGCTGTGACCACAAAGCAATAATTTTTTTCTTCATCTGCAGGAATTGGAAGTAATAACGACTCCATTTTTGCTCGGGTAATTGCTTTCACCCCTTCATTAAAATTAAGTTGTGAAAAGTCACAAGATTCATCACTAGTATGCTCAAGGAGTTTAAAATCAATACCAGCAGCAGTCAACAAATCTCGTCGACCTTGCGACTGTGAGCCAAGATACAAAAAGTCTTTTGTCATTACAATATCTTTCATAGTAAAAGAAACTTGAGATAAAGATACATTATCGGCTATAAAGACCAATATGGTTAGAATATGATTCAAGCTTGGGACCAGACGTATAACCAACTTCCATCACCATCTTGAATAACGATTGTCGCAAACTCGCTAAACCTAGACCTGGCTGACTTATGTCAGAAGGCATGGCTCTTTCCAGTATTAGACTTCATACCCGTTGCCACATACCAG
>CAYMBP010000005.1:6926-11369 GCA_964388745.1 uncultured Pseudomonadota bacterium | reverse complement strand
TCAGAAGGCATGGCTCTTTCCAGTATTAGACTTCATACCCGTTGCCACATACCAGTAAAATTTTGCTCAACCTTACCATCAAGCTGCAACTCAAATAATTTATTTTGAAGATGAGCCACATCAAGCCCCGTCCGCTCACAAAGTTCATCAATTGATACAGCACCACTCATCAACGACAACAGAGGGTCTGAAAAAACTAACTCTTGTTTTTTTTCTTCTGCATTTTTATGGCCTACTTCATTACATTTAGACTCTTTTTGACCAAAAGCGTCACAAACATCTTGTCCTGTTTGAACAAGAACAGCACCCTGCTTAATAAGTGCATGGCATCCTCGACTCAAAGGGTCATCAACTAACCCTGGCACCGCAAAAACAGTTCGTCCATTTTCAAGTGCATGATCAGCTGTAATTAAAGCTCCACTCTTTTCAGCAGCCTGAACAACCAAACACCCCTCACTCAAACCAGCAATAATTCTATTGCGAGCAGGAAAATTCCAGCGATCAGGCGAAGTTATAAGAGGAAAGGGGGAGACGATTGCTCCCCCCTGCTCTATAATTTGTTCAAAAAGTTGGGTGTTTTCTTTAGGATAAAAAGAGAGTAAACCTGAACCAAGAACCGCTACAGTACGCCCATGACGCAACGATGCTTTATGAGCCATGGTATCAATTCCTAGCGCCCCTCCACTAACAATAGTCCACCCATTGCTCAATAATACAGGAACAGCATTCTTAATAAACTGCTCCCCATAACGTGTTGCTTGACGAGAACCCACAATGCCAAGCATGCGCTTGCCATGAAGAGTTCCCCCTCGTACATACAATACAATGGGCGGCTGAGCTATATGCCGAAGAGATTCTGGATACGAGTCTTCACACAATGTAATTATATGTACACTATGACGTAATGCTCGCGCACATTCTTCATCATACAGTTTCGTATTGGCAAGCCCGTCTACAAGCAGTTGAGCGATTCTTGTAGAGATCCCTAAAACTTTAAAATCATGTATTGAAAATGAATATAAGCAAGAAAGTGCAATTTTATCATAATATTCATATACGTCATGTATATCAAAATATTCTCTTCCCTGAACTTGTCGGGCAACCAGTGACTTTAATAATATAATAATCGCCGCTGGTCCAACCCCCTTTATCAATGAAAGATGCACCAGTACTCGCTTGTTTTCACTCATCATTATTCTTCAGTTTCAAACTCATTATTTTCAGCACCTATTACGTCTTCGTTGCTTCTTGCTTCTGTGCCGACCTCTTGACTTTCTACAACAGCTAATTCTTCATTCTCTTCTCCACTAAACGCTACCATAGCAAGTAATTCTTGATCATCATCAACACGAACAAGTCGAACCCCTTTTGCTTGACGCCCCATGGTCCTTACCTCTTGGGGAGAAAGACGAATAATTTTTCCATTCGTATCAATCAACAGAATATGAGATGAATCATCAACTCGAACAATACCAATCACATGCCCATTGCGATCTCCAGTTGGAATAGTTCTAACTCCAAGCCCTCCTCGATGAGCAACTCTAAAATCTGCAGCTTTTACACGCTTACCATATCCCTCAGACGTTGCAAATAATAAATCGGTATCTTCTGGCACCACTTCAAGTCCGACAACTGAATCTTTTTTACGCAATGATATACCACGCACACCAGCAGCCTGCCGCCCCATAGCTCTAACTTCTTTTTCGCTAAAGCGAATTCCCTGACCAAGCTTTGTTGCAATAACAATTGAATCATTCCCGGAACTAATACTACAAAATGCAAGCTCATCATCTTCATTAAGTGTAATAGCCTTAATTCCTGTAACCCGAATTTTAGAAAAAGCCATAGCATCGGTCTTTTTTATAACCCCACGCTTGGTTACCATTACCAAGAACTTATTTTCCATATCACGAGTACACAACAGGCGAACAACATGCTCACCTTCAGTAAGCTCTAGCAAGTTAACAATTGCACGCCCCTTAGCAATTCGAGACCCTTCAGGAATTTGGAATACTTGCTTGCTATAGATTCTGCCTAAATTAGTAAAAAATAAAAGCTCGTCATGATTTTTTGCTACAAAAGCATTTTGCATAACATCGTCATGCTCTTCTAAATCAGCAATGCCTTTTTTGCCCTTACCTCCTCGATGCTGCACACTATAAGTATCCAATGGAACCCGCTTGATATAACCCTTGCGTGTCAATGTCACAACCACCTCATCATCAGGAATTAAATCCGCATCAGAAATATTATCAACGGATCCTTCAATAAGTGTTTTTCGTTCATCGCCGTAAGTCTTTTTAAGATAATCAAGCTCTTTAATAATTTCATCTTTTAAAACAACTTCATCACTCAAAATCAATTCAAGCTGAGCAATAATTTTCTTGAGCTCTTCAATTTCTTCATACAAGCGATTACGCTCAAGACCTGTAAATCGCTGTAGCTTCATGTCAAGAATTGCACGGGCCTGTTCATAAGAAAGGTTAAATTGAGCATTCATGCGCTCAATAGCTATCTGAGCAGACTCAGACTGTTTAATCAACGCAACCATTTCGTCAATGTGAGAAATTGCAACAATTAAGCCATGCACAATATGTGCTCGTGCCTTATTTTTAGCGAGGTCATACTCAGTTCTTCGTGTAATAATTTCTTTACGATGCAACAAGAAATGCTCAAGCATTTCACGCAAGGAAAAAACCATTGGCCGATTTTGATACAGCGCAAGCATAATAATAGAAATTGATGTCTGCAAATTAGTATGTTTATATAGCTGATTAAGAATAACCGATGGCATCTCACCTCGACGAAGCTCAATCACAACACGAATACCAGCCATTGCAGACTCATCGCGAATATTGGTAATTCCCTCAATCACTTTATTTTTAACTAAGTCAGCAATCTTGGTAATTAAGTCAGCCTTATTTACCTGATATGGCAATTCTTTAATAATCAGCGTAGATTGCTTTTTATCTTCAATCATCTCAACCACACCACGAACAATGACATGACCATGACCAGTTCTATAAGCTTTAACAACCCCAGAACGACCACAAATAATACCACCTGTTGGAAAATCAGGTGCCGGAATAAGCGCAAATAAATACTCTTCGGATAGGTCTGGAGTGATCAAAAGAGCCTTACAGGCATCAATCACTTCAGTAAAATTATGTGGAGGAATAGAAGTAGCCATACCAACAGCAATCCCATTTGATCCATTAATCAAAAGGCTTGGAATTTTACTTGGCAGCAAGATGGGCTCCGTCATTGACTCATCATAATTTGGTACAAAGCCAACCGTATCTTTATCAAGATCAGTAATTAACTCACGCGCAAGACGAGCCATTCTAACTTCAGTATAACGCATTGCCGCAGCATTATCACCATCAATAGAGCCCCAGTTACCCTGCCCATCAAGCAGCGGGTACCGTTTAGCAAAATCTTGAACCATCCCGACCATGGTTTGGTAAATTGCATTATCACCATGAGGATGATAGTGAGCCATAACGTCCCCAACTACGTTTGCAGACTTACGATACGGCTTATCATGATAATATCCTAACCTATACATAGCATATAAAATGCGTCGGTGAACCGGCTTTAATCCATCACGAACATCAGGCAACGCACGGCTGACAATAACAGACATTGCGTAATCAAGAAATGATGCTTTCAATTCTTTTTCAATAGGAAGAGGTAGAACACGAACAATTTTTTTATCATCACCTTGAGGATTATTTACAGACATCAAAATCCCTTTCTTACGCCGACGCCTACCTTGAAAGCAGATAGAACGTCATCATACAACACCATGCCATAATACCTGCCATCACATCATCAGCCATTACGGCCAACCCTACCCAAGATAACCGCTCACATCGATTAACGGGAAATAACTTTGTAATATCAAAAAATCTAAATAATAAAAACGCTCCTATATATAACAACTTATCGTGGGGAAGAAAGGCTAACGCAACCATCATTCCTACAACTTCATCAATAACAATTTCTGAAGGATCACTAACTCCTTTTTTTGCCGTATAAATAGCAGAACTATACCACCCACCAAAAAACAACCCCCCAAGAGCAAGCATGTACGCTTCTAACGAAAGCGGCCATACCCACAACAGAATAGATGTTAAAAGACTAGCAGCCGTGCCAGGCAAGAGCGGTATATATCCCATAAAAAAACAAGTTGCACAAAGACTCCATAATCGAAAAAACATACGATTCATGCCCTTAGCGCTCATGATGATGAGAAAATGTACACAACGTTGGTGTACATAAAACATATCGACAAATATACTCAATACCAGAATAGAGGGTTAACCCAACAGCACCGTACAGCGACATAGTCATTATTTGATGTATTATTGGTACCCAAGTTGAATATTCTTCTTTTGAAATAAAAAATCGTGAAGCTATTTGAGGCTGTAATTTGGCTTC
>CAYMBP010000005.1:0-6916 GCA_964388745.1 uncultured Pseudomonadota bacterium | reverse complement strand
AAAAAAGAATATATAAAAATAAAATAAATTGTAATAAATTGCATTACTGTTTTGCTCTTAGCAACAAGTGAAGTTTTAAACTCAACACGATTGCACAAAAGTTTAAAGCGGAGTATTGTCACAACGAAGTCTCTTAAGAGGAGAACGATGAGCATCCAAAAAGGAATAAATCCCTTATAATAAAATGAAATAAAAGCTGCAAACACTAAAAATTTATCCGCTATTGGATCAAGAAAGGCTCCCCAACGGGTTACCAAATCATATCGACGAGCAAAATAACCATCAAAAAGATCTGTCAATACAGCTAAACTAAAGTACAGCAAAGCAGCTTCTAGCATGCTTGGCTCTTTAAAAAGCGCTTCAACAAAAAGTATTGCTAGAACAATACGGGCACAGGAAAAAGTATTTGGTAAAAAAAACAACACTTTCACAGGAAAACACCATTTTGATAGTCACTATACAAATTAATTCAAATATTGTTTAGTATAGCGCAATATATGCTTTATGCCCATGAAATATTCACCTTTGAGTAAAATAAAATCGCCTAGAAAAAAAGCCTTCGTATCATGGCCTTTTAGTCAGATCTTAATTCTGCAAAGAGTCTTCCGGTCATCATTCAAAAGTATATATAGCAACAAACATTCTAGCTTGCACAAATATTGGGGTCATCCAGGACTCTATCATTCACTTGAATTCCAGAGTAACGATCTCGAGATAATAAACTGTTCCAATGTTACGAGGCTTAGCTATAGATAAAAAAATTTAAGATAGATCATACTTATACGAACAAGCCCCAGAGAGAGTCCTTCTCTGGGGCTTGTTCAACTCTTTAGCAGAACTTTATGCAAATTCCATATTAAATGTTGCAACAACACCAAGAGCTTTAGGTACATTCCGGCCAGCAACATTATAGAAAAATCCTAATCTCAAGCGCGCATCTTTATTACACTGGTAGCTCAAGTCACCACCCAAACGATGCATTACTTTCCATGTCTTATCATTCAGATTAAATTGACAGCGAAGATCGTTATCACAATTAGCATCAAGAACAGACTTGGAGTGAGAATCTCGTGATTTCAAAAAGAGGTCATAGTAGATGTCCAAATGTGCATTACATGGCCCAAAGTTTTTAATAGAGTTACCAAGTCGAAGAAGCATCTCTGGACCAGGCGTAACTTTAACTTTGCTTGTCATATCTGCAAATCCACAGACTGTTGAGTCAAGCTCAGTAAATTCTTGATCATAAACTAAATTTTCTCCACAAATAATATCTCGAGCTGGTTTGCCTCGCGCAACTTCCCTACTACTTTTTGTTCGCACCATAGGAACACGCTTTCTCATGCGAGCTGGAAACGAGTAAGTTCCGGTCAAGTGAAAATAAGGATTAAAGAACTTTTTCTTACACCACAAAAATGACATAAATGCTGAAAGCTGTGTTACTCCATTATTTCCCACAGGAGGATCAAAAAGCGAGAATCCATCAGTTCGCTGTGCAGAAGGAAGCAGCAAGTTAAGCCCAATGACCCCTTCTTCATAATATTTCGAGTGCAAATTAATATTGGCATACAAGCCAATATCACCAAGCTCGATTGATGTTGAATCCTCTTTTGGGGCTATTTTTTTCTTCTCAAGAATTGACCAAATAAAATCTGGAAAAGACTGATAGAGCGTTCCAAATTGAAGGCTTGAAGTCTCTCTAACAGTTGCCGAGCCATCGATTGTTGTTCCTGGAGATGAAGGGTCTGGTATTAAAATTGGTGTACCACCATCAGCAGTATTTCCCCGTGCAACATTATCTATTTTTTCTTGTATTTCATCAGATAATCGGGAAGTAACTTTTATCTTGGTATGTCGTATGGCAATAGGGATATGTATACCAAATGAAACATCTCCATCCCAATAATGTCGGGCCCAGTTAAAATTTCCTCGATAAAAATCTTGTGAAGCATCAAACGTAATACGCTCATTTGCCATAAAACTTAAGTAATGATTATCTTTTACCAATTGTCCCGTTGTCAATCCAGCAGCTGTCCTTAATTTTCCCTGACTTGCCAACTTACTCACCAACAGAATATCTTTTAACCGAATACAATTTTGATTACAATACATACTCGATATATCTTGCGAACGTCCCCCTGATGAGTAGGACTCACTTGCGGTATCGTACATGAAGGTAAACTGAAAAAAATCTTGCTCTCTATAAAATTGTGAATAATAAGGCCAATAAGGAAGAAGATAATAATCTCCACGCTCATCACAATTTGATGCTCTTCGCACACGCTCTACTACGCCATAATCACTCACACGAGATTGCCGCTTAACCTCACTGCTAACCATATCTTTAATATCTGTCTTCAAAGTAGAAAGACGCTGATTTGCCTTTTGCATGCGATGGCTAACTTGTCGATCAATTTCTTCTTGAACACACTTTTTAATATACGCATCTGTTGCGTCGGCAGAACAGACCGTTACCATACCAATGGCCTGCACAAGCAGGAAAGCGTAGAGCATACCCAACACAATTCTCTCCTTCATGATTAACCTCTTTTTCACAGTCTCTCCATTACGCCCACAACATTAACCACACGTTTTAATTTTCTCCAATTTCTCCAATAGGCACCTTGCTTACATGACGAGCCACTTCTGCTCTAATCTTTTTTTGTGTCTCATCATCAAGCTCTACATCTTCATTTATCTCTCCTGACTCTTTAAGCTGATTTTCATTCTCATTTATTGGCTCATAATTAATGTGATCTTCAGGTAATGTTGAAATTCTTTTTGTTTCAGTAGGCTTACTAACTACAGCCTCCAAGACCTTTTCACCAATATCAGTGATTTTTCTTTGACAATATGCTCGATACCAGTACACACCAAAAAGGCCTGCAAGCAAAAGTACTGAAACAATGAGTGCTCCAATAATATTTGCGCTACCTGAACGAAGCATCTTTCCCACTGTGCCACCCTTTTCACTTGTACCGACGCTTTTACTTTTTTCTTTTCCTATTTTATTCACAATCACTGAACCCTCTTATTTAAATACGAAAACCATCTTGATCGATAACAATTAAATCATTATTATTATAGCCAAGAACTGTTCGAGTCTCTGGATCGTCATTTCTAATATCATCACCAGGTAAAAGATCAACAATAAAGAGAGAGTCAAACGGATTCACCAGATTACCTCTAATTTCAAGCTTTTTATCGCCATTACGATCAATGTAGAACGTGCTAAATGTAAGCAATGGAATTCTGTTAATGAAGGTCCTCACTAATTCTTGTGGAGCATAGGTCCCTGACGCAATGTCTGTTGTAAATATTTCACCGCCAAATTCAGTTTGAAGAAGCGAAACTAAGCCCCCTCTTTTTATAGTACCACCACGAGTATCAACAGTAATACTTTGTTCACCAATATTTGATTGAATAATATTACGACCCAGAACAAGCTCCCCACCTTTTCTAATATCAAGAAGTCCCTCATCAATAATACTCAAGCTAATTAGTTTACCAAAAGAGCGTACACCTCTATTTGCATTGATCTCAAGTAATCCACCCTCATCAATTGCAATAGTTCCTTCTTGCTCAATTTTAACCTCATAGCTACCAGATTGAAATGACAAATAAGCAGGCGCTGATTTATCTTTAACCTGCTTAACCTGTAAAAAAGAAGCTCTATCAACAATAAAGCGAATATTATCCATAAGATCATTTCCAATCAAAACTTGCTGTCCACCATCAATAAGCATACGAGCTCCGCTATCAAGGAAGAGCGTTCCTTGACCACTAATATTCAAAGTTCCTTGAGGTGCCATTGTACACTCTACTGACTCAGAAAAGACAAGAATCGGTGGTTGCTCAGCATTTTTAACATCCATATTAATGCTAAATCCATCACCAAATATTACCCGACCTCGACCTTTAAACTCAAGACGGCAATTTTCAGATAAATTAATGAAGTCATTAAAAGTTGAATCAAAAATTAGTTCTGGGTTATTTGCAGTTTCATCAAAAGAGAATGTCAATTGTGCCCTCGTATCAAAAACAATTTTTCCTTTAATAACCATACGACGAGAGACATTAATTTCATTTTCTGTTCCTTCAACAAAAATAGTGTCTCCAGACTTAAAGACTACATCAACAATGTCTTGATTTACACGTGCATTACCAAATAAGTAAAGACCCAAAGCAGTTGTTCCTTCACCAGCAATGGAGAAATCATTTAATGCACCATCAAGCACCTCAATGTTTCCAAAAGCTGATGACTGCTTCACCGAACTCCCTTCAACTCGCAAGTCAAAGCTTGCTGGTCGAGGAATTTCCCTGCTGATTATTAACTCTTCATTTGCTTCAATATCTTTCTTATCAACGTTGCTTACGCAAGATGGTTTTGCAAAAGAATGAATCGTTGATGCTAAATAATCTTCAATGCGGCTTAGACTATTAGTTGCTATATTCTTTGATGTAAAAGGACTTCGCGTTGCAAGCTTTTCTCTTTGGTTCTCCTTCTTTTTATGTGAGTTCATCTTATTATGATGAGGTCGATAATGCACAACCTCTGGTTGATGAACTGGAATTTCCGGCTCAGGCTCATTGGTATGCAACTCAGGCTCATTAATCTGTTCATCAATTAATTGAAGCTCTTCAACAAGACTTTGTTCTAACTCTTCTATGAATTCTTGTTCATGATCAAGCTGATTCTCTTTTTGCTCTCTTTCTCGCTGAATCTGCCCATTCATCAACTGATCATGTAATGGTTTTGCATAATATGAAGGTAAATGAGCGGCAAACTGTTGAGCATTTTGGCGCGGCGGCTTAACTGGTCGATCACTCTCCCTTTCTCGTTCACGCTCTTTTTGCTCTTCACGCTGCTTTTGATGCACAAGTTGATTACCATGTGCATGAAGATGCGGAACTGCTTCAGCTGGTCGCACACTATTTACAATCAATTGGTTAATATAATCATTTTGCGCCTGGCGAGCAAGATCATGAGCAGTAATCACGTGATGCCTTTTTTGTTTTCTGATGTGAGGAGCTTTACGCATACTCAGGAAGTCTGTCTCAATTGCATTGGTTAAATCTGTTCTTAATGTCAATCCAGAAGAAATGATCAGATCATCTGAAGATTGCTTAATTGAGTTGCCTACAATTTCAAGGTTCTGTCCACCAAGAACCGCATTCACGTTAGTTACAAAAGAATCAGCTCCAGCATTAATCAAAGTTACCCAGAAATCATTAAACCTAAGTGCTGAACGAGCACCAGCAGAACTTAAGAAGAGGAAGTTATCTGCAAGAGTAATATTTGGATTCTCAGCAATAGGATCTTGAAGCTCAAATTGCATAGTAAGATCACTATCAAAGAAGTCACTAAATAAGAGGAATCCACTCAGTGTCAATCCAGATTGAGAAAGTTTAACTTTGTTATCAAGACCCTCAACTTCAAGAACAGAGTTGGTATCACTATCAAGAAGTACTGATGCGCAACCACCAAGAACAATAGATCCTGTAAAGAGACCTCCAGGAATTGCAACTTGATCAATTAAGATACTATCAACACCCAGAAGCTCTATATTTTCAAGAAGAAGTGAATTAAGACCAAGATTGAAATTTTGTGCTGTTACATCACCACCCGGTGTTCCAACAAGTACAGGACTCAAGATCAGACGTTTTGGACAACCATTACCAGCCATTGTGAAAACGGTTGGATCGGTTTCATCACCAATTACATTGATAGTATCCCCAGCAATGGTCAGATCTTCTGTTAGCTCAAAGAATACATTCTTATCAATATTTAATGCAGATCCTGTTCCAAATGAGAATGTATTTGATTTAATTCTAAGCAAGCTCACGTTTGTCAAAGTAACTGTTACACCAGGAGCAATAACAAATTGGCTGAAATCTGGATTCGAGAATGTAATACGAGCACCTTGACCATCAATTGTTAAATCAGACAATATGAAAATTTGCTTAGTTGGACAGACATCACAATTCATGGTCATTGTAATATCAGAAATCAATGGTGCATTAGTTAACTCACATCCACATAATAAGGCAATAATTGCATTACTATTATTCTTACAGCATTCAAGCAATGCATTACTGTTATTGATAATCGATTGGCTGTTATTCAAGATTGCATTTGAATTGTTGGTTATTTCTTGTTTAATAACAAGTATCGCATTACTGTTATTATTACAGCAATCTGCAAGCGCTTTACTATTATTTTTACAACATTCAAGAATCGCATTGCTATTGTTATCACAGCAATCAATCAGCGTATTACTATTGTTGATAATTGCTCGGTTGTTATTCAAGATTGCGTTGCTATTATTTTTACAACATTCAACCAGCGCACTGCTATTTTGCTTCGCAAGCTCAATAAGTGAATTGCTGTTATTAGCGCAGCAATTCACAATGGTCATACTATTATTCTTCGTTAAGTATAACAACGCGTTACTGTTGTTCGCGCAACAATCAAGCAATGCGTTACTATTATTAATAATCGACTGACTACTACTGATTATTGCATTGCTATTGTTTTCACAACAATCAACTAACGCTAAGATAGCATTAGAGTTATTGTTACAACAGTCAATCAATGAGTTACTGTTATTTGCAACTTCGTTCTTTACAGCCAAAATAGCATTGCTGTTATTCTTGCAACACTCAAGAAGCGCATTGGAATTAAACATCGCAAGAGAACTTGCAATAACCAAGACGGTCTCACTCGTGTTAACAATGGCGTTACTATTGTACTTACAACAATCAACAAGCGCCAAGATTGCATTAGAATTATTGTTACAGCAATCAACGAGAGAGTTACTATTGTTGGTCACATCACCTTTAAGAACCAAGATCGCATTGGAGTTATTGTTGCAACAGTCAAGCAATGCACTGCTGTTTTGTTTCGCAAGATCTGAGC
>CAYMBP010000004.1:0-71745 GCA_964388745.1 uncultured Pseudomonadota bacterium | reverse complement strand
CTTTAGCATATTTTAGACTTACAACTCTGGAACGAACGGAGTGAGAGATAGAGTCCAGAATGACCCGACTATACTAATCTATTATATTATTCCTGTAGCGCTATAAGTTTCACATGAGTATATTATATTCGATTTATTGGAGATAAGCAATTTACCGTAATCGTCATCTAGAGCGAGTTTGCGAGCGTGGGATCTAGAGACTAAGTCTTTCTTACGCCCGCTAAAAAAACCGAGTGCTTGGAATGGCCTTGGGCACTCGGTTTTAAAAGGAGAGAGTATTTGAGCTAATTAAAAATTACTTAGCTAATTGAATCACCATCAATGGTGCCTTCATCTTCAGATTTTGATTGTTCGCTACCTTCTTGCTGAGCATTTTCACCTTGAGGAGCTTGTGCTTGTTGCTCTTTATAGATGAGTTCAGCAATTTTGTGTGATGCTTGCAATAGGTCATCATATGCTTTTTGCAATTCTTCAGCTGTTGCTTCTTCGTTTTTCAATGTCTTTTTTGCTTCTTCAATTGCAGCTTCAGCAGTGGTGACTTCTGCCATTGGAAGCTTCTCTTTGTTGTCTTTGATTGATTTCTCAATACCAAGAATGGTACTATCAAGGTTATTGCGCTTTTCAACAACTTCTTTGCGTTTTTTATCTTCTTCTTCGTGAAGAGATGCATCTTTAACCATTTGTTCTACTTCATCTTTTGAGAGCCCAGATGAGGAGGTGATGGTAATTTTGTGTTCTTTGCCAGTCCCTTTGTCTTTTGCTGAAACGTGTACAATCCCGTTTGCATCAATATCAAAGGTTACTTCAATTTGAGGAACACCGCGTGGAGCTGCTGGAATACCGTCTAACCGAAAGTGCCCAAGAAGCTTGTTGTCTTTTGCAAACTCACGCTCACCCTGAACAACGCTGATATCAACTGCAGGTTGATTATCTTCAGCTGTTGAAAAGACTTGTGATTTTTTGGTTGGAATGGTTGTGTTTCGCTCGATTAAGCGAGTAGCTACACCGCCCATAGTTTCAATGCCAAGTGAGAGTGGAGTAACGTCAAGCAAGAGAACATCGGTCACATCACCTGTCAATACGCCACCTTGAATAGCTGCACCAACAGAAACAACTTCGTCTGGATTAACTGACTTGTTTGGTTCTTTTCCAAAGAACTCTTTAACCATTGATTGAATTTTTGGAATACGAGTTGATCCACCAACGAGAAGTACTTCATTAATTTGGCTTGCTGAAACACCAGCATCTTTGAGTGCTTGATCACATGGTTTAAATAGACGCTTGAAAATGTCAGCACAAAGAGCTTCAAGCTTTGCTCGACTTAGTTTCATGACTAAGTGTTTAGGGCCAGATGCGTCTGCTGTGATGTATGGAAGATTGATTTCAGTTTCGGTGACTGATGAAAGTTCAATTTTTGCTTTTTCAGCAGCTTCTTTGAGTCGTTGAAGAGCCATAGTATCTTTTGAGAGGTCAACTGATTGATCTTTTTTGAACTCATCAATAATGTAGTGAATAATTTCTTCATCAACGTTGTCACCACCAAGAACAGTGTCCCCGTTGGTCGCCTTTACTTCAACAACACCATCACCCACTTCTAAAATAGAAACGTCAAATGTTCCTCCACCAAAGTCGAAGACTGCAATGATTTCGTTATTTTTTTTATCAAGCCCATATGAAAGAGCTGCTGCTGTAGGCTCGTTAATGATTCGCTTTACATCAAGGCCTGCAATTGACCCAGCATCTTTTGTTGCTTGACGTTGTGAGTCGTTAAAATAAGCTGGTACAGTTACAACCGCTTGAGTTACCTTTTCTCCCAAGTAATCTTCAGCCGCTTGTTTGAGCTTTTGAAGAATTCCTGCTGAGATTTCTTGAGGAGTTAATTTTTTACCTTGAGCTTCAATAAGAATCTCACCGCTGTTACCTTTAACGAGCTTATACGGGACAACTTTCTTTTCTTGCTCGGTAAGGCTGTCAAAGGAGCGTCCTATAAATCTTTTTGCTGAGAAAATGGTATTTTCTGGGTTGGTAACGGCTTGCCTTTTTGCAATTGATCCAACTAGACGTTGCCCATCTTTTGAAAACGCAACGATAGATGGTGTGGTGTTGGCACCTTCTTGGTTAGGGATAACTTTTGGTGATCCACCTTCCATGAAGGAAACAACTGAGTTTGTGGTACCTAAATCGATACCGATAATTTTTGCCATGGTAGTACCCCTTCATTAATTTTAATCTAATAAATAGCAGGTTTTTTCTCTTTATCGCCTGAGTGACGATCTTAAGAAAATTTTAGTCTTCTAATGAAGATATGTCAAGTCTTTTTGTAGAAAATTTTAGTCTTACACACTCACATTTTTCTCTTTTCTGCTTTAGACATCCCTTTTTATCGCGTAATTCAATATTATGTTAAGTTTGTAGCCTTCTCCTCTCAACCCTCATTCCAGCAATAATTATTTTTCTTGTCCGACCCTTGCTCATCTGCTACATTTACCGCTACGTCACTCCGTCTGCGCCTTCGTGGCCTGGCTACGGGGGAGGGGGGCGCGAGATGATGAGCTCGGGGGAACGGGCAGGGGGTGATATTTCGGGGCCACTCAGGCTCGACTACGTGTTTTTATAAGGACTTACTTTAACATTTTATATAACAAAGGATTATTTATGATAAAAAGAAGAATCGCTACTGCTTGCTTACTCACGCTACTTGCATGCTCTATTACTTACCAAGCTAAGGCAATGCGCAATCTAGATGGGGAACCTACTACACCTCTAGAGCAAATGTATCCTCGCGAAACTACTGAGGAATATACTTTATATTATTATAAAGGCTTTTTACTTTTTGAAGAATCCCATGGCAATGGATATCAATTATGCGAAGCAACTTACTGTCGAAAGCGGAGCTATTTATCTTTTGAGCAAGCAGCTAATTACGCAATTATCGCTAAAAAATTGCGGATAGCCGAAGATCATTTTAATGTAGGAGAGGATGGTAAAGCCAGAACCTTTCTTCAGGAGGCAAAAGCGGAGCTGATGAATCAAAGATTTTCTTCTGCGATAAACTATCCAAACTTAATAAAAGAGTGCATTGCTTATGGATACTACTACAATGTCAAAGCTCTCTTGGAGGGTGAAGATACGCAGACTCTTTTTGATATGGATAGTGAGTGCGGAATAGATCGCCAATTTATTCTTGCATGGAGGGGTGCGTATATAAATAGTGTGTATAGTGTCATACCAGACGTTAATAAGAATAAACGCTACGCAGAAGTTATTAAGCTACTTTCTGCAGACCCTCGCATCAATGTTAATGCTCAAGGCTTGATAACCAAAGAGACGGCACTCATGACTGCAGCTCATTCTGGACTTGTTGATGGAGTAATAGCTTTATTGCAGAGCAATAAGATAAATGTATTACTTACTAACGATGATGGCAAGACAGCATTACAGATTGCCCGAGATAGAAGAAACGATGTCCTGTACCAGGATCTCATACAAAAGCTTAATCGCATTATATTGCTCCTAGAAGAGGATGAAGCTGAAGCTGTACAAAAGAATAAGAAACACTCATAAGAATTAAGGTATTCCTTGAAGAGGATACAGATGGCATCATAGCTAATGAGAAAAACAGTAAGGACTTTTTGAAGGGATAGAAATAATGATATCCCATCCAAAGATAAATCTTCATATAACAGATAGCTCTGGTAAAACAGCCTTAGATTTAGCGAGCGATGAACTTGAACGCTTATTACGTCTGGAGACGAAAGATGTACCTAACCTAGACACTCACCTATTTTCAATAGATATATATGAGCGCATTGTTACCCTATTAAATAACGCAATAGAAAAAAAGAAATAGCTTTTAAAAGAAACAAGGGAGAGTGGGGAGAGTAGTGTTTATATAGAGTATCATATAAAACCAATCGCACGAACCACCACAACCGCATTTGTATCCAACCATCTCACGATATCCTCATTTATTCATGTTTCGTTGCTATTTATTTTACAATAATATATTTTGTCTTGTTTTCGGTTGTTCAATGCATCTTTAAAAACATAAAAATAAAAAGCGGCGACCCGCTGGAAATAGACCCTACTCTTTTTTGGGCTTATTATTTTATACTGTTTTTGTAAATGCTAATTGTGATATGTTCATAACCAAAAAAAATGGTTATAGAGTAAAAAATGAAGAGTTCAAGGCGAATGCTGAATTAACATTCGCCTTGAACTCTTTTACTTAAATGGATTAAATTGGCTCAATATGCTCTTGAATATTTTTAACTCTATCTGTGTTGCAAGTGAAAAATTAAGTCTGTCACACGCCTTAGATGAAGCTTTGCTTTTATTAAGTGCTTCAACAAAGCCTTTTTTATCAGAATCGAATGCCTTTTCTAAGGCATTGATTAGCAACATTGTTTCTGCATTGGCTTTTCGATCTGCAGCCGCCGATAGCGCAGAAGTAAGATAAGGTGCAAGTTGTTGAGGATCTGAGCATACTTGTTCAAAAACATTAAGTATTAAAGATATTTTTTCACAAGCAACTTCTGTTGAACAAGGCAGCACTTCATAGACCGCTTTTTCTGCATAACAGACAAGAGCATATTCGAGTGCTTCAAGTAAGCGTGTTTTATTTTGTACGTTGTTTTGTGTGTAGGCATCTTTAAGATGCGCAATAATAAAGTTAAATATATTAGTATGACGAGATGCAACATATTTAAGGCTATATTTATGTGGTAATAATACGTTCTCAATTTCTTCTTTGTTGAATTGTCCATTAACCTTGATTTTATCAATAAAGTATTCAACAAGACTTAAGTTACCTTCATTAGCAGAATTTGTTGCAACTCTGGTTTTGGCAATGCAACCAATGAACTCACTTCTTCTTTCTGGACCATAGACACTTTCTAGTAAATCAAAAATGAGCTTAGTTTTTTCATTATCTTGTTCTTTATTGGTACAATTGGTTCTAAGCAGTGTACAATCATTCTCCGTCATTTGATTAATAAATTCTTCTCTTCCATAATCAGAATGATTGTATACCTTTTCAATAAACATCGTTATAATCTTAAGGCTTTCACTCTTGAGTGCGTAGTAAAGGCAATAAGATGTTCTATTAACAAAGCCACTCTGATTATTTATATAATTATAAGCATCTTGTAATTTTGTAAGCAAGCATTCAACAACTTCTTCTTGATTGCGCTGAATTGCCTCTTGAAGAATCAGGTTGTTATAAATAGAGACAATATCAATAAAACGCTGCTTATTATCACCACAGTCTTGATAAAGCTTTTCTATAAGAAATGGTATAATACTGCTTTTTTCTTGTCTTCTTGCAAGATTAATTAAAGAATCTCTCTCGCTTTCAAGAACAAACGCAAAGTCATAATTTATTTCTTGTGCATATGCTCGGTCATAAAGAAGATAAATAATATCTAAGTGTCCACCTCGCAATGCAAGACGTAACGCACTATCACCGTCATCTTTGAGAGAATGAATAAATCCATGCTGGTTAACCCCAAAAGCTCTCTCCAACTCTGTAATGAGTAGCTGAGCTATTTCAGTATTACCATTTCTGCAGGCATAAGTGAGAGATGCATTATGTAAGTAAGTAAGTGCATTACGAAAAATGTTCATCTCATCATCACAGATGATTTTGAGTTCGTTAACAATAAATTGTAGACTATCAAGATGATTTCCCATTGATGCATAACGGAGGGCGGTTGTATACAGAGCAATCAATTCTTTCGTGTCCTCTCTGAAAAGCTGCTTACATGCTTCAAAAAACACTTTAATAACTTTTAAGTGCCCATTTTCACATGCATTTTCAAGCGCATTATCTTCGTTATTATAATAAAAATGCCTTTCTTCATGATCAAAAAGCGCATTGACTAACCCTACCTTATCTTTATCATAGGCATTAGTTAATTCATCAATAAGAAGCTGCACAAGCTTATCGTGCCCATCTCTTGCAGCTATTCTTAAGTCTCTGCTTTTACCTGCTGTGATTTTTTTAATAAATTCTTCACTATTGCCTTCGTGTTCTTTTTTCCATTGATTAATTTCACATTTTTTTGTAATAATCTGGCGAGTTTCATCAGCATTTAAGGTACAGACAAATTCTTTACTCAAGCCGAACTTTTTCCTCATGAGATAGCGAAGTACTTTTGTGGTATTTGAAGTATTTAAAGCTTTATCTTCTTCTTGAGAGTATTTGCTGAGAAGCCATTGATACTGTTCATAGTATGCTTTGCTTACCTTGGTTGATAGGTCAACAATATTCCTAACTGCCTTTTTGAATGAAGAAGCATCAGTTTCTTCAAAGGGAGTGGAGCTTAAAGGGTTTATTGCATCAACTATGGTGTTAAGAGTAACCCAATAGATATCACTCTTATTAAAAATAGAATGATGCTTTTTTTTAAAGGTTTTTCGTGCTTGTGCAACAAGAGCTTCTTTAAAATTCGGGCTCATACCAAAAAGAGAAGTCATACCAAACAAGGCAATAAAAAAAAATACAAATTGGATCATTGTGGGAGCCTCCATTTTAGATATAAATACTATTATATAACCTACTCATTGTTTATATCAGGCTTATGTGAGCTTGTCAAAAGCCTCTTGTTACAGCGAACTTACTTTGGGATAACCATTCTGTAGTCCAAGGTTGCAATAGTGCCAATTACAAGGTTTCCTGAACTACAAGGTATTTGTAAATGCAATTTTTTAAGACAAAGAAAAAAACCCGCTTGAAATAGTTTGAGGAAGGTGTTATTATGAATATTATTTTCATAATTGAAATAACAATTGTTGTTGCAGTTTTTTTATTACAAATTGGAGGCTTTATGTTTAAGGTAACATTCTTTTCTTTTTTTATGCTTTCTTTCTTTTTACCTGTCTATACCATGAATAATATTCTAAATAATAGTGATTATTCAACACATTCAGAACATTCAGATTTGGATACAGAGACGGATTCTGATTCGGGCACTGAGACTGAATCAGATATTGAGGTTAGAGAAAGCAACGTTACTCTGTCTGTTGTTAATAAAATTTTAAGAGATAATGAGGAAAATGCAGAAAACAGTATTAGACTTACATTGGACCCTGCTAATTTTAATCGCTCACAGCTTATTAAGGATATCAACAAGACTGTTGCAATGAATCACAAAGAGAAAGGATCAGCAGCTACCTTTTCTGAGGGTGGCATGATAAATGTTTCTCGTCAGGAACTAAAGAAAAAGGCTTCTAGCCGTGAAAAGAGTATAAAGCAAACTAAAAAGATAAGCGAAAGACCTCATCAAAAAAAAGAGGTACCTGTAAAAAAGAAAAGTGTAACAAAAAAATCGACTGAGAGCACTTCTTCTTGTCAAACAAGTGCGGCAGAAGCGTTGGTCAGCCTTTCTCAAGCTCCTCAGCAGACCAATGTACAAAGCGATATCATAATGCGTATTGGCTCAACAACAAAAGCTATGTGGGAAAGGCTTAATAACAAAATTAATGCTAACAACCAAATCAAAAAGAAGTAATTTTTAAATTAGAATTTTTATTAAAATATGGAGTTTATTATGGTTTATTCTAGAGTCCTTATTTTTTCATGCCTACTCTTGCTTTCTCATTCTTCTGCATATAACATGCAAAATTCAGGTGAAAACAATTGTACCGCTTTGGTCCCTTATCAAGATCCCAGCTCATTACAGCCTTACAAGAAGCCTTTAGTGGTGATGTGCAAGGCCTGAATAGTGCCCTGATGGCTGGAAAATAGAGAAGCATGCAGTCATAAAAAACAAAGTGCCACTATTTAATTGATGTAAAAAAATTAATAGTGGCACTTGTTATAAGTGATAAAAATGCGACAATAGCCAAATATGGGTGTCTAAAATTGGCCGCAGGAAAAAGATTCCATCTCAGGTAGGCATCTGTTCCAATAATGAAAATATTAACTACTCTGACTATTATTATCGTTATTAGGGTTGTTGTTAAAGTCGTCAAATTACTTATTTTCAAATAAATTATTCCATAAAATAAAATTAGTTCAAAAAGTTTAAATAGAAAAAGTCTTTGTGTTGCTTCTTCAATAATATAAAACTGCTCATAAAGTAAAAAAAAGAATTCAGTAACAGTAATCATTAAGTATAAGATTGAGTAAGAAAGAGCAAGCGCAATAGAGCTGCTTGAGTTTCCATAGCGAATAATATTTCTATAGTTAATCAAGAAAAAAATCCCTATTGACATAATAATATACATTACTTTGCAAGATAATACTTTAAAAGCATTTTTTTTATCATAAATTTCAGCGTCTTTAAGATGGGCAAAAAGACCACCTCCTGCAAAGTTAACAACAGACCGAATGATCGCATGAATAGCGTTAGCTATAGAGCTTGCAAAATAAAATATACCAGCAGCTTCAAGATCATATACAATAGCAAATAGTGGTGTCAGTAGATTGCTTGTAAACATATTTCTATTCAATCGCAATAAATAATTAAACGCTCTTGTTCTAAAAATACGCTTTTTCATATCTTTTGAAGAGAGATTTTGAAATTCTTTATCGGGAAGCTTTTTGTAATATTTTTTAATAATAATAAAAAAGCAAATTAATGAAACAATTGAATCTACCAGATGAGGGATAAAAACTAAGTTTATAGTAAGTGGCATGCCAATAACAAGGTGTGCCCCCCAAATATAAGATATATATGAAAAGAAAACAATTAACTCTATAATTACGGTAATCTTACTTTTGAAAACAGTATGAAGAAACATTCTTAAAAAAGAGCGAGCTGTTTCTATAATAATGAGCAAAGGGAGAAGATACGTGTAAGGAGGATTAAAGTGTGCTTCGTACCAATAAGTTACTGCAACAGCAACTATAATAACAGGTATCGTATGAGGTAAAAAAGAATGATAAATGAAAAAATTAACAAACGACTTTTTACTTTTTGTAAAAGATTTAACAAATGGAGGAAGTGAATAAGTAAGTCCAAAATCTGCAAGCCTTATGGCAAGGTACATTATTGAGAAGAGACTCCCTACTTTTCCATACATAATCGGATCAATTAATTTCCACAAAAAAAGACAATGCCCTGTTTTAAATATTTCATAAATAATACTTCCAGCGATGTTCCATTTAACCCCACGGTGAAAGCTTTTTTCAATTTTTTGTAGGGATTGATCATTCATTAGCTCGTTCCATTTTCTAAAAAAGGGTATACTACTTAAAAGTGGTCATGTTTAGTAGTATACCGATCAAAAAGAATATTACCATGAATAAAAGGGTAACTTATAAGGGGTTTTAAGATAAATAATAATATTTATTCCTCTCTCTATACTGTTTGTGTTATGTTATTCAAAGGGGTTGGGGGGCAGGCCTTAATAAGCGGATGAGGGTCATATGTGTCAAAAAGACATGCCCTCGGTAAATTAGTTATAATCGTTACTGTTACATGACTTTTGTCATTATGTAACCGAAAGGGTTTGCGATGAAATGCCCAGCGTATAAAAGCATCGTTGTATCCCTTCTTTTTGCTTCATTTGTTAGCGTTAGCTTAACTATTTATTCTCATTCTTTTAAGCCACCATTTTCAGATGACACTTATCGTTGTCGTTGTCTTCCAGAGCATTTATATAAATCTGAAGCTATTGACGAAAGCTTTGGATTTCACTGGAAGGAATGTGAACTTGCAACATATGCCACTCAAATTAAACCTCATACCTTGTATCTTAAAGATATTCTCTGTCAAAACCAAGAAAGTTTAAGTAAGTGGTTTTGGGATAAGTGTGTCCGTCTAAAAGAAAAAATTATCAGCAAGCTTGATGTATATCTTAATGAAGATGATAAAGTTGCAGGAATTGCGCAAAAAAATACAATTCTTGATCTTCGAAATCGCTTATATAATGAAATTAGAGGGTTGCCAATTAAGTCGCTTGTTACGATTGATGATTTTAAGCAATCATTAGCCAATTGTGCAATGTCTCGAAAAAAAACAAAGAAGCTAGTCTCTTGGTTTGTTGAATCACTTTGGTTTTTTGGAACAGGTAATACAGTGAGCGATGAAGCCGTTTCTCAGGATATTATTAATCTTATGCCGCTTAAAGAGATTATATTTCAAGTGCACTCATCTAAAATTCGTGATGCATTGGTTGTCCTTTTAGAGAGAAATGATGCATCTGCTTTATTCGAATGTTGGAACGTCTTAGAAGGATTTTGTAATGCTGACTCTCAATTTCCACGACAAGCTTTTTCCTTGTTTTTCAAAGATGAGCTTGAAAATCATCCTCTTCTCTCTCAAGCATCCTTTTCAAACAATCGAGAAAAAGAGATTTGTTGCGCGTTCATTCTTTTTAAAGAATATATTAACGTCTTAACAACTCTTCATCAATCATTAGGATCTTCTGCAATTAAAAACATGAATGATCTTTATGACTTACAAGAAAAAAAAATGATACCTGAAAGCAATTATTTTTCACGAACATTATTTAGTGTGGTAGATGATGTTGTTGCTGTATACTCTATTGTAAGTTCAATGCCTATCAACGACACTGTTGATGCTTTAAATTCACTTGCTGGATCCTTGCAAAAAACATTGCACAAGCTAAGAGCTCATCAAAAAGGAAGGAGCGAAAGCTGGTTTCAGGAAATGTGGGTTAAAGTTCCTGTTGCAATAGGAGTTGTTGTTATTAAGGTGTTTGAACATTATTGTAGTATTAATGTAGAAAAAGAAGAGAAAGACTCGCTGTTTACCAAGCCGAATATAAAGCCTTCCTTTACTCAATTTGATGAGCTTGTGCCACCTAGTCTGCTCTTTTCAGGTAAGCAGTAAAAATTCTCAAAAAAGCTTCAGGGGAAAGGTAAGGTAATGTTCAAATTAAATGATAAAATTGTATATCCTGGACATGGTATTGCTCGAGTAGATGAAGTTATCAAGAAATTTGTTTCAAAAAAACAAATTTCTTTTATTAAATTAACATTTATATTTAAAGAAATGACAATTCTTGTTCCAGAGTATAATATTGAAAGTGTCGGATTGCGTTATCCAAGCGATCAACAAGTAATAGATCTTGTTTTTCAAGAGCTTCAATGTAGGCCTGAGCGAAAACTTGATACAGTCGACTTTACACCAAGCGCGTGGAACAGAAGAAATAAAGATTATCATTTTCGTATTCAGTCCGGCAGCATTTTAGAATTAGCAAAAATTTATCGAGACCTTATGTATGTTGGACAACAAAAAGACCTCTCTTTTGGGGAGCGAAGTCTTTTGCAGACAACTGAGTCGCTTATTTCACAAGAACTACAAGTTGCATTGAAATTAGAGCGAGAAGTTGTTATTCAAAGCTTGCGTTTACCATTTAAACGACTTATTATTGATGATGACATTCAAGCAAATAATGACAAAAAATTTTCACAAGCGAGTTTACCATAATCTTATATGAATCATCAACCAAAAGTCCTTATCATAGCCGGCCCAACAGGATCCGGCAAAACATCCTTGGCTGAAGAACTATGCACAGATCATTTAACAGGAGCAATGATTAATGCTGATGCGGCTCAATTTTATACTCCTTTACAGATTGGAACAGCAAAACCTTTTTGGCAAAATTATCCTTTCAAGACTTATCTATTTGATCAAATGGATACTCCAAATAATATTGATGCCCAATTTTTTGTTGATCAGTCTATTAAAGTCATTAATGAATGTAAAGCTTATAATCACACACCCGTTATTGTTGGAGGAACATTTTTTTACATAAAATCACTCTTCTTCTCATTGATTACTCCCTCTCAAGAGAATAAAAACTATCAACAACTTCCCCTTTTTGAATCTTCCTTAGATGCGTGGGAATATCTTAAAAAAATTGACTCGCGTCGAGCTCAAGACTTACATCCTCATGATTATTATCGAATTAAAAGGGCTCTTGAGCTTTGGCAAAAAACAGGACTCCCTCCTTCTCAGCTTAAGCCACAATTTATGCCACAAGTTAATCCATTTTTTGTTTACATAATGCCAGATCGATTAGAATTACATAGGCGGATAACGAATAGAAGCCAAAAAATGCTAGAGTTAGATGGATGGATAGAAGAGGCCGAGCGTCTTATTGATTCTCCATGGGAAAAGTTTATCATACAAAAAGGATTCATAGGATATGATTTGTTATTTGAGTGGATACGAAGTGGCAAGAGTAAACCACTTAAAACAGTTCAAGAAAAAATTATTGTACAAACATGGAAATATGCAAAACGACAAATGGCTTTTTGGAGAAGCTTTATGGAGCAGCTTGATCAAAATCAGGCTACATATTCTTTAATTTCTTTCTCTTCTTCCTCAAAAGAAAAAATCAAAGAAGTTGCTCAACAGTGGAAAAAGTTTTCTATAGAGAAATAAATTCTTCCTCATTGGGCCACCATTTTTCAATTCTTCATAATTTTAATAAAAATAATTAAAAAAGCCATTCTCGCTTCTTCTGTTGGACGAAATATATTTTTATATTTCTTATCCATGATAATAAAAAATGTTTTAATTTGAGTATTTTTATCTGCCTTTTTATTTATCCTTCTGAGCCGGACTATTAAAAAAGTAGTCAGAAAAATTTGGAAAAAAATAGGTTATACGGTAGACTTCAGTTGAATTAGTTTTTCAAAAAAGTTGATGTGATATAAGCCTTATAGTTTAATTGCCTCTGTGTATTATATAGAAAGGACAGTGGATGATTTCTTCGTTTAGGCGAGAAGTAAAAAAGTATACAGGTGTTATCTATTTTGCCATTTTGGCGCTAGCATTGCCTGGAGGTTTTGCACTATTTTTTTCAAGCCCTCATGTGCATACCCGTAAGTCTATTGCCTCGGTTAATGGGGTAAAAGTTCCATTTGAAGAATACTATCGTTCTTTTGCAGAGTTGCAAAATCAGATATCCATGATTAAGTCCTATGCGCAAAATTACGGTTTTTCTGAAGAGATGTTTATGCAGAGTTTGTTGGGAAATAAGACACCTCAAGCAATTGCTCTTGATAGAAGCATTAATGGGACACTTCTCGATAGTCTAAAAAATAAATACAATATCTCTATTGACCGTGATGTTTTTAAAGAACTTTTAGTTAACTCAATTCCGCAAAACATTGTCAATGAGCAAGGGGTTATAAATATGGATGCTTATCAGGACTATGTACATAGGCTTTCATTAACACCTGCTCAATTTGAATCAACAAAAGAAATTGAGTTTGAACGTGATATTGTTAATCAGGCATTAATGATGTCTCACTATATTCCTAAAAAAGAGGCACGGGCTCTTTACTTAAAACATCGAGGATCAAAAAGTTTTGAAGTTATGACTATCCCGTTTGAGCAGTTTTTAGAGGCTGCTAGAAAAAAAGAGATTTCAAAAAGTGACCTTGATTATTTTTATATGCGTGTTCAAGAGTCTTATCGCATTCCAGAAAAGCGTTTAGTAACCACATGGAGCATTCCTATAGAAGATTATACTAAACTTGTAACTGTTGATGATACGTTAATTAAACAATTTTATGAAAAAAATAAATCAACACTATTTCGCATTAAGCCTAAAGTCAAATTGCGAACTATTGTCTTAAATGCAAATGCTGTTGATGATAAACTTGTTCAAGAAGTGCTTGACCAATTACAAAGGAATCCAGATTCTTTTGTTGAGTTAGTTAAAAAGCATTCTATTGATACCAAAACTAAAAAAAATGATGGGGTTATAGATTACTTTACACGGGGTACTCATACTGATGATGCTTTTGAAAATGCAGCATTTAGGTTAAAAAATTCTGGCGAAATTTCGCCAGCCGTTAAAACTGTTAAGGGTGTAGAGATTCTACAATTAATAGATCGCATTGCAGCACAAGAGAAACCATTTGAAGAAGTTCGAGATGAGATTCGAAAAACACTTCAAGGCAAACGAGCTCTAAATGATCTTCGTGGTAATATTGAGCACTTGATACACGATTTAAAAAAAGGTAAAAAAGATTCTTTAAATAAATTTCTAGAAGATCTTGGTATTTCAGATCGGTCTAAAAAAGAGACCGTAAGTATGAGTGACCAAAAAGCCCCAGGCTTTAAAGGCTCTCTTGCACAGAGTATTTTTAAGGCAAGAAAAGATATGCCGTATGGCTATGCTGGAAATGAACATCTTTTTGTTGTATACCATGTTGAAGAAATTCAAAAAAGCTTTATTCCAAAGCAAGAAGAGATAATTGAAGAAGTGCGCGAAGCTTACTATAAAGAGCAAGCTCATGAAGCGATTAATAAGGTAGCCAAAGAAACAAGCGAAACTCTTTTTCAGAATGAAAAATCCCTTGAAGATTTTGCAAAAAACAATAACTACGAGTACGCTACAACTTCAAAAGTAACTCGAAGAGGTACTATTCCTCAATTGAAAGGAATACGAGGAGCTGCGACTAAGGTTTTTGGAATTACTCATCAAAAACAGCTCATGCAGTTAACCGCACAAAATAATGATAAGGTTTTCGTTCGGTTGCTTGAGTCAGAGAAAGATGAAAGCATAAAAATTGCCAATGAGGAAAAAGGAGCTCAAGATAAAGAGCTTATTAAGCAAAAACAGCCTTATGTTAATGCTATTATTGCATCTTTAAGAAAACTTGCTACAATAAAAATTGATGAAGACGTTTTGAGCCAATTTGCTCATTCACGCTAGAGATCGAAAGATGAAACATAATGTCACAAACGCAAAAAAACAGTACAAAACGGGCATCCGGTCAGCATGATGAGCGTATAAAAGCGCTTGAAGCTACTTTTGCTCAAATAGACAAAGAGTTTGGTAAAGGCTCGGTTATGTTGCTTGGTCAGCAATCAGCAGTTGCCGTTGATACTATTTCAACAGGGTCTCTCCTTATAGATCATGCTCTTGGTGTTGGGGGTCTTCCTCGTGGAAGAGTAACTGAAATTTACGGACCTGAAGCGTCTGGTAAGACAACGCTTACTTTGCATGCAATTGCCCAGATTCAAAAGGCTGGGGGTATTTGTGCATTTATTGACGCGGAACATGCGCTTGATCCTACGTATGCTCAAAACATAGGTATCAATATTGATGATCTTATTATTTCTCAGCCAGACTATGGAGAGCAAGCTCTTGAAATTGCTGAAATGCTTACGCGTTCTGGAGCTGTTGATATGATTGTTATTGACTCCGTAGCAGCACTTGTTCCAAAAGCTGAAATTGATGGGGATATGGGAGACGCTCATGTTGGGCTTCAGGCTCGGTTAATGTCTCAAGCATTGCGTAAACTAACGCCTATTGTCCATAAATCAAAAACTTCGTTGGTATTTATTAATCAAATACGAAGCAAAATTAATTCTATGCCCTTTGGCAATAATGAGACGACAACAGGGGGTAATGCGCTTAAGTTTTATGCTTCAGTTAGGTTGGATATTCGACGCATTGCATCATTGAAAAAAAATGATGAAGTTTTTGGTAATCGCGTTGCAGTTAAAGTGGTAAAAAATAAATTAGCTCCTCCATTTAAGCGAGTTGAAGTTGATCTTGTCTATGGAGTTGGTATTTCTCGAGAGCTTGATTTACTAGATGCGGCGCTTAAAAATAATTTTATTCAACAGTCTGGTGCATGGTTTTCAGCCGGCTCTGAAAAAATTGGTCAAGGACGAGATGCTGTATTAAAAAAATTAAAAGAGGATGATGCATTGTTTAAAAAGATTTATGATCTTGTTTATAAAAAGCTATTTAATCTAGAACAGGGGCCTAAGAGTGAGTAAGGTTTTTAAAGATGGTGGTAACCGAAATACTGGATCGTTAGCAAAACATATTATTAACCAAAATATTAAAGCTTCATCAATGATGGTTATTGATGATCATGGTCATAATCATGGGGTGCTTTCTAAAAGTGAAGCTTTAAATTTAGCTGATGATCAAGGATTAGACCTTGTTCAGGTAGGAGAAAAAGAGGGGTTAGTTGTTGTTAAACTTATGGATTATGGAAAGTTTCTTTACGACAAAAAAAAGCAACTTAATGATGCAAAAAAGAATCAAAAAGTAATTCAAATAAAAGAAATCAAAATGCGTCCGAATATTGGAGATCAAGATTATCGGACCAAATTGAACAAGGCCATTCAGTTCTTTAAAGAGGGTAAAAAGGTAAAGCTTACTCTTCAGTTTAAAGGACGAGAAGTTATTATGATGGCTGACTTAGGTAAAAAGTTTTTTGAACGAATAGAGCAAGATCTCTCCGAAGAAAATTTTGGAGGGGTATTAACTTCTGAAAAAGAGAGTAAAGCTGGTTCATTATGGATTAAGATTTACTTTGTCCGTTAAAAGAAGTTTATTAAAAGGAATTATTATGCCAAAAATGAAAACACATTCTGCAAGTAAAAAAAGATTTAGAAAAACCGCTGGCGGCAAAATTAAACGTTCAAGTGCATTTAGAAGGCACCATGGCTGGGCAAAAACAGCTAAGCAGTCTCGCCAGCTACGTTCTACAGCATACGTTCACACCTCTCAAGAGAAAAACGTGATGCTGCTTCTTCCTTATGCGTAGTTAATTGTAACTACTGTGATGTCGTTAATTAATAAGATATTTTTTTAATATTAAGGATTTTTAATGAGTAGAGTTAAGCGTGGTGTAATCACTAAGCGCAGACATAAGCGTCTTTTAAAGCAAACAAAAGGTTTTTGGGGACAAAGAAAAAACATCTTTAGAAGAGCAAAAGAGACTCTTGTTCGAGCATTAAAGTTTGCTTATAAAGGTCGTCGTCTTAAAAAGCGTGATTTTAGATCTTTATTTATTACTCGAATTAGTGCTGCTTGCAAAAGCAATGATGTCTCTTACTCTCGATTTATTAATAAACTTAATAATGCACAGGTTGGTATCAATAGAAAAATGCTAAGTCAACTTGCAATATTTGAGCCTGAGGCATTTTCGCAACTAGTTAATCTTGTAAAAGACGTTTAAATTATAAGATTAAAAAACTATTGCTTTTTTTTTGCTTGTTTTTCTACGCTGTGACATGTGGGCAAAGAGCCTAGCAGTAGAGTTGGGAAAAAAGGAAAAGAAGGTATGAAATATTTGGAAGAGCTCGAAGAGAAGGTAACGCTTATTGTTGCAGCAAACAAAGAGCTTAAAAATAAAATTGATATGCTCAATACTAAAATAATTCAATTACAAGATGACTATGCTTTATGCAAAAAAGAGCTTGAAAAGCAATCTCATGTGGCAGAGTCTCTTGTAAAAGAAAAAGAGGCTGTTCAAGCAGCTGTTGAAACTATCATCGGTAATATTGAAACATTTGAAAAGTCTCTTTAGATAAACGATGCATGATGCAAAATAAGCTAAAAATTTCAATTTTTAACAAACAATATTCTCTTGTAACTGATGAGCAAGAGGATTTAGTATGTAAGGCTATTGAGCGTATCGATGATTTGGTAAAAGATAAAGATGCTCTCTCACAAGGAGAGCTCGCTATCATCACGGCTCTTGAGCTGGCTATTGAGCTTGAAAAAGCAAATAAACAACTTGATAATTGTGCTGCTCGAATAAAGCAGCTTCTTCATATAGCAGACGCTTCATAGTCTGAGTACAATTGAAAGTATCTTCTCTTCTTGGAGGATCATCCTTAACATTTTCATGCCAAAATTTTCCTTGT
This sequence comes from uncultured Pseudomonadota bacterium, assembly GCA_964388745.1. Lineage (GTDB taxonomy): Bacteria > Babelota > Babeliae > Babelales > RVW-14 > CAYMBP01. Next base: position 54,136 of record CAYMBP010000004.1, on the reverse strand, counting down.
TTATTTGTAATATTAACTAGAAAGAGTATTTGGCATGAATATGTTGTACCAATCTTTATGCTTCTTAACGGGTATTGTTGCTGGAAGTATTGGGATATTACTCTATATTTTCTTAAAAAAAAGAAGTCTTTTAAAGACGCAAACAACTGCTGATCAGTTGCTTAAAAAAACACGAGAAGATATAGATCGTGAAAGAAAAGAAGCGCTTCTTGATTTAAAAAATGAAATTTATCGTCGACGAAGTGAATTTGAAATTGAAGTAAAAAAAACGCGTGTTGAAATGCAGCAGCTACAGACAAAGTATCAAAAAAGAGAAGATGCTGTTGCTCATCGAGAAGATATGCTTGATGATATGCGCAAAGATCTTCAAAAAAAAGAGCGTGATTTACTTTCACGTCTTGATGATCTCAATGCTAATGAAGCAAAAATAAAGCGATTATACAGTGAACTTGTAGCAAAGCTTGAGCGAGTTAGCGTTATGAAGCAAGATGAAGCAAAGCGTGTTCTTTTTGAATCACTTGAAAAAGAGGTTAAGCTTGCTAATCAAAAACTAATTGCTAAAATTGAGCACGAAGCGCGTGAGACTGCTAAGCAAAAATCTGGGGCGATACTTGCAACGGCAATGCAGCGGTATCTTACTGAGCAAGTAACACTTCATTCATCAAGTGTTGTTACTCTTCCTAATGAAGAAATGAAGGGAAGAATTATAGGAAAAGAGGGCCGCAATATAAAAGCTTTAGAGCTTGCAACAGGAATGGAGTTTGTTATTGGAGATACTCCTGAAATCATTACAATCTCTGGTTTCAATCCGATTCGACGCGAAGTTGCAAAACGTTCTTTAAATAAACTTATTCAAGATGGCCGAATTAATCCAACAAGAATTGAAGAGACTGTTCAAAAGGTTGAAGTTGACCTAGATGCAACTATTACTGATATTGGTCATCAAACTATTCTTGAATTTGGTTTTCAAGGAGTGCATCAAGAGATTGTAAAGCTTCTTGGTAAATTACATTTTAGAACAAGTTATACACAAAATAATTTGGTTCACAGCAAAGAGGTTGCCTACTTTGCTCGCATGATTGCTTCTGAAATGAAATTAGATGGCGACCTTGCAGCACGTGGTGGTTTGCTTCATGATATTGGTAAAGCTATTTCAGCAGAAGTTGAGGGTCCTCATGCAATTATTGGAGGAAACCTTGCAAAAGAATATGGTGAAGACCCTATCACTGTTAACGCTATAGCTGCTCACCATGAAGAAGTTCCTCCTATCTCAATATATGGGTTTATTGTTCATATTGCAGATGCAATTTCAGCTTCTCGCCCTGGGGCTCGTAAAGAAACCTTGTCAACTTATATCAAACGACTTGAACAGTTAGAAGAAATATCTCAAGGCTTTGAAGGGGTCAAAAAAGCTTATGCTTTGCAAGCTGGACGTGAGATTCGTGTTATTGTAGACGAAGATCGACTTGATGACTCTCGTGCAGGACTTCTTGCTCGAGACATAGCTGCTCGTATTGAAAAAGAGATGGCCTTTCCTGGTGAAATTAAAGTTAATGTTATTCGAGAAAAACGTTTTATTCAAGCAGCTCGGTAAAAGGAATTATCTATGAGTACATCAGTGCGCATCATGATTATTGGGGATCTTGTTGGATTGCCCGGTCAACAACTTTTTAAAAAATGGGGTATGCAGCTTAAAAAGCAGTATAAAGCTGATGTACTTGTGGTGAATGGAGAAAATGCTGCAAAAGATGGTCGAGGAATTTCTCCTAAAATTATAACAACGTTGAAAGATGCCGGTGCTGATGTAATCACCACCGGCAATCATGCTTGGGACAATAAGGAGGTTTTTAACAGTTTTGAAAGTCGTGATGACTTTATTCGACCAGCAAATTATCCATCTGGTTGTCAGGGAAAAGGATATTCTCTTTTTTCTACTGCGAGTAATCATTTAGTTGCGATTGTTAACTTACATGGTCGTGTTTTTGTGCGAGATTCGCTTGATTGTCCATTTCGCACGATTGAATCGTTAATTTTAATGCTTAAGTCAAAAACTCCTATCATTCTTGTTGACTTTCATGCTGAGGCAACATCTGAAAAAAATGCTATGGGGCTTTTTGTTGATGGTAAAGTATCTTGCTTGGTGGGAACGCATACTCATGTACAAACTGCAGATGAGCGTATTTTACCAAAGGGAACTGGTTATATTACAGACCTTGGGGCTTCTTGCTCTGTTCATTCAGTTATTGGATTTCAAAAAGAGGGGGTTATAAGTCGCTTTTTGTACCACCCTAAAATGGGAAGATTTGTTGTTTCTCATGAGCCACCATTTGTACTTTCAGGCATTGTTGTTGATGTTGATGCAAAAACAGGTAAGGCTTTGCATATTGAGCGCATTCGACATATTGATCCTGATATGTCTGTGACGTAGCTGTTATTAATGATCATCTCTTTTTTTCTCTTTCGATTTTATAAAAAATTTGTTTTTTGTTGTACCATTTTTTCTTTTTTATTAATTGTAACAACATTGTTAACACGACTATCTTTTATTTTTTCGATTGCTCTTTTACCGGCACTGTTAGCATCAATGTTTATTACATTATCAGGGTATATTATCCCTCTTGCTGCTTGCAGTGCTGTTCAGTTGGTCTGTATTGATATTTTTGTACGTACAGATTTGCTCATTTTTTATTTTTTTCATCGTTTAAGGAAATCATTTTTTGTAGCTCTTTTTCTTTTCTCATTATCACTTACTACTTTATTTATACCTCTTATTTTCTTTATTATTCCTTCCAGCCAAAATCATTTGCGAGTACTTCTTGTTGATATTGCAACAAAACAGATTGAGCAGTTTGAGCCAGGTGTAATGCATAAGTTAACAGATGGTGTTTCGTTATGGTTTGCGAAGAAAAAGATTATTGATCAAAGTATACATTTTGAACGTTTATTTTTTACACTTCCCTTTAAAAATCAACAAGATATATTTGTTTTTGTAGCAACTACAGGCTCTTTAAAAGATCAGAGCATTACTCTTTTTAATGGATCATTCTCTAATCAGAATAGTCATAAAAAAGGAGTATTTGATACAATTATTATTGATCTTAAGCAATTTGTCACACCATTGCAAAAAAGTACTACTAAAGCTATAAGGTCAATGAATATTGTTGAGCTTTATGGTGAAAATTGTAAAAAAATGGAGGTCATGTTAGAATATAACAAGCGCATATCGCAATCTATTTGGCTTTTAATGCTTCCATTTTTAGGATTCTTTTTCACATTTTTATGGGGTTTAAGCAAGGGAAGAGGGTTTTTAATTACATTCTCTTCAAGTGGAATATTATTTTTTATATCTTACGCATGTAGCTTGTGTGCGCAAGCACTTGTTCAGAATCCTGTAGCAAGTGTGGCTATATTGTATGGCCCACTAATTATTATAACAGTCACTTTGCTATTACTATATTATAATAAACAATAGATCATTAAGGAGCATCTATGATTCTTATTATTTTCATGTATATGATTTTAGCTCTCTCCTTTGTTGCTGCTAAAAATACTATTTTTTATTCAACACCTCTTTTTCTTCTTACTGTTCGAATGATAATTTCTGGTGGAGCTCTTTTAGGATATCAATGGGTTACTGGAGATCGGAATAATTTTTCACGAGCACTTAAAGACTGGTGGCCTTTTCTCACTGTTGCTTTTTTACATATTTATGTTGTTTTTGTATTAGAGTTTTGGGCCTTACAATATGTATCTGCACTTAAAACAGTTCTAATTTATTCAGCAACTCCATTTGCAACGGCGTTTCTTTCGTATCTTGTTCTTAATGAGCGGCTTACTTTATACAATATTACAGGAATTCTTCTTGGTGTTATTGGACTTGCCCCTTTACTAGCATCACAAGCACTTGCTGAGACAGGAGAAACACTTCTTTCAGGTGTTGCCCCAGCCTTTTCTTTATTCGGTATTTCAATCCCAGAGGCAGCGCTTGCTTGTGCAATGTTATCTGCTGCTTATGCTTGGTTTCACGTAAAAAAACTTTCTGAAAAAAATTACAGCATTGTTTTTGTTAACGGAGTTGCCATGTTACTTGGGGGGGTTATGTGCGGTGTAACATTTTTATTTGTTGACGGAGTGCAAGCAACGCCTGTAACAGCAGTCGCTCCTTTTGTTGGTTGGCTTACGTTACTTATCTTGCTCTCAAATGTCATATTTTATAATTTGTATGCGTTTCTTATCAAGCGATATTCTATTACCTTTGTTTCACTAAGTGGATTCTTGTGTCCTGTTTTTTCTACTATTTTTGAATGGCTTTTAATGGATGGCGTTATTACTTGGCATCATCTCTTTTGTTTAGTCTGTGTAACAACAGGACTATTTGTTTTTTACAAAGAGAGCTAATACATTAAGAATTAATATGCTTTTTTATAATTGTTACTAATTCTTTGAGGGCGACGTCAAAGAAGTCATTTTTTATATGATGATTATAAATAGGTTGATTTTTTTCTTTTTGGATTTCTTGTTGAGCAATAGCTATTCTCTTATTAATTTCATTAGTATTTTCACTTTTTCGCAAAAGAAGTCTCTTTTGCAATTCATTAATGCTTGGCGGATAAATCCAAATTAATACTGCCTTGGGATATTCTTCTTTAAGTGTAGATGCACCGTTTCGGTCAAGAATGGCAATTTTATGATGCGTTGAATTTTTTACTTCAAGACTCTTTCGTGCTGTTCCATATAATGATTGATTATACTCTGTGATTTCAATAAAAAAATTTTCTTTGATACGGTTTTTAAATCTGTCTTTACTAATAAAATGATAATCAATCCCATCTCTTTCATTAAGCCGTGGCGCTCGGGTTGTATAAGTAACAACACGAGATAGAGCATAGTCGTTAGCGTACTTGTCTAAAAGAGCTTGAACAAGAGAAGTCTTCCCGGCTCCAGATGGGGCAGATATAACAAATAATTTTTTCATAAAATAATGATCTTTTTTTAAATATTTAATATTTGTCTATGTTTGAATGGTGTTGCAAAAAAAGCTATACTTTATCTGTTTCTACTATTTTACATAACAGGAAGAATCTATGAAATCAATAAAAATAATTTTTGTGACAATGTTTGTTGTTTCGTTGTTATCTGTCACAATTATAAGTGCGACACCTACTTTTGATCTTGCAACCCTTTCTTTAAAAAAAATGTTTTCTGAGCTCAGGGCTTCAATTTATTTGGAAAAACATTTAAAAAAAGAATATGAAGATGAAGATTATAATAGAGATATAGCACTACTTGATCAAGGTTTAGAGCTTACTAACTCAATGGATTTGCTCATTAGCAAATCAAAAAATCCTTATGTAGATCAAGGTATTCGTTTATATGGCAAGCTTTTTTATTCATTAAATCAAAAGAAGCATCTAGCACTACCACACCAGATAAGAATTTTTGAAAAAAGATGTAAAAAAATTCTTCAAGAGTTATCTAACAGTTATTCACCAAGTCCTTCAATTATTTACCTTCGTACCCTTATAGAAATTATGCAATCAACAGTCTTTCCTCTTTGTTATAAAGATATGGGATTTAAGGAATCATTTTTTGATTATATATGGCATTGGCCCAAGGAGCTTATGATAGAGTTTCCGATTGTTCCCTCTGTTATTGGTTTAGGGATCGGAACTTATTTTGCATACAAAGGATATTGTTATATGACATCATCTCGAACAGGTAGAGTAGCTGCTTGTGGTGTAATTAATATAAATAGTAAAAATGATCTTGAGAACAATATCGCGCTTAATGTTCAACAAATTTTCAGTCAACCACAGTCAGGACTAGATTGTGGTTACTTTGCCTTAATAAATGGTATTCTTATTCAAGCGGACCCCTCTGGAGAGTTGATAAAGAACACCGCCCAACACCCAGAAGCTTTTTCTGAAGTTATTAATATATGGAAAAACAATATACAACAACATCGTTCAAATGGAACCTTTGACCATTTAGTAAGGGATGAAATTGAAAGATTAATGTCACGTGAAAATATAGAGCAAGTACGTCCTTACTTAAAAGTACTTGGTGTTAATGAGAATGCTCTTCAATTTCGTTCAGATAATAAACTTGCCAACATTTATATTCTTGAACAGGATGCCTTTGAGCGATCAGCAGCTTTTGCCTTCAGTGATGAAGATGCTCAAGGCATGCAACAGTTTCGTGACGAAGCTTCAAGTCAGATCTGTGTTATTGCAAATACTCCAGGTCACTGGGTCTCTCTTATTGCACAAAAAAGAGAACAAAACATTATATTTATTGACTCACTTAATAATTCTTATGAAAGGTATTTTCATCTAATTCAGGGTATTACCCAAATGCTTTTTATAGAGAGCCCTCTTGTTTCTTTTCAGATGGCAATTGTTATTAATGAGCTAGCTGCTACACAAGAGAGTCTTGATCGAGGCAATATTCCACAAGCTCAAGAAAACTTAATCATTGCAATAAATGTTGCAGAACAATATTATAGCAATCCCAATTTTAGAGATATTCGCTTGCGCATTGAGCAGATGAGCACCATGCTTTTTCCGCAGAGTTCTGATGATTTCCTTTAAAAAAAGTGGATGTTTTTTAGCTCATTAAAATAACAAGCAATAAAACTAAAACGATCAAGCAGAGATAGGATCTTGCAATAGATCCTATCTCTTATTATCATGAGTAGCTTTTTTCTAATTCCGAGTGGAAGAAAGAGGAAGTTCGTCTAATTATATTGACTGAAATCCATAATTACATGAATAAGCGTTCTGATACTCGCTCCTGTTGCTCCTTGTCCTACGTAATTTATATCAGTTGAGCCCCATGCAGCACCGGCTATATCAAGATGTGCCCAGCGTGCATTTTCAATAAAATTTTGAAGAAATTTTCCAGCAACAATGCTGCCAGCTTGATATTTTTTTGAACCAGCATTAGCAACATCAGCAACGCTTGAGTGATTGGCTTTCATATAGTCATCATGAAATGGCAGTGGCCACATTTTATCTCCTGTTCTATTTCCATATCGTTGTAGAAGTTGCAAGAGCTCTGTGTCTTGAGTCATAAAGGCTGTGTATTCATGACCAACTGCATGTAAGCATGCTCCTGTTAGTGTTGCAATAGTAAAAATTACGTCAGGTCTATATTCTTGTTCAAGGTAGCATAATGCATCGGCTAGAGCTAATCGGCCTTCAGCATCTGTGTTAATAATTTCGATTGTTTTTCCGTTCATAGCTGTTAAAATATCATCTTCTCGGTAAGATTTACCGTCTGGCATATTTTCAGCAAATGGGGCTATGCCAATAACATTACAATGTGGTTTAAACTGGGCAACAAGGTCCATAATAGCCAAAACAGATGCGCCACCGCACATGTCATATTTCATGCCAAGCATAGCACTCGGTGGTTTGAGTGAAACGCCACCAGTATCATATGTAATTCCTTTACCACATAACCCAATTGTTGGTGCATCATCATCACAATAATATTCAAGAATGACAATATTGCCAGGATTTGAAGAGCCCTGTGATACACCCATAAAAGCTCCCATTCCAAGCTTTGTAGCACTTTCTTCATTCAGAACCCGATATGTTAAGTTATCATGTTTTTTCGCAATCATTTCAGCTTGTTGTGCCATAAATAAAGGTGTAACTAAATTTGCTGGACCATCCATCCAATTCCTTGCTGCGTTCATTGAATGCGCAACTGTTGTTGCAATTATAGAAGATTGCTCAGCCTCTCTTTGATACTCAAAATCTTCTTCAGAAAGACAAAATGTGATAGAAGCATTATGCCTATTTTTTTCGCTTTTATAGTCATCATAATCATAATAGTGGAGAAGTGCTGCAAGGCCCGCTTCATAAATAAGATCTGCATATGATCGGTTACACCATTTTTCTAAGAATTTTGGCAAACAAGTTGCAAGGTCTATTATTTTGTTTTTTTTCATAAGAGGAATAACTGATGAAAATGATCGACGAAAATACTCACATGCTGTATCAGGATAGGTGTTTGGTTTTCCAAGCCCAACAAAAATATGATCAATCAACTTACCATCAACATTTAAAGGAATTTCGATTACCTGCTCATATTTTCCTTCAAAGTTCTTTATTTTAAAATATTCTTCTATCGGGGTTGAAGAATATGCATTAATTTCTTCAATCGTTTGAGCATCATCTGCATATTTAAATCCTTCACTCATTAAAAATAGCTTTGCTTCATAGGAAATATGGTGAGTAACTGGGAGCTGTTGACACTCTTTAACTTCCAAGAAGAGATGATTTTCATTAAATGGTGCAGCCTTGCCATTGCTAAAAGGTATTACTCCAGGAAAAAGAAATAGAAAAACTATTAAGCAAAAATGCTTGTTCATAACTTAGTCCTTTCTAAAAATTAACCGTACTTTATATTTTGAGCTTATGGGGATACATTGATGCACCCCCATAATATTAAGCCGCAAGAGCAGCTTCTTTCTCCTTTGCCTGTGAGTAATGAAATTCATTGATTTCTTTATATAAGCGAGCTTGAGCGCTGTAATTCATAATAACATATAAAATAGTTCTTATGCCCGCCCCAGTTGCTCCATTACCTAAATAATTAATACCAGGGGCACTCCATCCAGATCCTGCAATATCAAGATGTGCCCACCGAGCATTTTCAACAAAGTTTTCAAGAAATTTTCCAGCCTCAATGCAATAAGCCTGATATTGATAAGATCCCTTATTCTTTACATCGGCAATATCAGATTTATTAGCTTTTTTATAATCATCATGAAATGGAAGTGGCCACATGCGGTCCCCTGTTTTATACCCATAGAATTGAAGTAATTGCATGAGGTCAGAGTCTTTTGTCATGAAGGCTGTATAAAAACGACCAACAGCATTAGGGCAAGCTCCTGTTAGTGTAGCAATATCAATTATAATATCCGGATGATATACCTTTTCTGCATAACATAAAGCATCTGCTAAAACAAGCCTACCTTCTGCGTCCGTTGTGATTACTTCAATTGTTTTGCCGTTCATGGCTGTTAAAATATCATCTTCACGATACGCATTGCCATCTGGCATATTTTCAGCAAATGGGACAATGCCAATAACATTGCAATGTGGCTTAAATTGAGCAACAAGATTCATAATCGCTAAAACAGACGCACCACCACACATGTCATACTTCATGCCAAGCATAGCTCCAGGAGTTTTAAGTGAAACCCCTCCTGTGTCATACGTAATTCCTTTACCACATAGGGCAATTGTTTGAGCATGTGGGCTGTCACTTTTGTATTCAAGAATAACAATTTTTCCAGATTGTGATGATCCTTTACTTACAGCAAGAAAAGCCCCCATCCCAAGATTTTTTGCATCAGATTCTTCAAGAATATGGCAAACAAGATTCTCATTTCTTGCTGCAATTTTTTTTGCTTGCTCTGCCATGAAGGTAGGTGTCACCTTGTTGGCTGGACCATCCATCCAACATCGAGCTTCATTTAATGAGCTTGCAATAATACTAGCTTCTTTGCATGCTTTTTCAACAAACTCCATCTCTTTATTCTCTGGTATAAGAAATGTAATAATTGGATGAAAATCGTTATCATTTTTTTTTGATTGTCTAAATTCGTCATAACTATAATCATGCATGAGAGTTGCTAAGCTGCACTCTCGAACTAACTCCTCATAAGTCCGCTTACAAATTTCTTCAAGATATCGTGGAATTTCTACCAGTAGATGGGCTATTTTAAGATTTTTAACAAGAGGCATAACCGAGGCTATGGATCGCCTAAGATATTCACAAGAGTCATCTATATTTTTTGCAGGCTTTCCTAAACCAATAAAGATGTGGTTAATAATCTCCCCATTGACGACAAGGGGAACTTGAGCTATTTGCTCATACTTTCCTTCAAATGAAGCATTTTTAAGATAAGAAGAAATTGGTAATGGTGCATATTTATCAATTGTCTCTATCTGTCTTATATCTTCGTCTCTTTCAAGCCCTTGAGACAGTAAAAAAAGCTTTGCTTGATAAGGGATCTGGTTCTTTTTTTGAGATTTTTGCACTACCTGAACAGATAGATTATTTGCTTGAAGAAGGCTATGAGCGAACATTGTAAAAGATAAAAAGAACTGAATTATGCTTTTGACATAGAGATTCATTATTTTATTCCCCTTTACTTTTTTTAGCCCACCTTAAACCTACAATGCTAACGAGCGTATTTTGGCATAATACGTAAAAAAGTTCAAGCAAGTCTCTTATAAATAAAATAAAACCGCCATACAAAAGAATTTGTATGGCGGAAAAAGGAGAAAGGAGAGTAGTAATGAAGTCTTTATTTCAAATGAATATGTTTATATTGTACATGATTACATAAAAAAATCAAGGGAAATAGTTAAAATGCTTAAAAAAAGCCGTAATTGGTGAAAATTTAACCATAGAAATTAATTACCGCCCCTTGTAGGCAGCTTAAGAAGCAAAATATCTGGTTTATATGAAGGCAAGCATAAAAAACCGCCACACAAGAAAACTTGTATGGCGGAAAAAGGAGAAAGGAGAGTAGTAATGAAGTCTTATTTAAGATCTTGAATACAAGTTTACTTATACTTTTTAAAAAATCAAATTTTTTTTAAAATCTTTTATTTATCGTGCATTTCAAGAAAATTATTCTAATATAATTTTTATATTAATGATTGAGTATGATAACCTGATTTTTTCAAAATTATATAAATGATACAGTATTGAAAAGTTGGTAAAACCATTGAAATATGAAAATGTCTACAAATTATAACGACTAATTATTGAAAGTCAATGATTATCTTTTTAAGATTGTGTAAATTATATAAGTATAAAATATTGTAACGTACAAAGGGTTAATAAACAGATAGAAAAAAGTATGGTTATCTATTGTGATAATGCTTTAATTTTATGTCTGATCATGATACACTTTGCTGTCGTAGCTTGTTCGTATTTTCCACCTTTTAACGAGGCATCATAACGTATTATGAATGTAACTTTTACTACAAAGCAGAAAGAGCTTCTTACTTTGCTTTCCTCAATGCAACCCATTTGTAATAAACGTACAACGCTTTCGGTAACAGAGACTGTTCTATTTCAAATTACACCACGAGAGCTTACTCTTAAGGCAACAGATCTTGAGATTAGTTTGCAGTCAACAATGGCTATTGAAAGCAATTCAAATGAGACAACAAGTTTTCTTATTCCGGGAAAGCGTATATTTGATATTGTCAAAGAGATGGATGGTGAGATATTGTTTAGCCTTAAAGATAGTCAACTTCACCTCTCTTCAAATGGTGTTGACCTTGCTTTGAACATTAAGGATTCATCAGATTTTCCTCCCTTTCCAGAGCGAATTGAAAATATGATGGGAATTGAAGGTGCAGGTTTACTTAAATTGCTCAATAAAGTTGCATTTCTTATTCCTCAAAATAATGCGAACAATGCACTTAATGGTATGTTGTTAGAAGTTAATGAAGAAAAAATGTCTATGGTGGCAACTGATGGCCATTGTCTTGCCAAAATTGAGTCATCACAATATTCCCTTAATGAAAATAAGAAGTGGCTCATTCCAAAGCGAGCAGTCATGGAAGTAAAAAAACTTGTTGAGAGTAATCCTTCAGTTCCAATTTTTCTTGGAATGTGTGGCAACCAGCTTGTTTTTTCGGGCGAACATTTTAATTTCTTTACCAAGCTCATTGCAGATGCTTTTCCTCAATATGAAGCTGTTATGGACAAAAAAGATTTTGTTCCAGCTCGACTAGCCCGGGATCCGTTTGTCAAGACACTTAAGCGGACAGGCTGCTTACTTTCTGGGCAATTTGTTTCAACAAGCTTTACGTTTTCACCAGGAATCATGAATGTTAAGCTATATAATAAAGATGTAGGAAAGCTCGAAGAAAACATTGCGCTTGAGGCATATGAAGCAGATCCTGTAGAAAGTCGATTTTATTCTCCTTATTTGCTTAATGGACTTCATGTTTTTCCCGATGAGCAAGTAAATTTTTATATCAAAAGTGGTGCTAAACCTATTATTTTTGAGACTGAAACAGAAGATTATCATTTTACCTACTTGGTTATGCCCATTTCAATGAGTAGCCCGAATTAATTAGTTACGTGATTATTAACTCAGTTCGACTTAAAAATTTTAGATGTTTTGATGATGCGTTGTTTTCCTTTAGTGAGCGATGTATCATTATTCAAGGAGATAATGGCTCAGGTAAAAGCTCTTTGCTGGAAGCTATTCATTATAGCTGTTATCTTCGCTCGTTTCGTACTCATCTGAATCGAGATCTTGTTAAGATTGATGGAGACCATTTTTTTATTGAAATTCAGGCCAACAATACTTCTCACGATATTGATGAGAGTATTAAGGCTGGTTTTTCACAAAAAACAGGGAAGCAGGTTCTTCTCAATGGCAAGCAAATTTCCTCATATAAAGAATTAATCAATCAGCATCGCATTGTTACGCTCTGTGCCCAAGATAGTGAATTGGTAAGTGGGGCTCCTGAATATCGACGTGATTTCTTAAATTATTCCTTATTTTTAATTGATCCATCAATTTTGGCTACATTCAAAGAGTATAAGCAAATACTTGCTCATCGTAATGCACTTATTCATCGTGGCCAATCTAGTCTAAGGGATAGTTATTTTCATAAAGAAATGTATTTGTGGAGCAACAAATTATGGGAAGCTTCTTTCGAGCTTCAAAAATTGAGATGTCATTACCTTGATTCACTTGAAAAAAGAATTAGTTTATTGCTGAGTGATTATTTTCCTGGATTTGATGAACAAAGCTTTAGTACTCAATATCAAAAAAAAGGCATGAAGGATGAAAGTGATTTTGATGTTTTTTGGAGTAGATGGAGTAATCGTAACTTAGAGCAAGAGTTGCGTTATGGAAGAACTCTTTTTGGGGCCCACCTTGATGACTTTATCTTGCTTTTTGAGCATAAAAAGGCACGCATTTTTGCGTCTCGTGGTCAGCAAAAATTATTAACTTTTCTCTTAAAAATTGCCCAAATTCAAGAGACAAATAGTACAGGAGAGGCTGGCGTTTTACTTCTTGATGATTTTGTAACAGATTTTGATGCACAGCGTATTGGCTCGTGCCTTAATTTAATTAATTCATTACAATTTCAAGTTTTTCTTACTTGTCCAATTAATACACCTATTCTTGATGCTGTTACGGCTCAGCGAGTTTATCTTAACAAGCAATAGTTATGCTCTTGGATGTTTTTTGTCGTATACTTTTCTGATATCGCTTTTATCTAGGTGGGTGTAAATCTGAATGGTTGCAAGACTTTCATGTCCCAAAAGCATTTGAAGTGATCTAATGTCTGCTCCATTTTTTAGTAAATGAGTTGCAAGCGAATGTCGTAGAGTGTGGGGAGAGACATTTTTAAATAATTGAGCTTGTGCCAATAATTTTTTGAGTGAAAGCCAAAAAAGTTGTCGCGAGATTGGCTTAATACTTTTGCGATATATAACAGGAAAGAGATACATGTGATCAGGAGATTCCTGAAAACTTTTAGTAAACTCCGGCCTGATCGTATCACAGTAATGACGTAAAAGATCAATCATATTACGAGGCAGTGGCACATGTCTCTCTTTTTTTCCTTTGCCCATAAGTTGTACAAATCCTGTATCAAAGCGAATTTGATTAACCGTTAATTCAACAAGTTCTGAGACACGAAGTCCAGATGCATATAAAAGGTAGAGCATAACTTTATCACGGACTCCTTTTGGAGTTATATCTTTTTGTGCTGCAATAAGTAATTTTTGAACTTCTTGTTCTGTTAAATAAGTGGGCAAGTGTTGTTCTATTTTAGGTGTTGAGAGTAGGCTTGCAATGTTTTCTATTTGATAATTTTCATGCAGATAAGCAAATAGTTGTTTAAGTGAAGATATCTTTCGTGCAATGCTGCGAGATTTAATTCCACTTCTTTTATGAAAAGCAAGAAATTTTGTTAAATCATTTTTTTTCAGAGTGTTAAACTCTAGCTCATGTTCTTGACAATAGATAACAAATTGCTGAATATCTCGATTATAAGCATCAAGCGTATTCTTTGAGACTCGCTTTTCTGTTAATAAATAAGTATGAAATTGAACTACATATTCTTCATTCGTCATGATGCTCTCCTTTTATAATTAAACTTATAGGGATTGTCTGCTTTTTAAGATCGGCGCCCTATTGTTCGTGTGGCGCCGATAGATTGTATCACGATGCTTTCAGGATAATTAACAGGCAATAGAATACAAAAATAATGACTAAGAAACTAGAATACTGAAGCTCTGACCGCTCTAGTATGCTTTTGCAACAAAAATATCTGCCTGACTTTTTTCTCCACAAGCAAAGCACTTTATCATTTCCTTCTTATCTAGTAAGCAGCGAATAGTGCCTTTATATTTTTTAAGAAGTGCCTCGCATGATGTTTTTTTACACCATCCAACATGATATAGTCCATTTTCATTTTCAAGCTTTTGTGCAAATGTATTTAACTCTCTCTCTTTATGCATGTGTTGAGCAATTTTTTCTTGTGCCTGTTTGAATAATTTGTGCTGTATAGCCGTTAGGGTTGATGTGTACGCAGCTTCAAGCTGACTCATTGGTATTATTTTCTTTTTCTTTTCTTTGTCTTGTTCTGCACGATCAACTAATACAACATTACCAGCAGCAGCATCACGAGGACCAATTTCAATTCGAAGAGGAACTCCTCTCAACTCCCAGTGATAAAATTTGGCTCCAGGAGACTTATTATCACTTGTATCAATAATGACATCGCTATATGACTTACTAAGTAATTTTTTTATTTTTTCAGCAGATTCAAAAACAATATTTTTTTCTTCTTCTGTTTTAAATATGGGAACAATTGCTGCTTTTATTGGGGCAATTTTGGGAGGGATAATAAGTCCTTTTTCATCACCATGAACCATTACTAATGCACCAATTGCTCGTGTAGTGAATCCCCAACTTGTACAAAAAGGGACTTCTTCCACACCATCTTTATTTTGAAACTTAATACCAAATGATTGAGGAAAGCTATGTGAGAGTACATGAGAAGTGCACATTTGTAAGGCTTTACCATCAGGCATAATTCCTTCAATTGTGTAAGTTCGCTCAGCTCCTGCAAATCGTTCTGAATCTGATTTTATCCCTGAAAAAACAGGTATTGCTAAATAATCTTCATAAAGTGTTTTGTAGTGAGAAAGCATTTTTTCAGCAGTTTTAACAGCCTCTTCATGCGTTGCATGAGCTGTATGGCCCTCTTGCCATAAAAACTCAAGAGTTCTTAAAAAAGGGCGAGTTCTCATTTCCCATCGAACAACATTTGCCCATTGATTAATCTTCATAGGTAAGTCACGCCAAGATTTAATCCAGCGGGCAAACATACTGTAAAACATTGTCTCAGAAGTTGGCCTGACAACAAGCGGTTCTTCAAGTTTTTTCCCTCCACCATGTGTTACGACTGCAAGCTCGGGTGCAAAACCTTCTACATGCTCAGCCTCTTTGGTTAAAAAGGATTCGGGCAAAAGAAGAGGAAAATACGCGTTTAAGGCACCTTCGGATTTAATGCGCTCATCAAGTTCTTTAACAATATTTTCCCAAAGTGAATATCCATAAGGCCTAATAACAAAGCATCCACGTGTTTCAGATTGATCAATAAGTTCAGCTTGGATAAGCACCTCTTGATACCATTGAGCAAAGTCATCTTTTATTGATGGAAGTTTTTTCATAGCAGCTTTCTACAAGTAGTTCAGGTATAATCTAACTAACAAATATAATTGAAAAGAGTATACCACGAACCACTTCTCTTGCAATGAAAAATGAAATCAACACCTTGACAATTATTTTTATTTACTTTTTTATTGTGAGTGGTTTTCTTTATTAAGCACTTGAGCAAAAGCTAAAATCTTCTCTCAATTGATATAAAAAATCAAGCTTCATTCTTGAGTCCTATTCTAATGACAAAGAAGATAGAGCAAAAAATACAACTAAAGTTTTTGCGCTATCTTATAAAGGAAAAGTTTGGACTAAGCAAGTATGCTGTGATTAATATGAATAATGATCAGTGCTTAGCATATGTAATGTTCGTTGCTCAGCTTATTGAGCAAATAATTGAACAAGCCTAAGAGACACTTTTTAATCAACAAATTTCTTTATAACAAAATTATCAATTATATCTTTTGAAAATAAAGAACTTTATAAATTATTTGATTAAAAAAAAAAATATATTGCATGATAACAACTTATATAATCAATTTTCTTAATAAAAAGAACTTATTTTTAACATTTTATAAGGAATTTGATAATGAAATTATTATTATTTCTTATTATTTCTTTTATGCCAGCTTTGTTGCTTCATTCAATGAAAAATCAGTTATTAGACTCTATAAAGTGTAGCTCTTCAGGAAAACAAGAGCAAAGCGTATTATATCGACATTGTACGACATTTAAGTCATCTCACACAACAGTTGATCAAGATCCTGTTATTGATATAGAATTTTTCCTTGAATCACAAAAAATACGTGTTACTAATTCTATAGAAATGGAAACTTTTTGTTTAATCAGTGGAAAATGGATTTGTGCATGTAATCCCCCTCAACACAAAAAGCCTCGTCTTATTGATAATATAATTAATAATGGAGTTTGTGCCTTTGTATATAAAAATAATATTTTAATTACTGAAAACAATATAACAATCAGAAAGAAAATAGATATACCAGAAGGCTCTAAAGTAAGTACAATGGCTTTTTCCCCCAATAATAATCAACTCATTGTTGGATTTGAGAGTGGACTCATTGGTGTATTTGATAATGAAAATTATTATCAAATACTTGAAGGCCACCATACAAATATTACCAAAATTGTATTTTCACCTAATGGAAGAGGCTTTGCTACAGGAGATAGGCTGGGTAATGTTATTTATTGGATATAATTTACCCTTAAATTTGATAGATAAGTTCTTGCTGTCCTGTGAACGATAAGATTTGACTAACAAAGTAAGAGTCTTTTAGTTGTTATTTTTATTAGCTTTTGATAATTTTTTGCTCCGATATGTATTTAGTTTTTAACTTAGATGATGGAGCGAAAGCTTTTCTTTTTATGATTATTTTCTTTATTTTTCGTGAGAAGGTTATTTTTGTTGATTTTGTTATTTAACGTGCGATTGGTTTGAGGTTGGTTGATGTTCAGATGCAGTAATCGTTAAATTAATATAAATAACATGGGCATAAGGGGTAAAGTCTTTGCTTTTAATTGAGAGTTTTTGTGTTTGAATTTGTAATGTAAATGGTATCGTAAGTAAATTCTGTTGTTTTTTATTGTGACTGTTGATCTGGAATACTGATAAGTATTAGTGAGTCAGGCGTATTGTGAAACCTATCGTGCCTACGGCACGAATGTCTTTATTCTTAACATTATAATAATCTTTTAAAAATATTCCTACCCTCTATTGTTTACATAATAACGATTATCGGAGCAAAAAATTATCAAAAATTTAAAACGTAATAGAAACCATATCAAAGACCTCTTCTCTCTTTTTATACGCGCGGTTGTTGCGCCTGACTATGCCAAAATCCACAAAGTGATACAGCTAAAGCATCTGTAACGTCTTGTTTTTGAGCTGCTTTGTATTCCTGAACTTTAGGAAAAAGCCTCATGACCATAAAGGCAACTTGGTCTTTTGTTGCTGCACCAGAACCTGTTACGGCTGCTTTAACCTGGCGTGGGGCAAATTCGGATAATAAGAGTTGATGCTGCTCTGCCAACAAATATAAGATCCCTCGAAGATAGCCAAGCTTAAGAAAAGACTGAGTGTTTTTTCCCAAAAATGGAGTCTCTAAAGCTATCATTGTTATTGCATGCAATTTAATTTTCTCAATAAAAAAATCATAAAACTGCCCTATTCGCTTAGATAAGCTATCAGTTGATTTCATTTTTAAATAACCACAATCTTTAAGTTGTGCTGTTGTATGATTTTTTTTAATAACACCAAACCCTGTTACCGAAAATCCTGGGTCAATTCCAAGAATAATCTCTTCTTTCACTTCAATCCTTTCCTCTTTAACGCTTATCCTCCTTGAAGATCAGCAAATCGAGCAATTTCTCCATGAAAGCCAACATGAAATGATCCAACAGGTCCATTTCTCTGTTTGCCAATAATTATTTCTGCATGATCAGGATATTCTGTATCTGGATTATAAACCACATCTCGATAAACAAAAAATATAACATCTCCATCTTGCTCTATCGCTCCAGATTCACGAAGATCTGATAACATAGGACGTTTATCCATGCGCGTTTCAAGTGATCTAGATAACTGAGACAAGGCTAGCACAGGAATATCAAGCTCTTTAGCAAGAGCCTTCAGTGAACGAGAGATAGCTGAAATTTCTTGTGTTCTATTTTCATGGCGCTGATGTGAATTAAGTAACTGCAAGTAATCAATAACTATGAGTTCAAGGTCAACTTGAGACTTAAGTTTACGAGCTTTTGCTCGCAATTCCATAATATTTAATGAAGGCGTATCATCTATAAATATTTTTGCTTCTGCTAGTCGAGCTGCAGTATCAGTCATTTCCATAAATTCTTCAGATGATAATTGTGCATTCCGAATTTTTTGATAAGGAATGCAACTCTCTGATGATAACATACGAAGCACTAATTGCTCAGATGACATTTCAAGAGAAAAAATACCAACGGCATGACCATTTCTCCATGAGTTAAGAGCAATGTTAAGAGCTAATGCAGTTTTACCCATTGATGGACGGCCAGCTAAAATAAGTAAATCACTTTTTTGCATACCTGACGTCATTTCATCAAACTGCACAAATCCTGTTGAAACACCGGTAACACCCTGCTGGGTTGATTTCATTTGCGAAAGATTATGAAAAGCTTGCTTCAAAATAACATTAAGCTGGACAAATGATGGTGGAGCTATCTTGCTCGCGAGTTGAAATATTTTTTGTTCAGCCTTGTCAAGAACAACATCAACTTCATCAATATTATTATCATAACAAGTACCAATAATATCTGAAGCTGCAGTAATTAAGTGGCGCAAGATTGCTTTATCTTTAACAATTTTTGCATGTTGTTGAATAAGACCAACAGAAGGAATATCTTCTTGAAGCTCAAGAAGATACCCCACTCCTCCCATATCATCAACTTGCTGTTGCCGCTCAAAGTAATCATTTAGTACAACAATATCAACTTTTTGACTCTGCTGAGCAACATCAAGAATTGCTTGATAAATTAGTTGATGCGATTTTAATGAAAAATCAACAGGTTTTAAAAAATCTGCAACAAGAGTGAGGTTGTCATCATTTAATAAAAGAGCTGCAAGTACAGATTTTTCAGCCTCTATACTTACAGGCATTGCTCTACCAGTTACCGACGGTGTTGATGACTGCACAGATGATACACGTAGTTGACCAGTAGGCTCTGCCATATTTTTTTTTAACCCTTACTTTGCAACAACGGTGAGTGACAGCTGAGGCTTAAGCTTTGATGTTAAGCGAATAATCACTTTATGATCACCAACTTCTTTAATTGCTTTTTCAAACTCTACTTGCTTTTTACTGATACTCACTTCTTTATTTTTTAATAACTCAACAACTTCATCAGCTCCCACAGCACCATAAAGTTTGCCATTATCATGAGTTTTTTCTTTAATTGTAAGGCGCATATTTTTAATACGCTCTGCAAGCATAGCAATTTTGCTTCCTAAAACTTCTTTTTTTACAACTTCTTTTTGCTCGCGAGCTTTAAAAAAACTTTCTTCACCTTTTTTAACTTCTTTTGCAAGATTTCTTGGCAAAAGGTAGTTTTTAGCATAACCATCAGAAACATTAATAATCTGACCAGCCATTCCAATTTTTTCTATATCTTTAAGCATGTATACTTTCAAAATTAACCCTTTCATATAGCATCCATTTGATTAAAACTAGCAGTTAAAAGCTGCATATTTGCTAGTATAACAAGAGGATCCATAAAAAAATAGAGTCCTTTTTTGAAATAAAACTTTTTTTACTTGATATTGAAACCTCTCGATTTCAAGGTTAATCAGAAAACAAGGGCTTTAACATCTCTCCAAACAGCCTTTATAAAATTTTCTTCAGGCCTTATATTGCTATAAATTTGCTCTTCTTTTTCTAAAATAGCATCTATAAGCTTTTTTTCTTCGAGCATCTTTTTTTTGAATGTTATTATAGCTGAAAAATGCTCCTTGTAATGCCTAAAATCGACATTATTCGCTAGATCACAAACTTTTTTCCAAAATGCATCAAATGATAATAGCAACCTTTCCGATTGCTCACAAGAGTCTTTTCTTGCATGGAGTATATAATAAATTTGTTTAAAAAAAAGAGCATAACTTGTAAAATCATCAATTGACATTTCAATGATTTCAAGTTTTTCTATAAATTTTTCATCAAACTTCCACTTACTACGATATCCGCATCCACTTAGCCCTTCATAATACTCTACTTCAAAAGGGGCAAAAAGTACGTCAAAAATATGTTTAACATGAATATCAGCAATCACAGAAGCGGTTATTGGAAAAAGTTTTTTTCCAATAAATACTCCACTAGATATTCCTTCTCCTGTTATTTTATTTTTATACTGAGCATAATGACATGCCAATTGTGCACCCTTATCTGTTTTATTAAGATAACTCCATGGATCTTCTTTATATGTTGACACAAGATATTTTACTTCCCTTATATATGCCTTAAGTAATGAATGCTCTTCATAAATTTCTTCATAAATTTCCTCATAAAAAGGCATATCACCATATAATGCTTTGCATGTGTATTCAACACTTTCTTTAAGCAAAGATAATTGTCCGTAAATATCTTTTAATTGGAGATTAAGTTCCTCAGTCAATTGATATTTCTCTTGAAGGTTGGTAAGCATATTGAACATTAAAGCTCCTTCTGCTCTTTGATACATTAAATGCCACTCTTTTTTACAATAAGCTAAGCTTTCTTCATTGTGCTCGTCATTATATAAAATTTTACCTATAATGCTTTTTGTATAATCATCAGGCAATAGAGAGCATATGCTTGGTAACATCAATCGAATTCTTAAATAACTTTTGATTAAAGAATTTAGAGCCCTTTCATTCTTGGTTATGACCTCCTCTATATCACGAGGACAATCCACATTATCTCCTTCATAATAGCCTATTTCATCAGCCCAGCGAATTCTTTTTTTTATTTTCATTGTATAAGCAAGATTATGCATTAATCCAATTAATGATATAAATAGTAAAAATATTTTCATACTCACCTTTTCTATAGCTTTTATAATTATTGAATAAGATCATCATGTCCAATATAAATAACAGGAATGCCAATCCATGCTTGGCGAAGAGCCGCATATAATTTTAAAATATCATTGAAAGAATCTCTAAACCAGCTATCATTAACAAAAAATAAAATAAACGTTGGATTTTCAGATTGCCTAATCCGCCAAGGAAAAAAATGTGCGCGGCTATTGCAAGCCAAAAATTCTGAACATACCTGAGGAATTATTGTTATTCCTTCAACAGAAAAAGTATGAACTCCTTGGCAATCATTACGCTCCATCCATTCTGTCTGTCCAAACCATTTTTCTTGTAAAAATTGTGCGATAAACCAAGGTGGAGGAGTTTCTCCAAAAGGCATTAAATGTTTTTTTACATAAAAATCAGTTATGCGACCGTTTGTCATATGATAAATTGCTTGAGTCCTTTTTCCTTTTTTATTGCTGCGATGTTGGGATCCAATAAGTAAGTGTGCATTTGACGGAAATCCGTTTGACCACAATTCGTGGTGATCATGAGCTTCATTCAGGCAATGAGGAAAAGAACTTTCAGGCGAGACAATAATTGTCTTTTTATTGGGATCTATTGTTTTAGTTAATTCTTGCAAAACAAGGTATATCCCTTGCCCACACCCCTGCTTTGATTGAAGATGTTTAAGTTTCTGCTCCGTTCGCTTATTAATAACAGGCTTAAGATGTTTAAATTCAATATTCAATTTATGTTGTTTATTGCTCATGTAATGCCCTGGAGCTGTAGCAGAACTCAGATGCCTAACACAACTAAGAAATAAAGGATAGGCAGACAAGGGCACTGCGGGTGAAAAGAGTGGATAGCCACAATCTTGTCCCATAATAATTCCGCCCTTTTGATTCATTAATAAAAAGTATCCGTAAGATGTTACCAAAATAAGAATACCATAAAAAAAATGTGACGAAGAAAGCCTTGCAAGAAGTCCAGTAATAAACCACCAAAGTACAACGCTAAGCGACATAACAAATGCCATTATTATGGTTAATCCAAAGGCATAAGGAGTGGTAACCGTACTATTATCAATCACAACAAAAAAAGTCCAATAGTGTGAAACAGCATAAGCGGCCCAACCCCAAGCAAGGCCAAGTAAGCTAATTTTGAATAATGACTCTGATGAACAAATACAAAAGTATAAAACAAGGCATACTGCTGTTAATGATGGCAAAACAAGCCACCCAAGAAGATAGGGAAAAACAAATGCGCTACCGTATGCCAGGCCTGAGAGTAATGTAATCAGCAATAACATGATCAGCCCTTCGTAATAAAAAGCCAGACAAGGATAATTCTTTACCAGCGTTATCCTTGCATTCAATATTAAGTAGATAAAGATCTTTCTTTTTTTCATCAAGCTTTAACAACGTTGTCACTTGAAAATTCCTTCCGTTTACTTGTGCCTTATCACTGGTAATAAATGAAATCTGACCAGGATCATCATGATCTTGCCTATTTTTTAATTGTCTACAGGCAACAGAAAGCGCATTAGCAAGAAGGTCCCTTTTTTCATAAAAACATTCTCTATGCTGTAAAAGCAACATGGACAATGATTGTCGTGCCCAAACATGCATTAACAACACCATCATTATTGTTATTGAAAGCAAAACAAGCACTACGCAAAAACCATCACGTTGAATCATAGCTGCTCTCTTTTAAAAAATTTTATTAAGTATATAAGTGTTCGTCTGATATTGATTACCTCTAATTGTATAATTAATAGAACAAAGTGCCCTTTTCCCATCACTAAAACTGATACTCAATGAAGTAATAGGACAACGCATCATAATTGTTGAGTTGGCATAAAAAGAGTCTTTTTTTCTATCGAAATTCCCCTCTTTGCGAAAAAGACCTGATTCATTGCACCCCCACTTAATAAATTTTTCAATAGGTCTTTTTTTTGAATCAAGAACATGTAAACAGAATACTCCTTGCTGGCTAATCGAAAGAGCGGGAACAGCACTTATCAGGTCTCGTTTGAGACTATCAATAACAAGAAGCGCATCAAGCTCACTATCCTTTTGATGAGAAACTTTGATATATTGCATAATAAAAACAATCAAATGACAAAGCATTAACGAAAGGCTGACAGCTCCTGCTAGACCAACAAATAACTCAATAAGGCTTGACCCCTTCCTTTTTTTGCTTTTCATGCGTAAGCTCCGTTCTATGAATAATCATCTTTTGTTGTTGAAATAGCATCTCTATACAACCTATCATAGAAATAATACTTATTGTCATAAAAGATAAAATTGCTATGCTCACTGCAAGTTCATACAAAATCCACCCCCTTTTGTTTTGATACTTATTATGTGATACCATAAAAACAATCCTTGCCATGCTAAACAGACCAATTTTTCATAGACTTGATTATCCGTTCACCACTCTTTTATGATGTTACAAAGATACGTTACATGTTTTAAGGAATAACATACCCTTGGGGGGAAAAACAAGAGGAGTCACTATGAACTCTCTTTTACGCCGTAATAAAAATATTATTATCTCTTTTTGTGCACTGATTACAACTATGCTTCTTACACAGTCTTTGATTAAAGGTAACGAAGACCCCTTTTCATTTGGCTCTCTGTTTGGAGAAAATTTTGATTTTGGAGAATTTGTTAAAGAATTAGAAAATGAACTTGAGCAAGAGCTTCGTAAAGAGCAGCAAAGCCCTTCTCCTGAACCAACCTGGTCACCTCCTAACAATGAAATCCCTCAAACTGTTTTACCTCAACAGACTGTAAAAATTCAAAAAAATGACCTAAAGTCAAACTTTCTTGATTCTCTTTCAAATAAAGAAACAGGCTCAAATTCAAAGCAAACATTAGAGGAAATACCCTCCTTAAAAAAACATGCATATCATTACCACATGGGTAATCTTGTTGAGCACCTGCGAACTATCGAATCAGCTATTATAGGAGATGTCTTTTCACAGAGCTTTAAAGATCGATTTGAACAAAGCTACAAACAGCATATCGACACATTTGAGAGTGAATATGAGTTAATTTCAAGTCATAATGCCTATCTTACAACCTTTTTTTCATCAGATAAAGAGAGAGTCTCTTTAAGAAAAGATATCTATGGATTGTTTGAAAGTCTAAGCAAAGTGGTACAAAAAATACCATCAATAAAACAGCAAGATATCAAAGACTCATATAAACAACTCAAAAAAATAAAAGTTCCACTCCCCAAACTTGATCAAATGAGTACAATCGAACGACGCACATCTATTCGTCAGAAAAAAATCGATCGGTCACCCCGCGGATACTAGAAAAAGGAATATTGTATGTCATTACTTTTTATTATCGCTCTTATGACAAATACGATAGTTTATACATTATCACCTCAACCACAAAAGCCTTTAGTAAGTGCCTATGAACAAGAGACAGAGCGAGCACTACAACCTCTCAATTCAATTACTAGCCGACTTAGCGCTCTTCGCAATGATAAAATCACAATACAAGCGATAGAGGCGGAAAAAAAACGAATCAAGCAACAAGAAGATAGTGCAGCTCAAAAACAAAAACGTGTAGGGGCTGGAGGACTCAAAAGTAGAGGTGCTTCTGTTGGAAATCGCAGCAGTGGACGAAGGCCTTCATATGGACGCGGATATGGCTCTTCATACGGACATGGTCGTAGCAGCTATGGAAGTTACTCACCCTTTGGTGGTGGACGCCCTTCTTCATCTAATCGAGGTTTTGGCCGAAGCCCTTATCAGGAACACTCCTCTGCTTTCAATAAACAACCACTTCAACAATCATCTCAATCAAAAAACAAAAATATTCAAACCCCTCAAACAAAAAAAACAAATACCACTCCTTCATCACCAGGCTATACCTCAAAAAATAAGAATAAAAAGAGTAAAAGTAATGATGAAAAAGAGATAAAAGAAAACCAACTGCAACAAATAGTAAAAAAGCTTAATCACGACCTATCAACCATTATCGCTATTATCAGTACCAAGACAAAAAGCTCATCTCCTGAAAAAGATTTACTGACGGCATATGAAGAACTTCAACGGCCAAGTCAAAATAAATTTGAAAGCCTTGCCTCAGGCTTATCCAGCTATGTGCGACAACTTAACGAGCTTCCCGAAGCTGAAAAAAAATATTTTTCAGCAGAAAACAAAAATCTTATTGCTCAGCTTAATAAAGCAACCCCTTACCTTGTGCGTTTTTCACTAGCTCCAAATCAGCCTACAGCCACTCGAGTAATGACAATGCTTATAAATGACGGAATACATCTTATTGAAAATAAAAAGCTTAAATCCCTCTTTGAACAAGAAGAATCTCGCCTTGTTAAAAATATAGAATCCTCATCAAATAGCCTAGAGAGAGCTCTCAATAATCTTAAAGATCCTACTGCTAAAGATAATCAAGAACTTGCTCAAATTAAACAAAAATTACAAGTCCAACTTAATACACTTGCCAATAACATGCCAACCGAGTGGTCTCAAAAAAGGAGCCAAGTCAGCAAGCTCTTAAAAAAAGTTTCAGGTCTTATTATTCCTGAAGCAACTGCAAGCTAACTCTTTTCATATGGGATTATTTGTAAAAAATGACAATAGAACTAAAAAAGATTGTATTGCTGCAATCTTTTTTCTCAATATCATCCTTCTACCTCATAAAAATCTAAATGAGGAATAGCCCCATATTTGTGTAAAATAGATTATACTTAGAGCTCTTATATAATAAGATTAAGACAATTCTCACGCTGTAAACACCTACCTCTTTTATATAAAAACACAAAATTATTGTTTTTTTGTAATACTTTTATGTAGTTTAAAAGTAGAAAGACAAGTTGAGAAGATTACACTCTCCTTTTGCTGCATCGTGCAGTATCGGGCCTCAAACGAACAAAAAGTCCCTGAGTGCTTGACCTCGATGTCAACTGGATTGTCAGTCTTTTCAACATGTCTTCGACTAATTTTATTTTTAATTTGTAGGAAGAAAGGAAAAAATGAAT
This sequence comes from uncultured Pseudomonadota bacterium, assembly GCA_964388745.1. Classification (GTDB taxonomy): domain Bacteria; phylum Babelota; class Babeliae; order Babelales; family RVW-14; genus CAYMBP01. Next base: position 27,833 of record CAYMBP010000004.1, on the reverse strand, counting down.
AAAAAAATATCACAGTTGCTCCTTCTTGTAACTTTTTTTATGAGTAATCCTGAAAAAATTTTATGTAAACACTCTAGCGAAGGTCAGAGGCATCATCATAAAAAAAAGAATAAGTCCTCCAGATACAACCGCAAAAAGCGTTGCTATTACAAAAAAAATAGTAAAAATGGTTACTGCAACTACAAGGATAATCCAGAATGGAATAATGCAAAAAAAATTAGTATAAAATTTGATAATACTCAAATTCCTCCAACTGCAACGGTTCTTTGGGAAGCATTATGGAATGCTCGAGTAAACCAACTTGGTCTCACCAGTGACTACTATTATCAAGAGTGGAAAAATAAAAAAAATAGACTCAAAGATTCTATGCTAAGCATCATCACTAGTTACAACAGGGAAGATGGTAAAGCTCTTAAAAAACTTCTTCAAGAAAAAAATCAAATAAAAGATGAGCTACTATCAACAGAACTTTCGTTCAAAAATTTTAATTTTAAGGCCTATCAAGCTTATACCTTTGATGAAGTTTGGAAGCAGCTTAAAAGCGGCATGTGGAATACACCATTAAAATTAAACTCTAATGCTAAAGAAAAAGCATTAAAACTTAAAATAGCTCAGCACCTAGACCAGAGTGAAAGTGACCTCAATCTTAAAAGTGGAAAAAAATATATTTACCTGCATCTTAAGCAACAAGCATATGCAATAAAGAAAAAATATAAAGATGATGAGACGTTAAAAAATCTATGCAAAGAAAAAACAAAACTCAAAAAAGTTATGTATACTCTTTTTCCATGGAAAAAATACCACAAAAAAAAATGGAAAAAATGTAGCAATAAGCTCAAAAAGTGCCATCGATAAAAATATGTTTGAACAGTAGGTTAACAAAAATTATGGGTGGGAATAACCAAAAACTGTCATAAAAATAAGCGCACGTGTAATTTGTAATAAGCTCCCACCCCTTACAAAATCACATGTGCGCTTTGTTATGTATAAGGAATAAAAAATGAATAAACAATTCAAGCACTATCTAATTGCTTTTATACTTTTCACTTGCACACAAACGGCCTTACCCCTAACTCAACTTCAAGCTGATGGGATTGATGATTACATTAATAATGAAGAAGAAACAACACTTGAAAAAGCAAAAAAGAAGTTAAATAGAAAAAAAAAGAAAAAAGCAAAAAAAAGAAAAAATACTAAAAAAAGAAAAAATACCGTATCCATCAAAGACCTTCAACAACAACGCTCAGAGCTTTTTCCTAAAAACTTTAATAATAATGAAAAAATAATTGTTTTTTCACCTCAAAATAATGAAGAGCCTCTTTTTACTTTATCTAAAATGAGAAACATCTATCGCAAAACTATCCTTGGAAACAATATAAAAGCATATAACAAACTTACAGATAAAATAAAAACAGAACTTGAAAAAAATCATCAAAATAATCTAAATGAAATTGAAAAAATTAACAAATTAGATGCAAAAAAACTTGCGGCATTACGTACACAAAAAAAAAAGATCATGCAATCTATCCGCATCACCCCTCTCAATATTGCAAAAGAGACTTTTAAAATAAGTAAAGAAGATGCTCCAAATACCGCAAGCTATTCAGTTAATGACTTAAAAAAAGCTCTTGTTATAGGTAAGGAGCAGACTCCCTATCAAGGCCTATATAAAAAAGATATAGTTCAGGCCCTTAAAAATCTTGATACCCAAAAAACCATTACACTTGCACATGCAAAACAATATATTAAAGAGCACCTTGTTCCTGCCATGAAAAAAATAAAAAATAAGTACTTAAAACAGCAAAAAAATGAACAATAGTCGTTCGTAGTAATGTGAAGGAGTAGGAGATGAAGCCTTTTTATACCACAAAAATAATTATCTATTGCAGCTTTATTACATTTACTCCTTTTTGCTTTGCTGAGTTTAAGTCATGGTCTAGTCATTACATGGATACAATAAATAGTGCAAGTCGAAATAACTTACAAGACCTCAACAAACTCTATACAGAAGGCGATTTTTCAGCTGGAGTAAATATTCTTCTCCAGTCTATGAAAAAAACAAAATTAAGTACCATGGAAGAACGAGAGCGAGCCCCTGCTGTTCTCGTTACTATTCAAAATAGATCTGCTAATATAACCGAAAATCTCGTGGGTGAGGTTGCATCAAAAGCATACGTTTTAATTAATAATAAAGAAATACAACTTTTACCAACTGATAATACACGAGCAAAAATTTTAAACCGTATTAAAAACTTTTTAAGCTTTTATTCTAAACAATATGAAGGACAAATTGAATTTCTGTATAAACAACGCAACCAATTAAAAATAAACGACACAGCTTTTATAAAAAAAATGGAAATGAAGATTGATAGCTTTACTTTTCGATATCCAGAAAAAGATTATACCCACCTTAAACAATTGTTAGCAGAGCTTAAAGCTACTGATTATCTTTTTGACGTTAACCTTGCCATTCTCAACACACAAACAACTTTACCTATAGAACAACTAGACTTAAAAAAATTCTATTCAATTAAAGATCTACTTATATTTTTACAAAAAAATGAGAAGGTCTGCGTGAACAAATATTTCCCCATTCTCAAAAACCCCTACAAGCAACAAGTTGCAAACCTTGATCAAATCAAAAAATTCCTACGCACTGACGGAGAAAAGCAACTTAAAAAAGCTAAAGAGAAGCTTCTTAATGCAGTAGAGCAAGAAGAGGCTTTTTATAACAATGAGTCTGACCTCTAACCCTCTCTGTCACCACTAAAAACTGAATAAAAAATTTCATATATGATTAATTGATTGACTTTTCTTAAGGCAATAAATTACAATTAAGAAAATATAATGAAATAAATAGAATAAAATTATTGTAATAAGGGGAGTCAGTCTATGAAGAATCTTATAATAACAGACAAAGAGAGAATGCTCTTCTTTGTTATTTTTATTTCAGGCTTTCATGTTTCACTTCATAGCCAAAAAAAAGAAGAATGGAAGTCTCAAGAAGAAAAAGCGATTATATCATATCGTAATGCTGAGCAAAAATCCCAGCAGCTGCCAAAAGTTCAAAGTGCTGTTAACCTTGCGCGCACACAAGCAATTGAAATGCAACGACAAATAACAACATTAATCAATGAAAAAAGACTTCTAGATGAACGAATGAATGTTGCACTTGAAAATCTTAAAAAATCACAACAATTATTTAGTGATACTCGTGCATTTACCGAAAAAAATATGACTGAAATTATGAATGCTGTAATGAATGCAAAAAAAGAGGCTCGGACAAATGCTGAAATCACACGAGCTCAAGTACTCCACACTCAAGTCAAAACAGCATTTGATCAAATGCAAAATATTTTACGAGAAATTGATCGTCTTCTTGCAGCAGCTGAAAGTACAAACAGTCAGCTTCGACAGTAGGTGAACAACGAGCATAAAAGTATATCGCTACCCTTATTTCAGTCTTATTAAGAAATTCACGGAGAAAAACAATGATAAAAAAAATATGCTTGATTCTTATAGCATTCATTATTCTTGATACACCGATGGTTCTTTGGCCTGTACAGAGTAACTTAAATCCATGGTTATACAATAGGGTAAGTCTTCAAGATGCATTCAAACAAATAAAAATTTATACCAATACTATTATCAAAGAATTTAATATAGAGATTGAAACTACTACACAACAAGCCCTTCTTCATAAAACTGGCCTGATGCTCTTACACTATGGACCTCGACTTACTCCTAAAAAAGTAAAAAAAATCAAAAAACAGCTTAAGCAATACCTTTTTCTTACTTTTCCACACAATTATCAAAAAGGTGCTCCAAAAGAGATGTTTCTTGTACCATATGCTCGTCAAGCAATATCATTTGCACTTACTCAATATATTATGGACAATATGAAGATTGAATCACCAGAACTCATCCGCACCTATAAAAGAAGCTTGTACAAATCAATTAAAGAAGATATTTTTGCTCATCAACGAATGCTTACTTCAGGCCATCCAGCCCTCAGCTCTCGAAATATTAAAATTATCATTAATAACGCTATTAATCGGCTTAAAAACATAGATCCAGCAACAGACCAAAGCATTCATGAGTTTGCTCACAAAACAGAACAAGAAGCTCTTAGAGAAAAAAAGCGCCTTTCACGCTCAAAGCGCTCAAGAAATAAAATAAAGAAAAGTGAATTCTTTTTTGAGTCAATTGAATCAGCTCGCATCGCCATTCAAGAAGAGATTAGAGAGCAAGGAATTCCTCCTCAAGAACGAGAAAAACTGCTTCATACAATTATCAAAAACATTTTACACCAGCCTGATGGAAAAGCCCCTATCTCTGAAAACTTAGTGTACCATGTTACTCTTGATACAATCAAAGACTATAAGGAGCAACAATCAAATATATGCGCAATATGTACCAAAAGCATTCCTCGACGATCTTATTTTAACAAAAGAACTTATCGGTGTGGCCATGTTGTACATAAAACATGTTTATTCAAAAAGAGTGGCAAGCATTATTATTATCAAGGAATGAGATATGGCAAATGTCCAGATTGTGAAATGCCAAAAATTCAAGAAACTGAGTAAATTTTTAGGCTTTCTTATCGTAGGTTTCTGGTCATTAAGAGGTGCTGGGGATAAATCTCCTCGACAATACGGCATGCTCAATTGCGGTAATAGCTGCTATTTTAACTCTTCAATACAACTCTTATCAAATATTGAACACCTGACTGAAGAGCTCAGTCAACAAATTACAGACCAACTCATTGAAACCTATGTAAACCTTGTTAATAATCACCTCAGAATTAAACACCTAGAAGACCCCTTAGTAAAATCATCAGCAAGAAAGGATGTACGAGATAATCAGGTGAAAAAACTGCAGGCTCTTGCGCTTAAATTGCTAGTTGATTGGGAAAAGAAACCTCTTTTTTTTGAAGGCAGACAAGAAGATGCCCATGAATTTTTAAATAAATTTATTGATTACCTCACTCAATACAATAATCAAATTAAAGAAATACTATTCTTTGAAGAAACATTTGAAACAATATGTGGAAACTGCGGAACATCAAGTTTTAAAACTGAGTCCAGTTCAATACTTACCCTAGAAATTCCTGATAAAATAGAAAAAAACTTAGAGGCACTTTTAAAAGCCTATTTTTCAACAATGTTTATTGACATTACATCTTTAGGTAAAATTGATGTTGGCATTTGCGATCATCAGGAGAAAGAGAAATACTATGTTTACAAAGATCATATAGAACAATTCAAACAAGAACTTAAAGCATTAAATTTGAAGAAAAAAAATAAAGGACAACCAGAAAAAGTATACTATCCCCTTGTTGCTAGTAAGAACCGACTCTCAAGAAAGGCCTACCTCTCCAGCATTTCAGATTATGTTATTATCAGCTTAAAACGTTTTCAAATAACTGGATCCACATTAATAAAAAACAATACTCCTGTTAATTTTCCTTTAATAATTAACCTTGGCCACTACCTTCAATCCGAAGAATATATCCCCTACAATCTCTCCGCTATCATCTGCCACAAAGGAGATCTTACGGGTGGACACTACTGGGCCTACGGACAAGGACCCGACGAAGTATGGCGCAAATTTAACGATGATTTCGTTACTGAATACTCAGGGAAATCTGAAATTAAAGCCATTGCTGCACAAGAAAAAGAAATAGGGACCCCTTATATTCTTTTATACAAACGAGCAACACTGCTGCCACCAAGCAAAAAAGCAGCACAAATGGCAGCGCCTCTTACTCCACAGCACATTACTGTACGACAAGAGGCGCTCGAAAATAATATAAAATCACTTAGTCAAAAACTCAATGGGCTTAAAACCAATCTTGAAAAATTAAAAGACCAACTGACAGCCTTGAAGAAAAAATTGTAAAAATTGAACTATTTTACGACCTCACAACACCGCTGACAAAGCTGTTTTTCAGCATCAGCATTTTCACTCCATTGCCAACAGCGAGGGCATTTGATTCCTTGCGCATGATTGGTCAATAGCATACACCAATCAAGCTCAGTTGCCTCTAGCCCTTCTTGTACCCCAACAAGCTTAACAGAAGAGACAATAAACCAGTCCTTCAAAAAGTCTTCAAGTGACCCTAGCTGATAAGTCTCATGAATTTCTTTTAATAACTTAACTGCCGGCTCATTATCAGATAAATATAAAGCAACACTCGCTTCAAGCGAATGCTTGATTGTTCCCTTCTCACGGATCTTTTCAAGGGATTTAAGCACAGACCCTCTCAGATCATCTAACTTCTCTTGCACCATCAGCATGAGTTCTCGCGTTGTTGTTCCTAAAGATATATCTTCTTCCTTTATCATTGCAGTGGTTTTTAGATGAGAAAATTTGTACATACAATGTTCCCAAATATCAACATCAGAGCTGAACCATAACAAATGAACTGACTCTGGCAAACCTTCAGATCGATATGATTGAAAGATCTCTTCAGCGGTAAATGAAGTAATCGGTGCCATCAAACGAACAAGTGTATCAAGAATAGCAAACAACACGGTTTGGGCAGCTTTACGAGACTCCCCATTTTGTTTATCACAGTAGAGTCGATCTTTAACAATATCAAGATACAACGCACTTAGCTCTTTAACACAGTAATTATTAAGCAACTGAACAACAGCTGCAAAATTATATTCTTCATACGCTTTTTTAACCTGACGATTTATCTCATATAAACGAGCAAGAGTTAACTGATCAAGAAAACTCATACGACTAACATTAACCGCATTCTGCTCAACATTAAAGTCATATAAATTTGAAAGTAAAAATCGTGCGGTGTTTCTTAATTTGCGATATACTTCAGCAACATTATTTAATAACTTTTCAGAAATAACTACGTCATGCTCATAGTCAACAGTCACAGCCCATAGGCGTAAAATATCTCGGCTTAACTTTGCAATTACATTTTGCGGAGCAATAACATTTCCCAATGATTTGGACATTTTTCGCTTATCTTCATTGAGCACATAGCCATGAGTTAAAACCGACTTGTAAGGTGCTTTGCCAAACAATACCATCCCGCATAACAGAGAGCTTTGAAACCAACCACGATGCTGATCAGATCCTTCAAGATATAAATCTGCAGGCCAAGTTAAGCCAAATTGTTCATTGAGCACAGCATAATGACTCACTCCAGAGTCAAACCAAACATCAAGGGTATCTTTTTCTTTAATAAAAGATGTAAGTTCACTCTCCTGGCACTGGTCACAGGAAAAATCACTTGGTAACGCTCCAGCCTTTTTAAGCTCTTCAAGCGTTACATGATCCCAATACTCAATACCTTCTTTCTCAATCCCTTGAGCAACAGACTCTATAAAATGATGATTCATGTAAGTCCATGAACAATGAGAACACATAAGCGCAGGAATAGGAACGCCCCAAGAACGTTGCCGAGAAATACACCACTCATAACGATTACTTACAAATGATTTAAGACGCGTCTTTCCCCATTCTGGAATAAACGTTGCTTCACCAATTTGCTTTAAGGCCTTTTCAACTAATCCATTTTTTTGCAAATCACAAAACCATTGATCCGTAGCTCGAAACATCAAACCCTGATGACACCGCCAACAATGAGGGTAGGAGTGCTTTATAGAACCCTTATGAAATAAGAGCCCCCGCTCTTTAAGTCTCTTGAGTACCCACCATTGCCCATCTGCCACCTTCATTCCGACGAGTTCTTCTGGTTGAATACCTGTAGTATAGCATCCATCTGCTGAAAGCGGAGAAAAAATTTCAATACCATGTTTCAATGCTAAATGATAATCGTCAGGTCCACATCCAGGTGCAGTATGCAGCACTGCAGTCCCCTCACCGACTAAAACAGCATCATCAAGTAATATTGGAACCATAAGGCTCTCATCAATCGCATGCTTAACGAATTTTCCTTGAAAAAGAAGTGAGTCAAGACGACAGAGTTCTGTTAACTCTTTTCCCGTTGATTGAGCAAGTGCTTCTACTAAATCAGCAGCAATGATAACAGCATGCGTAGAATCTGCCTCTTTGAGTAAAACATATTCAGCAGAAGGATTTAATACAATAGCTCTATTCAGTGGCAAAGTCCATGGTGTTGTTGTCCAAGCAAGCAAGCTTATTGTTAACTCTTGCTCTCGTTCAAACAACAGAGGAAAAAGCATTTGAGCATCATCAAGCGTTAATTCAAACCTGACATAACAAGAAGGATCCTTGCGATCTTGATACTCAATCTCGGCAACAGCAAGCACTGTCTGACAAGAAGCACACCATGGTACAGTTTTTCCTTTCCGCTCAATAAACCCTTGTTGTACAAAACTTGCTAAAGCTTTCACTGTTGCAGCTTCATACTCAAATGACATGGTACTGTAATATTTTTCATCTGCAAAAACACCAAGATCTTCAAATTCTTGCTTTTGATGATCAATCCATTTTTGCGCATATGCTCGACAACGAGACTTTAATGATCGATTATCACCCTCTTCTTTTTGTTGAGCTGCAACTTTGAGCTCAATAGGCAAACCATGACAATCCCATCCACAAACAAATGGTACATGATATCCTGCCATTCGTTTTGATTTTCCTACTACATCCTTAAGCGTTTTATTTAATGCATGACCAATATGAATGGGGCCATTGGCATATGGAGGTCCATCATGTAATAAAAAAGTTGGTTGTTTTTTATTACTTTCAACAACTTTACGCGCAATACTATGCTCTTTCCAAAAGGATAAAATTTCAGGCTCCTTTTCTGCTGCATTTGCCCTAATTGAAAAAGTAGTTGTAGGAAGATTTAGTGTATTTTGATATGGGTTTTTTGATGATTTATCGCTCATAATCACAGTCCTGCAGATAAACGTATATACAATATTATTTTCATTTAAAGCGGATCTTTTTACTTTTGCCTTATAAAAGATCTACTTTAAGCCTTCTCCTAGTTTACACAAGCAAGCTAAAAGCGCCATAAAAAAGGAATTAAGCAGCTATTCCTTCTTTTATAGAGGTAAAGACCCTATTTAAAAGGCACTTTCATCATTTTATACCTATGTTACAATGAATAAGTATTTATTATGTAAATTGATCATTATGATGGAGGTTATAATGTCAGATAGACACATATCTTTTATAGGTATTACTTCAGCAGCTTTTCTTTTTTTCACACAAGGGCTTTTTGCCACATTTCACAATACACAAATTGATGCACACATCAATAAATTTGGCAATGAAATTCATACTCGCTTTGGGCTTAATCCATATGAAGATCCAATCATTCAAGAAATGGCCAAAAGTGCCCGTATGCACAGCCATAGTCATTATGAGCTATATCATGCTCAACAGGGAAAATATCGCATTATTCAAGATATCTATAAGTGGCTTAAGGAGTTTTTTGAAGTTACCTCTTTTGGTAAACAATTTACTTTTTTGCGCTTTGACGATCCTATTTTTTCTCAATATACGAACATTAAAGATTTTTTAAATAAAAAATTAAAAGAAAAGCAGCACATTAACGATATGGAGTCTGATGTTTTTCTTTTCTTGCTCTCTGCAAACTTATCTCCTTTTGGGAATTTTGACATACCTGGCGAGTCAACATATAACTATTATTTGAAAAATCATAGTGAACATGACGTCTCTTTCTCATTACTTAATAAAATTTGCACTTCATTTGGACTTCCCAATCACTACATAAATAAACTTAACGAACTTGTTGAAAAAACGCATTATGATCAAGGCACTCTTTTTCAGATTCTTATTCCTAAATCAATTATTGACCACATTGGCTACAAAAGCTTTTCTTATGGAACTCCATTTTATAATGCATGGTGCTTTCGAGATCAGGCAGATCGTCTTTATTATCAAGAGCTCTCTCCCCTTTCATGTCAACAAGTTATTAGTTCCCTCTTTAATGATAAGTTCATACTTTCTATGGCACTAGAAATGTACCGCACCCAACCGCATCTTCTTCACAATATGAACTCTATTCAGGCTCGGCTACTTTTGTCTAACAACTATCTTCTTAACCCCAAAAGCGGCATTTTAATTAACCGATTCACACACTTGAATAATCAGCAAGTAAAAGTATATGAAAAAGAACTTCAGCGCATTATTGATGAGATTTTAATTGACTGGCTTAGTCATGCAATTAATCAAAGTAATATACCAATAGAACAACATACACGCATTATGAGTTTACTTGCCAAAATAAAACTTTTACCCAGCACTCAGACTTCAAATGAAAAAAGTCTTTCTCCAGAAAAAATTATACAAAGGGTACGAAGCATGCAACAGACCCAAACTTCCTAAGCAGCATCAATCAAATTAAGTCGCTTTGCATAACGCCCACCCTTAAAAGCAGTCTTTTGCCAAATATCAATACAGGAAACTGCTTGCGATAATGAGATAAAATCTGCAGGCAACACTAAGACGTTAACATTATCATCTTCTTTAGCAAGGCGAGCAACTTCTGGAGACCAGCACAATGCTGCATATATCCCTTTAAAGCGATTTGCAGCAATTGAAATCCCAATTCCAGACCCACAAAGCAAAATGCCGCTATCAACTTTTTTTTCAAGAATTGCCGCGCAAACAGCTTGGGCATACAAGGGATAATCGGTTACTTCACTTGAGTCTGTACCAACATCTATCCATTCATAATTCTTATAGAACTCGATAATGTTTTCTTTAAGCTCAAATCCTCTGTGATCAGAGCCAATACATATCTTCATCACGAGGAACTTTCTTTGATTGTGCCATGTCTTCAATAAACCATTCCATATAATCATGCTTGTACGGAGAGCTTAAATGTAAACGTAGGCGCTCTGCGCTATAATCATAACGTTTACCCGCAGCATCTCGAGCAGGAAATTTAATAAGATACGACACCTTAAGCTTATTAAATCGATGCCCAAAAAAACGCTGTATCTCTGGCTCAACCTCTATTTCTTTGATGCTCTCAGGCTTTACTCTTTCACCATCAGCATCAAGGTAAACAGCCCAAGCCGTATTTTTTTCACTCATAGAAACACGAGCAACATCACGAATATCTGCAAGAAGATAGAAAGATATCCAATGATTGTTCTCTTCAAGTTGACGACGTAAGTAAGCATCATAAGCTTCAGCTCGCATTCCTCGACGAGCAGCATATAAACTAACATAACAAGTTCTCATCTGATCAGAAAGCCACAAGGCATTAAATTGTGCAACTGTTTCAAACTGCCGATAAATAGAGACAGATTTCAAATGATTATATACAATACCTCGATGGTCATGATGATCTTTTCCTTGTGGAAATTCACTCTCTATGATCTTGTGATATTTTATACATCCTGGCATAAGAATAGCTAAGAAGAGAGCAAGTATACTTATTAGTTTTCTTAAATCGAATTTGAACACAAAAGAACTCCTTTGATCATATGCAACGATACTCGATGGTAAGTATAGCGTATTGAGATCAATGATCAAAGGAGTTTTAAACAAAGAGGCAAATCAGTGCTTTTTATAGCATTTATTACAATAACCCTACAGACTCTCGCGAAGAATTCAGTCATGCGCTATACTCTTAGCCATAGTCGCTTAGCAATGTTACCAATCCTCTTACAGGAAAGAATATTATGCATAGCCTCTCTTTAGCATGGCGCTACCTTACCTTCCGAGAAAAAGATTCAGCAATTCGCTTTATGACTCGCATCTGCTTTGCATCTATTGCTATCGGATCTTGCGCCCTCATGCTTACTTTAATTATTACTCATGGGTTTGAGCATACCATACATGAAAAAATGCAGGGCATTAATGCTGACATTCTTATCTCTATTCCCAATGAACGGCTTGATTATGATAGCTTAAAAGAGACACTCCTTACTCAGTATCCAGATACTATTGCCAGTGTAACAGGTAGCGCAGTCCGACAGGCAATTATTGAACATAACAACATTAACAGGGTGCTTTTTATTAAGGGAATTGATCCAGCTCATGAACCATCGGTTACTTCACTTGCTAAAAAAATCACACAATTGAAAGAGACTTCTGTTGTCGATACTCCTTTTGAAAAACGATTTAATCTACTTAACGAAAACAAGTATATTTTCATTGGACACAAATGTGCTCAAGAGCTTGGCATTCAGCTTGGTGATAAAATTTCTTTATTGCTTCCCGAGCCAACAAGCGCTAAGCGAATTTCTTTAAACAAAAAAAAATGCATCGTTGCTGGACTTTTTAACATTGGACTTGATGAATACGATAACACTGTTGGTTATCTTGCCCTTAAGCAATTCAATCGATTTTTTAAAGAAGAGGGAGTTGACTCTGTTGCAGTTAAGCTTAAAGAACATTTACGCAACAAATCATTTATAGACTCATTTTTTAATACCTCTCCTCCCAGTTTACACATTATCAACAACCTCAAAAATCGCTTCCCTCATTTAACAATACAGAGTTGGCAGCAACTTTATCCAGACCTTGTCGCCTCACTCAAACTTGAAAAATATGTTATGTTTTTTATTATTGCGCTTATTACCCTTGTCGCTTGTATGAATATGATCTCTTTGCTTTTTACACTTATTCAGCAAAAGCGTTCAGACATTGCCATTTACAAAGCTATGGGAATGAGTCAAGGCTCAATTCGTCGAATCTTTTTGATGCTTGGCATGATTATTACCTCTTCTGCAACGCTATTTGGGCTAGGGATTGCAGCTCTTATTGGCTATTTTCTTGAGTACCACAGTGCCATTGAACTTCCTGATGTTTATTATGTCTCTCACTTACCAGCCCGTATGGATAGTGAACTTTTCATTTTTGTATTAGGTTGCAGTTTTTTGCTCGGTTTTATTGCTACATGGATTCCAGCAATACGAGCCCAAAAACTTAATGTTACCCAAACTCTTCGACATGAATAAAAAAGAGCTATGTCTCTATTACAAGGCATAGCTCTTAAAGGGTTTGTTTTATTAGTGATTTATAATATGTATTTACAGTAAAGAGAAGCAAGGTATATATGAACAATAAGCGGCTAATCCCATAGGGGCCACAGTTGCCGCAGCTGCAACATTTGGTGCAAGCAAGCCGTGTATTGCACCGCTCAATGCTGCATGTCCACCAATAGCAACAGCCTTAGTCAAATAAAATGTTGTTGAAAGAAAAAAGGTTCCAGCACCAGCAATACACATTTCAGAAATTGTTGCAAATACAAAAGTAAAAATTGCTGCACGCGTTGCCATGTCTGCAGCAGCATAAAAACAAGCAAATGCTCCTGATGAAATCACTTCACTTGTCTTTTGTAATGAATAATAAAAAACTTCAGAAAGAACTTTTGGTCTTTTTTCTTCTTTTTTTGGAGCAATTGACTTGAGTAATTCAAGAATGACCTCAAATTGCTTTGCCTGTAGCATATCTTGAGCTCCTTTCAAACATCCTTCCATACGATGAGCGCATGTACGAAGCTCTGTAGAAACATCTTCATGAGCCATTACAAAATCACTGTTAGAGACAAGAGAACTATCATCACCCTGTGCCATTAGTGGAGACAAAGAAAAAAAAGAGACAAGTAATATTCTAGAAAAAACATTATGCGTCATAAGAGACCTCCATCAGTTACGAATAATAGTGTTACAAGAAGAACAATAATATAGCTAAACAGATTTAACTTAGCACCGTCTGTTTTATTGAAAACTTTTCGCTTGCATGAATTTCAACGTGATCCCAATATTTGTACAAACTAAACTGTTTTTTGCTATGTATCTTTAAAAATCAAAATATCACAAGTTTTTATTAGTGTAAAATAGTGTCAATATAGAAAATTTTACTTAATAAAAAAATGGAAATAGATTTTTATTTGAAATTATTAAAGCAAGGGTTAGAAGAATATATTCACTTAGAGGCTAGAAGATAACTCGTAAAGTGTGGTAAAGTTCTAAGAGTGATGCCATAATAAACAAAAGCATCAAGATTATGCTGTTGATATTTGCTAAAAAAAGGAGATAACGATGAAGCGTCCGCACGAATTAACGCCTGAAATCTGTAATGGAAAACGATTTTTTGTTCGTGCAGATTGTAATATTCCTTTGTATGAAGAAAATATTCAGCATCATGACTTTAGGCTTAAATCAATACTTCCTACAATTGATTTTATTCTAAATAACGGAGGAAAAATTATTCTTGGCACCCATCTTGGCAAGCCTAAAGCTCTTGAACGCACCAATTACTTTGATGAGAAGCTTTCAACTAAGCAGCTTATACCCTGGTTTAAAGAAAAACGCTATAACATTACTTATGAAATTGACCTAATGAAAGCAATTGATAGAAGTCAGGGCTCATTTGATCAAATATTACTTTTAGAAAATTTACGATTTTTTAATGGTGAGCATGAGCACAATTTTGAGTTTGCTCAGCTACTTAGAAAGTGTGCAGACTTTTATGTAAATGATGCATTTGGCATGATTCATCGCAATGATACATCTGTTACGCTTCTTCCTGAGCAATTTTCAGTAGAGCAACGCTTTTGGGGGAAGCTTATGAAAAAAGAGTGCATATTCTTAGATAATCTTAAACGCAATTTACCTCATCCTTTTACCTGCATTATTGGGGGTAAAAAAGTAAGCAATAAACTTACATGGCTTTTACAGCTTATTGATACTCAAGAGAATTGTCGCCCAAAAACTATCCTTACTGGAGGCTTAACAGCTCTTGCATTTCTACAGGCAGAAAATCATCTTGAGGCTTCTTCTGAGATAAGCACCCACCAAATCAAGCTCGCACAATCTATTATTAACCTCTGTCAGCAATACAATATTACCCTTATAATACCAAAAGACTTCGTGGTTCTTGATAATCAAGAAAATGGCAACACATCTATTGTTAGCAATTTTTGTGATATTAATAGTAGACCAATTGTTGATATTGGCCCTTCAACCATCCAGACTTATATAAATATTATAAATCAAAGCAAGTTAGTAATTACTGCAGGAACCATGGGCAGATATGAACATCATAATTCAGCTGAAGGAAGTAAAAAAATTCTATGTAGCCTCAACAGAGAAACTACTATTGTGGGTGGAGGCGACACTGTTGCTGCATTGATCAGCTTTGAATGTCACAATGCAATCTCCTTTCTATCTACAGGCGGAGGATCGCTGCTCGCGTATTTTGCAAGCAGCGACCCCTATAAAGAACTACCAGGGTTGGCTCACTTAACCAGGTAAAATCTGTCAAATTTACTCGAGGGAAAGAAAATATAATGTTCTGGCCTAAGATCGCAAAGAATCTTTTGAATTCGACTCCCACTCTTGAGCATTATTAATTTCCCGCTTCCAATGCGTAACAACAATATCATTTTGCAATTGATCAAGAAGAACAAACGAATAACAATGGCTTACACTTTTAGTTGCTCCAAGCGTATAAACCATCCCATCCCATTGACGAATCATTCCCTTATTTTTTCTAATATCGGACAAAAAATGGCTAGAAACCTGCTGCTCTTCTATAACATCATCACAATGCTGATGTCCACGTATAACAGAAATAAATCGAGCATTGCTTGAGCTTGCTTCATCAAAAAAGTATTGCGTTAATTCGCGATTAAAAAATAAATTTCGACGTATACCTGAAGCCGCAATAAGGGGTTGGCTATTATATTCTGCTAAAAAGTTATTCCACTGCCAACCAAAGCGATGATGAAATGGACTCACTAATTGACGAAGATCAAGTAAATTTGGTCTATCATAAAGATCTGCAAAGAGCCCATACTCCTGCTCCCTCAAAAGCCCAATTACCTTATGCAACTCATCAACATATTTTTTATATAATTTCTTTTTGGAAATTGACTTAAGAAATGCTTGGCGATCAATTGAGGTGACCCATTCAAATGTTGCCTTATCTTCTTGGAGAAGTCGCTTTGCAGACCATCCAAGTTCCAATCCTGCGTGACAAATGTGAACATAATCAGCCTTACCAGACGTTTCAGTTTGAAACCCTAAAAAGAGACCCGCGGGAAGATAGTCATACCAATAGAGTAAATCTGAATATTTATAATCTTGATTAATATTTTCTAGCTCTTCAAGAAAGCTTGAATCAGCAGGATAATCTTCACCTCGAGACTTAGCAAGCTCAAAGCGAATACGAAAAAATTTATTAGTTAAGGCATATTCATGGTTCCCTCGTGCAAGAAAAACTCGCCCTGGATTATCAATAAAAAGCTGGCACAATGCTTGAACCACCCTTATGCTGCCAGGGTGGCGATTCACATAGTCCCCAACACAAGCAATATAACAATTTTTTTGTAATAACTTTCCGGTATCATCAATAACATTGAGCTTTTTAAGTTGCCCATAAATTAAATCAAGCGCATGATCATCACCATGAAGATCTCCTAAGACGACAAGACGAGCTCCTTCTGGTAAAACAACTTTTTGCATAAATTGTACATCATGCGAACTTATCTCTTGCTCTCCAATAAGATGATATTTGCTCGTATCGCCCATTAAATAATCGTCTTGAGGCTTAACGTTATTGATCCACAATGCATTTCTCATTTGATGCGTTATCAAAGCAATATAATCATCAATTGATTTTTTTAGTTTATCATACTGATTCATCAAATTTTGCCTCCCAAAACAATCATCATCCTGTAATGGCATTAGCAGTAGAGTTCAGCTTCAATCTAAACGCTGCAACTCCTTTGCTCGTTCAATAAGAGCTTCAAGCGTTAATCCAAACTCCTGCTTGCCGTCAACTTTTCTCAAGGTAATAGTCCCTTGCTCTACTTCTTTTTTACCAACAACAAGCATCCATGGAATTTTTTCTTCTTGAGCCCTTCTAATTTGAGCACTAATTTGATCGCTTGATATATCCTGCTCAGCACGAACCCCATGCTTTAATAGATTATTGACAATTGACTTGGCATACTCGGCCTGATGATCAGTTATAGTTAACACCCGAGCCTGTACAGGTGCACACCAAAATGGTAAATGCCCTTTCAAATGCTCAAGAACAATACCTAAAAATCGCTCAATTGATCCATACATCGCCTGATGAATAATAACTGGCCGCTTACGCTCTTGATTACTATCTACAAATGATAAGTCGAAATTTTCACCCTGAAAGAAATCAACTTGAATAGTTCCACATTGCCACCAACGCCCCATGGTGTCCTCAATTTTAATTTCAATTTTTGGACCATAAAACGCTCCCTCTCCCTCCTGCAGGATATACTCTTGTCCACTCTTCTCAAGTGCATTTTTAAGGGCATTAATCGCTGTATTCCACAGTTCATCACTACCAATAGATTTTTCAGGACGTGTTGAAAGCCCCATTTTAACCGACTTAAATGAGAAAGCCTCATAGACTTTTTGAGCCATAGAAAGCAACTGAGCAATCTCATTTTCAACTTGATCAGGAGTACAATAGATATGAGCATCATCAATAGTAAAACTTCGCACACGAAAGAGACCATGCATTACACCAGATAATTCGTAACGATGCACATTCCCAAACTCAGCCATGCGAAGAGGTAATTCACGATACGATCGAGGACGCTGACGATAAAGCAAAATTGAACCAGGACAATTCATTGGGCGAACACACATCGTCTGTTCTTCAACAGAACAAAAATACATATGTTCTTTATAATTATCGTAATGACCAGATTGATGCCATAAGGTCTCATTCATCATCATAGGAGTTTTTACTTCAAAATAATCAGCCCCTCGTAATTTTCTCATGTACTCAATAAGCCCATTGTACAACTTAAGTCCACGATCATGAAAAAATGGAACACCAGGCGCTTCATCATGAAAAGAGAAGAGGTCTAGCTGTTTTCCAAGTCGACGATGATCATTAAGTTTTGCCTGTTCAACACGGTCAAGATAAGACTGCAACTCTTCCTCTGTTGCAAATGCAACTCCTGAAATCCGTTGCAATGCTGTCCCTTCTCGATCAGCTCGCCAATAAGAGCCTGAGATGCCTGTTAATTTAAAGTGCTTAATTTCACCAAGACGCTCAACATGGCCTCCACGACAAAGATCATAAAAATCTCCTTGATAATAGACACCAACTTTTTCATCATCAACCCCATCAATAAGCTCTTGTTTAAAATGATTATCCTTAAAAAGCTCTCGAGCCTCATTTTTAGGAATTGGATTTCCTGTAATTGCATAATTTTTAAGAGCAAGATCTCTCATTTTTGCTTCAATGCGATCAAGATCTTCTTCTTTAAAATTGGCTGTTGGAAGAAAATCATAGAAAAAGCCATACTCTGTAACCGGTCCAATTGTTAGCTTAGTACCAGGAAAAAGTTCGCACACTGCATGCGCAAGAAGATGTGCCGCTGAATGCCGTAGATTATGAAGATACTCACTCTGTTGATTTTGTGATTGATTACTTTGATCAAGCTGTTGCTTTTCCATGACAGATCCCTTATTGAAATAGTATCATTTGCTCATTTTCTTTTAGACTATCACAAAAGTAAATGATTAGCATCAATCAATAAGGGATCCTACAAAATTATGCTTACGCAGCAGCAAAGGCATTTTTTCTATATGCATGAAAACAACGGTGCCTTATTTCCCCACTGGCTTTAAAAATATAAATAAAACAACCAGCTGTAATTCCATTGCATGACTCATATAAACGACCGTAATTTTTAATCAATGCTTCTTGCCAAGGCATTAACAACATTGGATCAAAATGAATTAATTTTCCTTCAATTAAGAAGGCAATATCACCGCTATGTAAATAAATAGGTTTCATGAGGAGTTCATTCATCATTGCAACTTCTTCAGACGTTTTTACCTGTTTGCCTTGCTGAAAATAGTTATCAACAAGTAATGAAAACTGATGATAACGGTCATATGGCTTGCTCTGTCTAAATTCCATATAATTATTACAGCTTCTTTCTGGTCCTTTCTCAGGAAGATACAACGCACACCCCATTGCTCCAACTAAGCCAGAGGGCTGGCGAATTATCTGAATAGAACGTTCTCGATTATCCTCCAACCATAAGCGGCTTTGGTCATCATTAAAAAAGAATTCTATATAATTCTGTACCAAATCATTATACCTTGAAGAGATCAAGGTATCTTCTTTTGCTTCTCCAGAGTCCTCACTTGGTACAACATCAAGAGAGAGCTCTTCTGTCAAAGTTGTAATATTCTCAACAACATCTCTGTTTTGCTGATCAAGATCCTCTTGACAAGAAATCTTCTTTGCTTTTGTCTTTTTTTTAATTGTTTTATTTTTCTTTTTTTCATGATGTTGGCGCAATGTCTCAGCTATTTTGCTCTCGTTTTTCATACTACTTGATTTATGTAATAAACTTTCAGCACGCCTTAAATAAAACTCAAATACAGGCTTAATAAAGTAGCATGGCAAAAGAATAATGGGGTACTCCTTTAGACTTTGGCCCTGATTTTTATGCATGGAAACAAAGGGAGAAACTGAAGCAGCAGCAATAATTTCTTGAGTCACAAGTGATCGCTCATAATAGGTAAAATTATTGCATAAAATCATAGGAGCATCTTTTTTCTTTGAAGAAATCAATATGCCAACAACCCCCAAAGATGCCCAATAAGCAAGCGAAGTACCATCATTGCAATCTACTATTGGAACAGGAACATGAGGCTTTTTTTCATTACGACTGTATCTTCTGCTATAAATGCGCAATAATTTTGCACTCAAATCAATAATATTGTTTATATCAAAAGCAAAACCTACACTCGTATTAAAAAAATCTATATCTCTAATTACCTCTTGCAATGAGAGTGCAATTGCCTGAATATTTTTTTTGGGACTAGACTCTTTACTAAAAAGTGCTTGATCCAAAACAAAAAGCTCTGGTAGCAAGGTTACATCATCACTATAATCACTAAAAGCAGAACAAAAGACTTCTCCCCGCTCTTGCTTTATACTAAGGAGCATGTCATTGATTGCTGTATTATCTTGAGAAATAAATCCTTTTTGCTTAAAAGCCTCACTAACAGTAAGATTATGAAAAACGGTATGGGCATCTTTGTCGTTAAAGGTAAATGATGAAGAAATTGAAGATACTTGACAGTCACCATCTACTCCAAGCCCACAATGCTCTACTGAGCATTTCCTCGAATCACAACAAGTACGTACCCGTTGATACAAGTCAGCAATAATAAATCTACCTGGTAATGAATGATAAAACCACTGCTTTTCATAATCTTGAATAGAAGAACGAGAAAAAGACTTTTTTAATAAAGTAAATATTTTCTGTAAAACAGACAAGCCTTTAATATTTTTGGTAAGTTGATTAATAAAGTACGTAAAAGTACTTACTTTATGAGCAAATCCTTGTTGCTCTAAAAAAGATACGTTCTCCAGCAAAACCTGACAATTTCCATCAACAAAACATTTAAATGAATCATCAATAATAGCAAGCCACTCTTTTGAAATTGCAACATCCCAATATTTCATTGCTACAGACTCTTGATCTGCAATTCCCAACAAGTTTTTCTTTTCATTAGACTCTTCTGATAATTTACCCATAAACAATGCAATTTGATCAACAGACGAGAGAATCTTGTTATATAGCTCAAGCTCTTTTTGATTCAGCTTCGAAGTATCATGATATTTTAACAGAGTAGGCAGCAACTTAAGCGTCACCATAAATCTCTGATCATTTGCAAGAGTAAGAAGATGAGATGCCATGCGTGCAAGTTCTCTAAAGCTTGAAGCTGCCTCATATCGTATATTTTGCAATGATAAAAAAGATCCAATACTTGCTCCATAATGCATATCTTCAAGTCCATGATCAAAATCATCAAGCAATACAATAAGCTGCTCATTCAAGCACTGTTTAATACGTTTTAATCGATTCATCCATAAAGAAAAAGGAATATCTGTTGTCTCTATATCCTCACCTTGAGCAGCCAAAAAAGAATCAATTTGATAAAGTAAAACAGAGCGCTCATACGCATGCAAATAGTGAGCAAGCAGATCTGCCTGACCAGGTTTATCAGAAATATAATTCAATAGAGCACCCATTTGTCTATCAAGCTTTTCCTCCTGCTCAATAGTTGTAGTTCTTTTAGCAGCTGTACTCATTGAATAAGTTGTACCAACCATAGTAACAACAGACAAAAAGAGTGCTTTTTTTACGATCTTCATATATCACAACCCCATTTAAAATATTTTAATTGAAAATTATTTTGCCCATTGTTGCCTATAAATAAATATAACTCAATAGAATTTAACCCTACGATTAGAGACTGTCTTCACTTAAAGGATTACAGCGTTTATTATATTCCTATCTATAACCATATAAAATTAGGTTAATAATGTAAAATGGGATATAATTTTTAATTAAATCTATTCACCATGAGAATACTCACTTCCCTATTTTTCTTGGGCAAGTTTGCCAAATAATTGCCCATTTTAGCTTATTCTTGATACCATAGTACGACAAAGTACTATAACAACCATCTAAAAGAGGTGACTCTATGGCACAAAAACCAAGTAAGTCTACCCAAAGCATAATGACTGACAAAAAGACTCATACCCTTGAAAAAAAACGACCCGAAAAAAAGACGTCCTTAACACGAGACCAAAATCATATTTTTATTCTTGATACCAATGTCTTAATCCATGACCCATCTTCACTCTTTGCTTTTTCTGGAGGCGTAGTTATTGGTATCCCATTTATTGTTCTTGAAGAACTTGATACCTTTAAAAAAGAACCAGATGAGCGAGGCCGTAATGCTCGCGAAGTTGTGCGAGCCCTTGATGAACTTCGTGAACGAGGCTGCCTAGCAGAAGGCGTAGAGCTTAATCATGGCACAGAAGGAACCATATTAAAAGTTCTTCCCACACCTCTTGAAACTGAATTTTCAGACAGCATTCACAGTATCAAAGATAATTTTATTATTCAAACCGCACATGAACTAACTCAATCTGGTATCAAAGTAACACTCATTACCAAGGACATTAATGCTCGAGTTAAGGCTCATGTTTTAGGTATTGACGTGCAAGACTACACCAAAGGAAAAGTGAGTTATGACTCTTTTTATAAAGGTTGGATTAAACTTCCAGTGCCGGCAAGCGAGCTACGCAAGCTCGGCCAAAATAAAATTGCTGAACTGATCAGCGATCAAGATTTGTACCCAAATCAATACATCATTGCCCACAGTGAAAATAATGAGGATAATTATCGCCTGTTCAGGCACTACAATAAAAACATGATTCAAGAAGTTCCCAATCAGACCATTATGCACAGCTTTTATGCCAAAAATGTACAGCAACTCATGACTATTGATTTGCTCCTTGATGATGACATTAAGCTTCTCACGCTGCTTGGTCCAGCCGGAACAGGTAAAACCTTTTTGACCCTTGTTGCAGGACTTTACAAAGTAGCATATGAGCATATTTATAATAAATTTCTCGTAACTCGACCTGTAGTTGCCCTGGGGGCAGATATTGGATATTTGCCTGGTGACATCCAGGAAAAACTTCACTATTGGATGCAGCCAGTGCATGATAATCTTGACTTTATTTTTAGTCAGATGGTACGCGGTGCTGAAGAACAAATCTTTCATGATGAAAAAAAGAAAAAGTCACGCAAAAAACATGAACACAGCCGCCCCATGAAAAAAAAGAACTTTGATCAGACGGTGGAGTCTCTCCAACATAAGGGAATCTTAAGCCTTGAAGCCATCACCTACATGCGAGGACGCTCAATTCCTTATCAATTTGTATTCATTGATGAGGTGCAAAACCTCACTCACCATGAGGTAAAAACTATTGTAAGTCGTGCCGGTGAAGGAACCAAGGTGATTCTTGCCGGCGACCCTTACCAGATCGACTCCCCCTATCTCGACTTTACCAGTAACGGCCTCACCGTGACTGCAGACAAAATGAAGGGTGTTGAACTAGCCGGTGCAGTTTTTCTTGAAAAAAGTGAGCGAAGTGAATTGGCAAAAGTTGCTGCTGATATTTTGTAATAACACTGTACGCACGGGGTGCTTAGGCACCCCATTTAGTTTTGCAAATCTTTAATAGATAGGACTTAGTCAACCTCATAACTAAAACGGCTTAGGTCAAGAACCCTAAAAAAGCCATGCGAGTTCGGCGAAAAACATTAAAAGATCATTCCCCAAAAGAAAACTAATTACCAGTACAACGAGACTACCTCTTCTGAGCAAAATGAAGTTCTTTTATCAACAAAGGCAAGATAAGATATACCTCGTTTACATATTTTGCTTTGCTCTCAGGATCATCTAGCGTTGATCAAGGCCATATACTCTATCGACAGGCTCATTTTTGATTTGTCCTTCTTGGGCTTTAATAGAGCGTAGGTGGTTAGAGAGAGGAGAAGCAAAAACAGCCCGGCACTAAAAAAAGCACTGGGCTGTTAGTCTTTAGATTTTATAGCTTAATTTAATCCATTTTTTGCAAGTTCCTGCTAGCACTTATAAAAGCCTTTTTGTATCCATCTATAGAGAACTCTTTCGGCAATTCAATGCTATATTCGTTTGCTATACGCTCCATATCTTTTTTATCACTATCAAAAACATCTGAATCTTTGAACTCTCCTGATTCATATTCACTCAACTTATCAACCATTTCCTTAATCAACCTTTCTCCCCTTTTCTGTTTAAATTCAGTTGCTAACTTCTGTTGTTGAACTATACCTTTTTCTTGATCCTGTTTCGATTCCTCAATGGCTAAATTATTCTCCTGATCTTCAATCTCTCTAGCTATTTCTTGAGATTCACGATCTACACCCCAACCGTCATCTCCTTCTTCAATAGTAACCCGTTCTGCTATAACAGTTTCACCCTGTTTTTCGTTAGCACCTGATTGTTTTACTGAAAAACTTAGCTCTTCTCTTAAGCGCACCCCTTTATCTCGCAAACCTTTTACAACTTGTTCTTTTTCGTCAAGCTGTTTAATAATCAAAGGAAATTTTTCAGCCATAACTTTGTGACTTTGAATTACTACACTACGGTATTCCGGATCTTCTTTAATTTTCTTGCGATCAAAACCATTAGCTTCCAACCGAGAAAGAACAGCATTCAAATTCGCAGGATTATCATCTGCCTTGTTTAAAGTATCAACAACACGCACAGCGTTCCCTGCATCTAACGCATCCTGACGCAACTTCTCTTTTGCTAAATCATATTCCTTTTGCGCTTGACGAATCATTTTATCATTTTCTTTAATTTGAGACTCCAGCTTTCTCATTTCTGGCGTTTTACCAGTTACGCGAGTCATGAAGTTCTCTTGAGTCTTAGATCCTGCCTCTGTAAGACGGGCGATCAAGCTTTTTTCAGTTTCTTGAGCTGCTTTTTTTTCTTTCATTTTATCAAGACTATCTTTCGTTGCTGATATTAATAAGGTTGTCTCTTCTTTCTTCTTTACATTTTTGTCAAAAAGTTTTCTCAATTCGCTAGCTGCTTCATTTACTTTGTCTTGAAGATCAGTTACTAATTCTTTAGATTCACTTTCGATACCTGTAAATCGCCCAATAACAACAGCAGCACTCTCTTCATCAGTAACCTTACTAAAATCTATATCTTGAAGATTGTTTTTTATAAGAGGGTTATTAAGAAGATTTTCAATAACATCTTTTCGCTTATTCTCTGTAATCCTTGACCAATTTGTCAAAAAGATCTTGTTTTTTTGTAAAACTTCTGGTATTTGCTCTAAATTATTCAACTCTTTCTTATAGTTAGTATCTAAAGACAACATTCTATCTTCTAGCAATCGTATATTATCTTCAATTCCCTTCAAATCAGTTTCATACCCTCTAAGTTTTTCTTCTTCCATTTTAATAATATCACGACTTAACTGAGTAATTGGAATTGGCTTACGCTTTGGCAAGCTGAATGCGGGCATACTTGGAAGCTTCTCTTTCATGCGAGTCAAAACCCCTTTTTCTCGCATTATTTCATCATCTTGAAAACGAACCATTTTATTTATAAAACCATCAAGGTTCCCTGATTTTACAGTGCTAGAAAGCAAATCTTGTAATCGTTGCTCATATGCTTTAGGATTTGCAATTCCTTCAGGTTTTTCACCTTCTTTTAATTGAGATAACGCTTCAACAGCTTGTTTAAATACAAAACTATCTTCATTTGTTTCATATTTCTGACCTTCTGCAAATTTAACAATATCCTCAAACTCTTTTTCCCTATTACGAACACCTAACTTTCCCCCAAGCCAACTATAAGCTTCCTTACCCCTCTTAACACTTCCAGTCCACATGTCTCCTACTTTAGTACCTACGTACCCTGCAGCTTTTCTTGGCGCACCTGCAACTGTAGATCCAACATCATAAACCCCTTTAATGGCACCATATGTTTTTGGATATTGCTTTTTAACATGCTCAATTCCACCACTCTTCCAAAACTGGGTCGCTGCCTTCTCTTTTTGAGTGTCTTGAGAAGGAGAAGTTTGCTGCTCAGAAGATGTTGCTGCCTCAACAGCAGGAATAGTTCCTACTCCTCCAACAATATCTGAAGTATTTAGCGAAGACTGACCTTCCAAATGAGGTTGATAATTAATAGACTCTCCATCTAAAGAATCTGATTTTTTACTCCCCCGTACTTCACCACTCACACCAACCAACAAACCAGCAATCAACAGAGCGCGAAGCCCACCAGAACCAGTCATCAAATCATATACTTTCTTTGAAAGTCTTTTCATTCTCTTCTCCTTATACAACAAGAGCCTACAATTCTTTTAGTCGGAAGAAGCGTCTCCCGAAAACTACTATAATTAAACCTTATCAAAAATCATTTCCAGATTGCAATATATTATGGTTTTTATTAAAGAAGTGAACCATAAACCTATTTTCTTAGGACTATGGTAAAATACATCCATTATCGAGGATAGTAAGGGGTATAGCGCATAATAGATTGGTATAGTAGGGGCATTCTGAGTTTTATCGCTTTGCTTCAGAGTGACGATTGTAGAAAAAAATGATAATCTTCTAAACTGGGTCACTTTAACGTGGAGCACTTAAACCTGGGAGTCATTTTGAAAATTCAAGACTTGGCCATTCTTAGCCATTACTTACTCCGTTCGTTCGCAACAACCGCTCTCAAGTCCCAGTCAGTAATAATGCGCTTCTTTGAATCAAAGATAACCCCAATTTCAACAAGATCCCGTTCATCATCGGCATACTTAGCCGCGTACTGCTTGCGTTCAATTTGCTCAAACGTTTCAGCAAGGGGTTTATCAAGTTTCATCTCGATGATGTAGCGATGCGTTGGCGTGGTCACCACACAGTCGATTCTACCGTCATTGGTTGTTTCTTCAACAACCACCTGAAGACCAGAAAGCAAAAGCGACGTATAAAAAATAGTTTGATAGTAAGCTTCAAGAGGAATACTCACTTCATACGGAATCTTGGCAAAGATCGTCTTGAGATGCTCAATAACTAACGGCCAATCATTTTTGACCAGTGCACGGTAAATTTGAATAGTTAGGGGTCGAACAAGATTGTAACTCTTATTTCCAATATATCCCTTTAAAAGCCGATCGAAGAAAGAAAAATGTATTTCTTTATTGGGAATACGCAAGGAATAGGTTTGAGTAACTGGGTTATAATCACAAATTGTTGCATATCCAGTTTGATACATAATCGTCGACCATTGAGGATCTTCAATAACAAGTTCACTTATTTCACTTTTGGGAACTTCAAGAGCATTAAGTGAATGAAGATTAAAATGATATTTTTTAAGAAGATTAATTAAAAAGGTTGGCGTCCCTGTTGAAAACCAGTAATTCCTAAACTCTTGTATATCAAGAGCACTGAGTACTGAAAAAGGATTATACATCGCAGGACCCTGCTGATGAAATTTATAACCATTATACCATATTTTCAGTTTCCCTCGGGTATCATCTTCTCCACGTAACATCATACGATGACAATAGTCTGAAAAATAGCGGTCTACTTCTTCATCCGTATAACCACATAACGAACTTGCCTGTTCAATAAGTGAAATATCTTTGAGCTGGTTCAAACCGGAAAAAATACTCATTTTAGCAAACTGGCTCACTCCGGTTAAAAAAAGAAAACGAATATCTTCATCAAAATCTTTTAAAACTGCATAAAACATCCGTAGCTCATCTCTTGCTTCAACAACCCGCTCTTGATTTTCAATAACATCAAGAAGTGGTTTATCATACTCATCAACCAACACAACTACTCTTTGTTGATAATGATTTTTAAGATACGCAATAATTCGAGCTAAAAAATTATTAGGCGTTTGTACGGGAGGAACAGGGATATTATACCGCTGAGTCAACGTCTCAAGCATTTCAATCAAATTATCAGCAACACTTCTTTTATCCGACCCTGAAGCCAACCCCATATCCAATCGCAAAACGGGATACGGCTTCCAATCATACTCAAGCTGATCAATGGCAAGTCCTTTAAAAAGCTCCCGTTTTCCTTCAAAAATTGCTTTGAGTGTTGAAATGGTCAATGATTTTCCAAAGCGGCGTGGACGTGCAAAAAAGTAAACCGCTCCACCTTGAATAAGGTCATAAAGATATTGCGTTTTATCAACATAAAGATAATTATTGGTTATTATTTTTTCAAATGTTTGAATACCAATCGGAAGATTTTTTAATGATGCCATAGCCGCGAGCCCTTTTTGAGAAGAAGTGTGTCGGAGTTTCGTTATAGCAAAGCATCTTATGATTGGAATAGATTCAACTACTTTTGCTTACCTTATCCCTGATTATTGTTCCAATTTAAATGTATTTTGCTATATGCCCTTAAGTATATCACACAAACCACTGGGCCGCGAATACCATATGAACACATTCTTAGACTCTATCTCTCACTCCGTTCGTTCCAGAGT
>CAYMBP010000003.1:13311-73247 GCA_964388745.1 uncultured Pseudomonadota bacterium | reverse complement strand
TTTATCTTCATAAACTTGTTTTTTTCTTTGTTGCATACTTATTTATTACGATTATTATCTTACTATCATTGCCATAAAAGGCAACCTTGCACTAAAAGCGAAAACAATATTCCACAAGTTAAAAGTTGGAATGATATGCCAACAGAAGGAATTATACCCCACCGCTTACGCGCATCTAAAATAATAAGCCCTAATGAAAGTGATTGTAAAATAGCAATAATCGAAAAAACAAAATAAAGTGAAGTATTTTTATGTAAGCCCAGCAAGCACCAAAAAATAATACCCTCTATAAACTTGATAATAACTAAAGGAATAACATTTCCACAGGCATTATACACTTGTTCATATAGAACCATAAAATATCCGATTGCACGCAATAAAAGCATAAGCATCATAAAAAATAAATCAGACAACAATGACATATTTTTTTGATATAAAATAAGCAAAAATATATAGTTAAAAATTATTACTATAATACCAGAAATCAAATAACCACTTGTCTTAAAACTCAAAATAGAAAAAATGCGACGCCGGACAAAGCCTCGATGATTTTTTAACTCAGCGAGCAATGGCGCAAGAGAAAAATAAATTATAGCTTTCATTATATCAAGAAGCTTAAGCGTAGCCTTGTTCATAAAATGATACAATGCGGCAGCCTGCATACCAAAGCAAAGGGCAAAAAATGGTGTTAAAAAAGTTGAGCTAAAAAAAGATCTTCCTCGACGCAATGCCCATTGATTAAACCTCGCCAGCCAAAGCTGCCGAGCAAAACTAACAGGAATTGATAATGGCCCGCTTGGCAATGAATTATATACACCAAATATCATAACACCAAATAAAAAACATAATCCAAAACAATGAGCAAAGCGAAAAAGTGCAAGTGTAAAAACTGAAGAAAATTCCCCACGCCAAAACCAGCCCCAAAAACCAATTACATAACAGTTAAGTACAGCTAATTCAATAACTACAGTCATTCTTGTTTGATTAACGGCATACAAAAGCATCCGCATAAAGGCAACAGATGTTCCCATTACTATATTGAGCCACATAAGTAAACAAAGAAATTTTGTTGCTTGAGGAAAAAACATTGCAAACCAGTAAACACTTCCTGTTGCAACAAAAATTGCAGAACATACAATTGGCAATAAAGTAAAATAACAAAAAAAAGAAAAAAAATTATTTTTATTTTTTATATAAATCGATTTAAAAATGCCCAAGCTATATGCTGCGCCCATTCCAGAAATTTGCTCAGCAAAGAGAATAAGTGATGTAAAACTTGCAATAAATCCATATTCTTGTATTCCAAAATACGTCAAAAGCAAAACAGAATGTAGCATGTATATTGCCTCATATGCAATACTGCCGTACACTGTCCAATGATTAGTTTTTTTAAAATGTTGTAAGGATAGAGTTGATGTATGTAATTTCAATAAGGAGGAATCCTCTGTTATGTAGTATACTTCTTGACTAAACCTATATTTACCGTAATATCAAAGCTTGAATCTAAGCTACTTAAATAAATCTCAAATCTGCACAAACCTGGTGTCGTCAATGATAAACTATCTTATGCGAGAATGTAATAAACTTTTAATTGCAAGTCTATTCTTTTTTTCATCAATAGCGGCTTCTCATAATACAAGTCGTTACTTCTTATTTCTTGAGCGACCTGAATCTTATTCGCTTGAAAAGCCTTATTCATTAACAACGGACTTTTTCTACATCAGCCTGTCAAATGCTTTTGATCGACTCAAAGGAGGATCAACATCTCTTACTGGTCTATGGGGAGAATATAACTTAAATGATGTTATAAAAAGCGCCCAAAAGGTTCAAAAAGACTCATTCAATCTATTAAAATTAGATAGTGAAGCAATAAAAAAAATTCAAGACAATGAAATTATTTTTGAATTTCCCGGCATTGTTCGCTCTCAAGGAATCTCTTTTCGAGGCCAATTTGAATTTCCTTGGGCTTCTTCGTTGAGCCTTGGTTTTTGGATTCCAATAATGCATGTAAGCACACGAATATCGTGTGAACAAGATACTGAAAAATGTAATCTACCATTATTTACAACTTCACCTAATCCAAGTGAAAATGATTTTAGCAATAGCTTTTTTAAGCTTGATGCAATTCGACGTGAACTTCACAATACTCTTGGGTTGCTAGAAAATTTTTGGTCTGAAACAGGATTTGGCGATCTTGATTTATATGTAAGGTGGCAGCATATTTTGCACTACACCTGCATGATGCGCTCTATTATTCTTGCTGCCCAAACAGGTATTGTAGCTCCGCTTGGAAAAATGTTAAACAATGATCATCCAAGCTCTATACCATTTATGGGTAACGGTCATTGGAGCTTATACTTTGATTTTGCTCCAGAATTTGAGTTAAAACAAGATATTAAAGTAGGATCTATTTTTGGCATCATGATTCCATTTAAGCATACACATTATACACGGATTGCCTTAGGAAAAGAGCCTCATATATTTAGTGCTTTAAAAGGAAACGTATCGATTGCTCCAGGAGTAACCTTTAAAGTTTCTCCCTATCTTATTCTTGAAAATTTAACAAATGGATTACACATCCAAGGCCGCTATACTTACTTGCATCACTATAAGGATCGTTGGCGAGATAAGCGATCAGATCAAACACTAACAACTTCGCTATCTAATTGTGAATTTTTAAAAGAAAAAGAAGAAGTTAGCTCATGGTCTGGACACTTTTTCTCATTTCAACTCTCCTATAACACTCGTGCGGCATTAAACAATTTCTCTATGGACCCTGTTTTTTATATAAATTATGACTTACCTATTGGTGGACACGGCATTGCAAAAATGAATCAGGTCTCATTGGGTATACAATTACATTTCTAAGGATAGTTACTATGAAATTTTGGCCAGCTCGAAAATTATTTAGTATTTTTTCTAACGACATGGCAATTGACCTTGGTACTGCAAACACCGTTATTTATGTCCGAAACCAAGGAATTGTACTGAATCAGCCATCAGTTGTTGCCGTTAAAGGATCAACAAATCAAGTTCTTGCTGCAGGAAATAATGCAAAAAATATGCTCGGGAAAACTCCTGAAAGCATTACTGCTTGCAGACCCTTGCGAGATGGTGTAATCGCAAATTTTGAACTTACCGAAAGCATGCTTCGTTATTTTATTAGAGACGTTCACAATAATAGACGCGCGCTTGTCCGTCCTCGAATGATCATTGGGGTTCCTTCTGGAATAACTCAAGTTGAAAAGAGAGCAGTTGAAGAGTCAGCAAAACAAGCAGGTGCCCGTGAAGTATACACTATTATGGAGCCAATGGCTGCAGCAATCGGTGCAGGGTTACCCGTGGTCGAGCCGACAGGAAGCATGATTGTTGACATTGGAGGTGGAACTGCAGAGGTTGCAATTATCTCTCTTAAAGACATAGTATATTGCCGATCTGCTCGCGTTGGCGGCTATGAAATGGATCGCTCTATTGTTCACTATGTTAAAAAAAAGTACAATCTTTTGATTGGTGAACGGACAGCAGAAGACATCAAAATGCTTATTGGAACGGCTATGCTATCAGATCAACTCAACCAAGTTGAAGTTAAAGGAAGAGATCTTGTAACAGGTATTCCTAAAACAATAAGTCTTAATGATGCTGAAGTTTTTGAATCACTTGCTGAGCCAATCTCTATTATCATCGATGCTGTTCGTACTGCGCTTGAAAATGCACCACCAGAACTCTCATCTGATCTTGTTGATCGAGGAATTATGCTTTCAGGTGGTGGATCAATGCTAAAAGATCTTGATGTTTTAATTTCAAAAGAGACAGGCCTTCCTGTAAAGCGAGCGAAAAATCCACTGCTGTGCGTTGTTCTTGGCGCAGGAAAAGTTCTTGATGAAATTGATATCTACAGAGACGCATTAAAATAAAGTCAATTATCGCTTAATATTTAAGCGCTCAATTCTACGATATAACTTGCTACGGCTAATACCAAGAATATTTGCTGTAGCAAGGTAATTATAATTTGTCTCTTCAAGCGCAACAGAAATAATGCAACGTTCAACTTCTTCCATGATAAGTGGATATATATTTCCTTTTTTCTTTTGATTACTTACCTTACTCATTCGTTGAATTTCAACTTTAATGAAGTTATACAAAGAGGGAGCTATCATTTTTACCTTTCCCTTGAAAAATACGAAAAGAAAAATTGCTCAACCAGGCCTTTAGCTAATCCTTTTTTAAATAAGTAGTCATATCGATATATTGCTTGATAAGCTTCTTTAAGCTTGTAACATGAAATGTTTTTCCAAAGCCGATTAATAAAAGAGAATGGCAGCCGATAACTCATTTGCTTTGCTTCTCTGTATTGCTTTATATGCATATAATAACAAACATGATAAGCTCGCCACAAAGTATCTGCCCAAAACACTATCCAAAAAGGTTCACTATAATCAGCCTTAACATAACTCCATAATTCAAAAAAACGCTTATCATTCTTTTCAAAAAAAGCTTCAACTAAAGAAGAAAGCTGAACACTGCTACCACTTAAGCCCTTAAGATAATATACATCATCATGAATGGACTTAAGGCCTATAAGGCTAAAATAAGAGACCTGCATACAGAGTGCATCAAGAGAGAATGGTGTTAATTCTTTAACCTGCTGAACTAAGATATCAAACTTTGTCTTTTGAAATTGATGCCCTTTTAATAATAAAAAAGTCTTTGCAAGCTGAGGAGAAAATGCAGTATTACAATCAATAATTAACATATTTGATGATGGTTGAACAGAATCTGAAAAAAGGAAAAGATAATGAGGACCATCATAACCTGACAAAAAAAATGGAAGTTCTTTTTTAACCGTTCGAGATAACTGTCGAGCAGTCATGTCTCCTAACCAATAAGATATTTTTTCACCAAGCATAAAGAGACGTAGCCCTTCAAGTTGAACTATCTCTTTGCCCCCATCTTTTGAAAAAGAAAATCGTTGATACCTACCTGGTAACTTTTTGTTGATAGCAAGATAGTTAAAAATAACTGAAAAAAAAGTAGGCTGAAAAGATGAACCCTGAAAGCAGAAAACTTGATAGTCTAAAAGCAGAGAAGACTCTTCTACTATTTCATATAAAAAATCAGTAATTTTCATTATTATTTAATCCTGATTTGACCAGTATTTTTTAAAATAACGTTCAACTTCTGGCATCATTTTTTTTAGCATCTTTTTATACACAAAACGTTCAAAGCTCTCTTTAAAAACAGGATTATTCGGCCGAGAAACAAGCTCATTTCTTTTAAACTGTTTCTTATCTTTAACATTTCCAGAGCTATCTATAAGAACACATTCTATAACAAACTGCATATCAACATGAAATAATAACGTTTCTGATGAAACATATTTATATACCGGTACAAGATCGATAATAGCAACCTGAAGACGATACCAAGATCCCTCTTTTTTCATCACATAGCCTTTGCGAGAAAAAAACATATACAGCTCTTCATACACAAGGGAACTTAATGAGTCAAAAACATATGAATTATTGACAAAATCAAGAATTAAAAATTTTTGCTCCAAGCTACAAGAGTATATTTTTTTTTTATATAAAGTACAACCAGGCAAAAATAAGAAAGCTGCACAAAAATATAATGCAAAAAATTGCATGTAAATCTATTGCTGCTTTAGTCTACTAGATAAACTAAAAAAAGGAACCTTGTCATTTTTTAATGGTACACGCTCACGAGACTTATGAGTTTCAGTCCGAACATGATTATCTTTTAATAAAAAAGATGAAGAATTTTCTTTAGAAAAAGGCTTAAGAGCCTCAACAAGAACCTCTATCCCGCTCATTCCTTTTTCTTTAAGCTCGTTAAACGCATCCTGAGAAAGAGGCCCCTTTTCAGCTGTTCCCTGAACTTCAATCATATCACCTTTAGTTGTTGCAATAATATTAAAGTCTGCTTCAGCTTGAGAATCTTCTTGATAACAAAGATCAACACAGACCTCTTTATTTACATACCCAACAGAAAGAGCAACAAGTAAATGTTTCATAAGAGAAAATCGTATAATTTTTTTGCTCACCCATCGACTCATTGCAAGTTCTAAAGCTAAACTTGCAGCTGTAATGCAGGCTACCCTTGTACCCCCGTCAGCCTGTAAAACATCACAATCAACAATAATTGATTTCTCCCCTAAGGAAGAAAGATCAACAACAGACCTTAAACAACGACCAATTAACCGTGATATCTCAACGCTTCTAAAATTGCGTTGAGCCAACTGAGACTCTCTTTGTGTCCGTTGATGTGTCGCTGTTGGCAACATAGAATACTCTGCAGTTAACCAGCCCTTTCTTTGCCCTTTAAGAAAATGCGGAACTCCATTTTGTAATGTTACCGCAACAAAAACTTTTGTTGCCCCTTGAGAAAAAAGTACTGATGCATCTGAGTGGCCAAATGCATCATACTCAACAGAAACTTTTCTAATATCAGACCATTTACGGCCATCGCATCGTAGCTTATTCATGATATATTATCTATTTTCGCTCAATTTCAGGGGCAATCAATCTAATTCTATTTGTATCTTTGTCATGAGCAACAATCCGAACTCGTAATTTGTCATTTGATTTATATTTTTGATCAAGCCCTCGTTGCAAATTTTTTGCAATTGTAGAAATATGGACAAGCCCATCTCGACCAGGAACAATCTCAACAAAAATACCAAAATCTGTCACCCGCCTTACAATTCCATCAAGCTCTTTACCTATTTCAATTTCTCCAGCAAGCATTTTAATCCATGCTCCAGCTTTCTCGGCAGAACTCTTATCCTGTGAATAAATCTTAACAAGGCCATCGTCAGCAATATCAATTTGTGCTTCAGTTTTTGCAATAACTTCTTTTATATTTTTGCCTGCAGGCCCAATAACCGAACCAATTTTATCTTGATCTATTTTAAATGACATTACACGAGGAGCCCTGCTAGAAAGCTCTTTACGTGGCTCATCAAGAGTTTTCTTCATTTCACCAAGAATATGCAACCTGGCTTTTCTAGCCTCTTCAAGTGCATGTGTAAACACTTCCTTAGAAAGACCAACCTTGTCTTTAATATCCATCTGTAAGGCCATAATGCCAGTAGCGGTACCAGTAACCTTGAAATCCATAAGTCCAAAAGCATCTTCTATGCCAAGAATATCTGTAAGAACATGAAAATTGCCAAGCTTATCTTTCATCAGTCCCATAGCAACACCACCCACAATTTCCTTAATTGGAACTCCTGCATCCATAAGAGCAAGAGACGTTGAACATACCGATGCCATAGAAGATGAACCATTTGATTCGAGAATATCAACAACAGAGCGTATAGTATAAGGAAATTCTTCTTGTGAGGGCACTACATTCGCAAATGAAGTTTCTGCAAGATAACCATGCCCAGTTTCTCTTCTGCTTGTTCCCCGCATTGGCTTAACTTCACCAGTACAGAAAGGCAAAAAATTATAATGCAACATAAATGATCGCTCACTCATACCGCTTAGAGACTCAACTCGTTGAGCATCTTGTGCTGTACCAAGCGTTACACTTGCAAGAGCCTGAGTTTCGCCTCTTTGAAAACAACTAGACCCATGCACACACGGCAACAAGCCTGTTTCTGTATAAATAGGACGAACCTCATTAAAGTTTCGCATATCAACACGAAGCTTCTTTTCAACCATAATTTCAGGTAAAATTTCTTTGATAAGCGAATCAAAAGAAAAATTAATAATTGACTCTGTTACAACACCAGCCTCAAGCTCATTTGCAAAAGCACCAAGCGCCTGCTTTTTTAAAGAAGAAAGAACAATATCTCGCTGTTTTTTCCCTTTTACAAAAAGACTTTCTGCAAAATTATTAGGCAAACTCTGAAGCAACTGTTTTTTTACACCGCCCCAGTCAAGTGAACTTTCATATGAATCTTTTTCTACTTCAAGAGCTTCTTTTATCTCAATTTGCCAAGCAACTTGTTTTTTTATAAGCTCATGAGCTTGAAACAAAAAATCTATCATATCTTTTTCTGACACATTATTACAATGGCCTTCTACCATGCAAATACCACTTGCTGTGCCGGCAACAATAATATTATTGTCTGAATCAAGGCGATCTTCTGTCGATACATTAAAATGCCACTCTCCATTAATCCGTGAAGCCTGTACAGCCCCAACTGGACCAAGGAATGGAGTCTTAGAAAGAGTCAGCGCTAATGAAGAAGAAATAATTCCAAGAATATTAGTTGGCATAGCGCCATCAGATGAATATACAGTTGAAAGCACTTGCAATTCATTGAAGTAATCATGAGGGAAAAGTGGTCGAATACAGCGATCAATCAAGCGGGAAGAAAGCACCTCTGCATCACTTAATTTACCTTCTCGCTTAATATATCCTCCAGGAATTTTTCCTGCAGCAGACATTCGTTCGCGAAATTCAACACTTAAAGGCAAAAAACCAAGAAATGTATCACTCTTAGACTCAACCGCAGTCGCAAGAATAACAGTATTGCCAGATCGCAACCACACTGCTCCATCAGCAAGGCGCGCAAATTTACCAATTTCAACGTCTAAGTCAAGCTCTGGAGAGCGAAATGTTTTTTGCATGTGTTTTTTACCTCATAATCAATGAGCGACAAATTAAAATTTCTTGATGCAACAAATTATAGAATGCTAGCATTATTTATCTATATGATAATGCCTACATATACCCTTTTTGCTTAAGAGCCGCTACAACATTATCATGTCTTGTCACATCTTCTTTTTTTAAATAACGAAGGAAAGACTTTCTCTGGCCAATGAGCTTTAAAAGCCCATGTTGAGAATGAAAATCTTTTTTAAATTTTCTTAGGTGTAAAGATATATTCAAAATTCGAGCAGAAAGAATTGCTATCTGGACACCAGTAGAGCCACAGTCATTTTCAGATTGTGCAAAATCTTTAATAAGCTGCTGCTTTTCTTCTTTTGATATCATATTAAACAAGCCTCAAACATAAAACATATAAATTAAAAAATTAAATTCTTTTACCTGCGATAATGGTAGGCGCGAGCGGAGTCGAACCGCTGACCCTTGCTACGTCAAAGCAATGCTCTACCACCTGAGCTACGCGCCTAAATTAACATTTTCTATGTCAAACTAACACTGTCAAGACCTATCTCCAGCTGTTCTTCATCTCGAGCTCGCTGTTCAAGCTCAGAAACTTCTTCGCCAATATAGCGACGACTAAATGAAGAAACCCCTGTTCCTGCAGGTATTAGCTTACCAATTACCACATTTTCTTTCAAGCCATAAAGATAATCTGATTGCCCAACAAGCGCCGCTTCAGCAAGAACTCGTGTTGTTTCTTGGAAAGACGCTGCTGCGAGGAAGCTTTCTGTTCCCAAAGAAGCCTTTGTTAAGCCCATTAATAACGGCTTTGCAAGAGCTGGCTTCTTTCCCTCTTTTATCATTAATCGGTTAACTGTTTGCAAGTACAGCTTATCAACTCTATCTCCTGCAACAAATCGAGTATCCCCTGGATCAGTGATCCGGACTTTTCTCAACATTTGTCGAACAATAACCTCAACATGCTTATCATTAATATCAACACCCTGCAAACTATAAATTAGCTGAATTTCTTTAACAAGATAACGCTGTACCTCGTCTGGCCCTAAAATTCTTAAAATATCATGAACATTAGGAACTCCAGATGTAAGAGCCTCTCCTGCAGATACGGCTTCACCATCTTCCACATTAAGATGCCTGTTTCGAGGAATATTGTATTCAAAAACTTCGCCCTCTTCTGTCGTTACTGTAATACGACGCTGCCCTCTATGAAGCCCTCCAAAATGAACAACACCGTCAACTTCACTAATAGTTGCCGTATCTTTTGGTATGCGAGCTTCGAACAGCTCTGCAACACGAGGCAAACTTCCTGTAATATCTTTTGTTCTCTTTTCTTCACGCGGAATTTTTGCAAGAATATCACCGGCCAACACCTCATCTCCATCGGAAATAGTGAGAATAGCTCCTGTTGGCACATAATAACGACCCTCTTCTCCGCCATTTTTATCAATAACAACAATATATGGCTGCCGACGCTCATCTCTGCGCTCAAGAATAACTTTACTTGACTGTCCCGTTTCTTCATTATAACGTTCTTGATAAGTAACGTTTTCAATCAGATCAATGAATTGTATCTTCCCTGTTTTCTCAGAAAGAATAACTTTAAAAGGATCCCATTCTGCAATTTTTTCACCAATTGAGATTTTTTGACCATTTTCAACTAAAAGAAAGTTACCATATTCTAAAGTACACTCCTCAAGCTCACGACCATCACTTGAAACAATAACAATCTTAGACTTTCGATTAGTGACAGTTAAAATATTGCTTCTATTCCGCAAAGCGCATACACCCCTAAAGCTAACAATCCCCGCATTACGACTCTTATAGAAGTTTTGCTCGCCAAGACCACTAGCTGTTCCCCCAACGTGGAAAGTTCTCATGGTAAGCTGTGTACCAGGCTCACCAATCGATTGTGCAGCAATAACACCAACAGCTGTTCCAATATCAACAAGCTCCAATGTAGACAAATCCATGCCATAACAAAAAGCACAAACCCCTCGACGAGCCTGACAAGTCAACACAGAGCGAACAGCAATCTCACTTAATGCAGAATCTTTAATTTTTTTAATAACTGCATCAGTAACCAGAGTTCCCCGCTCAACAACCAAGCGTCCAGAAAGTGGATCACTTGCATTTTCAGCAACAATTCTTCCAAAAACTCTATCTGGAAGTGGAATTATAATTTCACCAGATTCTTTGAGATCTGAGATCATAACATAACCAAGAGCCTGACAATCTTGCAGCGTAACAACCACATCTTGCGCCACATCTACAAGTCGCCGTGTAAGATATCCTGAATCAGCAGTTTTTAATGCTGTATCAGCCAAACCTTTTCGTGCCCCGTGAGTAGAGGTGAAATATTCAAAAACATTCAAACCCTCTTTAAAGTTTGCAAGAACAGGCGTTTCTTCAATTTCCCCAGACGGCTTTGCCATCAATCCTCTCATCCCAGCAAGCTGTCGAATTTGTTGGCGAGAACTTCGAGCACCAGAATCAAGCATCATAAAAACAGGATTAAACGGAACATCAGAACTTTCAGCAGCAGCTAAATCCTCAGCCTCAAGCATAGCAATCATTTCATTCGAAACATCTTCTGTTGCTTTATTCCAAATCTGAATAATTTTGTTATAACGCTCTCCATTGGTGATTGCACCATCCATATATAAAAGCTCTGTTTTTTCAGCTTCTTTTTTGCTTTTATTAATAATGTCATCTTTAGATGGAGGAATAACAAGATTATCAACAGATAACGAAATGCCTCCTAAGGTAGCATAAGAGAAACCAAGATGCTTAATATTATCAAGAGCCCCAACTGTTTTTTCAACACCAAATGCACGATGCAGTCGAGCAACAAGCTTTACTAAATCTTTTCTTTTAACAGCTTTATTAATCCATGAAAACTCACTATCTTCTGGTAATGCAGCATATAAAATCACACGACCAACTGTTGTTTCAACAATATTTTTCGCAGAAAGCCTCAATTTAATACGAGCCTGCAAGTGAACTTTTTGATGATCATAAGCAAAAAGGACTTCTTCTATACTTGAAAAACATAGCCCTTCACCAGAAACAGCCCTTCGTCCCTTTGTTATATAGTGCAAACCAAGAACCATATCCTGAGAAGGAACCGTTACAGGCTTTCCATTTGCTGGAGTTAAAATGTTTTTTGTGGACAAAATAAGATTACTTGCCTCTGCCCGAGCTCGCTTACTAAGCAATACGTGAACAGCCATCATATCACCATCAAAATCCGCATTAAATGCAGCGCAAACCAATGGATGAATCTTAATTGCTTTACCTTCAACAAGAATTGGATAAAATGCCTGAATACTCAAACGATGCAATGTTGGTGCACGATTAAGAAGAACCGGTCTATCCAATACAACAGCCTCAAGAGCTTCCCATACTTCTGGAGACATCTCCTCAACCATTCTTTTTGCAACTCGCAAATTTGCCGCAAGCTCTCGCTGCTGAAGCTCAACATAGACATATGGCTTAAACAACTCTAAAGCCATCAATTTTGGCAAACCACATTGATGCATTTTAAGCTCAGGATCTACAACAATAATTGATCTTCCCGAATAGTCGACACGCTTACCAAGCAAATTTTGCCTAAACCGCCCCTGTTTCCCTCTAAGCATTTCACTTAAAGATTTAAGAGGACGTCGATTTGAACCTCTTACCGGTTGCCCACGTCGACCATTGTCAATCAATGCATCAACGGCTTCTTGAAGCATTCTTTTTTCATTTTTAATGATAACATCAGGAGCTTCAAGTTCAATAAGTCTTCTCAATCGAATATTTCTGTTCAAAACTCTTCTGTATAAATCATTAAGATCAGAACTCGCAAACCGACCACCTTCTAATGGAACAAGTGGCCGCAAATCTGGAGGGATTACTGGAAGAACATCAAGAATAATCCATTCAGGACGAATATTTGCATTCAGCAGGCCAGATAAAAATTTATGTCGCTTAGCAAGACGATGCCTAATTGCCATTGAGCTTGTTTGCTCATATTCATCCTCTATTTTTCTTACTTCAAAACCAAGATCTATCGAAATAAGTAATTCACGAATAGCCTCAGCACCCATTGCTGCTTTAAAAACAATATCTTCTTCGTTATTTCTAACGTATTCATCAAGCTCTTGTCCATTCAACAATGTACGAACAGGATATGGAGACGTTCCCTGATTTAAAACAATATAGCTATCAAAATAAATAACACGCTCAAGATCCCTAACAGTTAATCCAAGTATCAAACTTAAATAACTAGGAATCCCCTTAAGGTACCATATGTGACAAACTGGAGAAACAAGGTTAATATGACCCATGCGCTCACGACGCACTTTTGACTGAATAACCTCAACACCACATTTTTCACATGTGACACCGCGATGCTTCATTCGCTTATATTTACCACAATTACACTCCCAGTCCTTAACTGGTCCAAAAATTCGAGCGCATAAAAGACCATCTCGCTCAGGCTTCAATGTTCTGTAGTTAATGGTTTCTATTTTTTTAACTTCCCCATAAGACAAGGAGCGAATTTTTTCTGGAGACGCAATGCTTATTCTTATGGCATTGAACTGAGTCGTATTTACATATTCTCTAAAGCGCTCAAGCATTTTACTATTCACCAACGTGCTCCTTGCTCGTCTTAAACAGATCAACCTGCAACCCTAAACTTTGAAACTCTTTAATCAACACATTAAATGACTCTGGTATTCCCGGATCAGGAACTTCATCACCTCTTACAATCGCCTCATAAGTTTTAATACGACCATTAACGTCATCAGATTTAATTGTAAGCATTTCTTGGAGAATATAAGAAGCACCATATGCAAACAGCGCCCAAACTTCCATCTCTCCAAGCCGTTGCCCCCCGAATTGAGCTTTACCACCTAATGGTTGCTGCGTAATTAATGAATATGGCCCCACAGATCGAGCGTGTAACTTATCATCTGCAAGATGATTAAGCTTCATGATATAAATCTGACCAACAGTTACGGGTTGATCAAATAGCTCACCAGACCTACCATCATATAGCTTAAACATACCATCTTCAGGTAAACCAGTATTTTTTAGCAATGGCTGAATCTCTTTTTCATAATCAGCTCCATCAAAAACTGGCGTCTTCATCGCAACACCAAATTTAGCAGTTTGACGAGCAAGCTCCATTAAGCCTTCTTTCCCTGAACGCTCTTCTACGCTTTCAAGAATGCCGCTATCAAAATAATTTGCCAATTGTTTTTTAATTTCTACAAAACTTAAATCTTCAATCTGAGCTGCAAATTGATCTCCCAACTTCTTTCCAGCCATGCCCAAAATTGTTTCCAAAATTTGCCCTACATTCATACGGCCAGGTACTCCAAGTGGATTGAGTACAATATCAATGGGCGTACCATCTTCTAGATAAGGCATATCCTCAATATTAACAATGCGAGAAACAATTCCTTTATTACCGTGTCTTCCTGCAACTTTGTCACCAACAGAAATTGGTCTTTTAGTCGCAACGTACACCTTAATCATTTTTATCACGCCAGAAGGAAGATCATCACCTTTTCTTAAAGAATTAATGCGTTCTTCTTTAAGAACATTCAAAATATGTGCTTGATTAGCAAGGGCATTTCGATATATTTCTACCTTACTATTAACAACTTTTGAATTAGCGACAAGATTTGCAAGCTCTCTAACACCAAGCGCTTCCATTTTCTTAGCAGAAAACACCCCCCCTTCAACAGGAGCTTTAACAGATGCTTTTCCAGGCTTTTGCCCATCAAGAAGCTTAATAATTTTTTCTTTTATCCCCTTATGAAGAACTGATAAATGATGAGAAAGATCCTCTTCTATTTTTGCAGATTCTTTCACCACGATATCTTTGTAGCGCTTATCTTTTCGTATGCCACTTCGAGAAAAGACTTTTACATCAACAACTGTTGCCTCAACTCCAGGAGGAACTCGCAACGAGGTATCTCGAACTTCTCGAGACTTTTCTCCAAAAATAGCTCTAAGCAACTTTTCCTCAGGAGAAACTTGAACATCCCCCTTAAGCGTTACTTTTCCAACAAGAATATCTCCAGGCTTAATTCGAGCTCCAACCCTAACTACCCCATCTTCGTCAAGAAGCTCTAAATCTTTTTCTGAAACATTTGGAATATCGCGAGTTATTTCTTCGGCTCCAAGCTTTGTATCTCGAGCCTCAACAACAAATTCTACAACATGCACAGAGGAAAAAGTATCATTAACAACTAAATTTTTACTTGCAACAACAGCATCCTCAAAATTATAACCAAGCCACGGCATAAAAGCGACAAGAACATTGCTTCCAAGAGCAAGCTCTCCTCTCGAATTTGCTGCACCATCAGTTAAAACATCACCTTTATCAACTCGCTCACCCTTAAATACAACAGGATTGTGATGAATCCATGTATTATGACTAGAGCGTGAAAATTTTTTAAGATTATAAACATCTATTGGACGAGAAAACCAAGCATTTTCATCAGTAGCATGATCATCTAACCTAATAATAATTTTTTCAGCAGAAACATACTCAACAACACCTGAATTTCTGGCAATAATAACTGCGCCATCTAAAATCCCAAGCTCTCGCTCCATTCCTGTTCCAACAATTGGAGGCCGACACTTAATAAGTGGAACAGCCTGCCTTTGCATGTTTGAACCCATTAATGCTCTATTTGCATCATCATGCTCAAGGAAAGGAATAAGAGCTGTCGGAACGGAGAAAACCTGTCGAGATGAAGCATCTAAATAATCAACAGACTGAGCCGAAGACTGAACAATATTGCCATCCTGCCTAACAAAAACCTTTCCATCTTCAATTTGATTTTTTGAAGAAAGCACTGTAGTTGCTTGAGCAACTTTTTTACCAAGCTCTTCAAAAGCATCCAGGTAAATTGTTTCATCAACAACTTTTCCATCAACAACTTTAATGTATGGTGTTTCAATAAACCCTAGCTCGTTGACTCGTGCATAAGTAGACAGCGAGGAAATCAATCCAATGTTTTGTCCCTCAGGCGTTTCAATTGGACAAATTCTTCCATAATGAGAGGTGTGGACATCACGGATTTCAAATGTTGCACGCTCTCTAGTAATTCCCCCAGGCCCCAAAGCAGAAAGTCGCCTCTTGTGAGCCATTTCTGCAAGAGGATTGGTCTGATCCATAAACTGTGACAACTGACCCGTACCAAAAAACTCTCTCAAAACAGCCGTTAATGGCTTGACATTAAGAAAATCATACGGCATTAATGTTGCATAATTCTCTTGCAAACGAAATCTCTCTCGCACAATTCGTTCAACTCGTGCAAAGCCAGCATAAAGCTGAGTTTGCAAAAGCTCCCCAACCAGACGAACGCACCTATTTCCAAGGTGATCAATATCATCAAGTTCGCCTTCACCTCGTTCTTTTAAGCCAATCAAATATTTCAGCGTCTGAATAATATCTTCTTTTGTAAGCTGCGTCTCCATGCTGTCGCTAGCCAATCGTAATTTACGATTTGTCCGTATTCGACCAACAATAGTAAGATCATAAAAGCGAGGATTAAAAAATAAATTATCTATATACTCCTTCATAACCTTAAGCGAAGGAATATCACCAGGCTTTAATTTTGCATAAACGTCTCTAAGCGCATCTTCATAATTAGAAATTGGATCTTGTGCAAATGTCAGCGCAACAGTTGGCTGAAACACATAACCAGAAGACTTAATAAGATGAATTGTTCGAGGACCAAGTGTTCCAAGATAATCAATAAGATCTTCTGTTAAAATAGAGCCAAGAGGAACATAAACTTCTCCAGTCTCTTCATTAAAGACATCTTTTGCTAAAATACGATTAATAAGCGAACTTTTTCGAACATTTAACTTCTCAACGCCCTCTTTTTTCATTTTTTCAATAAGAGCAGATGTGATTCTCTGGCCAACTGAAAACTTTTCTTCAAGGTCAGAAGGCAAAGAACTGCTTTCAAGACGTTGACCAATCAATTTTTTATCAAGCTGGCGACTAAAAACTTTACCACTCACCTCAACAGCATCAAAATCATAAAAAAGTGGCAATATACTATTTTTTTCTACACCAATCGCCTGCAAAAATGTAGTAACCAAAACTTTTTTCTTTTTGTCTATTCGAACATAAACAAGATCATTATGATCAAACTCAAAGTCCAGCCAAGACCCCCTATTTGGAATAATTCGAGCAATATGGTGCGGCTGCCCTCGATAATCTTTACTTTTTTTGCTCAAAGAAAACATAACACCCGGAGCACGATGAATCTGACTCACAACAACGCGATCTACACCATTAATTAAAAATGTTCCCTGGCTACCAAGCTTAAAACATCCA
Source organism: uncultured Pseudomonadota bacterium (assembly GCA_964388745.1). Lineage (GTDB taxonomy): Bacteria > Babelota > Babeliae > Babelales > RVW-14 > CAYMBP01. Next base: position 56,293 of record CAYMBP010000003.1, on the reverse strand, counting down.
TGTTCATCTTCATAAAGATCAACCATAATTGGCAAATCACAAAAGAAAACATCTTGCTCTTTGATATCTCGAACAATTTTCGCACCTGTTGTTGCATTAACATCCCAACTAACAAGCTGCATCTTAACCTTAAGAGGCATAGAGTATGTCTTACCACTAAATCGATGCTCATCAACCGTAGCATGCGATTTAATTGTTACTCGAGACAAACAACGTTTACAATGAATATAAAGAGCCGTCTTTTTTTTGCACTCAGAACAGGCAAAATCCTTACCTAGAAAACCTTCTCCTTCGTGATTGCAAGAAGAGCAATTCCACCTGTATCTATTATGAATTCCACCAAGCTGCCCACAAATACAAGCCCACTCACCCAACTCATAACTTACATATTCTAGAGAAATTTTTTCATTATGCTCAACTGGAAAAGTATCACGAAGCACCTTTTCTAAGCCTATGTTTTTTCTCTCAGAAGGCAAACAATCAAGCTGTATAAAATCGTTGAACGATTTTGATTGCACTTCGATAAGATTAGGAAGCGTCGCAACCTCCCGTATCTTGCCGAAAGACTTCCTCAAAATACCTTTACCTCTGCCAAACTGAGACATTCAATCGCTCCTCATTGTAAAAGCACTACATCAAACAACCATTTTATCGCACTATTTTGCTTTAGAAACGGATTCACAACAGAAAAAGAAGAAACATGGAAGCTACCCCAACAAACCTATTTGAAGCAACTTCCATTTATTAACTTTTAGCATGCAATCTAACTGTTAATTTAACCAAGCTTACTTAAGCTCTACTTTTGCACCAGCATCTTCAAGAGCTTGCTTCATTTTATTAGCGTCTTCCTTAGATGCAGACTCTGCAACAACAAACGGAACACCTTCAACCGCAGCCTTTGCATCACCAAGAGATAGCGTTGTCACTGAACGAACAGCCTTTATAACCTTAATCTTCTCTTTGCCCGCATCTGCTAAGACTACTTGGAATTCAGTTTTTTCTTCAGCTGGTGCTCCTGCATCACCTTGAGCCGCCGCAGGAGCTGCTGCAACAGGGGCTGCTGCTGAAACACCAAAGGTCTCTTCTAATGACTTAATGAGCTCTGAAAGCTCCATAACAGACATCTTGCTAATTTCATCTATAATTTTTGACGACATGTGCAACTCCTTAAATGTGCAACAAAAATGGTTAACCAATGTAACTATTTAAACCGAACAGCAAGCCTACGCTACAAACGCATAAGCTGATTTTAGCCTCGCCTAGGAGGTTATTCAGTTTGAATTATGGGTTGAGTTATTTTACCACATAAATGGACTATTGACTATTTTTTTCTTCTATTCTCTTAAGAACAAATAGCAATCGAGCAATCAACATATGCAGCAATCGAGCAAACTGTGATATTGGCGCCTGCATCGTTCCAAGAAGCTTAGCGAGCAATACATCTCTGCTTGGCAACGAAGCAATTAACTTAACCTGTTCAAGAGGCAGAAATTTTGATTCATAAAAACCAGCAACAATTTGAGGCAAGCTATCATTTTTTTTCTCATAATCAACAAGCGCTTTAGCAACAGAAGAAGGCTCTTCTAAAGCAAAAACTAGACCCACCTGATCCTTAAACTGCCCTGAGAACTCCCCCATTCCCTCAACATCAAGAGCTGCGCGACGCATTAACGTAGCTTTTACCACCTTAAACTGTCCACCACACCCTCTTAAATCTTTTCGCAAACCTTGCAATGCTGCAACACTCATACCTTTGTAATTAATAAGAAATGTCGCTTGTGAAGATGTTACCAGCTTTTTAACATCAGCAATGACTAGTGCTTTCTGATCGCGATTCATGGTCACATTCCTTTCGCACTACCTACAATAATTCATCTGGATTAACTGAAACGCCAACACCCATTGTTGAAGAAAGAGTCACTTTTCGAATAAATTTACCCTTGGATGTTGCCGGCTTGCAATTTTGCACCGCTTTAATCAAGGCTGAAAAGTTCTCAAGAAGCTTGTCTTCTCCAAAAGAAACACGCCCGCAAGGTGCATGCAAAACACCACCCTTATCATTCTTGAAAGTAACTCGACCTTTTTTCAGATCATTGACAATTCCTGAGATATCAGACGTAACTGTGCCAACTTTTTTATTTGGCAACAACCCTCGAGGCCCTAAGATCTTAGCAACCTTACCAACAAGCGCCATAAGATCAGGAGTTGCAACAGCAGCATCAAAATCAAGCCAGCCGCCCAAAATTTTTTCAACAAGATCTTCAGCGCCAACAAAGTCTGCCCCCGCACTGCGAGCAACATCTTCTTGTTCACCTTTTGCAAAAACAAGAACTCTAACTTTTTTACCTATGCCATTCGGAAGCAAAACCGAACCTCTAACAGCTTGCTCACCTTTGGTTGGATCAATCCCAAGAACCATATCCACATCAACCGATTCATCAAATTTTGCATAAGCATTTTTAACAATAGCCGCAAGAGCACTCTGCGTGGAAGAAGCTTCAAGCTGTGACATCTTTTCTTGTGCTAATCGGTGATTTTTTCCCAACTTGCTCATTATACACCTAACTACACTAAAACCATTACAGTAAACAATCTAATCTACAACAACAATTCCCATACTACGCGCACTTCCTGCAATGATCTTTTTTGCAGCCTCAAGGTCATTGGCAGAAAGATCTGCCATTTTTATTGCAGCAATTTCTTCAACGTCTTTCCATGAAACTGTACCAACCTTTTCCTTGCCAACCACCTGAGCTCCCTTAGACACACCTGCTCGCTTTTTCAAAAGCTCAGACACAGGAGGAGTCTTTAGCACAAAATCAAAACTCTTGTCTACGTAAATAGTGATTTGCACGGGCACAGTCTCACCCTTGCGATTAGCTGTAGCAGCATTAAATTTTTTGCAAAAATCCATGAGGTTTACCTGGTGCTGCCCTAAGTTATTACCCACTGGAGGAGCTGGAGTAGCGCCACCACCAGGAATTTGCAACTTTATCTTCGCTTTTACTTTTTTTGACATAATATTACCCTACGTACAATTATTTCTTGACCTGATCAAAACCGAGCTCAACAGGAGTCAGCCTACCAAAAATACTCACCATAACAGTAAGCCGCTCTCTATCTTCATCAACTTTTTCTATAATGCCAACGAAACCAGAAAATGGCCCACTAGAAATATGAACTTCTCCGCCAACAGAAAAAGAAGCCTTCTCGCTAAGCGTAGACAACTGACCTGACATTTGAGAAAAAATACGATCAATTTCTTTGTCTGACAACGCAACCGGCTTTTCTCCGCCAAGAAACCGTGTAACGCGAGGATTAGAGGCAACCAGCCTAAAAGACTCAGCAGTCATTTCCATATAGATCAACAAATACCCTGGAAAGATTTTTTCTTTTTTCGTGCCAGACTCTGCAAAAAAAGATGAAACCTCACCAGTTGGTATAAGAACCTCACCAAACAAGTCGCTTAAACCTTCTTCTTCTGCACACTTTCCAAGATCGGCTTTGACCATATCTTCAAAGCCTGTATAAATCTGCACAACATACCAACGCTTCATCGGCTAACAAACGCCCCGCTATAAATATTGTAAACAATCGCCCTAGCTTGTCAAAGCCTTAATAAGGTAGGCAAAAACAGCATCCATTAACCCCAATATTGCTGCAACTATTGCAACCACAATGAGCACAATAATTGTTGAGCCAACAAGCTCATCCCAACTTGGCCACGCAACCTTCTTTACTTCAGCTTTAACCTCGTTGATAAAGCCTATAAAATTATTCATAATTAAACACTTTCCAGCGATAAAATTATATTTAAAGAATCGTGGCAGGCCAGGAGGGACTCGAACCCCCAACCATCGGATTTGGAGTCCGCTGCTCTACCAATTCGAGCTACTGGCCTACTCATGCTACTTTGTTTCTTTGTGAAGCGAATGCTTACGACACCTTGAACAATACTTGTTTAAAGCAAGTTTGCCGAAAGACCGCTTTTTTGAAACTCGCTTACTATAATTTTTTAATCGACACCCCTCACATTCAAGGTGTATGATTGTTCTTGTTTTTGCCATTGCTTGACCTTATCACTTTTGACACTGCATAAAAATGGAGCCCGCGACCGGACTTGAACCGGTGACCTCTCCCTTACCAAGGAAGTGCTCTACCAACTGAGCTACGTGGGCACACCCGTGAACTATAAAGCGGGCACCCCAAAAAACTAAAACTTGCAAAATGCCTAAGCAGCTACGCTCTTTAAATGTGCCGCAATATCAAAATACTAATCAAAGTACTCGAAAGAGCCTCTACTAAAGATTTAAAAAATGGAGCTGGCAACCGGATTCGAACCAGTGACCTGCTGATTACAAATCAGCTGCTCTACCAACTGAGCTATGCCAGCTTCCCTAATTTAAATAAGCCGAAAAAGCGCTAGCGCGACACTTATGGAGCGGGAAACGGGGCTCGAACCCGCAACCTACAGCTTGGAAGGCTGTCGCTCTAGCCAATTGAGCTATTCCCGCGGCAACTGTTCAAAAGTTAACACAACGAACAGCATGCTAGGCGTTTTTATTATACAAAAGTTTTTTCGTTGTGCCAATGAACAAAATATATTTTTTGCTTTATTTTTCATATTTACATAAAAATGGTGGGGAGAACAGGATTCGAACCTGTGAAGGCTTTGCCAACGGATTTACAGTCCGTCCCCTTTGACCGCTCGGGAATCTCCCCCCACATTAAGCAAAACATGAAATGCGCTTTTTGCTCATCAAAGTTGACTTAATGATAGAGTGTTTATCAAAGATTTCAACATTTTTTTTAATTTTTTGTGTAAAAAATTATCTATTGCATTAAAAAAACAGACCCTAAAAAGCCTAATAACTTCACCTGTCGGCTTCTATGCGCATTTTTCTCTTGTTTTTATGCAGACTATCATACCCTAGTGTCACCTTGCACACCTGACCAGCATAACATTCTTGCAAGACAATAGGCTCTATTATTTTTGGCCACTCTATCACAACAAGAGACTCTAGGCTAGCAATATATTCATCAAATCCACTAGCAATAAAATCTTCGCTTCCAGAAAGACGATATAAATCAAAATGACATAATTTTTTTATGTGACTTTTGGTTGTAGCGCTATCAAGATTATAGCAATTAACGTATCCAAAAGTTGGGCTTTTCACAGCCTCTTTCACACCAAGCTTGCGTGCAAATTCTTTGACCAATGCTGTTTTTCCAACGCCAAGCGGACCATATAACAAAAAAATTCTTACCCCTCCGGCTAAAAGAGAAATAATTTTTTCATTTACAACCCAGGGAAGCTCTTCTTCGTTAAAAAAAAATGCTTGGTGCCCAACTTTCATGCGGAGCTCCTTATCTTGTTTGTTTTATGGAGCCGGTGATCGGAGTTGAACCGACGACCTACTGATTACGAATCAGGCGCTCTACCACTGAGCTACACCGGCACATGTTTTAAAGCTGTTGCCCCTCAAATGCCTCTTGACAGACTATACACCGTGCGGCATATGGAAAATTTAGCAACCTCTTTGTTGATACTTGCTCAGAGCAATCAATGCATAGACCATATTCACCACTTTCAATTCGCTCTAAAGCTTTCTGAATAAGGCTAAGCTCATTCAATTCTGTTTGCTGCAAAGAATTCTGCAACGTCTCCATAGTGAGAGACAGCGCCTCATCTCCGCTATCTTGAACCTGTCCATCTGACACTTTCTCTTGAGAGTGCTGAGTAATTTTATTATTCATTTCAGCTTGTCGCGCTAATAAGTTATTTTTTATTTTTTCAAGAGCATCACGTCTTTCTTTCACTCTGCGCCTTTCTCAACTTTCTGATGTGTTTAAAAAAAGATCGCAGCAGAGAGAGGGACTGCTCTTTTCGCACACCAAACTCTATCACCAACTCTTTTGCAAATAAAGCTCCACCCGCTTTTTGCTGACTAATACCACCATATTCCGTAGATTGTGCAGCACAAACAACGCCATCTAATCTGCTAAGGCGAATTAGCCCCAAACACATTAAACAAGGCTCTAGCGTAACATATATCCAACACCCATTCAATCTCCAGGATTCTTTTTTTTTGCATGCCTTTCGCAATGCAATCACCTCAGCATGAGAAGCCTGGCAGGCATCAGACTCAACTCTATTATACCCGCGACCGACAATCACGCCTTGCTCATCAACAACAATAGCTCCCACAGGCACCTCATTCTTTTTAAATGCTCGCTGAGCCTGCTTAAGCGCTTCATCCATAAACCAGTCTTTTTTCTTGTTTCCCATTTGAGCAATTCTTTTTGTTATTAAAAAATATTTATTTTGCCTGTCGAATTATGCTTTGATATACTACAAGCATATTCTAATAAAGAAAAACCTTGCATTAATTTCGTCACATAAACATCTTTTATAACAAGGCAAATTCCATGGACAATGAAAAAAAACAGCCCTTAGCATCTTCCTCATCAGACTATGGCGCAAGTTCAATCAAAGTTCTTGAGGGCCTTGAAGCTGTGCGAAAACGACCAGCTATGTATATCGGCTCTACCAACACAGCAGGTCTTCACCATCTCGTATATGAAGTTATTGATAACGCTGTCGATGAAGCTCTTGCAGGGTTTTGCTCAAAAATCAAAGTAGTACTTCATACCGACGGATCTTGCTCTGTTCTTGATAATGGACGGGGTATTCCTGTTGATATGCACCCAACAGAAAAAGTATCTGCGGCAGAAGTTGTGTTGACAAAACTTCATGCCGGGGGGAAATTTGAAAAAGATTCCTATAAGTATTCTGGTGGTCTTCACGGTGTAGGGGTATCTGTCGTAAATGCTCTTTCTACAAATCTATCAGTTGTTATTGATCGAGACGGAAGCAGATACGAGCAAAGTTTCAAAAAGGGCGTCCCTCAAGGCAGCCTTCTCAAAACAGGAGCTTCAAAAAAACGGGGAACGCTCGTACGCTTCAAGCCTGATGCTAGCATTTTTGAAACCGTAATATTTAATTATGAGACACTTGCAAATAGATTTAGAGAACTTTCATTTTTGAACAAAGGCTTAAGCATAGAAATTGCAGACGAAGCCTCTGGAGAAAAACAAGAATTTTTATTTGAAGGCGGGATTGCATCGTTTGTACAATTTGTTAATGAAAAAAAGAATGCGCTTTTTTCTGACATTGTTTATGTAGAAAAAAGCGATGACACGTATATCCTTGAATGCGCTATGCAGTACAATGAAGGATATGGAGATCAAATCTTTAGCTTTGTAAACAATATTCGCACTGTTGATGGCGGCACACATGAAGCAGGATTTAGGTCAGCCCTCACTAAAGTGAGTAATCGCTATGCTCAAAAATATAATCTTATTAAAGATGAGTCCCTCTCAAGTGAGGACACTCGAGAGGGCTTAGTTTGTGTAATTAGCATGAAAGTCCCAGAACCCCAATTTGAAGGACAAACTAAAACGAAACTTGGCAATAGTGACGTAAAGGGGCTTGTTGACTCATGGATGTATTCATTTCTTGACACCTATTTTGAGGAACATCCAACAATTGCAAAAAAGATACTTCAAAAAGCAATTGTTGCCCAACAAGCTCGTACAGCAGCCCGACGAGCACGAGAGCTTACACGTCGAAAAAATGTTCTTGAAAGTGCAGTACTTCCAGGAAAGCTTGCAGACTGCTCAATAGAAGACCCGGCAAAAACAGAACTCTTTCTTGTTGAAGGAGATTCTGCAGGCGGCTCTGCAAAGCAAGCACGTGACCGCTTTACTCAAGCAATCTTGCCCCTTCGAGGAAAAATTCTCAACGTTGAAAAAACGCGGCTTGATAGAATTTTAGCTAATAATGAAATTAAAGACCTTATTACAGCCCTTGGTGTAGGAATTGGTAACAATGATGTTGCACCTGAAAAAGCTCGCTATCAAAAAATTGTTGTCATGACTGACGCTGATGTTGACGGGGCCCATATTCGTATCCTCTTGCTCACATTTTTCTTTCGTTACATGAAGCCTCTTATTGAAAAAGGTTATCTTTTCGTAGCGCAGCCACCCCTTTATAAAGCAAAGGCTGGGAAAAGCGAACGTTATTTAAAAGATGATGGAGAGCTAAATCGCTTTCTGTTTGACTGGGCAGAAAAACGCTCAGTACTTACAATAGGTGATACAGACCTAGAAGATAATAAGTGGCATGACTTACTTGAACAACTACTCACCTACATGGTCGAAATGCAAAAAATTACTCATCATTTCGAAATCTCCTCACACCACTGTCACGAACTAATAACAGCTCTTTATAACCTTTCTTGGGCGCCGCAAAAAATGGACATGCAGCAGCTCGGAAAAAACTTACAAAAATATTTTTCAAACTACAGCATTACCGGTTTTCCAGATAATACACCAAATGAAACACCAGAAACCCCTTCGCCTTTAATATCATTTCAAGAGAATAAAAAAAGTTGGGAGGTTGCCGCATCATTCTTTGAATCTGATGAAGTAGCAAAGCTCATTGAGCAAGCAACGCAACTCATGCACCTTGAGCAAAAGACATGGCATCTAAAAGTCAAAGGAAAAGAGCAAGAAATTAAGGGGTCAGGGGCTCTCAGTCTTGTAAATGCCATTGTTCGATTCGGTAAATCCCACACAACAATCCAACGATACAAAGGGCTTGGAGAAATGAACCCAGACCAATTGTGGGAAACAACAATGGACCCTTCACAAAGAATATTTCTTAAGGTAACAATTGAAGATGCAATTAAGGCTGATCAATGGTTCAGTTCCTTGATGGGTGATGATGTAAGTGATCGACGTGAGTATATTGAAAAGCATGCTCACTTTGTTCGGAATCTTGATATTTAAAAATCACAGTCAATCAATGAACAAAAGCGCTTGTGCCCCATATTAAGGTTTAAATTTACTCAGCGAGAAATTGTGAAATAGGCCCTTGATGATTAATCTTTTGATCGACAAGGGCATCGTAATGCTCAACAATAAAGCCATCTTTAAGAAAATAAACATTATCAATAATTTTTTTCAAAAAAGACATATCGTGAGAGCTAACAACAACCGTATACCCTCGATCAACAAGGTCTTTCATAATTCCATGAACAACTCGTGAGCTTTCAGGATCTAAGGAAGACGTTGGCTCATCAAACAATAAAACCTGTGGCTCTAAACACAGCGCACGAGCAAGGGCTACTCGTTGTTGCTGTCCCCCGGACAAGTCTCTTGGAGAATGATAAACAAACTTAAGCATGCCAAGGGAGTCAAGTACTTCTTTTGCTTTTTTCTGAGCTTTCTCGTCTGAAACAGAAGCAACATTTATTAATGGATGAATGCAGTTTTCAAGAACTGAAAAATGTGGAAAAAGATTAAATTGTTGAAATACAAACCCAATTGCATGCACTCTCTCCACTCGCGACATGGCTTTAAGCTCTTGTCCCTGATAAGTAAGCGCCCCCTGATAACCTTGCAGCTGTGCAATGCAGCGCAGAAGAGTTGTTTTGCCTGCACCACTAGGACCAATAAAAGAAGTTATCCTTCCCTTTGGAACTGTAAATTCAACTCTATCAAGCGCAAGCTTATTGCCATATAAAGTAGAAATTGCTTTTCCTCGTATCATGAGTGGTCTACCTCCAAATAGCGAGCCACCGAAGATAGCACGGTAGTTGCTGTTAAATAAAATAGGGCAATTGTAACATAAATAACCATTGGCTCCATCAATCGTGAATTCATGTTTGTACCAATTTTTGTTATCTCCTCTAGACCAATAAGCCCAAGAATTGCTGTCTCTTTTAACAATGCTGTCAATTCATTTGTAAGAGTTGGAAGCACGTTTCGCAGTGCCTGTGGCAAAATGATTGATAAAACTGTTGTTTTTTTGTCATAACCAAGCACAAAGCAAGCTTCCCATTGTCCTCGATGAAGGGCGTTTATACCAGCTCGCACAGTCTCTGCAACATATGCAGCAGAGTTACATGAAAGCGCAAGACACCCAGCTACAAAAGGAGTAAAGTTTATGTTAAAAATATCCGGAACAACATAATAAATAAGAAAAGCTTGCACAATTAAAGGCGTGCCCCTGATAATGGAAACATAAACACTAACCAGGCGAGATAGTAAACCAAAGTTTAAACGCTTACTTTGAATAGCTCCAAGGACGACCCCCAAAAACATCCCAACGATACCTCCGCACAAAGTAGCCTGAAGCGTTACAAGAAATCCTCTAGCTAAAGGAAAAAATATTGTTGCAACAAGTTGAATCCATGAAACTTCGACCATGTCACCCTTCTCCTTCAAACCATTTTTGCTCCATACGAGCTATGGTCCCATCTTTTTTTAGCTCTCTAATAATTGTATCAATTTTTTCATTAAGATTGCTTTTTTTGCTTAGCCCAATCCCAATACCATAATCCTGAAGATCTTTCGGCAAGGGCACACTGAGCACCTTAATCTCCTGATACTTCTTCGCTATTGCGCGAGCTACTTCATGCTCAAGTGCACAAGCAATCGCCTTACCATATCGAATTTCCATAATCATATCAGTGATACTGTCAACAAATCTCATAGCAACAAAGGGGAATCGGGCAAATAAATCTTCTTGGAGAGATCCTGGCTGCAAACAAACTACTTTATTCTCTAAATGAGCAAGGTCTTCAACAGCCTCAACACCTTTAGGAATCTGCCTCCAAAAAACAAGAGGTATGCTCACCTTTCCAGCTCCTGTATAATGGATAATATTCATTTTCTTTTGTCGCGCCTCAGTAATTGAAAGGCCCCCAATAATACAATCAACCTTACCTTGAGCAAGCTCTATAGTAAGAGCATCAAAAGACATGTTTTTAACCTCAAGCTTTCGCCCAAGACGTCTTGCAATTTCACGAGCAAGCTCTATATCAAATCCATTAAACGACTCATCTTCTTCGATAAAAACATATGGTGTAAATGGATTGACGCCAACCTTTAAAACCTCCCTTGACTGCGAATTCTTATTAGTAAAACTAAAATAAAAAGCACCTACGCACAAAACAACAGTTGCTAAAAATAAAATCCATTTATAATTATTAAGAAGTTTTATCATGGAAGACTTTCTTGTATAAATAAAATTGAAAAGCACTTGTTTAAACTCAACAAATACCTGCACCATCATTGTACGCCATTTTTTATATTTTGATAACTCACCCCTGTTTTTTATTTAAAATTTCTTCTTCTATGCATAATAGTCGATTATATTTTGAAACACGTTCTGATCGAGCGCACGCTCCAAACTTAGCAAAGTCTGCCCGAACACCTACCGCAAAATCTGCAATAAAGTGATCACAGGTTTCTCCCGATCGATGAGAAACAACAACAGCATAACCCACCTCTCGTGCAGCCCTAACAGCTGCAAGAGCCTCAGTAACGGTCCCAGCTTGATTGGGCTTAATCACAACAGCACCTGCAAGCCCTTCTCGAGCTCCCTCCCTAATAAGATGCTCATTAGTAACAAAAAGATCATCTCCAACAACAACGACTCGCTCGTTTGTTGCTCCCACAAAAGAGCTCCAAGCAAGTTTATCTTTTTCGTCAAAAGGATCTTCTATTGCAACAATGGGCCACTTTTTAATCGCTGCACAGTAAAGTTGAGCAAGTTTTTTGCTAGGCATCAAATCTTCTCCTGCAACATATCCAAGTTGAGCTGAATCATAAAACTGCGAAGCAGCTACATCAAGGGCATAGCAAAATCGATCGCGCTCTCCAAAAACCTGCTCCTGCAAGCAAGAAAGATCCTCCAGGATTTCAAGCTCTCTCTTAAGAGAGGGCTCAACCAACCGCCTAACAAATCCACCTTCATCACCTAAACCAACTACACCTTGTTTTTTCACTAAAAACTCTGCAATATAATGAGAAAACGTAACGATGTCAGAAAGAACATCAGCTAAAGCCTCGCCCCTCTCCCCCACACATAAAACCTCTTGAATAAGCGATGCAAACCCAGCATGCGCCCCGCCATTAATAAGATTAAATAAACAGCGAGGAACTCGTGGGATAACATTAAGCGCTTGCGCAATAAATTTATACAATCCAAGGCCACAGAGATGAGCTTGCGCTCGAACAACAGCGCAACTTACTGCAATAGTAGCATTTGCCCCATAATGAGACTTATTATGCGTTCCATCTCCTTCTAGCAATAAGCTATCCATAACAACAAAGTCTGGCTCTCGACCAACAAGAAGTGGGGCAATATCTTCTGTAATGCATTCGACTGCCCCAAGAACACCCCTTCCTAAAAAACGATCATTGTCTAAATCTCGCAATTCAACAGCTTCCAGTGCGCCCCTTGATTTACCAGATGGCGCTACTGCAGAGTGCACAGAGCCATCACTTAAAAAAATAGAACACATAACAGTTGGATAACCTCGAGAGTCTAACACCTCCCTTGCTGATAATTTGACAATTTTCACTTCTCTAGCTCCTATTTTAAATTTTTTATGCTATAGTTGACATTAAACACGAACCCACTCCAAAGAATTAATCTTATTAGAAACCTTTCACGAGGAGACAACATTTTACTTTTTATATCATACGGACATCAAGCAGCACATGCCTTCGCTTGCTTATCCCTTGCCATAAGCATTTATTGGTATCAAAAAGAAAGAGTTTTTTCCTGGCCTTTTCTTTTCCCCCTTTGTGCTACCAGCTCGGGCATTCTATGCGCACGCACAAGCAGCTACCCACTTCTCCTTGCATCAACAGCGTTTGCTCTTTTTATTGTATCCCTTACTCTACAAAAAAAAACATTTAGCTTTGGTTTGTTTTGGTATCTTATCGGGACCCTTTTGCTTTTTCTTCAATACAACGAGCACAGCCTGCTTGGTTCACAACTTTTTAACAAAAACATTTCGCTAACAGGAACTATAAAAGCATCAACGCATCAACCAAAAACATTTATTTACTACATTCATGTTATCAAGATAGAAGAAGAAGGAAAATCCAAAAATTCGTCTTTTTATATAACACTCTATACTCAATCAAAAACATTACAAACCGGTGACCTTATAAAAATCTGTAATACAAAGCTCACTCCGCCAAACAATAAAAGCGATGGGTCTCCATGCTCATTTGCAGACCATCTAATAAGAACACATACCCTGTGCTCCTCTTTCTCAACAAAAAAAGAAAGTATACTGCTCCTTAATCGCCCTGCAACGTCTTTTGCTCGCTGGATTGAAGAAAAAAGAGAGGAGTTGGTCAATAAGATTGCCAACTTAGCGCAGCAGCCACTTGCAAGCTTTATTCAGCTCATTTTTTTTGGCGCCAAAAGTTCTGGGGCCCCAGAAACCATGAAAATTGCCTGCCTACAATGGGGCATTACACACTACCTTGCTCGCTCTGGGCTGCATATAGCACTACTTATTCTTATTTGGACTTATTTTTTTTCTCTCATCCCAATCCACCTTTTTTTTAAGCGACTAATCCTGATTTGCATGGGTACCATCTACCACCTGTTTTCATATTCAAGTATCTCATTCATTCGAGCCCTTTTTCTTTTTCTTTTTGCAACAACAGGAAAAGCCTTTCGGTATTCTATAGATGGTGCCCACCTCCTTCTTTTAATCTGCCTTTCGACAATTGCATCAAACCCAATTCAATTATTTTTTCTTGATTTTCAACTTACTTTCTTACTTACATTTTGCCTTATCGCATCAGCAGGCAGGCCCAACAATCAAGATTCTTGAGGTTTTTGAAAGGCTTGTAGTAGCCTAAATTAATAATCAAAAAATCTTAGAAAGTAACGACTAAAGGAGTGGCCTGATGAATCCAATCATATGCGCACTATTTTTTGTTTTTTTTACACAAAATCTCAGCGGACGAAACAGCTCATTGTGCAATCCATGTCTGAAAAGAATAAAAAAGCTTCACAGCAAGCCTATGTCACAAAAAAACAAAAATAGTGCTCTTCGGGACCAGACAGACTCTATTCCCAACAACAACGAGCAACTCGTCGACACTTCAAAGCAAAAAATTAAAGAGTGGAATTTTATCGTTTATATGGCCGCGAATAACAACCTACACAAATATGCTCTTAAAAATTTTCGCCAAATGCTACAAGTCGGGTCAACACCTACGTGCAATATTCTAATACAATTAGATGAGTACGGAGAAGAAGAGGCTAATCGATTTTATCTTGAAAAAAATAAGGCGATCATTGAAAAAGAACTCGAGGGAGAAGAGGCAATTAGTGGAACTCCAAAAAGCCTTTTTAATTTTGTACAATGGGCTATTGAAACACATCCGGCTAAACATCAAGCAATTGTCATCTGGAATCATGGCTCTGGCATAAAAGATCCAAGCATTTGGGGTAAAATTTATAAAGAACATCGAGATGCTCTTTTTTCGTTTAATGAAAAAACTGGAATGATGCAAATTGATCGCAATACCCTTAGATCAACAATCAAAAGAGGAATAGGATTTAACGACACATACGAGCAATACATAGATAATCAACAGCTCAAACAATGCTTTGAGCGCATCAGCAAAGAAGTGCTCGCAGGAAAAAAAGTAGACATCGTCCTTCTTGATGCTTGCCATATGGCAATGGTAGAAATTGCATCAAAACTTAAGCCGTTTTCAAACTACATGGTAGCCTCTGAAGAGCTTGAACCAGGCAGTGGCTATAATTACAAAAAGCTCTTATCCCCATTTTTATCTCAAACGTTTTTGCCTGTAGAGTTTGCCCAACACGCAGTACATGCCTATGCAGAAGAGTACGACTATCAACTGGCTGACTACACCCAATCAGCAATATCGCTTGAGCACTTTAAAAAAGCAGAAGAAAAACTCTCGCTTTTTGCACAACACCTCGTCTCTCTTATGGAGACACATAAGGACTATGTCTCATTTATAAAAAAAATAAGGCGGAACGAAGAAGAGACAACAGAATTTTGTGATTGGGACTATATCGACTGCCTACACTTTCTTACAAGCATCAGCAAAAAAGCCTTTGAGAAATCAAAAAGCAATGAATTGCAAAATATGGATAGACAAAGCCTTCTTACTCTAAGCACTTTGGCCAATGATGCACGCAGGGAACTACAAGATTCAATACTTGCTAATGCATCAGGCATCAACCTTCCTTTTGCGCAAGGACTCTCAATTTATTTTCCAGAAAAGAACATTCATAAGTCTTATCAAAAAACAAGCTTTGCCTCAACAAATGAATGGCCCCAGCTCATTGCAACCTACCTTAAAAAAAAGAAGAAGTGATTCGACAACCTATCCTCAAAGAACTAAAATAAAATCAAAAACATAATACAAGGAACACCCCGTTTATGACTCAAGAAAAAAACAGAGAACTCTTTAGCCCGCTATCACAGCTTAAGAAACAAAAAGAGCTACTTGGACAAACAAACAAGCTCAACAACCAAGCAAAGGACAAAGCCTTAAAAGCCCTTCAAAATCGCTATAAAAAATGCCAACAATGCCCCCTAGCTAACCAGGGAAGAAGCCAGGTTGTATTTGGCACTGGTAACTCAAATGCACAATTAATGTTTATAGGAGAAGGACCTGGGCGAGATGAAGACCTCAAGGGAGAGCCTTTTGTTGGTAGAGCAGGAAAGCTTCTTAATAAAATTATCCAAGCAATGGAACTTCAACGAGAAGAGGTATACATATCCAACGTAGTAAAATGTCGTCCCCCATCAAACAGAACACCCTTGCCTAATGAGGCAGCAACATGCACAAACGCCTTGCTTTTTAAAGAAATAGAAATAATCAAGCCACAAGTCATTTGCACCCTTGGATCACCCGCGACAAAAGCCCTTTTAGGGGAAAATGTTCAAATTGGAAAAGCTCGTGGCTTGCTTTCTTATTATAAACAAACACCTGTCATACCAACCTACCATCCAGCTTACCTTCTTCGCAACCCATCAGCAAAAAAATTAACATGGCAAGATGTGCAAAAAATAATGAGCCTTCTTCAACAGCTCGCACCTTAAAAATAGCCTAAATTCGGGTGATACGCCAACCTATTATAGTTATCCACATAGTTATCCACAAATTGTGGATAACTATGTGGATAACTATGTGGATAACTATTCAAAACAAGCGAATAACCCCACCCAATGGACAAAAGTTATCCACATACAACGAAAACAGCCTTCTGGAGGCGGATTTCGAGGTCGAGCAAAAAGTTATCCACACTTGTCCACAAGTTATCCACATAGTTATCCACAATTTTCAAATCGCCGATAAGGCCACCAGGAGGCTGTTTTAATGAGAAAAACCAGAGTTATCCACAAAAATCCGCGTCCCTTATTATTATTACTTTATAAATTATAATTAAATAATAATAAGGATAATATTGTTCCCAAAGCAGAACAGCGAGGCTGTCTTTAGGAAGCAAATGATGCCACGCTTCACTTTTTTTGTTTTTTCTCTACAATTAAGAGTGCGTTATCAAGTTCATTGTTAATTGGCTCACGTGCTTAGAGCTGTGCTGAGCGCCTCAACACCAACCCCTGCTTACGGTATTGCAGCCCCTGGCGGAACGATAAAGGAATAAAGTTACTGTGGATCTAAAAAATGTCATAGAAGGCCTTGTTGAAGAAAAAGGCTTTGATAAAGAAAAAATAATTGAAATTTTGTGCAAAGGTGTAGCATCCGTTTATGCCAAAAAGTTTCCAAATGCAGACATTATCGCCTTATTTAACAAGCGGTCTGGCCAAATCGAGGTCGTTGCACACAAGCTAATAACGACAATTGTTGCTGATGATTGTCGAGAAATTTCTTTACGCAGAGCTCGGGCCATAGATCCCCAGGCTAGTCTTGGTGACATGATAAAGGTTCCTTTTGATGGAACAGTTGGTCGCGTTGAGATTTCCTCCGCTCGGCAATTGATTGCTGCAAGCATTAGAGAGCTTGAGCAGCAAGCTGTTTTTGATGAATATAAGGATCGTGAAGGCGAAATTATTGGTGGCATGATCCATAAGCGCGAGCGTGGAGGCTTTGTTGTTAAGCTTGGTGATTCTCAAGCGCTCCTACCAGAGGACAATTTGGTTCCCGGCGAAACACTTCGAGTGGGGCATCCTGTTAAGGCCTTGCTAAAAGAGGTAAATCTTTTCGTTCGGGGCGACTATCAGCTCATTCTAGACAGAGCTTCGGCTGATTTTGTTAAAAAGCTCATATCGCTTGAAATACCAGAAGTTTTTGAGGGAATTGTTGAAATTAAAAAAATAGTTCGCTCTCCTGGGTACAAATCAAAAGCTATTGTCGTTTCATCGAGCAAAGAAATTGATCCTGTGGGGACGTGTGTTGGTGTTGGCGGAGCCCGAATTAAGCCAATATTGCGAGAGTTGGGCCAAGAAAAAATAGACCTTATTGAGTGGACAGATGCTCTTGAGGTGCTTGTGAAAAACAGTCTAAAGCCCGCAGAAATAGATAAAGTTGAGCTTTCTAGCGATAGCAGAAAGGCAACGGTTTGGCTTGCGCGAGATCAACGTTCCTATGCGATTGGTCGATCTGGTCAAAATGTAGCGCTTGCTTCGCGACTTACTGGTGTAGAAATTCGCTTGCAAGACTTTTCTCATCCTGAGGCAGGTGAGGGCTTGTTTGCGGGCTCTGATGGCGAGGAGCGGAATGATTAAATCGATTGACAATCACCAAGAGGAGGGGGAATGCGTGTCTATGAGGTAGCAAAGCTTTATGGGCTAACAACAAAAGACTTTATGGCGCTTTTAAAGAAAAAAGGTGTCGCGGTTTCCAGCCACATGGTTGTTGCGACCGATGAAGTCGTTGCTGTTGCAAAGTCTTTTACGAAGAAAGAAGAAAAAAAAGAATTAGAGGCATCACCTGCAAAAAGTGCGCGAAAAGAGGGGGGCGAAAAGAAAAAAGAGCCTCGTTCGTCCTTGGGTGATAATAGTGTTAGTGGCGTATCAACTCAGTCGAGTTCAACAACAGAAGGTGCTGGTTTGCATAAACAACGTGTTGCAGAAGATGAAAAAAGCGATTTGCTTAAGTATGAAATAAACTCCCAAATGGGAGATTCTCGCGCTGGACTCCCTGTTAAAGGGGCAGAGAAGCTTGTCAGTCGCAAAGGCGGGCGAGGTTCTGGTCGTTCTCAAGCGCGTCGAGGTGGAAAGCGGGGGCGTCGCCAAAAAGCTGGAGTTGAGGTTGTTGTGCCCGAGGTCGTTACCAGTATTGTTGTAGAAAAAGACTTGCCTCTTTCCCTGACAGCTGAGCTTTTAGGCAAGGGCGTTGGAGAGGTAATCTTTGCTCTTCTTAAAAAAGGCGTTGTTTGTAATAGGAACAATGCTGTTTCGGCAGATCTTATTGAGCAGCTTGCGAAGGATTTTAATATAGAAGTTGAGCGCCCTGGAGCTGATGAGCATCAAGGCGGGAGTCAGTCGAAGCTTGTTGCTCGTTCAGCGGTTGCTACATCATCAACAACTCGTCCTCGCTGGCCAGTTGTTGTTGTAATGGGGCACGTTGATCACGGAAAAACAACATTTTTGGATTATGTGCGAAATATGAGCGTTGCAGCTTCGGAGAAAGGTGGCATTACTCAGCATTTAGGAGCGTATGAGGTTGATAGTTCTCATGGCAAGATTGTTTTTCTTGACACGCCTGGTCATGAAGCTTTTTCTTATATTCGTCAGCGAGGCACTCGAGTAACAGACATTGTTGTTCTTATTGTTGCGGCTGATGATGGTGTAAAGCCGCAGACTGTTGAGGCAATTAAATATGCTCAGCAAGCAGAGGTTCCTATTGTTGTTGCAATTAATAAAATAGACAAAGTGTCCTCTCCTGCGGCCCTAGAGGGTGTAAAGCGTCAGCTTGCGCAGCACGGCCTTATGGCTGAGGATTGGGGTGGAGATGTTGTTTGTGTTCCTATTTCTGCAAAAACGGGTAAGGGTGTTGACGACTTGCTAGAAATGCTTGTTCTTCAGTCTCAACTGATGGAGCTTTGTGAGGAGCCTGGGGCTGCAGCAAAGGCGTTTGTTTTAGAGTCTCATCAAGAGCGTGGTCTTGGAGCTGTTGCAACGGTTTTGTGCATGTCTGGAAAGCTTTCCGTTGGAGATTACTTTGTGTGTGGAGATGCATCAGGTAAGGTCCGACTTCTTATTGATTCTCATGGCAAGAGGGTAAAGCGTGTTGGTGTGTCTACCCCTGTTCGAGTTGTCGGCTTTGATTCTTTTGTTTCGATTGGCGATTGGTTAGAGGTTGTCTCTCGAGATGGGTATCTTAAGGCAAAGGCTAACAAGGGTCGTTTGACAGGTCCTCTTCGTCAAGATAGTCAGTTGTCTTCTCGTCCTCAAGTTGAAATCGGTGCTGGCTCTGAAAAAGTAATTAATTTAGTTGTTAAGGCAGATACTCGTGGGTCTCTTGAGGCTCTTTCAAGTGCTATTGACATGCTTGTTAAAAAACATAAAAAAATTGGTTGCCCTATTAATATTCTGAGCAGCGGGATTGGAGATATTGTTGAGAGTGATATTGAGTTTGCATTTGACACTGGTGCAGAGTTGATTGGCTTGCATGTGAAAGCAGAAAAGAATGCTATTACTCTTGCAGGTGAAAAAAATAAACAGTTTTACTTATATGCCATTATTTATCAGGCTATTGACACTCTTGAGAAGTTGTTGCTTTCAAAGCGGGAAGCTGTTAAGTCTTGGAACAAGGTTGGTAAAGCCGTTGTGCGCAAAGTTTTTAATATTAAAGGACTTGGCGTTATTGCGGGATGTTATATGCAGGAAGGAGTCATTTCTCGTCCGTGCAAAGTAGAGTGTGTTCGAGATGGAGTTGTTCTTGGTGACTCTAAAATTACCAGCTTGCAGCGAGAGAAGAAGCATGTAAAAGAGGTTCATGCCGGGTTTGAGTGTGGCTTTATAGCAGAGTCTTTTCATGATTGGCAAGAAGGGGATTCTGTTGTTTGTTACATTGAAGTTGTGCAAGAGCCAACATAAAAACATAGATGAAGTTTTTAGCTAAAAAATGCCTGAGAAAAGCCCTTTCCTTATGGGAGGGCCTTGTTTTGGCTAATAAAAAAAAGACTAATTCCTTTATTGGCAAGATCGCCTTTGCTGTATTAGTTGTTGCTGAATTTTTTTACATGGTTGTCTTCAGGTTAAATCAAGCTTGGCGCAAAAAGCGTTCGGTGAAAACTGTTAAAAATTGCTTTGTGATAAGTGTTGGCAACATAGCTGTTGGCGGAACTGGGAAAACGCTCTTTTGTCAATTTTTAGCACATGATCTTGTTTCTCCATTGGCTTTTATTTGTAGGGGTTATGGTGGGAGTGCTATCAGAAGGGGAAATAGTTTGCTTGTAAGTGATGGACTTGGCCCACTGGTTCCTGCAAGTGTTTGTGGTGATGAAGCACACATGCTTGCTCGACTGACAAAAAACACAGTGGTTGTTGGATCTTCTCGGCGCAAGGCTCTTCTTTTGTTAACTAAGGTTTCAAACTTGTCTATGGGCAGCTTCGTTGTTCTTGATGATGCATATCAAAATCATGAATTGAAAAAAGACTGTGAAATTTTATTGTTAGATGCGCGGCATCCATTTGAAAATGGGCATTGTTTTCCAGCTGGAAAATTGAGAGAAAAAGATATTTCTCGGGCTCACATTATTGTTCTTACTCATGCAGATAAGGCATGTTCAAAAGGTATCCAGCAGCTAAAAGATACTATTTTTTCTTCTAAGCAAGTTGTTGTTAGGGGGCGGCACAAGGTAAAAAAGATTGTTTCTGGTGCAGGAAATCCTGTTGATATTAATGCTTTAAAGATTCCGCTTTTTGCGGTTGCAGGTATTGGGTCATTTGGTCAATTTATTCAGACAGTCAAAGAAGTAAGTGGGAGTCTAGCCGGATACACTCAATATTCTGATCATTATAACTATACAAGAGATGATTATCATAATATTATCAATAACGCAAAGACTGCTCGTTCTTGCGGTATAGTAACAACAGAAAAGGATTGGAGTAAGCTTAAACCTTTTTTTGAGCAGCTTGAATTGCAGCCTGCTGGAATTGAGTGGTATATTGTTCAGATAGAGTTTGAATTTTTAAGCTTAGAGGAGTATAGTACCTTTAAAGAGGCATTAAGGAGTCGCGTTACGCTTAATTAAAAAAAGAGAAATATCTGGAAAGGAGAGAGATGTCTGTATTGGCGCTTCAGCACCTTTTTTGTTTTGGTGCGTCATTGATATTTTCGCTTATATTAACGCCGTTTATTATTGCTGCTGCGCTTAAAAGAAAGGTCGTTGATGTTCCGGATGGTAGTCTCAAGCAACATGATCAGCCAGTTCCTTATCTTGGAGGTGTGGTTGTTTATATTTCTTTTATGATTCCACTAGCTCTTGCTTATCCCTGTGAGAATAAAGTGTTATGGATGCTTCTTGGTTCTACGCTTTTGCTTTTTGTTGGTCTAATTGATGATCTTTTAGTGCTATCTGCTGGTCAAAAATTTATTGGGCAAATTATTGCTGTTATTTGTTTTTTAAGAGGAGGGTTTGCCCTTAAGTCTGTTTTTTTTTCATCTACTGCAAATTTGTTTTTTTCTGCATTTTGGATGCTTTCTGTTATTAATGCGTTTAACCTTATTGATATAATGGATGGCTTATCTACGATAACAGCTCTTGTTGCGAGCTTCGTTTTTTTGTTGATAGCATTCTTCTTGAAGGAATATACAGTAAGTTTATTGATGATATCTTTTTTTGCTGCGCTTCTTGGTTTTTTGATGTACAACAAGCCGCCTGCTAAGATTTATCTTGGTGATGCTGGGGCGTTGTTTATTGGAGGGGTTTTGTCTGCTATCCCCATGCTTCTTCCTTGGAGCAGTTGTTCTTTTGATGCTTATTATACCCCTGCTGTTGTTTTAGCGATTCCATTAATTGAGGTAGCTTCTTTAATTATTATTAGAAGTTATCTTGGAATTCCTTTTTATCATGGCAGCCCACATCATTTTGCATTGTATTTGCGTAGGCGTGGCTGGTCCGTTTGGTCAATTTTAACGTTTGTTATTATTAAGGGGTTGATGCTTGGTATTATTGCGGGATTGTTTCTTTTTGGCTACTTGAATCTTGTGGGGCTTGCTCTTTCTTTGGCTGGATTTTTGTTGGCATGGTGCTGCATTGTTTTCTACGGTAATTTCTTTTGGCGTATGCCATAAGTAAATATATCCATCTCTGCTGCAGCTAGCAATAATTCCAGGAGCAACTTCTAGTATGTCAAAAACAATGCCTGAGTGCCCTTTAAATAAAATTCTCTCTGTCTTATCAATAAAAATAATTGTATGATCCGTTGAGCTTGTTAAAATTTCTCCATTTATAGTAAAAAGAGCTTTGGTAATTGCTTCTTCGTGATATTGACTTCCAAGTGAAAGCTTGTGTGATAGCATGTCCCAGTAGCGAACTGATCCGTTGTTATTACTAACAAGAATGTGACGAGGGGGAATAAAAAGAATATGAAGTGCAGATTTGGGGTCACTTTGTATAGAGGCTTCGCATTCTTGTGTTGCAAGATTCCATATTTTTAATTGGCCGTCGTCTGAGCAGCTTGCTAGCTTTTTATCAGGAAGAGCTGCAAGTGAGTTTATCCAATCTTTGTGCCCCTGAAGAATGAGAGGATTGGATTCTTGTTGATGTTTCCAGACTTTAATAAGTTTATCATGTCCTCCTGAAGCAATAAAGCCATTGGGGAGTGAGGAGAGACATGTAATGGGTCCTGTGTGCATATTGTATGAGCTAATAACTTGTAAATTTTGGGGGTCAAGATAAGAAATAGAGCCGCTATCGTCGCCAATAAGAATAAAGCTGTGCTCTTGGGATAAATTGCAGATTTTTGTTTCTTGGATATGGACTATCATGCTATTAATTTTTGATGTGCAGCACGAGTGAGTGGCTGTCTGATCGTTAGAAAGGTTCCAAGAGAAAATTGATCCGTTGTTGCATCCTGCCAAAAGTATATTGTTTGGTGCAAGACAAAGAACCTTTCCAAAGCAAGCGTTGAGCTTTTTGTTGTTAAACGGATAAATTTCATGATGAGCATGAAGAGCCTTATTTGAAGCGGTTGCTTGTTGATGAAAAAATATGTAACTAAATAGTAAGAAAAAAAGATAGTTTTTAGCCATAGCAATCCTTTCAAGGTTATTGTAAGAAGCTTTTAAGCATTTCAATTTCTTTTTTATATAGCTGCATTTTATCATCGGAGGGCGTTTCTAGAATTTTAGGTATAGCATCAAAGCGGTTATCTTGTATAATTAATGAAAATATTTTAAGAGGGATGGTTCCTTGGCCAAGAGCTTCGTGGCGATCTTTTCGTGAGTTGCACTTTGTTTTTGAGTCGTTAAGGTGAATTACTTTAAGTCTTTCTAGGCCCAAAATAGAGTTAAATTTTATAATTGTTTTTTCATAACTTTCTTGAGAGCTAATATCGTATCCTGCTGAAAAAATATGACACGTGTCTAAACAGATTCCAAGCTTTTTATTATTTGAGCTCAAGGATATAATTTTTGCAAGGTGTTCAAACGAGTATCCAATATTGGTTCCTTGTCCAGCCATTGTTTCAAGTAAGATTTCTGTATATCCAGAGCTATGCTCTAAAACAAGGTCAAGGTTAGACGCAATTTGTTTTATGCAAGTATCTTCACCTGCACCTAGATGAGATCCAGGGTGTAAGACAAGATATTTAATACCAAGTTGTTCGCATCTAGCAATCTCGTTAGCAAGAGCTTTTGTTGACTTGTCGGCGGTATCTTTGTTTTTAGATCCAATATTGATAAGATACGTTGAGTGAGCGACTACTTCTTTTATAGATGATGCCTGCCAGGCTTCTTTAAAGGAGTTAATATCTTTATCAGATAATGGTTTTGCATTCCATGTTCTATTATTTTTTACAAACATTTGAAGCACTGTGCTTCCAATGGATTCAGCTCGTTGAAAAACAGAATTAAGTCCGCCAGCGCTTGATGTATGAGACCCAAGAAGTATTGTAGATGGTGTTGATTTTTGATTCATAATGTACTCTAAAATGATGTGTGATCAGTATTCCAAAAAAGAACAGTTGGGTTTTTTTTGCCTCCCAAATGTTGAAGTATTTTAGTTTTTGCATCTTGTAAAAGAGCTGTAAATGTCTTTGCAGCACAAGCATCAAGCAACTGTATTCCTTCATGCTCTGCTAAAATTTTGGTAGCCTCATTAATTTTATTGATTGTTATACTATTATTTTCAGAAAATTCTTGTCGGATAAAGTAGCCTCTATGTTTTGCATAGTCAAGCAATGGTATTTGCTCTGGGGCTTGACAATAAAGGTGCTTGTTGGTCTCTTCAAAGTATTCCTTTATTTGCTTATTGCCCTGGTATTGAGTGTTTTCTTGTATAATCATAATCCATGTTTGAATACCTGCAAGCTTGCATCCAAGATAAAGGCTTGCAGCTGTTCCAAAAGTCTCTGCCCCAATATAAATAAGATCAGGCTTTGGTATGATGCCGCGCATAATTTGTTCTTTAAGCTCAAATGCTGCATTAATAACACCGATGTTGCCAATTTTATTATTTCCTTTTTCTGGTATAAGATAAGGAGAAAGGCCAAAGGCCTCTGCTTCTTCTGCGCCTATTCGAGCAATACCAATGGCTTGTTGAGCTTTTGTTTTATAGAGTCTTTCTTCGTAAGAAAATTTTTTCTCTGATGGTTCCAGCTTCTCTTTATTTATTAGATGTTGACTTGTTGATTCTTCAAGAAGACAGGCGAATGTGCGTTTATTTAGTGCGGAATGATTATTGCTATTTTTTATGTACTTAGCAATATGCTTATCTGTTGTTAAGACTGAGTGGGCTTGTAGGTTGTTTGCATCAGCTAAAAGAAATTCTAGCTTGCGGCCAGTCAATTCTGTTACATCTTTTTTAATATAAAGATTTTCTATTTTTGCTATTTTTCCGATGTTGGCAAGCTTCATAATCGGTGTTGGGAGGTTGGTAATCTGTTGATGAGGGACTTTTGTTTGTAAGTTTGGATAATCTTTAAATAAAGGTCTTATTCTAAGTGAATTTTGCCTTGTCTGCTTGTGTTGAGCCAAGGAGCTTAATGGCTTTATACCTATGCAAAAAAGAATCATGATGGCGTATATCATTAGTTATCCTTTCGTGGTTATTAACACAAAATGAAAAGATGGGGCCATCTAGAATTTCATTGCTTAGTCTTATGCTGGAGATTTGTGATAAGGACTGTTGGTTGACTGTAGTGTTTGCCTTGTACATTCTAGAAAGACCATCAAATAATTTATGCCAAGATATAGTCGATTTAACTATAAAATTTTAGCATGTTATTGTTTTGAATAAAAGGAGCTAAGGTATATGCTTTTTATTATATATTTTTTGTTTGTTGCAGATAATTTATATTCAATGGTGGTTTCTCATAATACAAAGAGAGAGGTTTTTGAGCGATCTTGTTCTGGTATTTTAGATACTAAGCCAGATACATCTCTGCCAACTCCAGGTTTACTTATTTCTGAAAAAAAGAAAAATATAGCTGATGATGCTGCGCTTTCATTTGGACAGCAAGATTCAAATGAGCTCGTGGAAAAAGAAGATACTTTTCATTATGAAGCGCTGCGCTTGAATGAAGGAAGAGAGGGGTTTCTAAATCGATCAGGGTCTGAGGGAGATGCTATTTCAACATATTTTTTTCAAAAAAAGAGTTCTAGGGCGAAAAAAACTTTATCCTCTTCAGGAGAAGGTGCTGGTGCTACTTCTTTCTTAAAAAAATGTACAGGGAAGGAGTCTTCGCCAAGGGTTGCTTCTGGCCCAGATCAAAGTGGCATGTTAAGGTCTGGATCAAGTTCTTCTCTAAGTAGCTTGCTTAAAGAGGCTAAAGGAAAATTTGCATCGACATTGCGGTTAAATCATGGTGAGTTTGCAGCTTGCACTTCTGATAAAATGGCATCTTGCCTGGCAGAGACGTCGAACAATCAGCCAATCGAGGGATCTTGTTGTAAGGGAGAGAGTGAGAGTGTTTCTGCAAAGAGTATGGCTTCCCTATTTAATGGTACAAAATTTTCGTTGATAAAAAGACCACTATCAAAGCAGGAAGAGTTTAATTATTTTTTGAGATCCATTACTGGAGAAGAAGAAGAGAGAAGAAAAAAAATACTGCAAGATTACGATTGGTTCTTTAATAAAGTGTTTGCAATAGAGAAGGTATGCTTCAGAGCAGAGAATCCTTACTATGAAGATGATTTTGTAGGCCTACTTGCAAAGCAGGGAGGTGATGGTTGTTGTTTCTATTCCATTGGTAGTTGTGGTTCTATAAAAGAGTGGTGCTTGTCTGAGAGTTATGCTGGACTTGTTTATGATCACTCTTATATTGCAAATAATAAGGAGGCAAGTTCTTTACAAAAAAATATTTGTTCTTGTGTTCTTTATCCTGATAGTAGCAGTTTTGCCATGGGGACTTCTGATGGGGCTGTTATAATTTATAATGAAAAAAAAGAGAGTTTGCTACTTCAAGGGCTTTGCTATTCTGTCACAACATTGACTTCTTGCAGTGTTGCGAATAAAAAGATATTAGTTGTATTCGGAGCTGGAGGAAATATGTTGTATTTGCTTGCAGAAAAAGGAAAAAAGATAGCCCTTAAAGTGGATGATAATGATCATAGAGGGCTTGTCTCTGTTTTGCCATTAGCTGATAATAAATTTTCAGTTCTGTATAGCAGTGGTCAAGGAAAAGTACGATTAGCGCTTTTTTCTTTTAATAGTGAGGGGGAAATGTTATTCGAAAAAAAGAATGATCTGACCCATGATTTTTGTGAAGATGTTTTAGCTCTTTGTATTGTTTCAGAACATATTTGTCTTGTTTGTACAAAAACAGGAGGACTTATGTTTTGGATGCCCCACATAGGAGGTTTTATAGAAGAAATACGTGATCTTAGAAGTGATATTCTTAAATGTATTGGACGCTCTTCAGATGAAAAGTTTTTTCTTTCTGCTGGAAATCAGGGAAGAGTTTTGTTGTGGGATATTTATGCAGCTACTTGGAATACGTTTTCCCAGAAACTTTCGCCGCGCATAAAAGGGGATGCGAAAGAAGAGCTATGGAGGCATCGGGCTGGCGTGACGGGACTTCTTTGTTTGAAAACAGAGAAAATAGGTGAGTACCTTGTTGCCTCTTGCGCACAAGATAAGACAATTTCGGTGGCTTCATATTTTGTTAGATCGAGCTATACTTCATATCACTTAGAATGTTTGCTTGCCTACTATTTTTCTGGTAATGAAAAATATAGGCTTGCGCCTCTTCCTGGGATACTTTTTAGTCGAATTGATCGATTAAGGGACTATGCCTTTTATTAGCTAGGTAAGGCTTATGAATTTCAGAGTCACAATTTTGGAAAAAAATTGTATCAAGTTAAGTGCGTTTAGCTATAAATGTTAAAGAACAACATTATATACAAGGAGTGAAAAATGAATAAGGCAATAATAGGAGAAAAGGCAAGTTCATGGTTTGTGCTCGCAGCTCAAGCATTGTGCTTGTCGTGGATTTTTGCTTTGTGTGCACAGCTTTATGTTCCATTACCGTTTAATATTGTTCCTGTCTATCTTCATCCTCTCCCTCTTTTGTTAGCAGTATTGTGGTATAGAAAAGTAGCTGTCATGGCGTATGTTTTTTATCTTATTCAAGGAGGTTTAGGGCTGCCTTTTTTTGCTCGTATGAATGGAGGTCTTCTTTATATGATGGGCCCAACGGGAGGTTATCTTTTTGGTTTTTTACTGACAATGATTTTTTTTGATTTTTTTATTTCTTTGAAAATTGAGGCAGATTGGATTCGATTAGGAGTGTTATTATTGGGTGCCCTTATCTATTTTTTATCAGCTCTTGTTCATCTTGCACATTTTGTTTCTATAGAAAGTCTTCTTGCTTTAGGATTTTTTCCATTTTTGTGTGGAGATCTTATAAAATTATTAATTGTCTGGAGAGTCTGGAGGTAGGAAAAACGTAAGCTAAAAGTCTGTAAGAGCCTTGACTGGTTGTAGTCGAGCTGCTTGTTCTGCTGGATAAAAACCAAAAACTAGGCCAATAAGTGTACTAGCCAAGAATGAAATAATAACTGGGCCTGATTCGGTAACAGTTAAAATTCCTAGGAAGTAATTGAGGCCATATGATAAAGCTATGCCGACTAAAACTCCAAGAGATCCACCAGTCATGCAAATTACTACTGATTCAAATAAAAATTGCAAGCGAATAATGTTCATAGTAGCGCCAAGCGCCATTTTTATACCAATCTCTTTGGTGCGCTCTTTAACAGCAATAAGCATAACATTCATCACACCAATTCCTCCTACAACAAGGGCTATTAATGCTGCGATGAAAGCAAAAAGACCAACTGATTTTGAAGCTTTTTCAGCCTCTTGAGCAAATGACTGGGTGTTAAAAATAATAAAGTCATTGGGTTCTGATGGCTCAAGCATGTGGGCCGCCCTAAATATTTTTTCAACCTGTCGAATGACTGATTCAATTTGGTGATCATAATAAGTATTCATGATAATACTGTTAATTTTTGAATCAAAGTATTTCATATGGGTGGTATAGGGAATAATAATTGGTTCAGGTCCAAGGTCATCCCACTTGCCTTTGCATGTTTTAGGTGCAAGGACTCCTGTAACAATAAAAGGAGTCTTCTGAATGCGAATAATTTTGCCAATTGGATTCTCTTGCTTAAAAAAGAGGGGCACAAGTGTTGAATCAATAACTGCTACATTTTCTTTGCGTTGTACATGTTCTTGCGTAAAGAAGGCGCCTTGTGCAAGTTTTCGTTCATCAATAAGGTGTGTAAACTCATTGCCACCAGTGATATTAGTCTGCATTTTCTCTTCGAGAAAGGAGATTGACACTTTCCCCTGAGTATAGGTTGCAGGTGAAATGTGACTAACCCCAGGGCATTGACTTTTTATCATTTCAATATCGGAAAGGGTAAGAAGTTTAGGAATTTTTTGTGAGGGAAACAGCCAATTGCCTCGATGTAAGGCAAGGGATTTGGTTCCATAAGTTAAAAATTGCTCACGAGCTCGCTTTTGGGCTCCTTTTCCAACGGCATTAATAGTAATAATGCCAGCAATGCCTATAACAATACCAAGAAGCGTTAGTAAGGTTCTTGTTTTATGGTGTCGTAATGCGTTGAATCCCATGCGAACAATAATAAATGTAAGCACGTTTTTAACTCCCTGCAACTACTTGAGCAATTCTTTTAATTTCGTCAGATGTAGACATGTCATCACCTATAATGTTCTCATTTTCATTAATGCCTGAAACTATTTCAAAATAAGCATTGTCTGTAATGCCTATTTTGACTGTTTTTTCTACAATGCTTTTGTTATCTAGTACCCATAATGTTTTTGTTGGGTGTTTTCCTTTTTGCTTGAGAATCTGTTTTTTTTCAGTAGGGTCAAGAGGCTTGAATTCATAAGATTTGATTTGTGCAGATTCCTTTAGAGCCTTAGGGTTTAATTGAAAAACATATCCAGGAACTGCAAGAATTTTTGATTTTTTAGCAATAGTGATTTCAGCGGCAACATTCATTCCCGGGCGAAGCTGGCCGCTTTGATTATCGATATTGACAGTTGCTTCATACATGATAGCCGATGGATTTTGCTGAGAAGCTTTTTTTTGCTCAGACTGACTTATGCTCATTGACTCAATTCTTCCCTTCCATGCTGGGCTAAAAGGAAAAGCATCAACTTTGATGCGAACTTTCATTCCCTCCTTGATATCGCTCATTTTATTCTCATCAATAAGTAATGTGGCTTTCATATTATCAAGGCTTTTTGCTATTTTAAAAAGTACCTGAGGTGGTGAAGTGAAAGGCGAGAAAGCTTGGCCTGTTTTGGTTTGAATACTGACAATAATTCCATCATGGGGGGCTTTCACCTGAGTTTGATTAAATAAAAAGACTTCTTTATCATATGCAGCTTGAGCTTCAATGATTGTTTTTTCTCCAAATAAAAGATCTCGTCTTATTTTTTCAAAGTTATCAGTTGAACGTTGACCTGATTCAAATAATATTTTTTCTCGTTCATAATTCTTTTTAAGATAATTGTATGATATTTGTGCTTTTTCAAGAATGGCTTTCGTTTTACGCACGTCTGCATCTCCGCCCTTATCATTTTCAAGGATTGCAAGCAATGAGTCTTTTGTAACCGTCTCTCCTTCTTTAACAAATATTTTAGAAACCTTCGCGCTGATTAATGAGCCAATGTGTGACGTGCCTTGTGCCTCTAAAGATCCTTCTGCAAAGACAATTTTTTTGATATTTCGGAGCTCTGGTTTTTGTGTTATAAAGAGCTCTTTAGAAGAGTTCATAAAATAATTTTTATAGCAAAAAAAACAAAGGTAGCCAGCGATTGTAAAAGTAGCAAGCAACAATAATCGTATAAAAATGTTTTTAAGTAACATAAAAAAACCCCTTCTGAATAAGGCAGAATATCCTAGTAGTTTATTCAGAAGGGGTGTAATAGTCAATGTATTCTTATGAAGCTAATGGGCTAACTAAGAGCTTCGGTTAGTCGGTTAATGCGAGTTCTTGTTTTTGCAATATTAAGCGCTGTATTTCCTTTATTATCTCGACGCTCAGAATTGATACCAGCATCAATAAGGTGTGCTATGATAGTAAGTTTGTTTTGCAGCTCACAAGAATCATTTTTGTCCTTGATTTTTGCAGCGTAATGTAATGCTGTCTTTCCCGTATTGTCACAGATATTGACCATTTCTTGTGCTCGTTCACCACTACGTCCTATTGCTTCAATTACCCCAGAAATATTACCTTCTTCTGTCGCATGCATAAGAAATGTTTGTCCTGTGATGTGCTCGCGTGCAAATGGATTTTCTGAGTTGGATCCTTGGTAATTATTTTCATCAAAAAGAATTTGTGCATTTGTGCGACGAGCACGTTTTTGACGAGGCAAACTTGAAGGTGTTGTGATAGAAAAAATGGTTGGCGGTAAGCTTGCTTCAGTATCTGGATTTACATTATTATTTTCAGTAGGAGTGGTATAGTAGTTCTCAGATATATGGGTGGGTTCTTTAATAGAAGTATTAGATATAACTTCTCTCATTTCAGAAAGAAGGGGCCTTGGTGTTGGTTTGTGATAGACATTTTCTTGTTCTTTTGGATTACATTGATCTTTATAAGTTATGCTTGCGTTAGATTTCTTATTTATTTTCATGATGCTGTGTAACTTATCTACACATTGTGTAAGTTGTTTAAATCTTTTAGGCTCAGCCTGTTTGTTTATTTTGCTTAGCTGATTTTTAAAGATATCAAGTGCTGTCTGATTATTATGGTCTTGCTCGTAAATAAATTCTATGTTTTCTCCTGAAGCTTCAAGTAGAAAATTCATAAAGTCAAAAATATTTCCAGTACAAGCATCTTCCCTGCTGTTTTTAGCTAAAAGCATAAGAGGAGTAAGTTCAAATTTCGGGTAAGAGACCTGTTCTCCATTAATTATTCTCGTAGATTTTGTTTTGATATTGGCAGGCGTTTTATAGTATTTAGTAAGAATATATGCTTCTGTTGCATTTCCATGTAAAGCAGCGTCATGGAGCCAGCAGCCTGTGACATTTGTTTTGCTGATAGTATCTGTTCGGTCAAAAAGGTGGGAAATTGGTAGTGCTCGTGCGCATGAATTTGGATCGCTGAACCATGAGGCTGTAGCGTGAAAAGCTCTGCTGCTAAGATTATTGAAGTAGCCCATAGACTTAAGATTTTGTTGCATGCTCATTATAAGGAGCAATGAGATGAGCTTAAGTCGTGGAAACAACGTCATAGTGGCCTCCATTTGGCTATAAAATATGCGTTACAGTGAATTAAGTAAAAATTATACAAACAATTCTATTAGAGAATACTCTATAGACATATTTTTTGCAAAAGGGGGGGGTGAGTTTATAAGGGTTAGATTTTATATAAAATAAAAGCCTTTTTAAAGGGGTATAACCTATCAAGAAATATTTTTATTGATTTTATTTTTTCTATTAGGCAATTTATTAATAGGGTGAAGTATAAGATACTCTATTTTTGTTTAAAACTATGGGGAAAGGATTGATAATGAATAAGGATAGGCGCTTATCTATTTTTATATTGTCTGGAATAATTTTTAGTAGTATGCATGCAATGATATCACAAGATTCAAGCGATCTTACAGCGGCGATTACACGCCTTGAAGCATTGAACTTAGCAGGAAGTGCTGAGATTGTTACTTCTCTTAAGTCAATTGCTCAGGCAATCAAGGGGTCTGATCAAGAAGTGGGCTTAGTAACAGTACAAGACATTGAGCAGGTTAAGGGTCCTGCGCTTCGCTTTCTTTCTTCAACTCGCTATACATCATGGACTGAATTGCAAGAAAGGTTGTATGCGCTTGATTTAGCGCTTAAAGACTTTAAGGCAAAATATAATGATAAGTTAACTGCAGCTGTGCAAGGCGGTGAGGCGTTAAGCTTGCAGCAAGAAACTGATACTGTCAGTGTTCCTATGAATATGAGTGAGTCTGATAAGACAGAAGAGTCTGCTAAAAAAGATGCAGATCTATCTTCTGAGGATGGATCTGCCGATTTGATTGAAAAAATAGAACCTATGGAGGTGGCAGCATTGCCCACTACTACCGATGATGCAATGAAACTTCCTTCGGCTGAGCTTTCTATTGCTGAGCCTTCTGTCAATGATACTACAGAACTTGTGACAGCTGTGACAATAACAAAGGAGGCTGCTCCTGTAGTTGCTGAGCAGAGTGTTGCGGCTCCTGAGGTAGAGAGTAAGGTGAAAATGCCTGAGGTTGCAACAAGTGTTGTAGCTGTAGAGGAAGTGCCTTCTGTTATGCCAACATTAAAAATAGAGCCTGCTGTGACTGAAGTAACAGAGGTAGTTGTAGAGCAAAGTCCAAAAGAGGTATTAGAGTCTTCTAGCGTATCTGTTGAGTCAACAGCAGTTGAAGAAGATCTCGATGATCAGGAAGGCCTTGGTTTACCTGATATGCCTGAAGATGATTCTATTTAATTGTCACAGCAAGTTGTACTAAATTAAGTGCGATTAGCTATATCTTATATCTGTTGAATAATTATTAAGTAAAAAGGGTGATGAGTTCACCCTTTTTTTTATATTTGGTATCTTTAATAACCTAAAGAGAGCCTTTTTTCAACAATTTTTAAATTAACAGTGAGTTGGCTATGTATTGTGATTACTATCAGGTTCGCGTTAATGTTCGGTATACTTGGTTTATTGGTGGTGTTTTTCGCAATGACGAGTATATTGCTTTTGAACGTACTCTTGATGGATCTAATGAAATTCTTGAATTTTTTGTTGTTCCTGGCCATGAAAAGCAATTTTTTCATTTAATGGGTTATCTTAAAGAGCATGCGTATGTTTATGAGGTGACAAAGATGGAAAATCGATTAAAGAAGAAGCTGACTTAAAAGAGAAATGAGCTTTGATTGCTCATAATCATATGAATTTTTAAAAAATATTTTACAACACGACAAAGGAGCATAGTACAATGAATCGTCTTTCTATCTATTATATTAGTTTTTTTGGAGCGAGCCTTATTCTTTACTCTAATCTATTTGGTAGTGCAGTATATTATAAGCAAAATTTTTCTTCTTTAAGTAGTCGCTATAAAGCTTTAAGCTCTAATTATTATTCAAATTATACCGGTACTCTTTTTGATGATTGGGCTGTTTTATTTCGGTCGTGGAGTAATAATTCCAAAAGGATTATTGCGTACCCTCATGACACCGGTGAAGTTTTTGAGAACAGTATAATAAAATGGTTTTGCAATACAGAAGGAAGTGTAGAAGAGCGGTTAAGAAGTGGAGGATTTGAAAAAATAGATGATCCTATGTTTGCATCATGGTATGGTTTTGCTCAGGGACGCTTGTCTAATGGAAAACTGAATCGTTCTATTGGAAAATTGATGCTTAAGGCTATTGTGGATTATGCACGCCTGTTTAAAGGCCGCAACTTTATTGATTGTGCAGTGTTTGGCGGCAGTTTTGATATTATAATAATGTATGACGATGTTAACAGTATGCGTGTGTATTGTATGCCAAACTTTTCATATCAGTTTATTATGAAAAAAATAATCATGCCTTTGCTGGAGGAGCATACGTTTAGTCCATTAGCATTTATGGCTCTGCTTTGGTTTATTAATAAGGCTATTTTTTCTGGAGGTTTTTCATTTGATAATAGGCGAATTTGTGATGCAGATCCAGAAGAAGAAGAATTGTGTAATGAGATTATCAATATTTTTGAAGCATACAGAAACAAGACTAACAACTTTTTGCTTGAAAGCAGAGGGTTTTGTACAGAAAATATAGATCTTTGCAGTGCGATATATGGTAAATTTATTGCTCAACTGTGTCCTGATGAGTCATTAACTTGTTTTTATCATGCTCTTGATGTGCTGGTTCGCTGCGGATGGTAAAAGATGAAGCTCTCTTATAAAGTATTAGCAACAAAATGATGTGATACAGGTATCGCATGCCTCCATACATTTTTGTAAAATACTCATGCATTTTTCGCATGATGAACAGCAAGATGCATCAGATGCAAGGCATGAAGCAACACATTCTTTACATGCTGCAATGCTTGCTCTGCATGCTTCAATACACTTTTTACAAGAAGCTATGCAGACATCATTTTTGCATGATTCAATATGTAGTGTGCATGCCTCAATGCATTCTTGGCAAGATGCAATGCAGTTATTACAGTTGTTGATGCAGATTGATTTGTTTTGTTCGCATGCTTGCTTGTCTTCAGAGCTGCAACTTGATAGACATCGTTGGCAGCTTGCCATGCAGGCAATGCAGGATTCTTTGCAGGTAGAACAACGTTCTTTTACATTCATGGCAACTTCCTTTCTAAAAATTGAGTTAGCGTGTTATTTGGGCTCGGCTTCATCTGCAATGACTGATTCTTGACAGCCGAGGCATTTCTTTTTGAGCAACTCTGCTGCTTCATCAATGCTATCTGTTACAATGAAAAGGTCTGCATCTTTATGGTCAATTAGGCCTTCCTTTATTGCGTTGTTGAAAACCCATGATCGAATTGGGGCCCAATATTGGGTTCCTAAAAGAATAACAGGTACTTCTGGCATTCGGTTGCATTGAATAAGAGTAATTACTTCAAAAAATTCATCTAATGTGCCAAAACCTCCTGGAAAAATAACAAAGCCAACAGCATAGCGCACAAGGAGCCATTTTCGAGCAAAAAAATAGTTCATAACTATGTTTTGTTGAACATAGGGATTAATACGCTCTTTATTCAATTTAATAAGTCCAATACCTGCAGAAACAATACCTTGTTTACAGTGAGGACTGTTGAGATCGCAGTCACGTAAATATTCAATCGCACCAAAATTGGCAGCTTCCATAATGCCTGGGCCTCCACCTGTGATTATTGAGAATCCAAGATTAACAAGTTTCCCTGCAAGTGTTTTTGCCTGCTCTGCTGTTGAGCTTTCAAGAGGGACTCGAGCACCACCAAAAAAAGTAATAGCAGGTTGTGGCAGGCGTGTTAATTTCCACATGCCATACAAAAGTCGCATATTGGTTTTCATTAAGCTCAAAAGAAATTTTTTATATTCTTTGAGGCGTCGCATCATAAGTCTTCCCTTTTTACTTATAATTGAAGATGGTTAAGAGCTGTTGATAAATCTGCATCATCAAAAATAAGTGAAGCAATTGCTTCACTCAAAGAGAGAGCGTGTATGAGTGATTTTTGGTGTATGTTTCTTCCGATGGCAGCTCCTCGTGTTTGTCCAGTATGAAGTTGATGATAAAGCTCTTGAAGAAAAATTTTTTCATCTCGAGATGTTCCTCCAGAGCAAATAACTCCCGTGCGACCAGCGGCGCTTGTTGCTTGCCTTAAAAGTTCTGCGCTGCGGCTGCTTTCTTCGGTCTCTGGTCTATTTACTTTAACAAAGTCTGCTCCAAGGCAGAGACCAACGCCTGCGGCGCCAGCAATGATAGATCCTGTTTGCTCGTTTTCAACAGATTTGCCTCGAGGATACATCCATAAGACAACTAAGAGGCCGTGTGCATGCGCTTGTAAAACTATTTGAGCGGCCTCTTGTAGCATGATATGTTCGTATATGCTACCAAGATACACCGTATAACCAACGCCAATGATTGGAATGGAAGTCTCTTGCTGAAAGCGAATAACTTGGTCAATTGTTGTTAGTTGTTTACTAATTGGGTCAGATGCAGTGACTGAAGAAAGATTTGTTTTGCTGTTTAATTTGACAAGATAATTGATAGATGAATAATCTTGGGCGTAGCGAGCAATAAGGCCAAGCTGGGTTGCAAAACAGCTTATTCGTGCTTGTGAGGCAATATCAAAAAGATGTTTTGGGTAATTGTTTTCGTTTGATATTGCTTCGCCATAAAAGTCTTCATTGAGGTGTTCTATTTTTTGGTCGCCAGCAAAAAGAAAGAGGCGTCCAGTCTGATGTGTTGCCGTAAGATAATTACTGTTGTAAACATCCTGTTTTGTTTGTGGAACTGTGAGAGGTATTTTGACAGTTTGAGCTGTGAATTTTTTTAGCATTTCAACTCTTTCAAAATGGAGGGTTGTCATTTTGAAAAAGTGTAATACATTGAAGGACTTGCTGTCAGCAATTTCTTAAAAGATAGGTAATATGCTCTTGCGATAGGTCTCCCTGATAAAGAAAAAAAGCTGGAGCATGCAGGGCGATTGCGTTTTCAGTGTTTATCCAGGTAGTAAGGCTTCCTCCTGGCATATGAATTATTATTTTTTCTTCTGATTCACATCGATTTTGAGTAAACAGAAGCCATACTGCAGCTGCCGCACCAGAACTACAGGAAGAAGTTATACCAACTCCTCGTTCATGAATGAGCATGTTGTACTCATTCTGTTTATCAGTTTTTTTCCATAAAAATTCGACATTGGTTTTGTTTGGAAATTGAGGGTCATGTTCAAGGCTTGCTCCGTGTTGGCTGAGCCATTTTAATGAACAGTCTTCTTGCACAATAAAATGTGGATTGCCGGTTAATATAACATTACCAATTTTGCCCATACTGATGAGTTGGCCTTTATTTATTGCTGATGGTGAGTAGGTGGTGATCATTCTGTTGCTTATTGAACAGGTGATTGTATGGTCTGTTGTGTTAATGGTAAATTGATGCTCAGAGAGTTTATTAGATTGTGCATAATGCAGCGCAATACAACGCAAGCCATTAAGACAATTTTCAGCTTCTGTTCCATCAGCGTTAAAAATACGAAGCTGATTATTGTTATAAAAGACAAGAACATTGTTTCCTCCAATACTTGTGTTCGGGGTACATAATTTTTGAACGAGAGATGGCCAAGAGGCAGACAGCAGTAGCGATTCAATGGAGGCTTGATTTTTATTGCGCCAATCAAAAATAATAAAATGGTTTCCAAGTGACTGATATTTATAAAAGTGTTCAATGAGGTGGGATTTGTCCATGATTTCCGTGATGGGCATAAGAAAGAGGAGTATTATCTTCTTCTTGTGCAAATACTTTTTGAAGATAAGCTCGTCCAGAGTCTGCAAACATAAGTACTACACAGTCATTTTTAGTAAAAAGGTTGCGATATTGAAATGCGGTATGCATGACAGCTCCGCTACTAATTCCAACAAGAAGACCATATTCATGAGCCATGCGGCGTGTCATAGCAAAGGCATCTTCGTCATTAATTGGTACAATTGTATCGATTACAGAGGTATCAAGTGTATCGCTAATAACGTCAATGCCAAGCCCTTCAGCCTGATATGCTTTTGGCTCTTTTGCTGAGTAGAGTGAGGTGGCAGCATCAACACCAATAATTTTGATTGCAGGATTTTTTTCTTTTAAATAGCGGCCAACTCCAGTGATAGTTCCGCAGCTTCCTGTTGCAAGAAAAACATGAGTGACTGCATGATTCGTCTGTTCCCAAATTTCTGGGCCAGTTGATGAGTAATGAGCTAATGGGTTGGTAACATTAAAATATTGGTTAGGCATAAATGCGCCTGGCGTAACGCTTGCAAGATAGCTTGCATATGAATGATAATTACGGGGGTCGTCATGATTATCGGTGTTGGGGCAAATGCGTACATCTGCACCATACGCTTGCAGGACGCCTATTTTTTCAGGTGAGGTGCGATCTGGTAGGGTGATGATAACGTTATATCCTTTTATGGCACCAATCATTGCAAGAGCAATTCCTTGATTGCCAGAAGATGCTTCAATAATAGTTCCACCAGGCTTAAGGAGGCCAGTCTTTTCGGCTTTTTCAATCATAAAAAGAGCTGAGCGGTCTTTAATGCTTCCTCCTGGATTAAGGTATTCTAATTTTGCAAGTGTGGTTGCAGGAGATTCAAATGGCAGAGTGACAAGTGGAGTGTTGCCAATTTGTTCTAAAATAGTTTTATGAGGAATCATGATGAGGAGAAACCTTTCTTTACATAAGTAATGGCAGCAAAAGTATTTCTGCTGCCATGATATTTTTTACATAGCAAGGTGATTAGATGCAAGCAGTTTTGCTGATTGTAAGTAGTTAGCCATTGTGATAGCACCAGCTTCAACAAGTTGTCTGTGCAAAGATACAATAAATTCTTTGTAGGGAATGCCATGGTAGACTTTAAGTGCTTTATTATGATTTGCAAGAGTCTCTATGCATAAATGAATTACTGATTGAGCTTCTTTGTCAAAATTTTCTAAAAGAATCTTGATAGGATTGCTTATGAGATTAAGTGGCGCATTAAGATAGGCTTGGCATTGATCTGGCAATTGATTGATTCCTGCAGGAAAAAGTTTGCTTGTGAGGGTGCTATAATAGGTGCTGGCTTCATCAAGGAGGGGAGTGATAGTATTTACGCACTCTTGCCATAATAGTTCGTGATAAATAATGCCTTCATAAAGCAACGCCATAACAAGAATAACAAGAGATAGACGAACAAGATTTTTTGCGGTGAGGTTTGACCAAGTCCATGAACACCCGGAGCAAATGTTTTTTCCTGTTTGTTGAATGCAGTAGTTTCCAGCCCCTAGTGTGTTGGAACATATGTTACACACTCCAGAATATGTACCATAAGCGCAATTGCCGACAAAACTTTTTATTTCAGAAAGAGATGCACAAAAATTCCAATATGCCCACTTGCTCCATCCACAAGGATTAACATAAGCACGCAGTGTTACTCTACCCAGTTCTGTTGGATGATCCTGTTCTACAACAATAAATGATGGAGGAGTTGAAAAAATTTCTTGAACACATCGATGTGTTAGAAGATTCTTTTTTTCAAGAGAGACTAGCATCTTAGTTATATTATCGGGAGAAAAAATATTGGTTAAAAATCTATCAGTAAACTCGAGCATTCTATTTTCTGATGTGTTTTCAACGTAGGCGAGCGGTTGCAAGTATGCAAGCTTTCCTGGAACAGACTCGATTTGTTGCAGGCCGTTGTTTCTAATGGTTACAAAAGAGAGCTGCTTGCTTGCCTTTCTTATATCATCATCCATAACTTCAGAACCTGACAATGGTGATTCTTTTGAGGCCAGTATTTTACATTTTTTTTGAAGTGCTTGATAGAAGGTATCCCAATGTTTTCCAAAGTTGTTTTCTGAAAAGCTTTTTGGATTGACTTCGTATACTCTGCAGCAACCATAAAGAATGCTTTGAGCAGAAGTTACTATGAGTGCTAATGATAAATATATAATTTTTCTCATGAATGAGACTCCTTTTGTAAAGTTTTTAGTTAAATTGCTGGCACTCATTGTAGAGAAGCTTTGAGTGTGAGTAAATCTTTTTGTGAAAAAAGGGGCTCACTGAGCCCCTTGGGTAAAGGTGAAATTATTTATTATCAAGTGCCTTTAGGAGGTTTTGAAGTGTTGTACTTGATATTTCTCCAGAAGTGGAATCTGCTTCTAGGGAAAAAGAGCCTAAAGGAGTTTCATCAGTTTCCATATCTTCATCACATGATGGTGGAAGACTAGTGTTTGTCTGCTGGAGAATGTCTGAAGCAAATGAGACAAGAGCTTGGCGAATTGCTTCTGTTGATGAGCTAAGCTGAGAGAGTTGGGAAATAAGGGCGTTAACATTCTCTGCTAACGAATTAGATTTGTTATCTGAGGTCTGCATAAATTCTTGAAGCATATTGAATTGGTCAATGATATTTGCAGGTAGTGATGTAGCATTCTTTGCTAGTTCCGTTTGTAATACATGCAGTTGCTCTGTAATTGATGATGCTTCGTGAGTAATGCAATAATCAGAAGCGCCATTAGTCACTCTTTGTCGGAGGGTTGCAAGTTCATTATAAAGAAGGTCTACTTGTTGTTGAAGATGTTCTTGTTGCTCGTTGTCTGATAATGTTTCGTAGGCTAGATAACCTATTGCTGAAAAAAGTAAGAGCCATCGTCCAGTATTAAACATCCAGCGCTTCCAGCTTTGTGGCGAATTGGATTGATACGTTGGTTGGCCTAATTGTATTTTGTGCACGTGTGGAAGAGGGTTTGTTTTATACCAATTGAGAGCTTGATACGCTTGTCTTCCTTCTTGTGCGTCTTCGTATCCGCGACATTCAAGATAAATATTGTTTTGACGACATTCGTATATAACATTGAATTGGGGAATAATTTTGCCGCGTGCAAGAGGTACTCTGCTTTCATCTCTTCGAGTAAAAAGATCATTTTCAATAAAGTTAATAACTAAGCGATAGATTGCTTCAAGAACAAGCTTACCATCTACCATCCCATTATTGTTGTAAGTAATAGTGTCATATTTGTTAAAAGTCAAATTTTGATCGTGCAGAGTAATATTGTCATTGTGTTGTCTAGTTGCTCGCTCTTCTTGAGATAATTGTCGAGGAACGATAAACTT
The DNA here is from genome assembly GCA_964388745.1 of uncultured Pseudomonadota bacterium. GTDB lineage: Bacteria > Babelota > Babeliae > Babelales > RVW-14 > CAYMBP01. The sequence goes on along the minus strand of CAYMBP010000003.1, from coordinate 15,454 downwards.
AAGCTGGTTATCAAGCTCCATGCCGTCAATATTTAATGCCGGGTTAATAAATTTAACTTCCTGGATTTTGATTTGGTGTTTTTTATGCGCTTGAGCAATGAGGGTGGTAAGATGGTTGATAAACTCTTTTTTAAGTAGCTCTTCGGCAAATGGATAGGTCTCTTCATTAATATGAGGTGTAATGTTTGTTTGCCACTCTCCTTCTAAATTGATGCCAAATGAGCATAACGTTGCCATCAGTTCATCAAAGCTAATGAGCACTTCAGCAGAATATAGTGGTGCGTTAAGTAATAAAAGTAAAGCTAGTGCTTTGCCCACTTTATGTAGAAAGTTATTTTTCATTTGTGTCCCTTTATTATTGTTATTTTTTTGATCCCCAAAACCATCTTGCTACAGGAATATAGTCTATTGTTGACCACGCTTGCAGATCTTGCTCGTCATCGCTCCACAGTTCTTTGACTTTGTAGTGTTCATTGTTGAATGCGCGTTGCAGGGTAAGTTCACTTGGTTGATCACTGTTGTAGATGATAACAAAATAAAATTGTGGAATATCTGCAAGCTGCCATGTGTTCGTTTCCCTATTTTTAGTAATGAGATTTTTGGTGCTAAGTGCAGTGAAAACATCACGTACCGCTATCTCAATTAGGTTTATAAGTTCTGTTTTTAAAAACCCTTGATATTGACGATTGAAGTTCAGGGTAAGGTTTTTGCCTTTAGTTTGACTTGCAAGTACTTTATTGCTTGTATGAGCTTCTCTCTTTAATGGGTTTTGCTCAAGATCTTCAAGGGCATTAAATCCTAATGCATCATTGAGTGAAAACCATCGATTAAGTAGATCATCTTTGCAGATAACATTATTTTCTTTATAGCTCTCTTTAAGTGCAGAAAATGTTGCATTAAGATTGTTATAAATGGTCGTGAGCAAGAGGCTGTCATGCTCTTTGAGGTGGTCAATCGCCGTGTCTGCAGAGAGTTCAGCTATTGATTTTTGAAGCTTTTTCCACTCCTGAATAAGGTTGCTTGAATTTGAATTAGCCTTTGAAAGACGAGTGATCTCTTTGTGTGAAATGATAAACGTTTTTGTTTTGCATGTTAGCGAGAGAGGAAGACTGCTTGCAAGAAGTGCAAATATTACCGTTTTCATTAACATTTTTCTACCTTTCTTGATTTGAGCGTTATATTGTTGGCAAGGATAAATGATTGCTTCTTTTTTCGTCAAGTTTTTACTTTGTTATGCGAGGGGGTACTTATTAAGCCCCTCGCATTAAAAATTGCTTACGCTGTACTAGTTGTTAGGTTTTTAATCTCTATACGCTTGTAGCCTTCATAAAATATTCCTTTAATGGTAACCATTGGTCCATCAGAGTTTGGTGTTTTTTCAATGATAAAATAGAACTGAGGAGAAAGTGATGTAGTATCTTGTGCCACTTGAGCAATGATATCTAGAGAGAAGGCTTTGGCCATCAATGTAAACATTCCTGACAGGACGCTTGAGCAGTCGATACCTTGTTCATTGACAGGAAGCTTAACAGAAAGGGGTAAAACGTTTTTGTTTGGATTGGTATTTCGAGTAACTGCCTTTTGACTATTTTCCTCGACAACTTGTTTAGGCGCGCTTTGATCCTCCTGCAAGCCAAGTGCTTTAAAGAGTTTGTAAAAGTTGTCATTGAAGTCTTGCACGCTCATGACGTATCTTGCTGATTTAAAATGTGTATTGATAATAGTAAGAATCAAGTCTGCAATTTGTTTCAATTCGCTATCTGATTCTGCTGTAACAATGAGGTCACCCCAGGCATTGTGTTTAAAGGATTGAAGCGCTTGTTCAATAACACCATCAATGTTAGCAGTTTTTTGATTGTACTGAGTCACGAGTTTTTTAAAGAGCTCATGAATTTGATAATGATGAACAACAAATAGAGATTGAGTTTTTTGGTGTGCTGTTTGAGAATTCGTTTGATTTGTTGGTTGAAATGATGCAGCATGTGCTGATCTTGGAGAATTTTGGTTTTGAGAAGTTATTGAGACTGGCTCTTGAAACGAAATCTGTTTTTGGGGTGTAGAGGCTTGGTGCTGTTGTTTTTTTTGAAGTTCTTGTTGTTGTCGTTGGAGCTCAGCTAGTTTGGCTTGTTCTTCTTTTTGTTTG
>CAYMBP010000003.1:0-13211 GCA_964388745.1 uncultured Pseudomonadota bacterium | reverse complement strand
CGTTGGAGCTCAGCTAGTTTGGCTTGTTCTTCTTTTTGTTTGCGTTCTTCTTCTTTTTTGCGTTGGAGCTCAGCTAGTTTGGCTTGTTCTTCTTTTTGTTTGCGTTCTTCTTCTTTTTTGCGTTGGAGCTCTTCTTGTTGTTCTGTGATGTTTAAGCTTTGAATGCCTTGAGCAAGCGTATCAGGTTCTTTATCTTCGTCGGATAGGTTCATTCCTAGGTCTTTGGCCATTTCTTTAAACCATGTCATCCCGTAAGCCGTTTGTCCAACCCCCATGCTAAAAAGAATAGAAAATAATAAAAACTTTTTTTGTAGGTTTTTCATAAAAACTCCTTTTTTAGAATAATAAAAAATACATACGGCCTTAAGTTTATCGAAAACCGTTCAGCTGTTAAGTTTTTTTTTATATTGCCTTATTTATCCTTTGTGTCCGGTATTATTGAGCTAGGTCTGGTTTATTTTAAAAAAATAGTGTACGTTTTCTTAAGATATTAATGACGATTCATCATCAGAGGAGAACTGTTGAGCATGCAACATCTTGCAATAATTCCAGATGGAAACCGCCGCTGGGCTCGTACTCACAAATTGGAAACACTTTTGGGCCATACTCGAGGTAAAGAAGTAGTTAGGTCTGCCACTCAAGTATGTCTAAAAAATAAGATCTCGTATCTTTCAATTTACACGTTTTCGAGGGAAAATTTTAAGCGGCCAGAGCATGAAAAAAAATATCTTTTCAATATGTTAAGTACAGGGTTTAATCAAGACAAGGCACTTTTTCATGAGAATGGGATACGTCTTCGATTTCTTGGGGATATCAATCTCTTTCCAGAAGAGGTACAGGTTGTGGTGAGGCGCTTAGAGGAAGAGACATCGGCAAACAATGCCTTGCAGCTTAATTTACTTTTTGGGTATGGAGCGCAGCATGAGATTGTCTCTGCAGTTAAATCAATCGCTCAGCGTGTAAAATCTGGAGAACTTGATATTGAACATATTGATGAGCAGCTTGTTGGGCAGACCCTGTTTACAGCAGGTATGCCTGATCCAGATCTTATTGTTCGCACGGGTGGTGCAGTGAGGTTGAGTAATTTTTTATTATACCAGGCTGCGTACAGTGAGTTTAAATTTCTTGATTGTTTTTGGCCTGAGGTAACAGCAGAATTACTGCAGCAGTGTGTTGATGATTTTAAGGGAATTAAACGAAATTTTGGCGCATGAGGAAACAACACGAGGCTCAAGCTGTAACAATTTTGGGAGGAGGGGCATGGGGAACGGCGGTAGCTCATCTCTTAGCAAGTTGTGGCCACAATGTTTTACTCTGGTGCTTTGAGTCAGAAATTGCTGATGAAATTAATCAGCAGCATCACAACAGCTATTATTTCTCTGGGATTGAGTTACCTAAGAAAATAAGGGCAACGGCAAGTTTGAAAGAGGCATGCGTTCATTCAACTATTATTTTTGAAGCAGTACCTGTTCTTTTTTTGCGCAAAACGCTTGAACAAGCTAAGCCTTTTGTAACAGATCAGCATGTTTGGGTAGTATTGAGCAAGGGTATAGAAAACAAAACAGGGTTTGTTCCTTCTCAAATTATTGATGATGTATTTAATCGTTTGTGTAGGACGGCAATTTTTAGCGGTCCAAGTTTTGCACGAGATCTTGCAGCGCAAGAAGTAACAGGTATTGATTTAGCCGTTGAAAAAGATGATGCAGGTCTTGCAATATTGATTAACAAGCTTGTTAGCTGTAATTATTGTTTAATAAATATTGTTAATGATAAGATAGGGGTCCAGCTTGGAGGTGCGCTTAAAAATGTGATTGCATTGACGATGGGAATTGCTCTTGGAGCACAAGCGTCAGATAATACTCGTGCATTTATTTTAACTCGCGGACTTGATGAGTTGGCTCAATGTGCAAGTTACTTTGGCGCAGAGCAAAAAACCTTGTATGGCCTGTCTGGGTTTGGGGATCTTATTTTGACGAGCCTTGGTTCTTTAAGTAAGAATATGTCATTTGGAGTGAAGCTCGGACAAGGGATGCAGTTTGGGCATATGAGCCGAGAAGGTGTCTTGCCTGAGGGTATTAATACTATTCGTTCTCTTGTTGAGATAATGAAAGAAAAAAATCTTCACTTTCCTCTGATTAAAGTAACGCACGATATTATTTTTTCTGGCTATTCTTTTGCGGATCTCATTGCTGTGCTTAGCGCCGCTCAGCAAGTTCTTTGATTGTATGTGGAAGGTAACGTAAGAGTCTCGTCCCTTTTTCTTCACAATGTCGTTTGAGCTCAAAAAAGTGGAACCATGTTTTTTTGGTAAATTTTTTCTTTGTTTTGGGAATAATGATAGTTTTAACTTGAGCGTATGAGCAAAGTTGAAGTGCATGAGTAAATGAGTTAAATCCTGCATCAATAATTAAATAACTAATTGTCCGAGTACCATAGGTGCGAATTAGTGTGGGCATAAATTTGTAAGGAATAATATTCATACCCTGGTCTTGTTTTCTAAAAAAGCCTTGATCATGCACAATAACGCCAATAGATGGTTCATAAAAAATAAGCATTTTAGGTAATTGCGTGCATACTGAGCGTACTCTTTGTTGTTTCCATGTATAAAGTTGAAGAAAAGTAAGTTGAGCACCAAGTAGGGTGCCAATTATCATTGCTTTTCGTTGGATGGTCTGTCGTGTGGTGATAAGGTATGCAAGCGAAAGGAGCGGAAGAATCCAGCAAAGAATTATGGGTGGCGCAGCAAAGCTTACAAGCCATGAAGTTGATCCTTGGTCTAAAATAAGGTGCCATATTTTGACTACCCATTCTAAGAAAAGATATAAAGCGGTGCATGTGCAACCGACTAAAGTTAGCATAAAAAGAATAGAGCATCCAAAAAGAAACGTTGCGAGAAAAGGTAGAAAAAGTAGATTGCCAACAAGGCTTGCAGTTGAAATGCTAATTCCCCATTGAATAAGAATGGGGAGTGAGACAAGTGTAATGGTAAATTGAGTGAGAAAATAATGAAGGCTAAATTTTTTGATGCGCGCAATCATTGTTTTCTCGGAAATGAAAGATACATATTTTTCCAAAAAAGTTCTGAGCTTCCTGGTTGGGGCGGTTGCTTTAACTGATCAATAAGAAAATGAATTGTATTTATAAGAGCGGCTTGCCTTTTTTCTTTTTTTTGAAGGGCTATAACAAGCTCTTTTTTCATATGGCTAAGAAGTTCATATCCAAGATCAATGCTCTCTTTATCTGATGGGTGAAGTTCTTTGAGGGTCTGTTCAAAATTGAATGGATTGTAATTATTGTCTAAAAAGTATTTAAGTAGAGGGTGATTTTTGATGGAGCAGTCATCTTCATAGCCGTGCATCTTTATAATTGCGCATCGAGACTTAATCGTTGGCAGAATTATCTGTTCATTGTCTGCGTGAAGAATAAAGTAATGATGAGCAGGGGGCTCTTCAAGAAGCTTGAGGAGTTTGTTTGCAGTTGCTTGTGTGAGGCGTTGTATGTTAAAAAGAAGATAATACTGTGGTTCTTGCGTAGCGAATCGTGTGCGGTCAAAAATAATTGAAATATCGTCAAGTGTGTAGTTGTCTTCTGGTGAAACAAAAATGATATCATGGTGTTGCTGATTTTTTATTTGACGACATGGTCTGCAGAAACACTCAGAGGCCTCTTCTTCTGTTTTATTTTTTTGAGAGCAAAGCCTTTCTTGTAGAATACGTTGAGAGTAGTGAGCGGTTTGATCATGTGATCCAAGAAGAAGAGTTGTTTGTGTTGGAAGATGATAATTATTCATAGGACTTTCGAATAGGCTGTGTAGAATATATTTTGAGCGAAAACAGCCAGGGTTGATTGTTATACAATCTTGCCAAGGACTTCTTGTCGAGAGTGTTATATGAATACATTATTCTATCGTGATTGTTATTCAAAGAGGATTTGTGAGTGTGCGATTCAGGAAGTGAACAGAAAAAATTTTCAGGATCCCTCGCCATATGCAATGATTCTGATTGATGATTAGAATTTTTGTTCATAGGCTTGCTCATTAATTAAGGTCCATGTTTTTTCAGATAATTTTTCTCTAAATAATCAATGGCATGAGTAGCTAATTCTTCAGTAGATTGTCTAGCATCAAGTGTGAGAACATTACTGCGCTTGCTGAAAATTTCTTCAAAGCCTGCGGTTACTCGCTGCCAAAAAAGATATTTTTCTTGTTCAAATGCTGTTAGCGAATCCCGAGATTGTTTAATCCGGTTGAGTGCTGTATTAATATCAATTTTTAAATAAATAGTTACATCTGGTTTGATGGCATTCATAGCCCAGTGATTCACTGCTTCAATCATAGAGCAGTCAAGACTTCGCCCATATCCTTGATAAGCAAGAGAAGAGTCCGCCATTCGATCAGAGATGATTATTTTTCCTTCTTTAAGTGAGGGTTGAATAACTCTGTCAAAGTGCTGTGCCCGATCAGCAGCAAAAAGAAGGTATTCTGCTTTATCGCTAAGAGGGTTTGTTCGCTCATGGAGAATGGTGCGTAAGTGTTTACCTAGCTCAGAGCCGCCAGGCTCTTTAGTGAGCCGGCAGCTGTATTTTTTTTTTTCTAGTTTTGTAAAAATAGCTTTGCAAAGAGTGCTTTTCCCTGAGCCATCAATGCCTTCAATGGTAATAAGTTTTCCTGTAGTGATCATGCTGCTTTCGATTGATAAAAGTTATGAGGTGGAACTTGTTGTAGCATTGGCGCGCTACGTATTATTTCTGCAACGTACTCAACTTGAACATCTGTAAGTTCTGGCCAAATTGGTAGTGAAAGAATTGTTTGTGTTGCTTGTTCTGCCTTTTCTATTGTAGTAACAAGTCGTTTATCTGTACACAAAAATGGAATAGAGGCTAGGGTTTCAGGGTAAAAAATGCGAGATCCGACTCCATTTTCATGCAAGTATGCAATTAACTCATCTCGTAATGATTTATCTTGATTTGAATTTTTTGCAACTTGTAAGCTGTATTGATGATAGACATGTTCTCCATACAACGTAACAGGAGTGGTAAGAGCTGTAATTTCTTTAAATTGCTCATTGTAATAATGAGCAATCTCTTGGCGTCTTTGTGTCCAGCTGTCAAGGTGGCTGAGTTTAACTGTAAGGATTGCGGCTTGCAGACCATCGATTCTACTGTTTATGCCAAGTTCTTCATAGTGGTAATGAGAAGCTCGCCCGTGGTTGCGTAATCGCTTAAGGCGGCTTGCAAGTTGAGGGTTATCTGTAACGCAGGCGCCGGCATCTCCAAATGCCCCAAGATTTTTAGTTGGGTAAAATGAAAATGTGCCAATGTCTCCAAAGCTGCCGCAGTATTTTTTTTCTTGTTTTTCAGAATCAGTTTGCACTGTTGCATAGGCGTTAATTGCTTGGCAGCTGTCTTCAATAATCCAGAGATTCCATGTGCGAGCAATTTTTTTAATCTGTTCGTATGCAGCAAGTTGGCCAAAAATATCAACGGTAATTATTCCAGAAATTTTTTGACCAGTCTCTTTATGAAATGACATGCCATTTTTTATTTCTGCATGTTGTTCTAGCCACTGAGCAATAAGCATAGCGTTGATGTTATAGCTTTCAGAGTCAATATCAATAAAGACAGGGTGGGCTTTGTGTGCTGCAATTTCACTGCTTGATGCAATGAAGGAGAATGGTGTGGTCAAGACAATATCGTTGGGTTGAATGTCAAGAGCTTTAAGCGAGAGCCAGAGTGCGTCTGTTCCTGAGTTGACGCCAATGGCGTGGTTGATTCCAACTTTTTTTGCAAGACGTTCTTCAAAAAGCTCAACATGAGGACCTCCAACAAATTGCTGTTTGTTGATGACTGATTGTATGGCGTGAGCGAGCTCTTCGCTTAGTCGGTGGGTTTGATTATGAAGTGAGAAAAACGGCACCTGATGGGAATTCATGGGATTCTCCAATTTTTTTTTGACAAAAGTCTTTACTTTTTATATTCAAAAACGTTTAAACTAGTACGCAATTTTTCAGAAGGGAACTTGCTCAGTATAAAAGACTGGGTACAATCATTCAAGAGGGTGCAACGTTACACGTTAAAGAGTTGTTTGTTTGTATTATCTTATTTTAATAAGGAGGCACCAGATGGTAGAAGAGCGCATTGCCGACAGAGCTGTTCAACAAAATAAAATGTCTTGACATTTAAGGTACAGGAGATATGGTAAAACATGACGCTGTAACAAGTGTAAAAAAAAGGAAGTAAGGGAGTAGAGAGTGGTTGTTCATATCATTCTTCATGCATTGCGCACGGCGTATCTTTTTTCTATTCGATCCTTACTCTATCTGCTTGGTGCCTATTATCTAAGATTAATGTTAGTAGTTTAATGAATGTTGGTATGTTATTGGCTTTAGTTTAGGAACAGTAAGCTTTGCAAGCTTTACCATACAAAACGAGAAAGGAGGTCGAGCACGTAGGGGTTACTAAAGGTTTATAAAGAAAAGTGTGTAGTTGTTGAAGTTTGTCCTAAAAAGGGAGAAGCTATGGTGAAGAAAAAGCTTCAAAAAATGCTCCTCGCCTTCTCGATTCTAGGCGCTTCCTTCATGTCGGTTCGTCCATTTACTTGGGCACCGATTGGGGATGTTGTAGATGCGGAAGGGTATGCTACCGAGGGTGGTGCATATTTCTTCGGGGATGCGATTACTCAAAACTTTAATCCTTATCCGGGTTTGACTGCTGGGGGGGCTCCTCCAACTGTATTTAACTCAAGTTTCTTCTCAGGGGATGCATCAGTGATCCCAGGTGGAGATACAACATTAAATATTGTTGGTGAGTTGCTTGATCCTGCAGCCCCAGATGGATTTGATGATTATGGTGTTCCATTGATTGATAATGGTTTACCTCTTGATAATCCTGGATTCTTAGCACTTAACCGTGTGCTTGATGGTGGCGGATTTCCAATTCCCGTTACTTTAAAAGTTGACGGTGACGTTACTGTTGATGCTGCGTCAGAAGACTTGACCATCAATTTAAAAAGTGATGTTGTGCTTGAGCCATACCAAAACAGTCTTGGTACAACACCAATTGACCCAGGCATTGCAGATGGTACGACTATGGATGCTGGTCAACTTGTTGGTCAGACTGATGGTGGTGGTGTTTATGGTCTTGGTTTTTCTCAGATCTTCTTTAATTGTCCAACAGGAAGAAAGATTACTTTCAATGTTGACTGGAACGTAGAGTTTACTGGTCGTACGGTTGATCCAGCAGCTGCTGATTTTACCGACATGATTGTAACTTTCAATGGTGCAGGACGCACATGTTTCCGCATGGCTGATGGTACTCAAATTCTGTTTGATGGTGACCTAGACACAGGGTCTTCACTCTTTATTGATCAAATTGATGGTTGCGAACAGTTCCCTATTGATGGAACACCTGCATTTACCGGCTTCTTTAATAGTGCTGGTGGTACACGTGTCTATATCACTATGGACCAAACACTTGATCAAGTAACCAAAGGTCAAAACAAACTAGTGTTTGAGCGTAAGACAGTTGCAGAGCAAGATCCTACAACTGTGCCAAATATTCCATTTCCAGCAGACCCATCATTGCGCAATATGATCTATGTTGGTTACAACTCATTGATTACTTACTTATCAGATAATTTTACTGGTGAAGTAGATACGCTTGGTGATTTTGCTCCAGGTGGATTTGGATCAATGGAATTTGATGTATCTAACCCAGATGGTGATGCTGGTACCGGCTCAGGTCGAATGATCTTGATGATTCGTGGTGCATATTTCTTCGGTATCGATAATACTCTTGATGATTATTTGGCATTGACCGAAAAATTCCCATTCAATGATGGCTCAGTTGTTATTGCTGGACACTTTGTAGAATCAGATGCAGGTGAATTCTTCCCTGATCTTGTTGGCACAACGGTTGATCTTTCAGCTCCTGCTGGTCGACAAGCTATCATGGCAATTACCGATAATTCAGCATACGCACAACACATGGCATCAAACCCGGGTGTTCCATATGCGCCAACATTTGATGACCGACGTGGCTTGCTCATTTTTAATGATTGTGCAAACCATGGTAAGTTGATGTCTGATCCGTATTGGGATTTATATAATGTTGAATTTGATGGTGCTGGAGCAATTACCTTCCAAACAGAAGGAAACTTCTGGGCAGCCTCAAATCCTGATAACTTTAATATTCCAACAAGAAAAGGATTTGTTGTTGGTGTAAATGGTAAGCTTGATATTTATCACAACACTTACTGTGATCACGTTGCTGCATTTGTAAATAACATGGATGCTCCTGCAATGTTTGATTTCTTTGTTGATGAGATTTTCATCAAGCGACGTAACCCATCAGCGTTAATAATTGATGGTCTTGATCCTCGATTATATCCAGATCCTGCAGCGCCAGCATTTACGGGTAATCCGTTTACGCTTGCATCAACAGACTTTGTTGTTGCCGATCCATTTACTCGTCCACCAGAAGATGTACGCCAAGCTGAAATTCAGCTTCGTGGAAATGGTGCATTGTACATGAGGTCATCTGGTTCAACTACAGATGGTTATGCATTTAACTACTGGGGTGATTACTTTGACCTTAATAATGATCCTGCTGATCCTCTTACATTGCTTCCAGCTCTTGAGCCATTTACCGATCCATTTGCTGATTACTTAGCATCACTTGCTGTTGGTGATTTTGGTGTAAATCCTTCGTTCCCAGATGTTCCTGAAGCAGTGACATATGATGGATTCCAATTGCTACCAAGCTTTCAAACGGTTCAAATTGGTGAAGGTGAGCACGTTCTTGACGTTGAAGGTCCAGTCCGAATTATTTCTCGACCAAACGTTCTTGAAACACCAATAGATTCGCTTGATGCTGCAGGAAATGTGATTGATACTTATTGTGGAACTGTTGAAGATCCATATGCGGTAGATCCTGTGCAGCGTAATTATGATGAAGACTCTGTGAAGTCATCATCAGGCGTTGTTCGAGCAGTAAGTGTCTGGATGGATCATACAGGTCAAGAAATTTTGCCTGATGGATCACGTTTCTTACGTCCATTGCTTGCTGATGGCACAACGTACGCTCGGTACAATTCACCAGGTATTTTCATGAATAACTTCATGTCATTTTTTGATTCACATTTTGTACATTCAGATGCAACTAAGTTAGTAAATGCAACACCTCAATCAGATCCTGCAATTGTTGGTGGTGAGCGATATCATTTCTCATTCACAACAATTCCTGAGTTAGTAGACTCAGAAATTGCATGGCTTCTTGATCCTAACGGTCTTTCATTTGCAATCGATCTTGATCCAGACAGATACAGAACACCAGAGCTTCGCTTGTTTAACTCACATGTTCACATGCAAGAATCACTCTGTGCTACTGGCGTTCGTATGGTAGTTATGGATGTTCCTAGCTTGAACACAGTAACAGGTGGACGTTATTCAGGATTAGGTGGAAGCAATAACTCATCACTCAAGTTTTATGATCATGGTGATCGCCTTGATACAGGCTTGACAGGATATGGTCGCGTGCTTGTTCTTGGTAGCATGCTTGCTAATATGACCAATATTCTTTATGATGTTGACTTCCAAGTTTGTGAAGACATTCTTGACCAATCAAACTTTGGTTTAGAAACAGCTTATTGTAATGTGTTCAGACACAACTCACCTCAAGTAATTGGTGGCGTTCCTGTAGATCAAGGTTATGATTGCAGTAATCAACCAATGATTAACTTGTCATTACAAAATGGTGATACTTCATTTGGTACTTGTGAGCCTGTACTTCAGCGTCATTTCCATCCTGGTGTTCCAGAAAGCTCACAACACTTGCAACGTGGTCACCACCTCTTCATTATTGGTATAACCGATAATGGTATTAATAATGTTCACGTTGGGTGGCCTCGGGCTATGGGTGATTCAATTTTCTTCCCATATCCAGATGAATTAACCTCTCCTGCTGACGCAGACCTCTTTGAGCTTGATGCGTTACTCGTTCGTCCTGCATGTTTAACTATTGATGGCAAAGTAATGTGCCTTGGTGCATTTGACTTTGATGGTTTTGGTGCAGCCGTACCTGCAACAGGAAGTGGTGATGATAATGGTGTATTCTACATTGATCACGGTGGAAAGATTTCTGTCACACCTAAAAATGTAACACTTGCTGGCGCACGTTTTGATGGCTCAGGTGTTGGTCGACCAGAAATCAAACCTTCAGAACTTTGTGTTGATACAATCATAGCACAGCGTATTTGGGGTGATTACGACAAGCAAACAAATACACGTACTCAGCAGTACTCAGGTGTTATAGATCTTCCTCATGACCAAACCGTCTTTGGGGAAAATTATGCAGTTCAACCGTATGGCTTTACAGCAGAAATGTTTGCAGCTAACGTTGATGGTGCTGGTGCTCGTCGTGGATTTGTACGTCTTCCTGCACGCAATGAGTTATCTGAGCCAAATGCGGCTTCAAGTTGTGGGCAAAGAGAGCGTCAACCATATGCTGATCGAACAGGTATTGAAGAAATGCTTGTTGGTTGGTTCTATAGAGAATACCGTGGTGATGTAGACGGAGCTCTTGGTGGTGTTCCAGAACTTCCTGTAAAGAGCAAGTTGCTTAAAGCTCTTCGTTCAACAGAAACCATTGCTGGGCCAGTAACTGCGCCAACAGACCTTCTTTATGTTGGTCCTGGCGATACTATTCAGCAAATGCGTGTTGCTGGTGCTACTATGTCTGATCCATTCCATCTTCTCGTTTCTGGACACACAACGCTTCCTATTATTGGTCGTGTTCGAGAGTTTGCAACAGAGAAGACAACACGAGACCTTGCAACAGAGAGACTTGTTGGTGAAGGTGCACATGCTGCTCTATTCTTAGAATATGGTGGATGCATTGGCCTTGGTGATCGTGACTGGAATGCTCACTCAGTAAATGCATGGAACATTCTTGGTAAAGACTTTGTTTCCATCTATCCAATGGGTAATGGTAAAGTTGAAGTTAATTCCAACTTAATTGTTTCTGATCCTCTTGCGATTGTTGCAACAGACAGCTTCAGTGATATTGCTGATGATGCGAGTGCACACAAGTTGACATTCTACTCAGCTAAAGATCGTGAAATTCGTGTTCCTGCATACGGTGAACTTGATCTTCGTTCATTTGCTCAAAATCTTCCAGCAGGTAAGCAGCACATGATTGCGTTTGAAGGTAAGGTCTGCTTAATCTTTGAAGAAGGTGCACGACTTCGTCTTCCTGACAATGATGGCTTAGTACTCTACTTCAGCGATGATGCAAAACTCATTTTTGAAGGCCGACCAGACCCTGTTGTTGGACGTCAGTTCGATGACGAAGCTGCAGCGCTTGCAAGCGAAACACCATCAGCTCCAATTGATGATGTTCGTAGTAAGATAGTTGGTAAGGCTCAAATCTGGTTGAACAGAAATGCAGCAATGGAAGTCAATGATGGTGCGCTTGTTGGTGTACAATCTGATGACCTTTCACCAGAAACCAACCTTGTTGTTTCTATTCAGCGTCAAGGCTCACTCCACATTGGTAACGGCCAAGTTGGTGGTGGTGCCCTTGAAATTGGTAACCCATATGATCGCAACGCACTTGTTGGAGATCCATTTGGTGAATCAGTAGAAAATCAAGGTAACCATTCAATTAACTTTACTATCTTGACAAATGGTCGCTTAGCAGATGTAACCATTGCTCGTGAAGGCTTCTTAGGATTTGGTGCGGGTGTTATCCGTAAGTTTGGTAATCCAAACGGACGCGCTACAGAGCTTGCATCAACTGCTCCAAGTGGCTTGATCATTGGTCCAAACCCAGTGCTTGATGCAACAGGTGCTGCAATACCAAACGAAGATGGTTATCCACAATTCAACCCAGACATTGAACGTGCATGGCAGGTTCGCCAGCTTTACAACGTAAACAATGTTAACGTTGAATTAACTCGTGGTATGTTCATTCACAACAACATGGTTGATGGTTCAAGCAATGAATCTTCACTCATGGCAATTGGTCCTGCAAACAGCTACCGCTGGGCGCTTAACGGCCAAGGTGAAGTAAGTGTTCGTGGTGGTGGTAACTTGATGCATGTTCCGTTTACTGAAAACAACACCGTGTACACCGTGAACGTATGGGATTATGCTGGTGGCCTTTCAGATCTTGATGAGCGGTATGGTATTCTTGCTTCAGGTAAGTTGCTTGAGCACCGTCAAGAAGATGTTCCATCGGTTGTATTCGGAAATAGCGCTGGTCGAGCATTTACCGTTGCTGATGGACCAAGTTTCTTCTCTCTCTTAAACATTGAGCCATTCAACGAACAAGGAACAACCTTCCAGAAGAAAGTAAACTTCGCAATTGATGATCATGAACATGTATTTGATTATACAACTTCAGATCCTGGATCTACACCAAAATATGCACCAATACTTGCTGCTGGTGTAGCTTCTGGTACTGCAGAAATTGTTCGTGATGAAAATCCAAATATTATTGGAGCAGATTCACGAAATGTAGAAGCTGCAAGTAACAGTGGTTCACTTGGTGCGTATGGTACTGGCACCCCAACACGATTCGTAATATCTCGATAGTCATCTTAGATTGGAGAGAGGTTAACGCCTCTCTCCACACATAAAAATGTGCACAAAAGTGTATAAAATTGAATGAATTGAGGAGATGTCTATGAAAAACAACGTAAAAGCTCTCGCGCTTGCAGGGGTGCTGATTACGGGCTCGGCCTTTGCGTCTGAGTATCGTACGCCGTACCTCTCTGAACGTGGGCCGCTTCGTTATGATTTTTTCAAGCTCCCAAAAGAAGAGGACTGCTCATGGTGGTTCAATATGTGGAGCTCGGTCTACTACAAAGAAGCGCATAAAGCATTTTTAAAACATGGAACAAATACAGAGCCATTGACCGCATTAATTTTCAACAAGTCTGAATTTCAATTCCAAGATGCGTTTTACAATGGTACCGTGAATTATGATGCAGAAAACTATAACCCATTTTTCAAAATTCTTACTTACAAGCCTCGTGTTGAGCACCAAGAAAAAGGTATGAACATCGGTGGTAAGTTTGAAATGTCAGCATGGGGTAAGGGGCGCATTGGTGTTCGTTTTAATGTTCCTTTCCGCAAGGTGGAGCTTGAGCGTAAGGATGATACTGATAAGCTTCAAGATCCTCGTGACCAAGTTGTTTCATCTCGGTATGTGAC
>CAYMBP010000002.1:20853-82932 GCA_964388745.1 uncultured Pseudomonadota bacterium | reverse complement strand
TGATTTGCAAGTTGATTAAGTTTATTTGTAAGGCTTTTTTGTTCTTCTACTATTTTATTTGCAACGCTTTCTAGTTCTTTTTTGTTAGCAATTTTCTCTGTTTCGCTCATCATGTTGCAATAGGCATTATAATGTGCTTGTTTATCATGTACCTTTTTTGCTGCATCTTGTAGCACAAGACATTCATTTTCAAGGAGTTTTTTATGCTCAAGGAGCTCGCTTTCTTTTTGGGTAATCCAGTAGATTTGATCATTTGTTGCACTGACAATTTTTAATAACTTTTTCACACCAGTTGTGTCATATTCTTTTTGAATGCGTTTATAGTTTTTGATATAGAGAGCACTTTGGTCATATGATTTATCAAGAAATTGCTCTGCCTGTTCTGTGCGTAGCTGGATAGTAAAAAAGATAGTGCTGACTGCAAGAAGATATTCTTTTTTGTATATCATTTTAAAACTCCTTTATACTTTTGAGGTTAGATAAGGTTTTTCCCCAAGTATGATATTTCTTCTTGTATGAGATCAAACTCTGTTTTTTCTACAAGATTGAGTTCTTGTGCGCGAGCAGCGTAAAACTTAGTCTTTCTATAAAGATCACGTAACTGATTGAATAGGGCTTCTTTTGCCTGTTGATACTCCTTGTTATTGTGCAATGAGGGCTTGCTCTCTTTTTCTTGGTAGCTTGTAATTATTTGAAAAGAGGGGCTCTCTTTAAGTATTATAAGTTCTTGCCTGAGGGGCATAATATGAATTATTTCTACTCTATTGTTGTACGATGAAGGATAGTAAATTTCAAAGGTGTGGGTTTGGTGAAAGCCAATTGCTTGGTTAATTATTTGCATTGTTTCCATAATATTTTCAATGCGATCTAGTAATCTTTGGTGAGATTGTTGAAGTGCTTCAATTTCATTTTTTATTTTTTTCCCCTTAATGAGCTTTTCCCATGGATGCAGAGCGCTGTATTCATCTTCAAGCTTTTGCATTGTTATTTGGGAGGAATAGTTGATTTTTCCTATTGCAATTACTTCTTGTTCAAGCTTGCTCTTCTGATCATAGAGCACATTTACTGGTAGCTTCATCCATTCAATTTGCTCATTAGTTGATGATGCAATCTTTAAGATGATAAGAGATCCTGTTGTGCCATATTGATCACTGATCATGTAAAATTGTTTTATGTAGGGGGCTTCAGGTGTTTTTGATTGTAGTTGAAGATGAGAGGCTATTTGATTGTTAAGAGAGTAAGAAGTTTTAATAAAAAAGAGCAAAAATAAATATGATATTCTTTTTTGATGTATCATTGCTATGCCTTTTTTTGTAACTTTCTCTTAATTTGTTTGGTTATAGTTTTCGTATTTTGTATCCACGACCAGCTTGAAAATATAATAAGAAAAGGTTCAATTGGGAGTCTCATTCGAGCATATCCTCCAGCCAAAGAGATGATAATAAAAAGAGCCATAAAGGGAATGCAGTTTAAAAGTTTTTCGCGTAGATTAATAAAATGTGAGCAAAGCAAGCCCTTAGCTAAAGCCCCCACGAATCCCAAGAGTACAATAAAAAAGAGAAAAATTTCAAGATATACTAAAATTTTAAGTTTCCAAGAGTCTGTTTCAGGGAAAAGGTAGCGCATAATCATACGGCATAGTCCATGTCTTTTATCAAAGTAGGCAATTTCCTTGCGATTATTTTCAAGATAAAGAATTTCAGCAGAGTAGAGTGAAAACATAGTGCGAAATATATCGGTTGCCCATAGTTTAAGACTGATAAATGGGTTATTCAAAAAGTACTTTTTTGCTAATTCTTCATTTATAAGGCATGCCTCAATGGGAGAGAGGGGGCGCTTAAGCTCTTCTCTTTTTTCATACATTAATTGATCAGCTTCTGCATGTAATTTTTTTCGGGCTTCTTGATAGGTGCATTGGTAGGGTACCATAGCAACACGAGCTGCTGAAAGATAAAGAAAATGTCCTCCTGGAAGTGTGTGGAAAAAAAAGTGGCCAAGTAGCGCATAATTTCTAATAAGCCACCAGCTCGCTGTTAAGAGCCAGCCAAGGGTGAGACTAAAGCTTGTACTAATTTTGTCGGACCATGAAGGTCGAAAAAGAAAGAGCATGATAACTGATAGAATAAGAAGATAGTGACCTACTGGACGTATAAGAGCTGCGCAGCCAAGGAGCATGCCGGCCCACAAGCAGTTAACGATAGCTTCTTCTTGATGTGAGGAATATTTGATTGTTGTGTATGATAAGATTTGTTGTTTGGCCTCTTTGTCTTTAATAAAATGATATACGCCAAGAGCTTCAGGAAGGGGGTCAAATAAGTAAGTATAGTAAGAAGCCAAAAGTGGAAAATCTTTTTTTTCAGTGATGGAAGATGATCTAATAGTAGGCAAAAAGAGAATGAAAAAAAGTAGTAAAAAAAAAATAAAAAGACTCTCGGTCATAAAAAATCCTGAATACAAGACAAAGCCTAGGTGAATTACAGACCAGATTGCAGATAATAGAGCAACGGCATAACTTTCAGGAAAGAGTGTTATGGAAAGTAGAAAGATAAGTGCTGGAATAAGAGAAGCAATAATTATTTGTGGCCACAAGACATTTTTGGTATCAATGCCGATTATTCGATAAAATAGAGATAAAAAAAATGGATACCCGGGAACGCGATAAAAGTGATCAGTTCCGTCGGGATTAGAGAGCCCTTTTCCTGTTGCAAGCGAAGTTGCAACATGGTGATAAGTTCCAGAGTCTACTTGCCAGTAGCGATTTTTGTCACTAAGATATCCAATAAAAATAAAAGCTCTAACAATAAATGCTATGCTTATAATACAGAGAAGTTCTATTTTATACTTTTTTATCATATTAAATTCCTTAATATTTTATCATGAAGAAGAGCAGGGACCATATGCTCCCTGCAAGGAAATAATTAAGATTATTCTCTTTGATGTCGTGAATTGTTTCTGAAGAAAAAATAGAGCTATGGATTGCTATGTTTGAATGTTTGAGTTTCAGATTTAAGGTTTTTATGAGTTGTAGACCTCTTTTGTTGATCATTTTCCCATAAATAGACACTTGAAAACATCTCAACAAGGTCTGAGTGAGTTGCACGCCAGCCAAGAATTTGATGAGCTTTTTGAGGGTCTGCAATAAGAATACCTACGTCTCCTGCCCGGCGCGGTTTAATGGATAGAGCAATTTTTTTATTACATACTTTTTCTGCAGTAGCAATGAGCTCTTGTATGCTTTTTCCAACACCTGTGCCAAGGTTAAAAATGTTTGAACGGGCCTGTTTTTGCAAATGAGCATATGCTTTAAGATGTGCATTGGCAATGTCTCGTACATGAATATAGTCTCGAATGCAGGTTCCATCTTTTGTTTCGTAGTTATTACCATATAGAGTAAAGGTGCTATTAGTGCGAGCTGCTCTGAGCAAGAGTGGAATAACATGAGTTTCTGGTACATGTTGTTCGCCAATATGTGCCTCAGGAGAAGCTCCTGCTGCATTAAAATAACGTAAAATTATATAGGAAAATCCATAGCTTTGGGCATAATCTTGCAGTGCAAACTCAATTGCTAACTTTGTTTTTCCATAAGGGTTTTGAGGGGCGAGTATGTGTTGTTCATTAATAGGCAGTGTTGTTGGGTTTCCATAGACCGCGCAGCTAGAAGAAAAAATACATTTTTTTACATTGTGTTTTTTCATAGCATCAAAAAGAGTGAGGCTTTTGACAACGTTGTTGTGATAAAAGCGTGCAGGATCTTTAACTGATTCACCAACCTCAATGTACCCAGCAAGATGAATAACTGCATCAATGACGTACGTTGAAAAGAGTTGGTCTAGGATATCAATATTGCCGTAGTCATCATTAATAGTAGTTCCCCAGTTGAGAGGAATCGATTGTTTATGAAGAAATGAATCAAGAATAATAACATGGTATCCTTGAATGTGAAGGGCATAGGCAACATGCGATCCTATATACCCAGCACCTCCAGTAACTAAAACGGCTTTTTTCACGAGCTCTCCTTTTTCTGGAATGATTATCATTCTTTTTGTTATAGGGTGCTTGATTTGCTATAAAAATCAAGTAAGTTCATGAAATAATTTTATGACATTAAAGTGCATGAGCGAGAGATTTATTAATTTAAGGGTGTTATTCTTGGACTCTATTGCTAGCCCCTATTATTTACCCTCTAGTCATATCTAATAAAATAAGCGATTAAATGCATGATAAAAATATAGTCATATATTTTTGAGGAGATAATCATTTTAAGGCGAAAAGAAGGCTTCAAGGGAGTAGTTATTATTTACTTACTTTGATGCTTTGGGTTTGAGGTGTTAATTTGTCTAAAACTTCAAACGTTTATTCTTTAATTTGTTGAGAAAGAGATGCCTTTTCTATTTCTTGAACAAAAAAACAAGAGCAAGATGCTGTCTCATTATTGAGGTTAATTTGTAGGATTGTTTTTAGTCTGTTTGGTGGGAAATATTCTTCAAGGTTTTTGATGAAATGCTGATAAAGCAAAGTGCTAAAATTTACTGAAAGTGTTTCAGGAAGGGTCGATTGGGAGAGTCGTTCATGCAAAATATATTCTGGTTTTTCGCAAGCTATTAGCCTCTTTGCTTTAACAAAGCCAGCCTTGGTTAATGCTTGCTCAATTGAGTTGCATTTGATAGATAGAGCGGCCTTTAAGGCTTCCCTGATTTCTGCACATTTGCCAAATAAAATATCTTGTTCTATTTGGTTATTAGGAAACTTTTTTTTATAAACTTTTTTAAGAGTGTTAGGCGTAAGAATATAGCATTGTTGTGCTTGTAGAGTAATGAGTTGAGATAGAAAACAAAATAAAGAAAGCAGTGCTTGTCGGTTATAAACTGTAAACATGCAATATCCTTGGTCAAATTAAAGAGAGGGGTTTTCTTTCATGAGCAATTCAACAATTGGTAAATCTGGTTGGGGGTAGTCAAAATTTGGTAACTCTTTGCGAGTTATCCATCGAATTTCTTTATGTTCAAAAAGCGTAATGGTTCCTGTAAATGAAGGAACTTTAAAGACTTCCATTTCAAAATAAGTATTTTTGTGAGTGAAAGCGCTGCAGGTAATATATTCTCCTACTTTTGCGACAATGCCAAACTCTTCATAAAGTTCTCGTTTAAGACATTCTTGAAGCGTTTCTCCAGGTTCTTGTTTTCCGCCAGGAAATTCCCACTTATTTTCAAGCCCATCATTTTTATTGCTACGTTGTGCAATTAAAATTTTATCACCTTGTTCTATAACTGCGGCTGCTATTTTTTTAGGTTTAATTGAGTTGTGCATGTGTGTAGATCCATTTCATGATTGGGCTGTTTTGAGTTTCATTATAAATATCGTGCAATGTATCTTGAGCTGATTCAATACGAGGCATTTTAATGTTAAGTGTCTCAATGTTGTTAGCATCATTAATAAGAGGACTTTTGAGTAGCTCAAAAGCATTTTTCTTTTTTTTATCATAAATTTGCGTAAAGTTAGTCTTCATGCTTGTATAACCAAGCTGTAAATCTGCAAAAGTTGTAGGATTTCTTTCTTTTAAATCTTGATACACAAGTTCTGTTACAAGTGAAAAGAATCCCATATCATAGGGAAGTCCAGTAAAAATATCTGTACTTCTTGAAGAAATAACAGAGCAGAGATGCTTCTCTTGAATAAAGAACTGCATGCCAAGAGTACAAGGAAAATCTTTAGATGAAAGACGTTTATGCAAGGGCTGGTTGATATTAATAAATGCTTTTCGAGAGTCTGGATTTTTTAAAAGGCAAGAAATGACCCACTCATATTGTGTTTTATTATCAAACTCAGGTACTCTTTGATGAAAGACATAGTAGCCATAATTTGAATTAATGCATCCTTTTTCATCTGCTAAAGACTGCCAAATTTTTGAGGCTTGGGCAAGGCCTTCATTAACTTGCAGGCTTCCCTTGAAATAGGCCAAAAGCTCTCGACAAAGGTAGCGTGTGGAGCATGGCTGCCGTAAAAGGTGAAGTCGATTTCGGGGATTGAGTAGTGTATAGGTGACATTGTAAGCTTGAATTCCATTTCCAGCCAGTGCTTTAAATTGGTAACCAATAGAATTGATTAATCTAATTCCCGCAATAACAAGTTCGTCAAGTGAGTCCTTTGCAATATGATGATGTTCTACAAGTTTGCTAACTGATGTAGAAGAATCTTCTCTTTGTTGGAAGAGATTCATTGCTTGAATATTGGTGCAAAAAAAGAAAAGTGTAAAAATAAGAGGAGTGACAAATGAGTGATGCATAACTTCCTTCTGTGCTGTTTTATGCCAGGTGATTATTTAATGCATTACTTATAGCGAAAATTTAAAATAAGTCAATTATATAAAGAGAGTCTTTTTTGTATGGTGCTTGTAATTTTTAGTTTGATGTGGTGGCAGAGAGTGTAATGTGAGGGCTTATACAAGGCTTAAAGTTTTAAAAAAATAGTTTTTTATCTGAGCTTTATAAGATCAGACAAAAAACTATTTTTGCGCTATACTCAGCTTTAGCAATTATTAGAAATATTATGCAGAAAGGACATTTATGATTAATCGTGTGCGCGGAACTCAAGATCATCTAGATACATCATTGCTGACATTTTTTATTGAGACAGCGACTCATCATCTTTCTTTGCATAATTTTACTTATATTGAAACGCCTATTCTTGAGCAAACCAAACTATTTCTTCACGCTCTTGGGGAGCATACTGATGTGGTATCAAAAGAAATGTATACTTTCGATCAGGATGGTGAAGAGAGTATCTGCTTGCGTCCTGAGTTTACTGCTTCAACTATTCGAGCTTATGGTGAAAATAGTTTGACCGCGCGTCCATGGAAAGTTTTCTCTCATGGGCCAGCGTTTCGCAGAGAGCGACCACAAAAAGGGCGTTGGAGGCAATTCTCTCAATTCAATATTGAGCTTATTAATACACCTTATGTAATGCATGATAGTCTGCTTATTGCAATGCTTAATCATCTTTTTCTTGAAAAATTTAAGATTGATACTGCCGTTTTAAAATTAAACTATCTTGGCTCACCTGAAGATCGAAAAAATCATAGAGAAAAGCTTTTGACCTATCTTGGTCAATATGAAAATAAAATGTGTCCAACTTGCCTGAAGCGTAAAGAGGTGAACACCCTTCGTATTTTTGACTGTAAAAACAGTGATTGTCAGAAGTTGTATGATAATGCTCCTAATATTATTGATTGCTTGAGTGAGCAGAGTGCTCAAGAATGGAAGCAGGTAACAACTATGCTTGAACTTATGTCTGTTAGTTTTATTATAGATAAAAAGTTGGTGCGTGGTCTTGATTATTATAATCGAACGGTGTTTGAGTTTACCTCTGCAGAGCTTGGAGCACAAAATGCCTTTTGTGGTGGAGGAAGATATACTCTTGGAAAGCAAACAAATGGACGACAAGATTATGATTCTGTTGGGGCTGCAATTGGTATTGGTCGAGTCTTGATGTTACTTGAGTCCCGTCAAGATCTTCTTATGCTCAAGAAAGATCAAGCTCTTCATGTTATACTTCCCCTAGGCCCAAAACAAAAACAACTTGGGTTGCTCTTATTGCAACAATTAACAGCGCAAGGTATTGCTGCTGATATTATTTTAGATGAGGCATCAATGACCAATCTTATGAAAAAAGCAAATCGTTTAGCGCCTTCATTTGTACTACTCATAGGTGAAGATGAGCAAAAAGAGGGTGTGGTAATGATTAAAAATATGATGAGTGGCAAGTCAGAAAAAGTTCGCCAAGAGGATTTGATTAATTTCTTGCTATAGTAATTTATAGAGTAATAATTTTATGTAATAAATTGTTACGTATTTATGGGATGTCTAACTAAAACAGGAGCCACTTAAAAAGGAGTATATTTAAAAAGGAAAAAGTAAGAAATCTTTATTTAAAGGAGTGTGTGAAGTGAAGAAAATCGGTATTTTATTGGCATGCATAGTTTGGTCTACTCAAAATGTATATGCAACCTTAGATGGAACAGTAACGCCTATCTATCTAGATGCGCGTTATTCTCTTACACCTTATGAATTAGTACGGGGGAATGTTTACTTTAAAGATGGATTTGACTTGCCCCCCAATGGTACTGTTATTATTAATATTACTCAACAAGTTGGCGGTGATATTGTTATGAATAATGGGACATTAATTCTTGATGATCATTTAAAACTTGGCCCAGATGTGGCTATTTCAGGAAGTGGTTATTTACAAGCAGAAGATAAGACTCTATTCTTTTTAAGAGATAAATTAATAACTGATGGCATTATTGTAACGTCAAATATAATTTTTGATGGTCAGGGAAAAGGGAGTATATTGATAAATAGTGGAAATGTATCACTTGCATTTACAAATAATGTTAGTAGGTGTGTTTTTAAAGATATGTTTTTTCGGACCCCTCTTAATTCACGTTTTTTTACCACCGATCTTGCTCCTAGTCGCCTTGAATTTGATAATACGCTTATTGATTTGAGGGGGGTAAGCAGTAACTTTAATAGTACTTTTGTAGTATTTAAAAATGCATGTTTTCTTAGAGGGCGAGAAGGGAAGAGTCTTACTATTACAAATACATTTATACTAGATAATCAGGGGGAATTGTCAATTGGTCAAGGCCTGGAGTTAAATGTTAATGAAGTTTTATCAGGAGATGAGGTAACTGGAATTGTTCTTGATTCTGCAAGGCTTGTTTATACAAATACATCACCTCTTTTTCCTTTATTCCGACAGCCTTCTCTTAGTGCTCAGCCTCGGGGAAGATTAACTATAAATGGACAAAGTCAGTTGTCTGGACCAGAGGGGGTTGCTCTTTCTCTTTCTGAACAAAGTATTATTCAATGTAATGCAGGTGCTTCGCTTTCTTTGGAGCCAGGTACTCATCTTATTATTGAATAGAAGCCTAAAAGAGATAAGTTGTTCTCCTCTATAATGCATGCTAGGCTTTGAAGAAAAAAGAGATTACTATTGAATCAAAATCATTGTAAGCGGGAGTAGATGTGAAGGTTGCAATAGCAGCTGCAGGACGATTTCATGCCATTCGTCTTGCTCAGCAAATGGAAAAACGCAATCTGCTTGAACGCCTCTATTCTGGGAGTGTTCTTGCTTCAGATTATCAGGTACTTTCTCAGCATCGAGTTACATCTGTTTATGCCTGTCAATTAATAGATATTTTTTACAACCGGTTGAGAATGGGTAAGTTTATTCCGGCTTCTATTGTTAATCGATTCAAAGATAATTGGTTTGACGCGACTCTTAAAAAAGAAGTAGCATCAATGCCCTTTGTAGATATTTTTGTTGTCTGGGCTCATTATTGTCGGTGGAGTATGCCGCAGATTAAAAAAAAATCTCGCGTTGTTATTGTAGAGTCCGGGTCAAGCCATATTTTAGAACAAGAGCGATTATTACAAAAAGAGTATGATGCCGCAGGGCTTAAGGCTCCTCCTATTTTACAAGAGAATAAAGAAAAAATGTGTGCAGAGTATGAGATGACCAATTATATTATGACACCTTCACAGTTTGTGTATGATGGTTTTGTTCGTCAAGGAGTACCTGCTTGCAAGTTGCTTAAGGTTGCTTGTGGTGCTGATATTGATTTTTTTTATGATGAACATCAGCGCCGTTCAGACACTGTTTTTCGTGTTGTCTTTGTTGGGCTTGTCTGTTTACGCAAGGGGATTCGTCTTTTGTTGCAGGCATGGAAAAAAATTAAGCAAGAGCTTGATCAGTTTGCAGAATTAGTTATTGTTGGTTCAATTCAGCATGATGTTAAAAAATTAGTAGCCCAGTATCAAGATGATAATTCCATTGTTTTTATGGGACCTTTATCTCGCGATGATTTGAAGCACATTTATAAAACAGCAACTCTTTTTGTATTGCCTTCAATTGAAGATGGTTTTGGGATGGTAATGGGAGAGGCCATGGCAAGTGGGCTCTCTGTTGTTTGTACTCAAAATACGGGTGGCCCAGATATTATACGTGATGGTATTGAAGGAAGAATCATTGCAGCAGGAGATGTTCAGGTCTTGGCCGAAGCTTTATTATGGAGTTATCTGCATCGTGAAGAGTTGCTGGTGATGGGGATTCAGGCTCAAAAAAAGAGCAAAGAGCTTGGGTGGGATACATATGGAGATTCTGTATATGATGTATATCGTAATCTTGTGGGAGAGTAATGAGTGAATTTTCTCATAAACAAATTCTAAAAAATTTTATATCACTATTTCTTGGTCAGTATGGTGGAATGGCATGCAATATGTTGTTTTCAATTATGCTAACACGCATGTTGATGCCTCAAGATTTTGGTCTTTTGGCTATGCTGCTTTTTTACTTTATTTTTTTTAATTGGATTGTAGAGTGGGGCTGGGAGCAAGGGTTTATGGCGCATAAAGAAATCCCTTTAGATCAGGCTGCAAGCACCCATTTTTGGATTCGATTTTGTTTGGGGGTAATTCCTTTTATTACCTTTACTTCCTTTTATTATATTGCAGATTTTTCGTTTATACACGATCACTTTTATCTTGTTATGGTCTTATGTGGTGTGTATTGGTGTGAAAAAATAGGATTAACTTATCGTACTATTTTAGAACGGACCTACAAGCTTAATACCCTTGCCGGTCTTGAATTTGGCAATATTATTTTAAGTTATGCTCTTGCCTGTCTTGCCGCTTCTTACGGCTGGGGGGTCTGGAGTCTGGTTGTGCAACGATTCATTGATAAAGGTTTTATTTCCTTTGCTTACTTTTGTGCTAGTCCGTGGAAATGTGGTCTAAAGTTTGATTATCGTATTGCTCGTACATTTTTTTCAAGCTTTGGCTTGGCAACGTGGCTTGGCGGGATTGTAAGCCTGACAATCTATGAATTTATGCCATTTTTAGTTGGAAAAATGTGCTCAACCTATGAAGCTGGCTTGTATGCAAAAGCTTTTTCCATGGCAACTTTTCCCGTTATGCTTACTGGTATTTTTAATCGTTTGACAACTCCATTGTATGCACAATATCAATTTAATACTATCGAAATAAAAAAAATTTTTGTTCGGTCCCAAACTATTAAGATGATTACTCTCATTCCAGTGCAGTCTCTTATGGCATTGACCGCTCACTCTTGGATTCCATGGTTGATTGGAGAAAAATGGATTCCAATGATTTCTGTTTATCAAGTAATGACGCTGTATGGTATTTTGCGGGCCTTTTTTGATGATGCACCTGGGGTTTTTCTGTATGGCTTTAAAAATCCGTGGGTGTTGACGAAGAGTCAAGTATTGCAGTCTTTGGTGATTATTATCTGTGCGCCTTGGCTTGTTCTTTATTTTCAGGCATGGGGAGGGGCTCTTGCTATGGGGTTGATGTTGAGTATTGCTGTTATTACTTTTTGGGCAAAAATATTTCGTGAACTTGCATGTTCATGGAAAGATTTTTGGTTATTTTTTATAGAAATTCCAGCCTCAGCTCGTCGAATGAGTGAAATATTATTTAATTAATTTTAGATGAGAGGTAGTATATGATAAAGCGTGTATTACTTGTTGGAGTGCTTCCTAGCAAGAAAGGTCACTACACGTATACACTCTCTTTCATCCATGCGCTTGTGGAATTGGGGTATAGCGTTGAAGCATTTAATTATCGCGCCTACCCAGCATTCATTGCAAATATGGTCTTGTGTTATAAAGTACAAAAGTATAAGCCAGATATTATTTTTGTGCTTAAAGGGGAATTATTAAAAGCTTCAATTTTGCGATGGATAAAAAACAATAGCAATGCTTATCTCATTAATTTTTATCCTGATAATCCCTTTACTTTTTGGAATGGAAATTCAAATAAAGAGGTGTTGCTTGCATTACCGATATATGATTCTTTTCTTATATGGTCACAACAGCTTATTCCTCTTTTGCAAGCGTCTGGGGGCAAAAATATACAATACTTTCCTTTTGGTTTTGATAAAACTATCTTTTCAAATCAAAAACTTTCTAAAAATCATCATGCCGCCTTTGACGTCTGCTTTGTTGGGTCGTGGGAATTGGCTCGAGAGCAGTGGCTTGCAGCTGTGCTGCGTGCTAAGGTCTCTTCAAATATTGTAATCTGGGGAGATCGTTGGAGTTGTGCTCAGGATTCCTTTGTTTTACGTGCTGTACAGGGCTCTGCGCTTTACTATAAAAAATTAGTCCAGGTATTGCAGTCATCAAAGATTGTATTAAATTTTATACGAACGCAAAATATGAATGCTCATAATATGAGAACTATAGAGGTGCCTGCTAGTGGCGCTTTTTTGCTTTCTGAGCGAACAGAAGAGCAGGCGCACATTCTTTTTAAGGAAAAAGAGAGTATTAGTTGCTTTTCATCTCAAGAAGAATGTATTGACAATCTTGATTGGTATCTCCACCATGATCAAGAGCGGCAAGAGGTTGCATGGCAGGGTAATAAAAAGGTGCAAGAGTATGAATTAACAAAACTACTCAGACAGGTTTTCTCGGCGTTATAATATTATTTAACTTAATGAGGATGCTCATGGAATGCAACAAATTAGATAGTGATTTAAGCAAATTGTCTGATGTAAAGGTAAAATATATTACAGAATATCTCAAAGGAGAGACGGTGCTTGATGTTGGGGCTGGGTACTGTTACTACAGTGACTGGTTAGTAAAGAAAAAGCCACATTTGGATATTTTATCGATTGATAAATTAGACCTAACAAGTAATGGATTCCGATTTATGTCTGCAGATTTAGAGCAACCTCTTGCTCTTGAAGATAATCAATTTTCGACCATTTTTGCTTTTGATATCATTGAACATATTGAAAATGAGCATTCATTTGTAAGTGAGCTTTTCAGGGTTGCTCGACCGGGAGGAGTTTTGCTTGGTTCTGTTCCTCATGATGATGATCAATTTTTACCAGCTTATAACTTAACATTTAATCATAGAAGTGATTTGACCCATAAGCGTTATTATGTCCCAGATACTATCAAAGAGACTTTAGAAGAAGCAGGTTTTACTGTTGAATTAGTACGCAAAGAGGGAGGAGTCTCTCCGCAAGTTATTGCTGAATTTTTTCCACAGGGAACACGATTTATGGTCAAAAAAGGCATTGGTTTATTTCGTCGTCTTGGTATTGTTAATGCAAAGCGTCTTGCATCTGACCTCTTTTTTGTTGCTTACAAATCATCAAAAGGTGCATAGCCTATGAAAAAACCAAAAATAGCAATACTTACGCTCAAAAATTCTTATCGATATGGTGGCGTTTTATCATCTGTTAAGGTTGTTTATAATTTTTGTTTAGATTATTTTGAACCGACTGTTTTCTTTTTGGGATTTGATCCTGATATTGCAACAAGCATTAAACGGGGATCACTTACGTCATCATCTCGTTCATTAACATATTTTGGTATGAACTGTGTTGAAGTTGGAGCTCGATGGGCTTTTTGGGAGCCTGGTCACTATGCTTATACTATTAATCATTGGCGTACGCTTTTGCAAGACTATGATTATTTTTTTATGGTGAGTGGAACGAGTATTGCTGCACATCCTCTTGCGTTACTTGATAAAAAATTTGTTATGTGGGTCTCAACGCTGTATAACGATGATAGAGATAAGCGTGTTGCTCAATTAACTGGTATGCGTAAACTTATTGACTCTTGTGCTTATAAGCGAATGAATGCTATTGAAAAGAAAATTCTTAATGCAGCGAATTTAATTTTTCCTTTAAGTAGTTACTCTGCAAAGCAATTGAACTTTGTGGTTCCTGGAGTTGATCGCAAATTTGTCTCCTGTGGTTTTCCTATTACTCTGCCTGACAATATATCAGAGAATAAGAATGAGCAGATTGTTATCGCAGTGGGACGATTTAGTGATCCTCGTAAAAATTTTCCTATGCTACTGCGTATGTTTGAGCAAGTGCATCAGGTAAATGATCAGGCTCGTTTAGTCGTAGTTGGAAAAAAACCTTTACCTATTGAATATCAGGATTATGTAGATAAGCCTTGTATGAAAAATATTTGGTTTGTTGGGCAAGTAAGTGATGCGGATCTGAAGGCATTATATCAGCGAGCAAAGGTGATGGTTATTTCATCGTATCAAGAAGGCTTTGGGATTGTTGGTGTTGAAGCTCTCTCTTATGGTATTCCAGTTATTGCAACCATGTGTGGAGGAACTGTTGATTATACACTTGATGGTATAACTGGCTATAGAGTTGCGATTGATGATGATGAAACAATGGCTCGTTATGTTATTGAGCTTTTGCGTAATAAGTTGTTGCATAAGCAACTTAGTCTTAATGCTCGTGATTTTATAAAGAAAAACTATTCTTATCCTGTCGTATATAAAACATTTAAGCAGGGTTTAATAGCTGTATACCCAGAGTTAGCAAAGTTATTTAAGCGTAAAAAAAAGACTTTGACCAAAAATTCAATTCAGGAGGTTGGATTGTGATGCGAGTTTTGGTTGTCAGTCATACCTATATTTCAACTATTAATCGTGATAAGTGGAAGCGACTTGTTGATTTATATGATGATATTACAGTGGATGTTATTTTCCCTAATCGATGGCCAACTTGTCTATTTAATCATAAAGTTGAACAAGGAGTTGTGCACCGACATGGACGGTGTAGATTTCGTG
This sequence comes from uncultured Pseudomonadota bacterium, assembly GCA_964388745.1. Lineage (GTDB taxonomy): Bacteria > Babelota > Babeliae > Babelales > RVW-14 > CAYMBP01. The sequence goes on along the minus strand of CAYMBP010000002.1, from coordinate 68,308 downwards.
CACTTGATGCAGTTGCTGCAGGAAATGAGGTGCGGTATCGGTATTTATGGAAAGAATTATATCTGCTTCTCAAAGAACTCAGGCCTGATATTATACATGTTGAACAAGGGGTTTGTGCATTGAGTTATACACAGCTTTACGTCTGTGCGCGCTTATTGGGAATAAAGCCAAAATTTATTTTTTTTACCTGGGTTAATTGGAAGCAAAAGTCACGATTGTCGGATTATCTTATTTGGCGATGGGTGGAACGTTTTAACTGTGCATTTTCTCATGGGGCAATTACGGGTAATCAAGAAGCAAAAAAAATAATTAATAAGCACCTGGGAAGGAAGCCAATTATTGTTCTTCCTCAATTGGGGGTAAGCCAAAAAATTTTTTCTCCTGCTCGAAAAACAAGCTTTCTTCGTAAAAAAAGAATTATGTATCTTGGGCGTTTTGTAGCAGAGAAGGGCATTTTTTTACTCTTTAATGCCTTTAAAAGCTTAAGAGAAAAAATAGATGGTTGGGAGCTTGTGTTTATTGGCAGAGGTCCTGTTGAAGAGCAACTAAAAGAAGAAATTATTAAAAATAATATGCAAAAGGATGTGTTTATTAAGCAGCCTGTTATTCATGAGAAGTTGGGAGATTTGTATCAGCTATCTGATATAGTCGTGCTTCCTTCGTGCGATACATTGTTATGGCGTGAGCAATTTGGGCATGTTTTAATTGAAGCTATGGCATGTCGAGTTGCTGTTGTTGGCAGTAGTGCTGGAGAAATTCCCCATGTTATAGCTGATGCAGGGGTTGTTTTTAGGCAGTCTGATGAGTTGCACTTAGCTAATTGTTTGTATCTTTTAATGAGTGATGATGCATTGCGAAGTGAGTATGCCAAAAAAGGATATGAGCGGGTAATGAAGCTGTATACTCATGAGGCGATTGCTCATAAAACTTATTCCTTTTGGTCGCAATTATTAGGAGAAATGTAATGAATATTCGTCATGCTTGGGTTACAAAGCTTGCATTTTTAACTCGTAAATATCACTTAACCCGGCTTGATCCATTTTTACGCATGATTCATAACCCAGATAATGTTCAAAATGCATCTATTAACAGAATTATTCAGCTTGAGGATGGATCATTTTTTCATGTAAACACAGCCTCCTATCTTGAGTGGTCGATGTTTTTTTATGGCTCATATGAGCCTTTTATTGAAAAGATTATTAAGCGACTTGTAAGGCCAGGAAATGTTTGTATTGACGTTGGTGCAAATATTGGTATTCATACGCTTACAATGGCAAAGTCAACAGGGGCTAATGGGCATGTTATTGCATTTGAACCACATCCGCAGGTTTATAAAAAATTAAAAGATAATATAGCACTTAATGCTTACTCATGGGTACATGTTGAGCCGTGTGCACTCTCTTTTGAGCAGGGGGTGGTAACTCTATATGGATTTAATGGTAAAGATTCTAATGAGGGGACATCAAGCCTTCAGGCAATTCATGAAGATAAGCAACACATGTTTGAAGTTACTACAACAACACTTGATGATTATGTTGCGTCAAAAAAATTGTCATCAGTTGATTTTATTAAAATTGATGTTGAAGGACATGAACAAGAAGTTATTGATGGTGCGCATAAGTCAATAGAGCGGTTTAGGCCTTCTATTATTTTTGAGCATTGTCGCTCTCATCCAAAGCAGACAACTTTTATTTTAAATATATTGAGTAGCTATGCATATCGCTTTTATCAGGTATACTATCAACATCTTGTTCCGCTTAATGATAAAGATGCGCAAATTATAGCTCCTAATATTTTAGCGGTTCCTTTACCTGGTAAGTAAGTTCTTTTCTTGAGATTAAGCTCAATATAAAAAGGAGAACAGAGAATGAAACAAATTGGAATTGTTGGTGCAGGATATGTTGGCCTTGTAACTGGAGCCTGTTTTGCAGAAAAAGGGCATTCTGTTGTAATCATTGAACGTAATCCTGATCGCATAAACATGCTTAATCAAAGCAAGGTGCCTTTTTATGAGCCTGGTCTTGAAGCTGTTGTGCAAAATTGTGTAAAAAAGGGGACTCTTTCCTTTGTCTCTTCTGTTTCGCAAGCTTTTGAGAAGTCACAGCCAACGTTAATTTTTTCTTGTGTTGGGACCCCTTCTCTTGATAATGGTGCAGCAGATCTTTCTCAAGTCTGGGATATGGCTGCAGAAATAGGAGAGCATCTCTCTTCTTATGCGGTCATTATTAATAAGTCGACCGTTCCTGTTGGTACTGCACATCAGGTAAAAATGATTATTCAAGAAAAGCTTAATGAGCGAGGAGTCTCTCTCTCTTTTGATGTTGCCTCAAATCCTGAATTTTTAAAGGAAGGGGATGCTTTGAGTGATAGTCGCATTCCTGACCGTATTGTTATTGGTGTTGATAGTTCATGCGCAGAAAAAGAGCTGAGGGAGTTGTATGAGCCCCTTGTAGAGCAAAAAGAGCGTCTTGTTGTTATGCGCATTGCCTCTTCTGAGCTTACTAAATATGCATCAAATGCTATGCTTGCAACACGCATTAGTTTTATGAATCAAGTAGCACTTTTGGCTGAAAAGGTTGGTGCAGATATTGATGAAATAAAAAATGGTATGTCTTATGACAAGCGCATTGGAGGACTCTTTTTAAATGCAGGAATTGGCTATGGTGGGAGCTGTTTCCCTAAAGATGTACGAGCATTAATTCAAACTGGAAAAGAGTTTAACCAAGAAATGAGCCTGGTATCAGCGGTTGATGTTATTAATGTCGTTCAACGTTCTTGGTTTATGAATAAGATTATTGCTTATTATCACAATAATCCTTCTGGTAAGATTATTGGGTTGTGGGGGCTTTCATTTAAGCCTGAAACTGATGATATTCGTGATGCGCCCTCTCTTGATATCATTAAGCGGTTGCTAGAATATAATTGTAAGCTTGTTGTATATGACCCTGTTGCAATGGACCATGTTAAAGATTTATTTGGTGATAAAATAGCATATGCAAAAAATTCTAAAGAGGTCCTTGAGCTATCAGATGCTCTCGTTATTGCAACTGAGTGGAAAGAGTTCTTAGCATATGAGCCAATAGACTTTAGAGTTCTGACAGATACTGTTATTTTTGATGCTCGTAATTGCTTTTGTCCTCTTGCTATGGAAGATGCAGGAGTAGCTTATTTTTCTGTAGGCCGTCAAGGAAGTGAGCGAAGCAATATAGATCAAGAAGTAAAGGCCGCAACGATTAATCCTGCAAAACCATGCTTATTATAAATAATGTAGTGAGTTCGTGAAAAAAGTAATTTTATACGTACATCACGGCAAAGGGATAGGTGGCGCTCCTTTGAGTCTTCTTTATTTAATAGGCTCTTTGGATCGTCGCCTCTATCATCCTATTGTTCTATTTTTACATAATTCGTCGATTATTCAGTTGTATAAAGATCATGGTATTGAGGTTGTTGGGCCTGTTGATGTGTATGATTTTGCGCATACTACTGTCTGGTGGTTTCGCTGGTATCATCCATGGTTACTTTTTAGAGCTTATAAAGATTTATTTAAGACTATCTGGTCTGTTGCTCCGCGCATACTTGATAAGATAAAGCCTGATATTATTCATCTTAATACGAGCTCATTGATTGGGTGGGCTTACGTTGCTTATAAAAAAAACATTCCTGTTGTGTGGCATGTGAGAGAACCGCTAGCTTCTGGGTATCTTGGCCTTAGGCGTTGGATGGTTACTCGGGCCATCAAGCGGTATGCGCATACAATAATCCCTATTTGTCGCAATGATTCATTGCCATGGGAGAAGCAGAAAAATGTGTCAGTGATTTATAACTGTGTTGATGAAAATATCTTTATTCCTTCTCATAAAGAAGTTATTGCATCGAAGCCAACGCTATTATTTTTAGGTGGAACGTCATTGGCAAAAGGGTTTGATGTAGTGCTTGAGATAATGAATCGAGTTGTGGAGAAGGTGCCGAATGTGCAATGTCTGATTGCTGGTCCTTATCACATTCCTACATTAATGCAAAGGATTTTGAGTTCTCGGTATCGACATCAATATAGGCTTTTAAAAAAACTTAAACCAAGGCTTTCATTTCTTGGAGCGGTACAGAATGTTCCTGAGCTTATGGCTTCATCAACATTGTTGCTATCACCATTTACCGTTAGTCACTTTGCACGACCTGTTATAGAAGCAGGATTTATGAAACTTCCTGTCATTGCATCAGCTATACCACCATTTAGTGAAATTATTATTCATGAAAAGACTGGGTTTCTTATTCTTCCTGAGCAATATGATGAATGGGCTCGCGTTGTGGTGTGTTTACTGCAAGATGGTCAGCTTAGGAAAGAGATTGCATTGGCAGCTTCTACGTTTTGTAAAGACCGATTTTCACGTGCAACTTACAAGTGGCATATTGAGCGGATATATAATCAAATAGGAGAAGAGCGTCATGGAAAGTAATGAAAATTTAAAGCATGAAGTAAAATCGTACTGGAATGTGGCAAGTTGTGGAACAGAATTTATTGAGGCTAAAAAATTTTCTTCTGATTATTTTGATAAAGTAGAGACATTTCGTTATAGTATTGAACCTGAAATTTTTTCTTTTGCCCAGTTTACTCGTTTTCGAGGTAAGAAAATACTTGAAGTTGGTGTTGGTGCAGGTACTGATTTTACTCAATGGGTGCGAACGGGAGCTCTTGCTTATGGCATTGATTTAACAGAAGAAGCAATTGAAAATGTACAAGCTCGCCTTGCGCTTGAAGAGTTACAAGCTCATGATTTGCGGACAGGTGATGCTGAGAGTCTTCCTTATCAGGATAATTCTTTTGACTTGGCTTATTCTTGGGGTGTAATTCATCATTCACCAAATACCGAAAAATGTTTAGCAGAGCTTGTGCGTGTGACCAAGCCTGGCGGCATTATAAAGTGTATGATTTATAATAGACGTTCATTGTTTGCATTTTATCAATATCTTTTATCAGGTTTGTTAAAAGGGCGACCATTTCAGTCAATTTCAAACGTGTTATATCATCATCAGGAAAGTCCTGGAACAAAAGCGTTTACTCAAAAGGAGGCTCGAGCAATGTGTGCCAAGCTTCCTGTAACCATTCAGACTCTTTCTGCTCCAGCCTCTTCTCATGACTTGCTTTATTACAAAAAGTCGCGTTTAGTTAAGTTGTGCGCTCGATTGTTGGCTTCACTATCCGGTTGGCAGACCTGTGGCTGGTTTATGATGATTGAGCTTAAGAAAAATTGATTTTGTAGAGATATTTCTTTTTCACTCGATCCGCGTTAAAAGACATATCGATGTAGGAGCCTTTCTCAGAGAGCGTAGCGAGCATGAGGCTCTCAATAGTTTGATAGGTAAGGATTTTTACGCTCACAATGTTTGCTGAGAAGAACAGTATTGTAATTTGCGTTGCGCACTAATTCCGTCTTCTTCTTGACGAATTTGCCCAGCTCAAATGTACTAGACGTTTTCCACGTGGAATGCTGTCTCGATGCACTGGCCATTGCCGGGTGTACCTAATGATGCCATAAAGTACTCGATTATTGTTTAAACGAAGCAAGTCAAAAACCGTTCTATCTTGAGAATCTTCTGCGTCAATATATAAATTGGTACCTTGATTGTTGTTGGTTCTTCTCATAATTCTCATAAATATTCTTAAATATGCAATAGAATCCTCTGTTTCTGGACCCATTACAAAAAGATGAAGAGGAAGGTAATTACGAGAATTCGGCATTGCCATATCTGGTGGAGAATCTTTACACCTGGCAAGGAGAAGAATTGCTGTGTAATGTTTTTCTCTCATAGCAATATGGAGTGCTGTGTTACCATCGTTGCAATTGCGTTGATTGATGTCTGCTCCAGCATGAATTAAGTGGCCAATAATTTCTTCACTAGATTTTTTTGTTATAGCATAATGAAGTATTGGATCCCAATCTTCATCAGTAGCTGTAAGATCGGCTTTAAAGTGTTCGGTGAGCCAGCAAATAAGTGAAAAATTTTTATTATCTACTGCTATGTGATATGGTGTTCCATGATTTGGTGAAATTTGAGAAACTAACTTTTTATGACCATCTTCTTTGTTATTACTATAAATAATTTCTTTAAGATTGCTTAGAAGGTTATTGCATATTTCGATCGAATTCAACATAATAAGATAGTGAAAAATATTGTACTCAGACTCTTTATTCATGTTTGTAAGTGCATTAACATGAAAAGTTGTATTTAAATCAAGAGAGTGACTAAAAACATATCCTTCTGTGATATAAAAATGTCTGCTCTTATTGATAGAATCTGTTAAAGCCTTTTCAAGCAGAGTTTCTGGACGATTTTCATCTGTTGTATTCTCATTTGCAAAAAGAGCCCTTCTTTTTAGAGATGAAAAGCCTATCGATTTTAGCCTTTGATAGACATCTTTCCAATAAGTAGCAGGACTTCTTCCTTGAGGAGTTTCTGGGTTCTTAAATCTCATATGATTGCGAGGAGGTGTTTGTAAGTTGTTTTCATCATTTTGGTTATTGCCGTTGTTCATTGCTGAAGCTAGAGACATAGAAAATATGGTAATAAGAATTATTATTTTTTTAAGCATATGATCATCCATTTATTATGATTATTGAAAAATATAGCAGTTTGTATTTTTTAACACAGTACACGATAAATGAATAATATGCAAGATTAAAGCAATTTATCGTTAAAAATATTTCAGTTTGAAATATTTTTAACGATAAATTGCTTGTTACTCAAAATATGCAGGGAAAGCCCTTTTGTGATCATTGGTTTTTTGTTTAAAGATTGCTATTAAATGATTTTTGCTTTTTTCAGAGAGTTTATTCTCTATAAATGTAAGAATAAAAGCACTTGCATCTTTATCATGGATAGTGCTAAAAAATTCATCTTGCTGTTGAGGATTTAGTTTGTGAAAAATGCTTTCTCTATCAAAAAAGTCAGAAGAAAACTCTATCTTTCCATATTGTTGTGCCTTGCAAGAGAGATGATTAAGTATTTTGCTGGCTACGTGGATAAAAGTAGGGGCATAGTTAACAAGATTTTTTAGCTCTTCATGATTATTAATGGTAAAGGCTTGATTTGTTTGGAGTGATACAATTTGTAGGAGGATGTTTATAATTTTTTCTAAATTGTTTGTAATATCTTTTGTTGCGGTGTTGCTATGTTTCATGAGTTCAGCTATTATCTGCTCAAAAATATTACGATCAATTGTTTTTACGTTATAGATTTTTGTATGGATATTATTATTGGCGTAGACGCGTATACCGTCTGCAATGATTGATGGATCAAGGTTTTTTTTGAGAGTCTTGAATTCTTCTGTTTGATATAGATCTTTATTGATTAGGCTAAGAGTAAGGTGTAACTTTTGTTTAAAACTATTTTCTTTGCTTTTCAACAATTGAGCTCGTCTGTTTTCATGAATGGATAAGATACTCCATAGGAGTGTGCCTGTGCTGCACCCTAATAAAAAGTGCCTCAGCTACAGAAGAGTTGCTTGATGGCCGAATTTTGTGGTTGTTCTTTATCAATTCTGCATTCAGAGTTGTAGATTCTTTTTGGGTTGTTGACAATACGGATTGATGCTGACTGATTAATGAAGGAGGCTGCTGAGTAATCCGATTGTGTGCAAATGTTTTGAGCATTGCATTTGCCTGCTGATAACATAAAAATAGCCAAAAAACAGTGACTTTCTTCATTTTTTGTATTCCTCGTTTAAGTTGCTTTGTTGCTTGCTTTGAAGCTTTTGATTTTCCATTTCTTTAGTAATTTTTTTTTGTAACAAGTGAACCGCTACGCTTTTCTCATTTATTGTATGAAGCAGAGGTTCGGTGTAGCAACTCAGGGGGCAATTTTCTTCAGGAATTGAGCCTCTTATTGAACGAACAATCCTGCATAGCTCAACATTTTGTTTCAATGAAAGAGGAGCCTCAAAAAATAAAGTTTTTGCTTGCGGTGTAAATTGTCCAAGAAGTTTGAGTAAAAAATTTGGACTGCAGATAGGATTCGGTAGGTTGAGGGTATCTGCTTTTTGTAAGACTTCTATAAGATAGTAAGCAAAGATAGTGTCTTCTATTAATACTCTATTTTTTTTAAGCGTTTTTTCGCTAAGTAGGTATTCATGCGAAGATATTCGTGCTTCCTTCAGGTCAAGATCAAGGTCATGTCTAAGATCAATTTTTTGAGAAAGAATGTTTAATAATTCTACACTACCTGGGGTGTGTTGGTAAAAACAATCAGAAAGTTGCATATCTACATAGCTTGTTAGAGCTGGGTCACAAATAACTTGTTTAATTGTTTGTGCTGAAAATTGTGCAGGATATGAATTCCAAAAATTGTCAGAGAAAAGCTTGCAATGCAATGGACATTCATCTATTTTTCTAAGGAGAACAAGCAGTATCTGACCTACAACTTTCTCTGCAGAAGGGGCATTGGCAATAAGATATTCAAGTTCACTCTCTTTACAAAAAATGTGATTGATTTTATGTGTTTCTGGATTGGCAGAATGCTGATTGATTTTTTCTTGTCTATCTTTAAAAAATTCTCTTGTTGATCGGATAGTATAGAATGCTGCTTCTGTGTTTATGTTGTTATGTAATTCTTGCATAATTTTTTCTAGAAGTTCACACTCTTGCTCTAGCTGTGCTTCTGTAAGAAGTGCTAAGATTTCTTGTTTTATGTATAGCCATTGTTGCTCCTCAATGCTGAGTCTTGGTTGAGCTTCATTTATGTTTGAGTTGTCGTTACTCAATATTCCAAATAAAGTTATTGCAAAGAGAGGGAGGAGTGGTGGCAATGTATTATTGAGACATGCTTTATTATGAGCATAAGTCTGGTTATTATTGTAATCATGACGTTTTGGTTGATGATTTAAGAGGTGACTTTTTGGATATGCTTGAATTAATTTAGGGCTAATTTTTTTGATACTTTGGTAGCTTTGTGGTATGTGATACATTCCAAATAATGATCCATTTGCAAGAATTAACAAACAAAAAATACTTTTTTTAATCATGTTTTTATCCTTGTTAAAAATGAACACCTATTTTAGGAACATAGCATAATGTGTTTTCGCAATACAATGGATTATTCATCTTTATTATAAACAAGAAAAAAGAGTATTTTTTCTATATCATGTTGTATAGATTTATCTGTTTGGTGGGGCATTAAGAAAGGTGATATAATTTCTTGATGAGCTTCTTCAAGATTTGAAAAATAGGAATCTAAAAAACTTTGATCAAAAAAAATGGGTTTATCAAACTTGAGGCTTTTTAAAATAAACGAAAGAAGCATCCAGGTTGCAATATTGCTTCCGTTATTTTGAATTATAAATAAGACTTCCTGATTAGATTCTATGTGAAATGAATTAATACATTGGCATTCAAGTTGTTGAAATAATCTTTCAAAGTAAGAAAAAAAAATATTAAGATGTTGGCACACATGATGAGGATGGTGTTCAGCTAATGATGTACCTAATTTTTTAGGGCAAGGGAGATAGGAAAATTGTTGTGTTGAAAAATAAAGGCGAAGGAGCTCTGGATTGCTTAGGTTTATGTAAGAAAAATAGGAGGGTAGGCCAATATGATAGTTTGAATCAAGGAGCGCTATTTTTTCTGCTATACAGTCTGCAAGAGTTTTACTTGTAAGGTCGATTGCAATTTTAGGTTGGAAAGCAATCTCATGTTCTGAATTAAGATAAAACAGGTAAGATCTCTTTGGTGCTTGTGAAAAAGAAAAATTTTTTCCAGAAATATTATGTTGAAATCGTCTTGTTTCTTGAAGAATAGATGGTTTTTTATAGATTTTTAGCATGGGGTAAAGGCTTGGTGAAGCTGCAAGGAGTATTGTGATGAAGAAGAGCTGTCTCATAAGGCTAAGTTTTTTAGTCTTTAAATTGTTGAGAAAGAAACGGTTTGGAAGTGATAAATGTAAGAATAGTTGAAAAGAGATTAATTAATTGCTGATTATTATCATCAAATAAAAGCTGTAGATCATCACAAAGCTTTACGCCTCTTTTTTTAAGAATGCTTGAAATAATAATGCTTTGCTCTTGCTCATTAAAATGTGTGCTATAAGGTGAAAGCATGACATCACAAAAAAGATTTGTAGCTTCTTCTTCAGGGAGATTAAGAATAAGAGGAATAATACCCCAAATAAAAATATTACCAAAATGAGCATATTGTAACAAATGTGCTGTGGTATGTATTTCTTGATAATTCATTGATTGATATCGGGCATTTGTAGAAAGATTTTTATATCGTGTTTCAAAATAATTAAAGAAGGTATTAAGATAGTGGCATAGCAATTGAGGATTTTTTTCAAAAAGAGCTTTAAGGTAAGGTATTTTATTGTAAAGAGAAGGATAAATAGGGCCTTCTTGAGGAATTGATCCAGTGGTACGTACTAAATTTAATATTTTTAGATGATCATGCGGGTCTATAAAGCCTTGGTGTGGGTTATTCATATTATGCCACCAGGAAAAATAAAATTCTTTACCACAACCTGTTATTCTATTTAAGTAATGAATTTTATTTGAAAGTTGTGCAAGTACATTCTCTTTGCAGTCAAAGTGTTCAGGTCGTATTTCATAAGAAAAAATATTTTCATGGTTATCTATTCGTCCCAAATTGAGCATAAAAGGGCGAATTTTTTGAATTTTTGGTTGATAATGATTAGATAATAGAGAGTCTCGAGTTGGCGTTTGTAGTTTTTTACTAGAAGATAATGAAGAAGAAATCATGCTATATGTTTTTGAAAAAAAGCAAAAGAATGTAATAGCAAAAATAAGAATGTGACGAAACATTGAAGCTCTCCTTTTTGATAAGTGCATGAAGTAATATTTTATTGGCAATAGAGTAATATAAAAGGGAAACAATGTACAGGTGTTTTTCAAATGATATAGCGAAAAAAGGCTCTATCTTGCATAAAAGACCTCATCATACAATTTGTAAGTCTCTTGGTCGATGATGCTGACAAAATGTGCTGCACTAAATTCAGTCTGCCTTACACATTATTTATACATTAAATTTAACATGCATGACATCACCATCTCCAACAATATACTCTTTCCCCTCAGTTCTCATTTTGCCTGAAAGCTTAATTTGCTGTTCGCTGCCTACTTCAAAAATATCACTGCAGTGATAGATGTCTGCACAGATAAATCCGCGCTCAAGGTCAGAGTGAATTGTTCCTGCTGCTTGAGGTACTTTTGTTTCAAGAGGAATACTCCAGGCGTGGGCCTCTTTTGGGCCACAGGTAAAAAATGTAATGAGTCCAAGATTCTTATATGCTTGGGCAATAATAGCGTCAAGACCTTTATGCGTAATTCCCATAGAATCAAGCATTTCTTGTGCCTCGTCATCACTCATTTGGGCAAGTTCATGTTCAAGTCGTGCACATACCGGAATAACGCGTTCTTTGCCAAAGTGGGAAACTAATTTTTGATAATGTTCATTTTGTTTGTATTTATCTCCTTCATAATCATCTTCTGTAACGTTTGCAATTACTAAAAAATTTTTTGCAGAAAGAAGAGGTATTGTCTTGATTCCTTGTTTTTCTGCATCTACAACTTTGGCGCGGACGCCTGCAGCATTGCCTTGTTCAAGAAGAGGTTTAATTGATAAAAGCAGTTCTTGTTCTTTTTCATGTTCTTTGAGCTCTTTTGGCGCAACGCTTTTCTTTTTAAGGACATTTTTTATACGATCAAGACGTTTTTCAAGGGATTCAAGGTCTTTGATCATGAGCTCAGCACAGATGATTTCAAAATCATCAAGAGGATCAATTCGATTTTGAACATGGGTGATATCGCCATCGGTAAAGCAGCGAAGTACATGAAGAATTAAATCAACTTCCATGATATGACCAAGAAATTGATTACCAAGGCCTTCTCCTTGTGATGCCCCTTTAACTAATCCTGCAATATCAACAAAAGAGACAGTTGTTGGAATAACTTTTGCTGAAGAAAAAATGTTCGCAAGTTTAGTAAGGCGCTCATCTGGAACATTGGTAATGGCAAGGTTGGGATCAAGCGTGCAAAATGGATAATTTTCAGCAGGAATGCTTGACTTTGTTAGTGCGTTAAAAAGAGTTGACTTACCAACATTGGGAAGGCCTACAAGGCCTGCTTTGATTGCCATACTGCTCCGATGTCGTTAAAAGGCTTATGAAGACGATAAAAACGATTAAAGATAGTCTACCATGAAATAATTTAAGGAGCAAAGCTGTGGAGCAAGGATTTTACACCTATCTTTATGCGAGGTATACTAAAAAATATTCAATTTACATTGTATTTCAAGGATTTATACATGATTTCATTCTTTTTTAGAACATACGGATGTCAAGCTAATGTTGCAGATTCTGAGCTTTTTGAAAAACATTTAGCTGCCATTGGTTGTGTTCAGTCAGATAGTGAGCCAATCGCTGATATTGTAGTGGTAAATACGTGTGCTATTCGTGACAAAGCTGAGCAAAAGCTTTTTTCATATCTTGGTCGTTTAGCGGAATACAAGCGATCTCGTCCATATATGAAAATTGGCATCATTGGTTGTGTTGCTAGTTATAAAAAGCGTGAGCTGTATGAACGATTTGACCATGTAAACTTTGTTTACGGAGCACGAGACGAACCAGATACGCTGAAGGCATACTTGACGGATCTTGTGGTGAGTTTAGAGACGACTAAGCAGTTGTGGGATAATGGCGATGCTCAAGCAATAAAGAGCAAGCAAGATCGAGATGTTAAAAAAGTAGTAAAGCTAAAGAGCTTGCTATCAAGACCACGAGTTGGTTTTGCCTTGAAGGAAAAAAAACAAAACGTTGCAACAAAAGAGTTTAATCGCTCCTTTATTAATATTATGACGGGGTGTAACAAGCGGTGTGCTTATTGTATTGTTCCCTTTACTAGAGGAAAAGAGATTAGCTATTCTATGAACGGTTTAGTTGATCGGGTAAAGCATGATGTTGCAAATGGAGCTAAAGAGGTAACTCTTGTTGGACAGAATGTTAATTCTTATATTGATCCAGATACTGGAGCACGCTTTCCTGAATTGCTTGAACGAGTTGCTCAGATTCCAGGTGAATTTTGGATTCGGTATGTAAGCCCTCATCCGCAAGATATGACTCGTGATTTGTTTGAGGTTATGGCCAAGTATCGTCCTAAAATTGCAGCACATGTTCATTTTCCTGTGCAGTCAGGATCTGATCGGATTCTTGAGCTGATGGGGCGCAATCATACTATTGAAAAATTTTATATGCAAGTTGATTGGATACGAGAGCTGCTGCCAGGTGCTACAGTGACAACTGATATTATTGTAGGTTTTCCAGGAGAGAGAGATGAAGATTATTTAGCAACTCGAGCTGTAATGGAACGGGTTCAATTTGATTTGATTTATTCATTTATCTTTTCTCCTCGCAAGTATACAAGAGCTCTTTCTATGCCTGATGAGACATCTTCTGAAGAGAAAAAAAAGCGCCTAGAGGCCCTCCAGGAGAGGCAAAAGGAGATAGCGCTTAGTCTTAATAAAAAAAATATTGGTAAAAAAATGCGTTGTTTAGTTGAAAAACGTCTAACAAATGGTAAACTCTTGGCAAGGACTGAGGGAAATATACGGGTGAACTTTGATGGACCCGATGATCTCATTGATACTTTTGTAAATCTTGTTATAGAAAAGGCAAGTCCTGCAAATTTAGATGGAGTGTTAGCAAAATAATACTAAATATTGAAATATAAATGCATTGAAGGCGGCATAGCCAAGTGGTAAGGCAGAGGTCTGCAAAACCTCCATCCCCAGTTCGATTCTGGGTGCCGCCTCCATATAGGTGTGCCGGGGTGGCGGAATTGGTAGACGCAAGGGACTTAAAATCCCTCGAGCCCAAAGCTCGTGCCGGTTCGAGTCCGGCCCTCGGCACCATTTTCTTAACTAAAATCTTTCTCTCAAGGTCGCAGCTTTGGAGTTTACAAGGTAGTAAATAATAGCGTCTAGCAATAGATTTTATTACTTTGCTCCAAAATGACGGTGATAGACCCTAATATTTCTGCCATTAAAATATTTCTTGTTGCAGTTTTACTCAGAAATTACTCCATAAATGAGACTTTTTTATTGAAATTTCTTCATTTTAGCTATTTATAGGCCTAATTTAAGGGGGGCGCTTGACAAATCTTCATTGATAGACGATTCTGTTGAAGGAATAAAGAGTGTGAATGTGTTGATGGGAGTTTTGTTATCGTTTTCTAACGGATTTCAGATTGAGGAGTTTTTTATGAACAAAGCTGCATTGATTGAACAGATGGCCAAAGACACAAATTTGCCTAAAACAACATGCAAAGATGCACTTGAGTCTTTTATTAAGTCTGTTGAAACATCGCTTAAAAAGGGCAACTCTGTTGTTCTTACAGGGTTTGGTACATTTGCAGTGATGAAGCGCAAAGAGCGTGTGGGTATTAACCCAACCACTCGTAAAAAAATGAAAATTGCTGCGAAAAAAGTACCTAAGTTCAAAGCAGGAAAGAGGCTCAAAGATATTGTTGAGTAAAAACGCTTTTGCTTTAAAGTAACTTAATGGCGGGAGTGTTGAAAGCTCCCGCCATTTTTTTGCATTACTCTTTAATGAAATATTTTTATTTTTTTATAATATACTGGAATATAAAACCTCTTTCATGTTAATTTAATGTTAGTATTTTATTCTATTATTATTTAGTATAATAACCTTATAAGTGAAAGGGTAATTATGTCAGTAAATGAATATTTCAACAATGCGTGGGCTAGTGTAAAGCAGTTTTGGATAGATTTGGATGTAAAAAATTGGCTTCAAGAAGTTGCTGGGTCTTCATCTGAGGTTGTTGATACAGCGCTTTGTTTTGGTTTAAGCTTTGGTGTAGGTTTTTTATTTAAACGCTATTTCAAAAGCTTCTTTTTTACCTTACTTGCTTGTGTTGTTGTTGTAAAAGTCTTAGAGTATAATCAATTTATTACAATGCACTGGGATACTATTAACGATGCATTTGGCGTGGGAGCGGACTTTACTTTTAACGCTTTTGCCATGCAGGTTATTGATTGGGTTAAGCTTAATTTTATTCTCTTTATTGTCTCTTTGCTCGGATTTCTTGTTGGTTATAAGCTTGGGTAGCCTCTTGTGTACCATTTATGGAGTAGGGAGGATAAACTTCTTAGGGGACAGGAAGATGATCCAACAATAAGAATTGTTGATGATCTTTTATATGAAGCATTAATTCAACGGGCATCAGATATTCATCTTGAGTCTATAGATAGTGGGCTTCTTGTTCGTTATCGACTTGATGGTGTCTTATATGATCACTGTATAGTTGATGTTGTTCAAAAAAATTTAATTTTTTCAAGATTAAAGGTTCTTGCTTCTCTTGATATTTCTCAGTGTCGGCTTCCTCAAGATGGAAAGTCAATGATCGTTTTTCATACTTCACAAGAGGACGTTGATGGCCGTCAAATTGATATTCGTGTATCAACATTTCCTTGTTTGCATGGAGAAAAAATGGTTCTCCGGCTTCTTGATCGGTCTACTCATTTATTGAGGTTTAATGATCTTGGAATGAGTGGCGAAATTGCAGCCTCTGTTCAATCTTACTTTAGGCGTCTTTCGGGATTATTTTTAGTGACTGGGCCAACAGGCTCAGGTAAGACAACCACTTTGTATTCGTCTCTTTTATTGCTTAATGCAAAAGAAAAAAATATAGTAACTATGGAAGATCCTATAGAATATGAGCTTGAAGGCATTAATCAAAGTCAGGTTAATGAGCGGGCTGGATTTACCTTTGATATTGGGTTACGCTCTATGTTGCGTCAAGACCCAGATCATATTATGATTGGAGAAATTCGTGATGTTGCAACTGTCTCTATTGCAATTGAGGCTGCGTTAACAGGGCACCTTGTTCTGAGCACATTACACACTTCTAGTGCAGCTCTTGCTATAACTCGTCTTATTGAAATGGGAATTGAGCCATTTTTAATTAGTGCTTCTGTGGGGGGTATTTTGGCTCAACGACTTGCTCGTCGACTATGTGACTCATGTAAGCAAGAAGAAGTGCCAAATGCAGAGATTATTAATTTTATAGAGTTTTATGTAGGTCGAAAAATAAAAAAAGTATATAAAGCTGTTGGCTGTTATGATTGTGCTGGTCGAGGTTATAGAGGGCGCGTTGGTATTTTTGAATGGCTTGAGTGTACAGAGCAGATTAAAAGTTTAATTATTAATAAAGCAACAACTAAGCAAATTGAACAACAAGCAAAAAAACAAAAAATGGCATCACTTTTAGATGATGCCATTAGTAAATTTGAGCAGGGAATTATCGATTATCAAGAGCTTTTGGCTCTTGGAGCTGATTAATAGATATTTTCAGTCCATTCGAAAGGGTCAACTGAAATATTATTAATTCGCAATTCCCAATGAAGATGGTAGCCATCAGCATAACCCGTCATACCCAGCCTACCGAGAGGGTTTCCTTTTTTAACCAATTCTCCAACATCAATATCTGCAAAATCTTCAAGGTGGCAGTACATGCTAAAAATTTTGCGTCCATGGTCTAAAACAACCGTATTTCCTGTTGTTAAGTAACGATCTTTGATAATGACTTTGCCATTTTGTGCAGCCCAAACAACAGATTTTGGTCTGTTTACTAAGTCAACTCCTTTGTGGTGATAGCGTCCACGTTCGGGAGTTGTTCGTATCTCTCCAAAAGGTGTTGTCATCCGTTGTACTTCAATTGGTTTAATAAAGGGGCCATTCCATAATTTTTCATCTGAAGAGTGTTTGAGCCATTGCATAAGAGCTGTTTGTAACACTTTGTTGCTCATGCTTGCCTCTTTTTCTACTTCAAGCTTTTTTTTACTCACAGTAAATCCGCGTTGTTTTGGAAAATTAGCAGCTTTAACTTTTAGAGTGATTTTGTCGCTTGTTTGTGTCTGGGCTTTATCTTCTGCTGAAATAATAATTGATTCGCTTGTTGGAATTTGCTCACACTCAACGGGAATGAAGGCCTCATAGGCTAAGCCTTCAGTTGATTTTTTATAACAAAGATAATCATTGCCAAGAGCTCGTGCGTTTGCGGAAGTTAAAGGTTTATTGCTTTCAAAGGAAATATGAATTGTTTTGCCTTGCTCAGTCTCAATTTCTTTGTGCTCATGAGTCAAAATTAGAGGTTCTTTATCAATAGTGAAAGAGTCTGTAAGTGTCGAACTATTTGCTTTATAGCTTTTATCTTTTACTTGGATACTGATTAAGTGTGTGCCATTGTCAAGGTGTTCGACAGGAAGATTGAGTTGTGCATTTAATTTTTTAAGTCCGGAGCATTTAAGTTCGTCGGTAGGAATTTCCTGATTATTAATACTTACTTTTATTTCGCGCAGTTTGTAGTCTGATGAAGCATGAAGGGTAAGTGGAAGTATGGTTTTATAGTGTTGGTCTTGCAATGCTTCTTCAAGGACAATTGTTGGAGGAGTAGCAAAAGTGAAATAGACAAAAATGCTGTAGCAACCGTAAAGAATAGCAAATCCAATTAGAGAGCTTATAAAAAAAGCAAAGAGTTTTCTCAGCATCTAAATTCTCATTAGTAAAAAAATAGAATAATATGACAACGCATGCCTTTACTATACCCATTTTTGCAAGGAAATTAAAGAGTCCATATTAATAGTATTTAGGAAAAAACTACTTTATGTTTGTCTTCTTTTTTTTTAACTTTTCCTTATAGATTGTCTGCTTTAAGTATTACTTTTTGTGGTAGAGTTGCAGCTGCAGGGAGTCTTCCAATGTAAACATTCTTCATTTTGTCAAACGAATGAAGGCAGATGGGACAATGTCGAGAAGAGGTTTGCTTTTTGCTCTTTTGTTGATGATAAGAAGCTGCATTCATTTTTCTTTTTTGTTGGGTTAAGAGTTCATTAAAACTCTTAAAAGAGAGGGTGTGTCCACACTCAAGGTGGGCAATTTTCATATTATGCTTAAATTTTTCGGTACTAATTGGACAGGAGCTCTCTCTTTTTGTATTAAAAACGCTTCCTGTTAAAATTCCATTTTTAGAGAAGTAAACTCGTGGCGTCTCTTTGGTTAGAGATGCTAGGAGTTGATTTTTTGTTTTCACGGGAAGAGCTCTTGATGGGTTATTATAAATATGCTGTT
The DNA here is from genome assembly GCA_964388745.1 of uncultured Pseudomonadota bacterium. Taxonomy (GTDB): domain Bacteria; phylum Babelota; class Babeliae; order Babelales; family RVW-14; genus CAYMBP01. The sequence goes on along the minus strand of CAYMBP010000002.1, from coordinate 50,164 downwards.
GCTCCGGTTCTGAAGACTTAGCAAATGGTACGCCATTTATTTGTTGTGCTATTTTTGCTATGATTTGCTCATCTCTTTTTTTCGTTTTAGTCTCTTCGTGATGAAGTGATATAAGTCTTGTCAGGTGTACAAGCATTTCTTGTGCAGTTTCCAGGTTATTGAAGGATATATCCTTTCCATTAAGAAGGTGGAGGGTCTTTTCTTTTCCATAAAGCGTTTTGAGTTTTTCTATTTTTTTGGCAATTGCGTTATAGATTGAAACAATTTGTGCTTGATTATTATTACATGTGTAAAGTTGGTCCTTATTAGCTGAAAGAGCAAGGGTAAGTTCAAGTATCTGTTGTTCTTCAGCGTCGGTTGTAACTTTAATCTCTTCTTTTGTCTGCATTGCCAAAATTGAGATAGAGTGTACAATGCTGCCAGATATCAGTACAATGAAAAAGAATCTTTGTCTATTTTTCAACATGGATATTCTTTCGCTGAAAAGTTAGCAATTATAACTATCTTCACATGATATATTATAGTGAATATAACATCACTTAACTGACTATTGTGTACTCTACCGTTTTGCTTAAGAAACTGCAATAGGGTAGTATGAATGAATTTAATTGTAGATTTTATTGCATGATTCAATCAGGAAAGTAGACTACAGATATGAAAGAACAGCAGCAACTTGAGGCTCAAATAAAAAAATTACCCTATGCTCCAGGTGTATATCTTTTTAAAGATGCGCGGGGAGTAATTGTCTATGTTGGCAAGGCAAAGTCGTTGCGTAAGCGCGTGAGTAACTACCTGCAGCGTCAAGGGCGAGATATGCGTGTTGATGCTATTTTAGGAGCTAGTGTAGCACTTGAGCATTTGGTAACGACTAATGAAGTGGAAGCAATGCTTCTTGAGGCACAGCTTATTCAGGCACATCAGCCTAAGTGCAATGTACTTCTTAAGTCTGGTCAGCCATTTTTATATATTTTAATTACAGCAGATATTATTCCAGATATTAAGCTTGTACGGCAGAAAAAAAAGAGAGGTTCTTATTTTGGTCCTTTTCTTGAAAAAGGAGCAGCGCGCAAGGTTTATGATTTTTTAGTTAAGACATTTCGACTACAGCGTTGTGGTAAAAAAATTAAGAATGGTTGCCTTTATTTTCATATGGGGCAGTGTGCCGGATTTTGTCGAGATGATGCAGATGTTGAGGTCTATAAAAAGAATATTGAGTTTGCTCGAGCAGCTTTAAAAAAGGGGCATGCCAAATTCCTTATTTACTTGCAAGAAGAAATAGCTAAAAGTAACTATAATCAAACCTTTGAATATTCACGTAAGCTGCATGATTATTTAATGGCTTTTCAAAAAGTATATGGTGTTCTTGATACACGTGCTGCAGCTCAGGATGGTTTATTGGCTCATCATATTTGGTTTTGGGATGAGAGAGGACATCTTCTCTTTCTCTTTGAAGAACGATCAACCCAATTCAAACAAAAAGCTATTTTTCATAGTATATCTAAATCGGATGATGAGATTGCAGAGAATATGGCAAGTTACTATCGGGTCAATGCGCCAACTGCAACAATTTTAATTAATTTTGAGCTAGATACAAATTTGTGGGAAGCTTTCTTGAGCAAATGGCATGAGCTTTCGTACCAGGTACGTATTATTTTTCCCGATAATGGACACGAAGCAGCATTAATGCGTCTTGCTCGCTTACACGCTCATAAAGAGGTAAGTAAACAAGTTTTATTACCACAGCTTTTGCAGCAGATGTTTTTATTGCCAATTGCACCTCGTACTATAGACTGTTTTGATATTTCTCATAAGCAAGGGCGCTTTATGGTTGGCTCTTGTGTTCGTTTTAAAGATGGTAAACCGGATAAAAATAATTCTCGAAAATTTTATATTAAATCGGTTGATGGTATTGATGACTATGCCTCACTAAAAGAGGTGGTAAATCGGCGATATAAAGATTCTGGGCAGTTACCTGATCTGGTTTTAATTGATGGAGGTAAGGGGCAGCTTAATGCCGTTAGAAACCTTATTCCTGAAGGGCGATGCATTAGCCTTGCAAAAAGAGAAGAGATTGTTTTTACTGAAAAATTTCCTGATGGAAAAAAGCTAGATATTCGTTCATTTGTAGGACAAGCGCTTATTGCTTTGAGGGATTATGCACATCATTTTGCGCTTTCTTTTCATAGGCATGTTGAGCGTAGTCGTCAGGAGACTTAAAGAATATTAAAAGAGAGGCCCATTTTTTTGGGCCTCTCTGAATTTTAGACCATAAATAAATATAGCTAAATCTTTTAAGAGTTGCACAGTCTATTTTTTCATTAGAGTAAAGTGATAGAGTCTAGGATGACCCCAATGTTTGTGCAAGCTAAATTATTTTTTGCTATAAAGCAGTTTTTCTAAGCATTATTAATTGCTGCTACAATGGCATTTCTATACATTTGTATGCCACTAACGAATTCTGGTTTTTTCAAATATTTGCTTCCGATGTTCTTTGTTAAGGCATTCTTTATGGCATCTTTTATTTTTATTGGAAGGTCTGGTTTATTAAGGGTTGTGTTACACCAAGCAAAGAATTGAGCCACAGAAACGCCATTATCGCATGATTGAAACATTGGAACCGTTATATTAAGATGTTGACGCTGGGGTATAGCTGGGTTTTGGGGTTGATTTTTGAGAGTATTATTTTTTTGAATAAGTTCCTTATTTTGTTGGCGAAGCGTCTCAACTAATTGCTTAAAACGATTTATTTCTTGTTGCAGCGTACTGTTCTGTTTTGCAAGTTCTTGATTCTTTAATTGAAGATCGCTGATAGTGTTTGTCTGAGTAAAATTTCTTTTGGTTGCCGCTTCGCGTTCTTGAGTTATTGAGTTATTAAGAAGCTCTCTGTCTCTAAGATCATTTTCAAGATCATTTTCTCTGATTAAGAGCTCTCTGTCTCTCTTTTTTAATTCTTGTTCTTTTTCGTTAAGCTTTTGCTTTTCTTGCTCAAACCAAGCATGCGCTGCAATATTGTTTCGATTATGATTCTCTTTTTGTGCATTAAGTTCAGATTTTTCATTGTTGAGTTGAGCTTTTGCATTATTAAGGCTTTGTTCTTTTTCTTTTAATTCTTGTTCTTTTTGGTCAAACTCTTTTTTTATTTCATCAAATTCTTTTTCACGCAGAACAGTTACTTCGTCTGATTCTGAATTGATAAGAATAGGGTTAGAACTTTCTCCTAACTCTGGGCTTGTATTTTTATCTGCAGCGCTTGATATTTCTTCTTGCGTTGGAGTAGGTAGGGCTTGATTGTTTAAGTTCTCTTTTTCTTTTAATTCTTGTTCTTTTTGGACAAACTCTTTTTTTATTTCATCAAATTCTTTTTCACGCAGAACAGTTACTTCGTCTGATTCTGAATTGATAAGAATAGGGTTAGAACTTTCTCCTAACTCTGGGCTTGTATTTTTATCTGCAGCGCTTGATATTTCTTCTTGCGTTGGAGTAGGTAGAGCTTGATTGTTTAAGTTCTCTTTTGCGTTAGTAGGTTCTATTTTTTCTTTGTTATCAGCTTCGTCTTTGTTATCAGCTTCATCTTCAGTTTCTACATCATCATTATTTTGAGCATCACCAGTCTTATCTGCTGGAGGCGCAGTGTTTTCTGCAGCTATTTTTTCTTGGGTTGTTGTAGTTGATGGACTTTGAGACAGAGGAGTTTGCTCAAGGGTTTTTATAATATTTTGTGTAAGCTCATTATCTATTTTTTTTTGGTTGTTATCATTTTTTGCTTGAGTTTTTGGATTTGCTGGGGCTGTTGATTGAGATTCGGATGATGGAGTTCCTGTAAAAAACGTTTTAACACTATTTGCACCATTATAGATTGTACTCCAGAATGAAGTATTTTCAGCCTTTTCATTTTCTGATTGCATAGAATAAGCGGATGGTGTTATACATCCAAGAGCAAGAGCTAAAAGTCCTATGTTACGGTATAACATGACATAACCTCCATAATTTTTATAGCAAAGTTTTTTTAAATTAATACACATTTTTGATCGTTACTCTCAACAAGCTAAAGCGAGCGTGAAGATTTTTGAAACAAATAAGGACTAGATTCTTATGCTCACCTTGTTCGCAGAGAATGCCCCATAGATTAGAGCTGTATTAATTAGTCAAGATTCTTTGCTATAGATAATATAATAAACTTCTATTTTTAACCTCAACTTAGTTTACAAAATAACTCATCGGGCCGCAAACGCCCAAAAGAAGGGCGTTGTCTGGAAAATTTATTGTTAATCTTTTGGCTTATCTTGTGTATGGGTAAAAATTTCTTTGATCGTTGCAAGACTTCCAACAAGCGAAGAGGCTTCATAAGGAACTAAAATAAGCTTCCCATCTTTATCCTTGGTCACTTCAGGTAATGCTCGAATATAATTTTGTGCAATCAAATAAGGAAGGGGATCTTTTTCAGGAACAGCCCCTTTGATAAAGGTAATCGCTTCAGCTTCAGCTGATGCAAGTTTGAGCCGTGCTTCTGCTTCTCCTGAGGCACGAGTTATTTGGGCCATTTTATCTCCCTCTGCTTCTAGAATAGCCGCTCGTTTTTTACCTTCAGCCTCAAGGATATGGGCACGACGGTCACGCTCTGCACGCATCTGTTTTTCCATGGCAATACGAATATCTTGGGGAGGGTTTACTTCTTGAAGCTCAACTCGATTAACTTTTACACCCCATTTATCTGTAGCTTCGTCTAGAATAATTTGCAGCTGCTCATTGATGTTGCTACGAGAGGTAAGTGTTTCATCAAGGTCCATGGAACCGATGATATCTCGCATGGTAGTTTGTGCAAGCTTTTCAATGGCTTGGGGAAGATTCGCAACTTCATAGACTGCTGCTTGAGGGTCTGTAATTTGATAATAAAGTAAAGCATTGATTTCCATGGTCACGTTGTCTTTGGTAATTACATTTTGTTTAGGAAAATCGTAAACAGCTTCTCGTAAGTCAATTCGTTCAACATATGAGCTATAGCGATGAATAGCGTGCCCCTTATAATCCTCTTTAATAAATGTCCAGAGTGTTTGACGTGGTTTGTCGATAAAGGGAATAACCAAGTGCAGTCCAGAGCTTAAGACACGATGAAATTTACCAAAGCGTTCAATAATAATGATTTCAGCTTGTTTAACCAAGAAAGTTGCCCGGTATACAATTGACATAAGAAAAACAAAAATAATGAGAAAAAGCGTAAAAAGATAGAGAATAATCATGCTAAATCCTTTGGTAGAGTAGATTGTACAATAACTTTATTTCCTTTGATATCAAGCACACGAATGGAAGTTCCTCGAGAAATTGTTTCATTGTAGGTAATAGCGGCCCACGATTCTCCTCGAATTTTTACTCTGCCAGATTTAAATGGTTTGATTTCTTGTATTACTGTGCCTTTTTTACCAATGAGAGCATTATAGTTTGAGGAATAATGATGCGGAAGTCCTTTTTTACTAAATCGTCTAAGAATGAAAAAACTAATTGTAGTTGATAGAAGCCAGGCGATTATCTGTGAAGAAAATGGTTCGTGCAAAAAGGCAAAAAATGAAGCAATAAGGCATCCACAAGCAAAAGAGATAAAAAAGAAAAATCCGGGCAATGCTATTTCAATTAAAAGCAAAACAAATGCAGTAATGATCCATAGAATACTTACTAAAAGATTAACTTGGAAGAGTAAGGAGATAAAAGAGTAAATACTATTTAAAAAAACCATTGTTATGTATTCGGCAGTTGTTTCTTATATCAATACATTTTGCTTCAGTGAGGTTGTTAGCTTGAAATAAGCGAAATAAATTGCAAAAGCTTCCTTTTCAGCTGAAGCAATTGTGTTAATTATAAGTTTTAGCGCTATAAAGTTACTTAAGATAAACTATTCGTTAATTATACGGGTTTATCTCTTTTCTTGCAAAAAGAATAATCTATTATCGAAAAATAAAGTCTATTAGCCATATCAGAGGGGCTAAAAAAAAGACTGAATCGCACCGATCAAGAATGCCGCCGTGGCCAGGAATAATAGATCCACTATCTTTGACGCCTTGTCTTCTTTTAAGAAATGAAATAAAAAAGCCTCCAAGAAAAGCAACGGCTGTGAATAGTAGTCCAACAAGGCTCATAAGAATAACCCCTTGATGAGTAATCCAGTCGAGTGGGGTTTGAGCAAAAAATGCCTGTGCGAAGTAAAGAAAAATAGTAACGGCTACAAAGCTTCCTGCAAACCCTTCCCATGACTTCCCTGGGCTGATGCGTATGCATATTTTATGGGTCCCCCATAATTTACCAACAAAGTAGCCTCCGGTGTCAGCAAGAGCTGCGATAATAAAAGGAGTGAGGGGGAATAGCAGATTGACTTCCCGATAATTTTTATGAAGGTAGATGAGGGCAAGGGTAGGCAAGACTGGGTAAAGAAGAATAGAGAGCATAGATCTTAGTATATGACTGGAAAGTAGTTGAGCAAATTCATACGCTGCAAAACAAGATAAAAAAATAAGAAAGAATTTTTCATAAAAGTTTGGCAGAAAATAATACATGGTTACTAGTCCAAGTGCCATCAGTGAACCACTAATTGTCCTGATGATTACTTCATAAAGATCTCTGTTTTGTTTCATGGTTTCTGATAGACAATTTTTCTTAAGCATAATCCAGCTCCGTCTGCTTTGATAAAGGTTTGTTCATGATTAGGATTATTCAGCAGGTCACGAAGATGTTCTAAAGGCCTTGGTGAAATCCGTGCAATATCCAGTGCATATCCTATCATACGTCGAATTTGAAAGCGAGCAAAACCTGGCCCTTTGACGGTTATGAGCAGTGCATTGTGTTGTTTGATTTTTTTCAGTGAGATATCTGTTATTGTTCTAATGGTTGTTTTGTTTGGTTCCCATTTGCAAAAAGAGGCAAAATCATGTGTGCCAATATAGCTGTGAAGTAACTTTTCAAATAAAGCAAGATCAATTAATTTGATAAAGTCATAAAACCACCCATATCGAGCAATAAAGGGAAGTGGCCGTTTGAGAAAAAGAGTATAGTAATACGTTTTTTCTTTGACGTTAACACAGGGATGAAAGTTTGATATTCTTTCAAGTGAGCGAATGACAATATCAGGTGGAAGCGCTTTATTCCAAGCTGACTGTATTTTTTGTATATCACACGGCAATTCTGTAATAATCCGAGCCGTCTGTCCAAGAGCATGAACACCCGCATCGGTACGAGATGCACCAAGAAGTACAATATCATGATTAAAAGTGCGTTTAAAATGTTTGATTAATGTACCAGCAATAGTTATATCTTTTTTTTGAATTTGCCATCCTTTGTAGGAAGTACCATCGTAAGCAATTATTGCTTTAAATTTGTTCATTTTATTCAATTAAAAACCCCCATCCAGACGAACGTCTTGGACAGGGGAAATGGAGGTTATCTAAATTAAGTAGTTGATTTACTTGATGACCTAAATGTACATGATCAAAATAAAAAAAGCAAATATTTTTTAAAGTTTTTTGTTGATTTCAAGATGAAAATTTTGATTAAAATTCCTCAAAAATTTTTTATAATATCATTTGTCATGTCAATTTTTTTTGCAAATGGTCTTGTATAAATGGTTATATTTTTGTAGTGATATTCCAAGGTCAAATTGAGCAATATGTTTTTTGATTGCCTTTTTCATATGTTTTTTAAGTTGTTGGTTGGTGATGAGTTTGGCAAGAGCCCTGGCAAACGCTTCACTTTTTTTTTCAGTAACAATTAAGCCGTGTTCTTGGTGAGTGATTACGTCATGCTTTAGTGTATCATTAGTTGTGACAATTGGAATAGTATGTGCAAGAGCTTCAAGTAGTGCAATTGATAGTCCTTCAGAAAATGATGACAAAGTGAAACAATCAAAAAGAGGGTACCAATCATGCGGGTTGTCTTGCTCTCCTGCAAAAAAAACAATATCTTCAAGTTGTAATTCTTGGATGGTCAGCTCAAGCTTTTTTCGTTCACTGCCATCACCAACAAGACAAATGCGAATGTTTCTCATTATTTTTGTAGGTAAAAACGTTCGCAAGTCTGAAAGTGAGTTGATTAGTAAGTGATAATTTTTGATTGGTTCAAGGCGGCCAATAGCGCCAATGATAAAATGATTATCATCAAAGCCGAGAGATTTTCTTGAAATCGATTTTGATTGTGAAATTTGTTGAAAGTCTATGCCATTAGGAATGGTTACAAGCCGAGACTTTTTCTTTTTTGAATAATGTAAAATGTTTTTTGTATAATCTTGTGCAACGCTCTCACTTACTGCGATGAGGGTATGGGATAGTCCGTAGGTTTGCCGTTCAATTATATTTCTAAAGCGTCCTTCATGACTGCTTTTGCCATGTAAATCAGAAATTACAGGAATACCTGTTATTTTTCCAGCAATTCTACCCAGGGTGTTTGCAGACCAAAGTGCAGTATGGATAATATCTGGTTGATAAGTTTTGATTTGCGAGATCAATTTTGCAAGTATATCTGGAGTATACTTAAGTTTTGAGTAAGAAAGTTGATGAGTCTGAATACCAAGAGACTCTATCTTGAAGCGAATTGGTCCGTCATAGAGATAGATAATGAAGTGATCGTGTCCTTGCATATTTTTGTGTGCTAAGCGATTGTAGAGTGCTCGTTCTGCGCCTCCAATTGTCAGGCTTGTGATAAAGTGGGCGATGCGCATGCTGATTTCTCCTTTTTAAGAGAAGGGCCCTATAGGGCCCTATAGCATTATTCAATGGTATCATTTGGAGCGATATCAAACTCTTTGTCGAAAAAGCTCTGAAGTCGTTTGCTGCGTGATGGATGTCGAAGTTTACGCAGGGCCTTTACTTCAATTTGCCTAATACGTTCACGAGTAACAGAAAAATCTTTTCCTACCTCTTCAAGGGTGTGTTCTGAGGCAACGTCAATCCCAAAGCGCATCTTGAGGACTTTTTCTTCGCGAGGGGTGAGTGTTTTAAGAATTTCACGAACTTTTTCTTTCAAGTCATCATTAACAACGGCATCAACAGGTGTATAGTCATTGTCATCTTCAATAAAATCTTTGAGATAGGTGTCATCACTATCGCCAACAGGTGTTTCAAGTGAGACAGGCTCTTTAGAAATTTTGATAATATTTTTGATTTTCTTTTCATCAAGATTAAGTTCTTTGGCAAGCTCTGCGTATGTTGGCTCTCGTCCCTCTTCTTGAACATAAGCACGTGTAATTTTGTTAATTTTACTTAAGGTTTCAACCATGTGAACAGGGACTCGTATTGTTCTTGATTGATCAGCAATTGCTCGAGTAATTGCCTGACGAATCCACCAGGTTGCATAGGTTGAAAACTTAAATCCTCGTTCAAACTCAAATTTTTCAACAGCTTTTAAAAGACCAATATTACCTTCTTGAATTAGATCAAGAAAATGCAAGCCTCGATTAATATATTTTTTGGCGATATTAACTACAAGTCTAAGGTTAGCTCGTGCTAGGTCATCTTTAGCTTGTTTATCTTTATTTTGAGCAATCAAAAATTGATTATATAGTTCATCAATTCGTTCTTTGCTAATACCCGCTTCGCCTTCAGTTTTTTTTATGAGCTTTGCGGCTGTACGCTGGCTTGTTTCGAGAGTATTGATGGTCTCTTCATCATCTGGTCGCTTACTTTTAAGCCCACGATAAAAGATAAGCTTCTCGTCTGCTATTTCTATTTCATTAATGCGATCAGCTATTTTTTTAATTATTTTTTCAATTTTTTTACCAAAGCGTCGAATTTGCTTATTTGAGATTTTAATATCCTCAATAGCTTGAACAACGGCTTTTTTATTATCTTCAACTTTTTTAAGCATTTCTTTCTTTTTGGAAGGGTTGTCAAGCTTTCCTTTATAAGATCGATAGATTTTATCTTCATTGGCTATAATATCTCGAATACCATGAATCGCTGAAAGAAATTTTTGCTTTTCTTCTTCAAATTTTGGAGAATTGTCTTCATCAAAGTCTGAGAATTGAATAACATCTTTCAAAAAGAGAGGGTCTCGATGAATGCGATCTTCCATATTAAGAAATTCTTTGGCAACAAATGGAAATTGAGCAATAGCATTAATTGCCTCTTTTTTCCCTTCTGCTATTTTATCAGCAATCATTTTTTCTGTTGTTTTATTTAGCAGTGGTATTTTACCAATTTCTTTGAGATAAAGTTTAACAGGATCATTGAGCTGGCTTGGCTCAAGACCACTTTTAATTTTTTCAATTTCTTTATCATTGAAAACTTCATCTTCAGAAAGTTCACTCGATAGTTCAGTTGCTTCAAGAGATGAGGCAATATTCTGTTTGAGGCCATCATATCGGTGAGCAGACTCCTCGTCAAGTGCTTCAAATACATGCGATGAGTTATCAAGCTCTTCTTGTGAAATAAGATCTATATTTTCTTTTTCAAATATCTGAAACAGTTCATTTGCATCTTCTTCATTGAGTCGATGTTTTTGGCTGAACATTGCAAGATCTTCAAAGGTCAACACTCCGTCTGTCCGACCTCGCTCAATAAGGCTTTCAAGCTGCTTTTCAATGCTTTTAAGTGATACAACTTTGTCATTGGTTACTTCTTGCTTGGAGGAGGATTTGCGAGATGATACTTTTTTAATAGCGCTTGTTGCTTGTTTAAGTGCTGCAGCGTGAGATGTTGCTGTTTTTTTAGAAATCTTTTTTACAACTTTTGATCTTGAGGTAGTTGTTTTTGTTGGGGTTGATTGTTTTTTGGTAACAGCTTGTTTTGTAGAGCTTGTTTTTTTAGAGACATTTTTAGGAGCTGTGCTTTTTTTAGTTGCTACTTTTTTCAATATTTTTTTATCTGTTGATGATTTCTTTTTTGTCACTGATGAGCGAGTAGCATCTATTTTTTTTGAAGATGTTGCTTTTTTAGAGCTTGTCTTTTTTTTTGGTGTTGGATTTTTTTTAATGGTCATATCAGCCCCCTGCTTTGAATATCCCGTTTTAAAGAGGAAAATGTTGTAAATAACCTATTTAATTGATCTACATCTTGATCTTTATGCGCTTGGTGCATTTGTTCTTTGAGATCACGAATAATGTTTTTCCAATTGTGTTTACAAAATTGACCAACAAGCTGGCGAAAAACAAGCTCTAAATCATCTTGTTCATAAGTCATACTTGCTCGTAAAAGCCACTCTCGATCATTTTTGTCAATTTGCTCAATAAAAGAGCTAAGTGTTAATTTTTCATGAGCATTGTTTTGTACAAACTTTTGCCACGCTTTCAGATAAGATTTAATTTTTTCTGAAAAGTGAGGAATCAACTCTGCTTCAAGCTCCAATATTTTATTCTTTGTATTCCCGCTTACAATAAGAGCAAAAATAAGCTTTTCAATACGGTGAATATCTGCTGCTGTTTCATTACACTGGCTATGTAGACTTGACTTTGCTGGTTGAGAAGTCGTCAAATTAATTTTAGCTGGTGAATTGCCTTTTGTAAAGTTTCTTGGCTTTTGTCTTTTAATTGATTTTTCTTTAAGTATATTATATGGAATACTTGTTGCTGAACTTGCCTCTTGAAGCAAAAGGTCTTTCTTGAGGGGGTCTTCTATTTGTGTGATTAATGATACAATTGTTTCTGCCGCCGCAACTTTTTCAGCAAGCGGCTTTTTTGAAAAATTTTCAGATTGTATTTCTATAAAAAAGCTAAAAATAGTTAAAGCCTGATTAATAAAAGGAGTCAGGTCTTGATTTTCTTGAAGAAATGAGGCTGGGTCATGATTATTTGGAAGTTGTATGACAAATAATTCAAGGTTTACTTCCCAGCAGAGCTGAGTAAGTCGAGCGACAGCTTTTTTCCCTGCTGCATCACCGTCAAATAAGATGTAGACTTTATTTGCAAAGCGAGCTAATAGTTTAAGATGATCTATTGTGCAGGCTGTGCCGAGGGTTGCAACTGTGTTATGATATCCATTGCTTACCATCATGAGGCAGTCAAGATATCCTTCAACAAGAAAAACAGTTTGCTTTTGTTGAATGCTTGTTTTTGCTCGATCAAGACCGAAGAGCACCTTTCCTTTAGAAAAAAGGTCTGATTCTTTACTATTGTAGTACTTTGCTCGTGTATCTTCAGTTTTAAAAATACGTCCACCAAAGCCACAGACTCTATTTGAATGGTCTTTAATTGGAAAGATGATTCGCTCTTCAAAGGGAGAGTGAAGTCCATTATGGCCTTCAAAAAAAATTCCAATAGAGATAAGATCGTTAACAACGCCGCCGTTTAAGTGAAGAGCTTTAATGCATTTATTGATTGCTCGATTACCGCTTGGTACATAGCCAATACCAAATGAAAGGGCGCTCGCAAGATCAATTCCTCGTTTTTTACAATAATTTTGGGCAACAACTGATTGTTTAAATTGTTCATTTGCCCATAAAGCAAAAGCGTCACATGAAGAAAATGCACTTAATCGTTTGCCTGTATGATTAGTAAGGTTCGATCGTGAGAGAATATCTTGAGGGACATCAAGTCCGCGCTGTTCTATAATGTGTTGTGCTGCTTCGCCCTGATTGAGCGTCTCTTTTTTGGCAATAAAACCAATGACGTCGCCACTTGCCTGACATCCAAAACAGTAAAAAATTGCTTTATCTGGGCTGACGGTAAACGAGGCATCGGTCTCTTTATGAAAAGGGCATGGGCCTTTCCAGTAGCTACCGGCAGGTTTGAGTGTGACGTATTCACTTACCACATCAAGAATCGGAATATGAAGCCTGATGTAATCAAAGATAGTTGACATGGGTACTTAAAGCTTTAGTTCTTTCTAGAACGGTAATGATTGAAAAAAATAAGGAGTATTCCTATACATGAAATACTCATAACAACAAATGAAGTAATTTGTGACTGTGATAATAAAATATGTTTGATAAAATAAAGTTTTTCCCTATCTCCACGCCAAAAATCGGTAGTGAATCGTAGGCCACTTTCAGCAAAAAGATATATAAATGCAAGAAGACCAGGAAGCAATCGAGACTTGAAAGAGAGTGTGTATAGCATCATAAAAAAAAGTAATGAGGCTACACTTGTATAGAGTTGAATAGGATAAAGAGGTGTAAAAAGAGGCCCAGAGCCGTTTGGATTAGTAAAAATAACAGCAAGAGGTGTGGTTGCTGCTGCAGATGCGCCATAACAGCAGCCTGCAAAAAGGCAGCCAAGCCGCCCAACCGCTTGTAAAAGCGGTGCATGAATTGCAGCAAGATCAAGAAAGGGCAGAAGCGGTATCTTTTTATAGTGCAAGTACCATGGTACAACAAAGGCAATTGAGATAATTGCTCCTTGTGAGGTAAATCCTCCTGTCCACAATAAAAATATTTCTGTCCAGTTATGTATAAAAAAGTCAAGATGTGTTACTACAAAGCCAATTCGTCCGCCAATGATGCCTGTTAAAAGACCTATAAAAAGAACAGAAAAATAATCATCTGATGATGTTATTTTTGCTCGAAGAGGATGATAGTAGGAAACCGCAAGAAAAAGAACAAAGCCTAAAGCAATCATAGTTCCATAGCTATGAATCCATATTGGACCGTATAGGTGAAACAACTGTGGATACATGGGATTCCTCTATAAGTGAGCTGTTGATATAGGTTTATCTTTAAATTGGCCAAAATAATCATAACATAATTATCTATCATTTTCACTTGTTTTTAAAAAAATATATTTACCTTAGTTGCTGAGTAATGAAGTTGATTTTTTAAAAATGATAATTTAAGAGTAAATAATGATCAAAAAAGTAATTTTTTTATACTTCAGTACTTTTCTTATTCTTGAGAATGATTTACTTTTGGGTGATAATGTTGATCTTTTCTTCTCCGTGATGAACCGTAATGAGTGTAGGATATATTTGTGCCATTGCTCGTGCATTATCAACTTGGTGCGATGTGGTGCCAGCAACAAGGGGGATGATTATTGCCTGCTTTTTCCAGGCAATAATTTCAAAAAGTGATCCAGCCCCTGCACGGCTGATAATTAGATTTGCAGTAGCGTAGTAACAAGCAAGATTTTGTTCAAAGGTAAAAACGTGAGCGGCAATATTGTGCTGCTCATACCAGCTCATGATGCGTTTTACATCATGAGCACCTGTTTGATGGGCAATAAAAAGGGCATCTTTGTCTTCATAATGCTCAAGAGAGCGTAAAACAAGGTTATTTAATGAGACCGAGCCTTGTGAGCCTCCCTGAACAAATAAGCACAATTGTTTGTTGTGCGTAAGTGGTTTTTTTGGTTGGGTAAGAATCTCTTTTCTCAGGGGGTATTCTGACTGGCGCCATTTTGGATGATGATGAACAAAGGGACTGTAAAAATAATTGAGTGTTGGCAGTAGGGCGTTAACCGCCATGCCAGGCACGGCATTGAGTTCGTGTACGTCTCGTGGGATACGTAGTAGGGCTGCGGCAAAGCAGACGGGAAGGGCAATCAAGCCGCCGGTTGAGATAACTTTTTTAGGTCGGTGGCGGATGAGTAGCCGTAAGCTTTTGAAAAAGGAAAAAATAAGTTGGCAAAAGATGAGTGGGAGCATGAGCTTGCTGGTGCGCTTGGCGAGTTTCAGGCGAATGATTGCATTAAGGTAGGGTTGTGCGGTAACCAGTTGGTGATCAAGTCGGTGTGAGCCAGAGATAAAAGTTACGCTGTTGCCCTTTGCCTGTTCTTGTTGGGCGAGTGTGAGAGCGGGCAGAATATGCCCGCCTGATTCTGATGCGATAACGATGATGTCTGGTTTTGTCTGGTGATTATGCATAATTAATGGGCCTCATTTGTAAATTTATTGAAGTTAACAAGATTGAGAGCCCTATTATGATCAGAATTGACTCCGATTTTTTTTATGGTCTTTTTGATCGTTGTGATTGTGCTTCTATAATCTTTAAGTCCATCTTTTGTGAAGAAGTCAATATTGAAAAAAGTTTCTTGATCTTGATCAGTATAGAGGGTTTTAAGTTGTTTTTTTGTTACTTTTTTAAGGAATATATAGTAATTTCCTTTATAGTAGGTAGAAAGATTAAAGGTTGTGTTATCACTTATGTTGTTGAATATTTTGTCAACTTCATTTTTCTCTTCTTGCTGTTCGTCTGGAACAGAGTCCATATTAGAAAATTGAACGAATTTATAGAGATATGGATTGTCATATCGCATTGCATAGCCTTTCTTAACGTTTTCATCGAAGAGCATTCTTAATTCGCTTTTATAATCTAGGTCTATTAACATTCTTATCTTTTGTAACACTAACTTTTTTATAATTTCATTGTTCTTTATAGTCTCTATGCTTGTGAGATAATTATGCGGGTGTATAGATGATTTTCTCTTATTCTTGTTAGTCTCAATTATAAATATAGGGTTTGCAATGCCCTCATAAAGGTGATTTTTTTCAAAAAAATCAAAAATAGCCTCAATGTTTTGCACTGTAATTTCTGGGTTGTTATTTAAATTTTCAACAAGCATCCAGAAAAAAATGTTAAATATCTTCGTTTCCTTCTCTGAATTATTACGAAAGGGTGTAAGAGTGATCTTGCTTTCTACAGGAATAGATTTGCCATTTTCATCTTTTCTATTATGTGAGTCTCTTTTTTCATTATGTTTTAATAAAGGTTCAATTGAGATATTAGGATAAAATGTTTTAACTATTTCATTAATTGATATGTTGTTTCCCTGAACGATAGAGGGAGAATCATTCCAAGAAAGAGTAAGGTTCCAGTCATCTTGTATATGTTTTATTACATTATCAACCATTTCTTTAATGTTAGCTTTTATATTTCTTGTTAATGTGTCGAGCAATATATGGGCAGGATAAAAATTAAATTTTTCAGGTTGGGCTTTATCTAAACTTTGCTGACCAAAGGTCTGATTGTTATATAAGCCACACTCTTTGATGTTCGCTAAAAGTTTTTGAGATATTTCTAGAGAAAAATTCTTAGATGAATAGATTTCCACTATTGTTTGTTTTTTAAATTTTTTGATAAAAGGATTTTGCATTTTTTTATCAAAAAATGTGAGGTTAAAGTCGTATTTTTTCTTGTAGTGATTATAATTTTCTAAAAAAGTATTAATACTAGAAGCTTTATCTAGTATTTTCGTCAATAAATAAAAAAGTAAGACGGAATTTTTTTGTAACTCTTCGTTAAAAATCTTATTTTCCAAAATTTCAGGCTCTTTTTTATCATTGAGAAAAAGCATTTGATGATTTTTCTCTGACATTTTATCGATAACCATTTTCAATATCCTGGTATACGTTGTTTGAGCATCACTTGGAGAGTGTTTTAAGAGTGTAGAGTGATTTCTCTTAGCATTATTTATTATCTTTGGGATATCGGTGTGTATTCCATAGCTACTAATCTTGTTAATCTCATTTTCGGCAATTTTCACTGTGGTGTCATATATGTTTTTAGGGCTAGAGTCATTGTCAATGATATAATTTTTTTTAGGGTCAAGCTTTATTTCTGAAAAAAGTTGATTAATTTTTGAAAGATCAATCTTTTCATACTCTTCATATATCAGTTTTTCTTGAACTGACGTTAAAGAGTTTTTTAGCTCTATAAGCTTTTCTTGAAGTTCAGTGAGATTGGTTTGTAATGTAGTAAGGTTGCCGGCTAATTCTACAGCAAAGCTACTCTTAACAATACTTATTAAAACAAGTAGAAGGGGGTAATAATTTTTCATACTCAGTTCTCCTTGTATATTATTGACACATTTTAATGTGCTCTTGAATAACGTTATCATGCGGGTCAAGCTCAAGAGCCTGTTTAAAGAATACTTGCGCTTCTTGCTTATTCCCTTGTTTTAATAAGATATATCCTTTGGTATCAAGATAATGACCTACTTGTGGTGCCTTTTCAAGTGCTTTGTTAATCAGAGAAAATGCCTCATCAATCCGCTTGTTGTGGTGTGCGTAGTGATAAGCCAGCATGTTGTGAACGGCAGGGTCATCACTTTTAAGGCTCATGGCCTTTTCAAGTGTCTTTTCAGCTTGTGGGTGTTGATTGAGCGCGGTCTGCTCGTGCGCTATGTGGAGCAAAATATGGGTTTTGAGCTGTTGGTCTTTACTTTTGCTCAATAATGCATTGTACTGCTCAATTGCTTTTTTGTGTTCGCCCGATTCGCTGTATAGATCGGCTAAAAGAGCAATGTGCTCATCTGATCCCTTGTCCTTTTTAATAACATGTTCAAGGGCGCGTACAAAGTGATTTGATTTGTGAAGTTGTTGCTTGAGAAGCAGTAGAACGTGAAGAGGGCTTTGATTATAATTCTCTTCAGTCATCCAGTCTTCAAGAAAGACCGCGAGCTCGCCTGTTTTATTATTTCGAGCAAGAATTTCTATTTTAAGCAGACGTGCCTGTTGAAAGTTTCTATCTTTGTTGATTGATTGATTAACTGCTTGAAGGGCTTTTTTAACATTATTTCCCTTGAAGTAGATGAGTGCAAGATCAAAATAATATTCTGCAGAGTCGCTATCAATGCGCTTAAGGTAGTTAGCAGCTTCTTCATATTTTTCTTGGCTAAACAGTAGCTGAATGAGCTGTTTTTCAATGCTTTCTTCCCGGCCGACGAGTGATAAAAAGCGTTGGTACCCGTGAATGGCGTCGTTAATGTTGCCTTGCTGCTCCATTAAAAGAGCTTTGAACAACCAGCCTCGTTCAAATTTAGGAAAAAGCTCAAGGCTTTTTTCAATCGCCTGTTGTGCATTAATTAGTTTGCGCTGTTGTAGGTAAATTTTTGACTCAAGAAAATAAAAAAGAAAATGTTTTGAGCGAAGTTGTTCATTAGCAAGCTGCTTTTTAATCTCAGAAAGAACTGTTGCGTCAGAGCCTTTTTTCATAAGAGAAATAATTGAATAGTACGCAACTTGTTCGTTGTTTGGAAATTCTTTGGCAAGAAGTGAGAAGCGAGTACTTGCTTCGTCATCTTTTCCTGCGTGTAAATATGCTTGTGCAATAATTAATTGAAGCTCAACACTTTTGTTAAGTAGGGGCTGAATCTGCTCTTTTTTCTTTTCAATTGTATCAATTACTTGAGCAAAAAGACCAACGTCAAAGAGTAATTTCAGGTATCCTTCATATATATAAATTGAAGGATTTTCAGTGAGGATTTTTTTATACTGAAGCAAAGCTTGTTGAATGTTGCCAGATGAGTGATTATAATTGGCAATAAAATAATGGTGGTATGATTGAGTATCTTTAGAGTGGTCAGTATCTTGAAACGAGAGAGGTCCTTGTTGAAGTTTGGTATCGTGACGAATGCGTTGTTGATGTAACAAGTCATCAATGTTGGAGTTTTTTGTTTTAGTGTGAGCATTTTGAATGCAGAAAAGAATTATGAGTAAGGTTATTTTTTTTGATTGGTACATCGTCGAGACTCCTCTGATAAGGGAGGGCAGATAGAAAGTAACTGAGACAGTGCTGTGCGCAGTTCTTTGTTGCTTATGGTTGCTAGTTTTGTTTTTTCTTTTAATGTTAAAGCTCTTTTAGCTAATTTTTTTGGTGGAGAGGCTTGCTGGGGTTTAATTTTTTTTGATTTTTTCTTTTTTACAATAACGCGAATTTTGTCAATATAAATATGACCTAACAGTTTATTGATTTGATCTTTTAAAATTGGTATAAGATAGGTGAGCTCCTGTCCCCAGGCAGGATGTGATGCGGATACAATGAGAACGTGTTCTTTGATGACTTCTATCTTAATGTGTTCATGTAGTGGGCCAAGTAAGAGGGGCCACTTTTCTAGTAAAGTTATTTTCCAATGGTGTTCATCAGGAATTACTGTTGCTATAATATCTTTAATACGTGTATTCACACACATCCTTTAGTTTGTAAAAAAACAGTTACTTGTCATTATACCCTAATCATAATGATTGAGGCAAAGTTATCGTTAAAGAAAGGTGTTTTTACTATGGAAAACGGTTGGTTAGTGCTTCTTCCCCCGATTATTGTAATTTTTTATGCCTCAGTAACACGCAAGATTACTACATCGCTTGGTTTTGGCATAATTTCAGCAGCACTTATTGTCAAAGAATTTTCTCCTGTTGCGGCCTTTAATTTAATTGTAAAACGGATGTGGGAGGTATCTGAGCTTGGATTATTGCGTTCGTGGGAAACGCTGTTAACCGCTAACTATTTTTTCATTTGTATATTTCTTATATTTTTTGGGATTCTTATTGAATTGGTTACCTCTTCTGGCGCTGCTTTTGCGTATGGTAGGATGATACGTAAAAAGTTGAGTAATGCGCGTAATGTTGAATTGTCAACTATGATGATGACACATCTTTTTTTTGTAGATGATTATTTTAATAGCTTAACAGTTGGTTCGGTTATGAGGCCAATTACTGATCAATTTTTTATTCCTCGAATTCGTCTCGGACTTATTATTAACACTGTTGCGGCACCCTTGGCAGTTATTGTTCCTGTTTCAAGTTGGGTAGCTGATTTGGTCATTCAGCTTCGTCAGGCGGGAGTAACCACAGCCGCTGTTGATGGGGCTTTGGTTAATGCATCTTCATTTACTCTCTTTTTGAGTTCTATTCCTTTTGTTTTTTATTCATTTATTCAAATAGGGTCGCTTTGGTATTTTTTATTACGTCGGCTTTCATTTGGTATTTTAAGGAGGCATGCTCAAGAAGTAAAAAAAACGGGTAATTTATTTGGAGGAAAAATGCCTGTGATTGAGCGATCTAAAAAAAATTATGCTCATGAACGGACGAGATTGAGTGACTTTATTTTTCCCCTTCTGCTTATTTTTATTTCAGTGATGCTTGGTGTTTATTGGCATGGAACAGGCATGATGTCGCTTGTGTTATGTGGTGCTAGTCTGGTAACGGTAGTGTTGACGGCATGTTATTATCGCATAAGAAAATTAATAAAACGTCGCGCTTTGCTGCGTCTTGTTTATGATGGCATTGCTGCCACCGGCCCGTCGGTAATGGTATTGATCCTTATTTGGACGATGAGTTCATTATTAAAATCTGACTTAGCAACCGGTCATTACCTGGCTTCATTGTTACTTGGTAAGTTGCCGCTGGTGTTGCTGCCATTGATGTTTTTTGTGGTTGGAGGGATTATTTCAACGCTTATGGGGACGGCGTGGGGAGCGATTGGTATTTTGGTTTCCATCGCATTGCCCATGTTGGCAACCTTTATTCAAACCGACTTGCCGGTTGCCGTTGAAGTCGTGCCAATGCTTATGCCGATTATTGGGTCTCTTATTTCTGGTGCATTGGTTGCAAATCATTGCTCACCCATTGCTGATATCATGCTGATGTCTGCCGCAAGCTCGGGATCTTATCATTTAGATTTGATTAAGGCACAAGTGACTTTTTGTGCTTCCGGTATTGCCGTTTCAGCGTTCATGTTTTTTATTGCAGGACAGTTGATTACCTCTCTTGGAGTATGGTTGACCAGTAGCTTGTGCATAGGGCTTGGACTAATACTGAATTGCGCAATTCTCGAATTTTTGCATCGAACGGATAAGGGGTAAACCCTTATCCTATCTTAGATAATTTTTTTCGTTGTCGGTAACGACGAGCTCTTTGTGTTGACCCTTGATCGCACGATATAAAGAACATCTGTTCTTCTTGATGCTCTTCGTGGGGTTCATGCTCATGGGGAAAGTTTTGATCATGGCAGGATTTTTTCTTTAATCCTGATGAAGATTGTTTTTGATGAAATATTGAGCTTTCAATGAAAAAATTCTGATTTTCTGCGTGAATCTGAGATGAAAGTAGAGAAAAAGATAGAAGCAGTATTGACATAAAACAACGTTTATTCATAGCCTAATCCTCCTTTTGTTAGGGTTTTTTCTTTGTTTTTATCATTGCATTGTTGTAAGTAATACCCTCTCTTATTTTTATTATTACTCTAAAAAAATTTTTATAGCAAGTAAATTTTTTAAATATTTTTTAAATTCAATTTTTCAAAAATATTTTTATTAGGGGGAGGACTGTGTTAAAGCAAAATAGATATTATTAAATTATTAAGCTAATCAAATATTATTCCTGAAGATTTTTGAAGAAAGGAAAGTAATGATGAAGAAGGTTCACAGTGCTAGTCTGTTAAGGTTTTTGATAAATCTTCTCAGGAGGAGTCTCCAATAAAACAGGCTCGTAGAAAAATGGAAGAGGCTAAAAAAAGGCTGAAGAGAGTGCTGAAAAAATGAGAGCAAGAACGGATGAGCTTGATCGAAAATTAAGTAAGACGGTGAAGATGATGAAGTTCAGCGTGAGCGAGTAGGTAGCGTAATAATATCATTAGAACCTTATTTTAAATTTGAAGCTGGCTCTAACATTCCAAAAGACAAAATGCCTGGATCTGCTATCTTGATGAGTGCTGTTCTTACGCAAGAAATTGCTAAGGGAGAGATTGATAAAATTTTTGAAGCTGGAGTTAGAATAGAAAATAATGCTTATGATAAAGCCCGTTCACTATATAATGATTTGCAAGACCTTTTAAATAGCGTTGTTGACACACTTGATCGATTTATTAAGTCGGGTGGAGGTGAAGAGTCGCAAAAAGCATTAGAAGCAGACCTGAAAGAGATTAAGATAGGGGAAAAAAGTTATTATGATCTTATTGGTGACGAATTGGTTGTGGTTGAAAAAGAGTAGTTTTTATGATATTTGGCAGGTATTAAAACCTGCCAAATATCGTTCTTTTGTTTGATATTTTTCAGTATCTTCTACGGTGCATTATGCGGCTTACAAGTATGGCATGAAGAAATCTTGCGCCGTTTGGTTCCATGCCGTTTCCCTTTATGCTTGCCGCCGTTAAACATGACTGAGCGTGTTTCAAATGTATCGTCGCTTTCTTCAAGATCTTCACATTCAGTTAATTGAGTTTCTGCCCAATTTTCCCCTAAAAGGGCTTTGAGCGCTTCATTTACATTTTCTTTAATAAGGTCTACTTGCTCTTGAATATCATCCATTCGGTTATCAAGGTATTCCATCCAGGCATCTTCTCGATCAAGTCGAGTGATCATATCATCTTCTTTACTCATAAGAATCATACCAGTTTTGGTTTCATAAAGAGCTTCGTGTATGTAAAAATCAATAGAAGTTATATTCTTAACTGCACGCGTTAATTTGCTGCAATTGGTATTGTATTCTATTTTAAAGGCTTTTCTTTGGTTTGATTGATCGGTATTCAAGAAATTATCTTTAGGATTTTTTTCGGTCAAATCAAGATCTTCAATTTTATTGTCATCTAAAGTGAAAAAGATTGATACCTCGTTATTGTCAATATCAATCATGACTTTTTTAAGTGTGAGCTGATCATTTATTGAAAATTGATCAAAAAATGGGTAATCATTTTTACCTGTGATAGATTCAATAATGATTTCTTTCATATTAAATTTTTGATCTGCTGAGGGATTATGTATAATTTCATTATCAAGGTATTCCATAATGCCCATATTATCTGGTACAACAATATCTGTGAGTAAATATTTTTTTGAAGAATATGACTCTTCATTGTTAATGTTAGAGTATACTTCAACAGAGAGTCTTATATCTGCTGTGGGAATAATAGCAGAGTTAATATCCATGTGAGTTGTAGCGCTGAGATTGTAATGTGCAGCGCTCAAAACAGCAAGGGCAACGGCTTGGGTTAAAATTTTAAAATTTTTCATAAGCTTCCTTAATACTGGGTTCTTTATGACTTTTATCGTTGTTATTTGCCTTTAATAAGGATTCCAGAGCTTAGTGCTAGGTTTAGTGATGCTGGACATGAGTTATAGCCTCATGATTTTGGCAAAATAGACTGTGTCAAGTTAAGATTATTTAGCTATGCATTATCCTTAAATGCCTTATTCATCTCTTGCATCATATTGCTTATTTTTTGTTTCATTTCATTCATTTGTGATTGTATATTTTGTTGAAATCCTTCCATTGATTGTTCTTCTTGGGTGGGCATATTTGTTACCTTTTCTTTAAAGCGAGAGATATGATCATTTGTATTGATTGTTTGTATTCTTTTTAGGGCCCTGTCAAAGCTAAGTTCATTGACATCATATGCTATTTCATAGGCAGACCCTTCTTCATTAACGGAAAAAGCGAGTCTAATTGATGGGCCATTGATGCTGATTATAACTGATTTTAGTATGACATTATCATTGTTTGAGGCAATTTTTAAGTGTGCAGGAAAATCATTTTTTCCTTGAAGGGATTCAATAAGAATTTCTTTTTGATCATTCATTGATTTGAGATCAAGTTGGCTTTTAAGATGCTCTTTGACTCCGTCATCATCTGAAAGTGTAATATTGCTAGAGTAACTTATGTTAATGCGTTCAGTTTTGCCATTAACAGATGAAAAGCGTTGAAATGAGGAGCTTTTATGAGATTTTGAGCTAGAACCTCCTCTTTTCTGCTCGTAGTTAGTTGCACGCTGTTGTCGATGCCGGTTTCGTTTACAAAATAGAGTATTGAATGATGAGAAAAAGAGAGCATAAGTAACTCCTTGGATAAGTAAGATTTTACTAACTTTCTTCATAAAATATACCCTTTCGTCATAAATCTATTAACAATATTTGTTATAAGAACAATCATGTAAAAATGACATCTCCTGTTGTTATTTTTTACCTCAAAATTGTTTTCAGATCAAGAGGAAGAGGGCTTTTACTTTAAGTTATCTTGAGAAATTAGGCCAACTTAGTGCTGTAAGAAATTGGGTTAAGTTGTGAGATATGTTTGACATGGTGAGTAAATGAATATTGAGATGGTCAAGGTATTCTAATTTGCAAGCTTTGAAAAAAGTGTAGATTGAGTTTTAGTCTTTATCAAAATAATATTTAATAATATATCTTAAAATCAGTGATGTTTTGACAATTAATTCAAATTGTTTATTTTGTCTTTTTTGATTGTTACTATTAATGATGAATAGGGTCTATTGTTGATAAGTGCAGAGAGGGGGATAGGTGAATAATAGTAATTTTTTAAAAATGATTGTTATCTTGATTGTTGGTTTTTGCGGAATGTCATTACTTTTGCGCCATTTTTCTTTGAGTCAAAAATTATTAACGCCACTTGCGGAGTTACAGACTGATTTGCAACATCAGCGGTTATCACAAGAAGCACTTGCTGCTTATGCACAAGTTAAAAGCATGCCCATAGTTGAATCAAAAGTACCAGTGAGTCAGCGTCGAATGAGGGCAAAAGTAAAAAAAGGAGAGAATCTGCATAAAGAGGCATTACAGCAAGAAGAAAAAAAGCGGCAGCAGGTCTTTGTCAAGTCGTACGAAGGCTTATTGTTGCGAGAATGCAAATTATATGATGCCTTTATGTTAGCAGGAAAGAATAGCTTTTTTAAAGGGGCAACTTACAGTCTTGATCAACTTCGTGAATATGCTCGATTGCAAGAAAAAGACCTTGATTTGTTTGAAAAGACATTGAATAAAGGGCAGCGTAAATTATTTGCAACATTTCAAAAAATACAAATTCAAAAAGTTAAACAGATTCTTGATTCAGGTATGCTCATGAATGATCAGTTAAGCCTGCTGCGAGATATTCAGCAAAATTTAGCCTATCAGCGTGTATTAGAGTTTGATAAAGAGTTAGGGCATAAAGATGAAGTTTAAATGCTAACAAATTTTGATAAGTTAAAGAAGAACTTAAGAAGTAAGTTTAAAGAGATAGAAAGTGGGCAGCTCAGAAATTTTTCGAGCTGCCTAAATTCTTAATTATAAAGCAGAGAGGTTTATTTTCTTAATGATGCTCTTAACTGAACTTTTCTTAATCGAATAGATTCAGGAGTTACCTCAATAAGCTCATCATCATTAATCCAATCAAGTGCAATCTCTAGGGTCATTTTACGTGGAGGTGCAAGCTTAACCGCATCATCAGAGCCAGAAGCTCTCATGTTGGTTAACTTCTTTTTTTTGGTTGGATTAACATCAAGATCATTATCTCGCGAATGTTCACCAATAATCATGCCTTCATATACCTGTTCATTTGGTCCAATAAAAAGGACACCTCGCGGCTGAAGTCCATCAAGTGAATATGGAGTTGCTTCACCAAGCTCCATGGAGATAAGTGCACCCTTGGTTCTCGTAGGAATATCTCCTGCATGAGGCTCATATCCAGAGAAACGGTGACTCATCAATCCAGTGCCTCGCGTATCAGTTAAGAATTGATTTCTAAAACCAATTAGCCCTCGCGCTGGAATTTTAAATTCTAAGTGAACTTTATTTTCACCATGATGCTCCATATTTTCAAGGATTCCACGCCTTTTTCCAAGGTTTTCCATGATTACACCTTGATATGCTTCTTCAACATCAATGCTCAAAAGCTCAATAGGTTCATGCTTGGTACCATTAATAGTTTTACAAATAACTTCAGGAGCTGAAAGTTGTAATTCAAAGCCTTCTCGTCTCATGGTTTCAATCAAGATGCCTAAATGGAGCTGACCTCGACCAGAAACTTTGTAAGTATCTGCTGATTCAGTTTCCTCTACGCGTAATGCAAGATTAGTTTTAAGCTCTTTCATCAAGCGATCACGAATTTGACGTGAAGTAAGAAGGTCGCCCTCTTTACCTGCGAAGGGTGAGTTGTTAACGGAGAAGAGTACCGACAAAGTTGGTTCGTCAATGGAAACGTACGGAATTGGTGCTGGAGAGTCAACATCACACAGCGTTGTACCAATTTGAATATGCTCATCAACCCCAGCAACGGCAACAATGTCACCAAATTGAGCTTCTTCTGTCTCAACCCGGTTGGTGCCGGCAAAGGTATAGAGCTTGGTAATTTTGTTTGGTGAACTGACATTATCATCTTTACAAGCAATGACTTGCTTGTTCATGCTCATAGTACCGCTGAAAATACGACCAACCGCAATTCGACCAAGGTAATCTGAATAATCAAGATTGGTAATTAAGAATTGTAAATTGTCATGTTGTTCGGTTGGAACTGGAACGTGATGCAAAATTGCATCAAATAAAGGTTGAATATCACCATCACGCTTAGTTGGATCAGTTGACACATAACCTGAACGAGATGAGCCGTAAAGAATAGGGAAATCAAGCTGTTCCTCTTTGGTTGCAAGATCCAAGAAAAGGTCATGCACCATACCTTCTGTACGCTCAATATCAGCATCTTTTCGGTCTACTTTGTTGATTAAAACAAGCGGTTTTAAATCAAGCTGAAGTGCTTTTTGAAGTACAAAGCGTGTTCCTGGCAAAGGACCTTCTGCTGCGTCAACAAGCAACATGAACCCTTCAACCATCTGTAACGTACGCTCAACTTCTCCACCAAAGTCCATGTGACCCGGTGTGTCAACAATGTTGATCTTGCCTTGAGGTAGCTGGATAGAAGTGTTCTTCGCAAGGATAGTAATTCCACGCTCCCGTTCAATATCCCCAGAATCCATTACTCGATCAACATCTTCCGTTCCCCGCTTAAGCGAGCCAGATTGTTTGAGCATGGTATCAACAAGGGTTGTTTTCCCGTGGTCTACGTGGGCAATAATAGCAATATTTCTGATATCTAATCGTTGATTGAAACTCATACGTCACTTAGATTAAAGTTAATGGGTTATAAAAAAAACAAGGCCCAGGCAGTCCTGGACCCGTTATTATCAATTTACATATGCATTGCGCAAAATGGCAGCAAAGCCATAGAGCGTGCAGTTTTTATATGACTAGAAAGCATTCTTTGGTGATAGAAGCAGTTGCCAGATACGCGAGATGGAAGAATTTTGTGACGTTCAGTTAAAAAGCCCTTAAGTAAAGAGACATTTTTATAATCAAGAAGAACCTCTTGATCAGGATTACCACAAAAGCGACAATGTTTTGGGCTAAGGTATGACTGCTTTCTAATTTTCTTACGAAGAAGACGAGAGCTTACTTTTAATTTAAATTTTGACATGAATTATTCCTTATGCTTCTGCGCTTCCATCATGATTGTTTGACGTTGTATCTGGTGTTTCTTGTGATGCTAATGATTCGGGTTCTTTTTCAACTGAATTTTGTTGAGTCTGATCAATAACTTCTTTGTCAGATGAGGCATCAACACTTGAGAGAAGTTCTTCAATGTTGTTATCTTTAATTAAGGTGTCTATATCTGAAGACTTACCTGTAGCATCAAGAGAATCAGGCTTTTCATAGTGAGCTGGTGGATTAGATCCAAGAGTCATAGTTACCCAACGCATAATGAAGTCATTACATTTTATCTTAAGGTAAGTGTCAAATGACTTGAAAGCTTCAGTTGCTTTATCTGGAGCAATTTCATAGCGCATGAGAATGTAAATGCCGTACTCACTTTTTTGAACAGGATAGGATAGTCGGTACTTACCCCATCGATCAAACGTAGTAATGTTACCGCTAGCTTTTGAAAAAATAGACTCAAACTCTTTTCTCATTGTTTCTTGCTCGTCTTCAGTAATTTCTGTTTTTGCAAGAAGTAACGTTTCATAAAAACGTTGTTGAGTTGTTGACATCAATGGTTCTCCTATAAAGGGTTGATATAATTAAACGATCCAAAACGGTTAGTTTAGGAGAAACAAAGCTCTAGGTAAGTGCTTTGCTATGGAACCGTCGATTATAAGGTAAAAAACTATGACTTTATCCTACCAAGAAGGTCTGCTTTTGGCAAATTTTGGACTTGTCTTTTTAAGAGAAAGAATATTTATGTTATTATGCTAATTTTTGATAACGATAAATAACTTTGCCTATAATTCGGCAATGATCTTTTCCTTTGACAAGTGCAAGGGGGCTTCCTTTGCCATTCATTGCCTCAAGAACAATTATGTTTCCTGTATAGTTGATTGATGCAATAGTACGTACTAGGTTGTCATTACCATATTCAACAGCAACTATATCACCAGACTTGACTTCCTCTTCTGGGGCAACAATTAAATAGTCACCTTTTGAAAAATAGGGAGCGTGAGAACTGTCTCGAAGGTGAAGGCAAAAAAGAGCTGCCTTGCTGTTCCAGATAACTGGCACAAACTCACCAGAGTATCCTGTTTCAGCTTGGATCATAGAGTTGTTAAATTCCGATGGTTGAGCTGGGATTTCACCAACGACAGGAACAATCTTAGCATTGCCACTCTTGCTGCTACCGTCTGAAGCACCCATAGGGATTGCTGGATTTATTAAATCACGATCTGCTTGGCCTTCTTGTTCAAAAAGCTCTATTGGATCCATTTCAAAAGCATCTGAGAGCTTCCTTAGCGCATCTTCGTTCCATCGTCGAGTTGAGTTTTTAATGTGAGTAAGGTAGCTTTCGGACATGCCTGTTTTTTCAGCAAGAACCTTAGTTGTCCAGCGGCGTTCTTTAAGAATCTCTTTTACACGTAAGCGCGTACTTGTCATAACCATAACCTCCAGTTATTAGTTTTGCTTTTTATTCCATATAATAAGCGTTTTAGCTTGCTTAAGACTTTGAAAACAACGCTTTTCCTTTATTCTATTCGAATTGTTTCATACTGTCAACAACCGATTGAGAAAGAGTATTCTTTAAAATCAATTAATTAACAAAATAATTGATTTGCTGTATTATTTTAATTTACAATTATAGATGAAGTCATCGGTGTTTGGGCAGCATGTATGCTGTTGGCAGGCATATAAAGGTTGTGCCTATCAAGCATAATTGGGGTGGCGTAGAGGATGAAATGCGAAATGAAAAATAAAAGAATAAGGGTTGTTGCCATTATTATTGTAATTTTGCTTGCAACAACCTGGAGCTTTTTCCGGTATAGAGGAAATATTAAGCTTAGAAAAAAAGAGGCATTGGCGCCTGATATACGTTATACGCCGCAGTTAAGAGATCGATTTGCTATCATGTATGACTTCTCGCATTTTATTGAATTAATGGAGCGGTGTCGCATGATTCGTAAAGAATTTAATGATTATCAAGTTGGTCGCCAAAAGGTAGCATATGTACAGGTGCATGATTTGATTGTTCAGCTGCATCAAGAGAAGCGCAAGTTTAACACCTATATGTGGGAGGTGAGGGCACAGGCAGATTTAGATCAGCCAGTTACGCGGCGCCAACAGCGAGCTCTTGCTTATTATTTTCACGCTATTAATAAAATGATTAATGATATGCAGCAGGTAAAGAGATATTTTGATTATACTTAAACTTTGGCGAAGAAATAGCTATAGCTATTTCTTCGCCAAAGTTGTTGACCTATTTTTGTATTATGCTGCAGGCAATAGAACGTGATTAAGGACTTCATCAACATTTTCAACGAAAATAATATCAAGGCCACTTGTGATTTCTTTAATTTCCTCAACATCTTTTTCATTCATTTTAGGAATAATAATGTGTGAAAGACCATTTTGTTTTGCAGCTAATATCTTTTCTTTGACACCCCCAAT
>CAYMBP010000002.1:0-20843 GCA_964388745.1 uncultured Pseudomonadota bacterium | reverse complement strand
AAACGCCTCCTTGCAGATTAAGTTCACCAGTCATAGCGTAGGTGCTATTAATTGCTCGCTGAGTAAATGCAGATAGCGTTGATGTGAGTAGTGTAATTCCTGCGGATGGTCCATCTTTTGGTATGGCTCCAGCTGGAAGGTGAATGTGAATGTCATAGTTGGAGAACATGTCTTGTTGGATGCCAAAAATTTGTGCATGGGATTTTGCATAGGTGACTGCTGCTTGAGCAGATTCTTTCATAACTTCACCCAGTTGACCAGTTAACAAAAGTTTTCCTGTTCCTGGCATCAGGACTGCTTCAACCTGCAGAATTTCTCCTCCAAAAGGTGTCCATGCAAGGCCATTTGAAACCCCAACTTTATTTGTTTTAAGGAGTTGTTCGTAAGATATTTTGCGAGGGCCTAGGTGTTTGGTAAGATTATCTGAAGAGAATTCGATTTTTTCGTTATTTTCAACAAGAGAGCGAGCATATTTTGAGCAAAGTTTAAGAAGTTGTCGATCAAGCTCACGAACTCCTGATTCTCGAGTGTATCCACTAATTACTTCATTGATGGTTTCATCGTCAATGATAACACCTTTGTCTTCAAGGCCACATTTTTTAACGGCTCGCTGAATAAGGTGATTTCGTGCAATCGCACATTTTTCATCGTGAGTGTATCCTGCAATATTAATGACTTCCATTCGGTCACGAAGGGGGCCTGGAATAGTTGATATATCATTGGCTGTTGTAATAAACATTACTTTTGATAAATCAAAGTGAACACCAATATAGTTGTCATAAAAAGTTGTATTTTGTTCAGGATCAAGTACTTCAAGAAGAGCTGCTGATGGATCGCCTCGGTTTGATATACCTACTTTATCTATTTCATCAATCATGATAAGAGGATTGCAGCTTCCAGCCTTTTTGATTGCTTGAATAAATCGACCAGGTAGAGCTCCTACGTAGGTGCGGCGGTGTCCTCTGATTTCTGATTCATCATAGACTCCCCCAAGAGATATTCTAAAAAATTTACGACCAAGGCTTTCTGCAATAGATTGTCCAAGTGAAGTTTTTCCTACGCCTGGAGAGCCAAGTAAACATAAAATTGGCGTATGGCAGTCAGGCTTGAGAAATCGAATAGATAAGTAATCTAAAATACGTTCTTTCACATCATGAAGGCCATAATGATGTGCATCAAGTGTCTCCTTGGCCCGTTTAATATCATGAATATCTTGGGTATAACTTCCCCATGGCATACCTAAGAGCCATTCAAGATGAGTTCTAATAACAGATGCCTCCATGGAGTCAGGTGTTGTTTTTTCAAGTCGTTTAAATTGGCGAGACCCTTCTGTTTTTGCTTCTTCGCTTAATGGAAGCTCGTAAAGTTTTCGTCGTAAATCTTCCATGTCATTATCGCTATCTTCGCCAAGTTCGCGCTGAATAGCTTTGATTTGTTCTCGTAGATAGTATTCACGCTGTGATTTATTAATTGACTCTCGAGCATCGGTTTTAATTTTTTCTTGTGTTGTTGAAAGCTCAAGCTCACTTGAAAGATAGATGTTTAATGCGTCAAGTTGCTCATTAAAATTTTTCTTTTCTAATAGTTCTTGCGCAATGGAAACATTTAAGTTGAGGTGTGACAAAATAAAGTCTGCAATTTTTTCAGGATCTTGGATCTGATTAATAATTACTTGAAAATCTGGGCTAAAAATACGGCCACTAGATGAAAGGTGTTCAATTGTGCCTAAGAGTTCCTTCATTTGAGTTTGTGCAATGCCTGCATCGTAGTCAGATTCTTGGTCGCAAAATGGTGTTATTTGAGCATGAAGCTGATCTTGATCTGAAATAATTTCGTTGACAGAGACTCTATAAAGGCCTTGTGATAAAATCTTTATGCCGCCTTCAGGTAAATTCATAACGCGCATAATGTTGCTTACTGTCCCAACTTTATAGAGGTCTTGAATGCCTATTGGTCCTTGGTATCCCTCGTTGTATTGTCGTGCTGCGAGCAATAAGATTTTATTTGATGTTGCTTGTGCGTGCTCAACTCCTTTAATGATCTTATCATCAAGCACGAGAAGCGGTACAACCTGATGCGGAAAAACAACCACATCGATTGTGGGAATTACAGGTACTTGAGTAAGCGACTCATCATATTGCTCATCATATTTTTTTTTCTGATTCATCCCTATTCTCCCCCGAGCGGGTGTGCAGTTACTGTTGTTTTACGACACAGTTATGTGTATCATAAAGTTAATTTCCTTTCGGTAATGTGGTGGTTAATTTATTAACTACATTGCTAGTTTACGGAACTTAAAAAGAATTAGGCAATAATTATGAAAAATTCATCTTCTTCCCTTTCTACCGTAGCTGTTATTGATGTTTGTAAGTGGTATACACAGGCTGGTCAAAAGCTTGACGTGTTAAATAAGGTGAGCCTTACTTTTATTCAAGGAATGAGCTATGCCATAACTGGAGCCTCTGGGAGTGGTAAATCTACACTACTTCATATTCTGGGAGGGCTTGATACTCCTTGTTCTGGCAAGGTTTTGTATAATGGGTATGATTTAGCTCAAGTGAGTGTTCAGCAAAAAGAGACGATTCTTAAGACTAAGGTGGGGTTTGTTTTTCAATTTCATTATTTAATTAAAGAGTTGACAGCGCTTGAAAATATAGCTCTTCCTGGTCGAATTGTTGGCCTTCCACAAGATGTTTTGCATGGGCGAGCTTATGAATTATTAAAAAAAGTTGGTTTGGCAGATAAGGGTGATTGTTATGTTCGGCAGCTCTCAGGGGGTGAGCAGCAACGTGTTGCAATTGCTCGTGCTTTATTTAATAAGCCACGATTTTTATTTGCAGATGAACCAACAGGAAATCTTGATGCTTATAATGCAGACTTAGTTGTTGATTTACTGCAGGCATATCAGCAAGAATGGAATATGGGAATGATTTTGTGTACTCACGATCGAACAATTGCTCGACGTATGGATAATGAGAAAAAAATGGAAAAAGGCGGCTTGATATAGGCACCTTTTTCCATTTGAGAATACTTACTAGCTACAGATAATTGAGTTTATATTATTAACAATGTAGTAAGGCAGATTGTTTGTATCAACAGTTACGCTTTGATTATCTAAGTTAGGGTCAATAGAGCAGTAAGTCGTTGCTGAGCAATCATCATTATAGACTTTTTCGCAGTATGCTGTTGATGTAAGTGGAGCTTCTGATGTGTAGAAGTTAGGATTTTCGCTAAAACCTGGAACTTCAGATTCATCAAGATTGTCAGCTGGGCTCATGTAGAAGTTAGGGTTCTCACTAAAGCCAGGGACTTCAGACTCATCAAGGTTGTCAGCTGGGCTTGTTTCTTGATTATTATTGCTCGAAAAAAAGCTTTGGGCATATTCGACAGCTCCTTGAGAAAGGGTTCCACCATAAAACCAGTCTGCAGCTGCAAGTGTTACTGTCGCAATTGCAAGGCCTGTTCTTACTGGATGATTAATTACTTGATCTTTAACAAAATTTGCAGCCCGTGAGCTGTTGTGTACAATACGTCTTGCGGCCTCTTTAGCTGCTCTTTTTATGATATTTTCTTGTTGTTGAGGCTGAATCTCTTCTGGAGTAGTGTCAGCTATAGCTTCAGATTGAGTCGGTAAAATAGTTGGTTCAAGTATAGGCTGAAGGGTAGGCGTGAAGATTGGGGTGAATACTGGCTCGAGCTTAATTGGTTCTTGTGGAACAAATTGTGGCTGAAAAATTGGAGTTAATACAGGGGTAAGTACTGGTTGAAGGGTAGGTGTGAAGACAGGTTCAAGACTAATTGTTTTTTCTGGCACAATTTCACTTTTTGCGTGCAAAGCAATAGGAGCTGGGATTTCCATTGCTTGGTGAAGTTGATGCAGGGTTGTATCTGAGATAGCAACTTGTCCAGCATACAGAGTCTCTTCTTTGTTATTAGTCTCATCATTAATAATTGAGTGAAACAATTTAATATGAGATTCTTGTGTTGATCCACCAATTTTAATAGCTTTTCTTGATGCTTCAAAAGAATTATCTGTAATTTTGACAGTGCTTTTGAAGTCTTGCAATGTATCAAAATAATTAACTAATGCTTGTATTGTATCTTGGCATTCTATGGTGCGAGCATTAAGCTCATTTAAAGAATTATTTGCCAAGGAAGAAGTAGTTGCTTGCGGGGTGGTAGGCTGAGCTGCATATGGGCTGCTAGCTTGAGCTGGGCCTGCAGATAGAGCAAAAATAAGTGCGTTTACGAATAATTGCTTTTTCATAAAATAACCTCCTAGATAATATTGAGTACTATAACCTACATTACTATAGCCTACATTTATGTCTTTTTTAAAAGCCTTATATAAGCTTTTTTTCCATCTTTGTATTCTTATTGTAACACGCTGATTCATAATGTCAAATATAAATTAAAATCATTGTTGGCTTATGTTAAAAAATTCAAATAGTGCCTTCTGTGGCTTGTTTTTGATTGATTCATATTGCTCTCTTGAATTGATGCTGGTACACTTCCAGCATCATCTGTGGTATGAATTACATGTTTCTTAAAAAAGGGTCTTTTATGAGTTACAATTTAAGCAAGCAGTCAATTTTGAAAAAAACTGCACAAATAAGTACTTTTACGTTTTTAAGTAGGCTTTTAGGTGTTATACGAGAAATGCTTCTTGTCCGATACTTTGGAATAGGAGTATTATCTGATGCGTTTATTACTGCTTTTAGAATTCCTAATTTCTTTAGGCATATCTTTGCAGAAGGGGCCTTGAGTGCTTCTTTCGTTCCGACTATTGTAGCTGCATTGAAAAATAATGATCGAGAGTCAGCGCAGGGGCTCATGACTCTTTCCTTTATTTTTTTTGAAGGGGTTGTGTTAGCTCTTTATTGCATTGTTTTTGCTTTTACTTGGTATATTGTGCGGCTTATTGCTCCTGGCTTTAGCGAGACGCAGATTGCCCATACTATTCCTTTTCTTCGGATTATGTTTCCTTTACTTATGCTTGTTTCAAGCAGTGCTTTATTTGCAGGAGCCTTGCAAGCAGTAAATCATTTTTTTGCTCCAGCTAGTAGCCCAGCTATTTTAAATATTGTTTTTGTAGCAACAATTTACATTGCGCTTATGCTTAATCTGCCTCCAGCCTTTGTTGCATGTGGTGTATTGTTTGGAGGGATAGCAACTTTTCTTGTTCATGCTTTTTGCTTTATGAAAGAAGGCTTTGTTTTAGGTGAGATTACTCAAGGTTCTAAAGATCTCTTTCGGCAAGTGATGTCATCTTTTTTACCTTGTCTTCTTGGAGTGAGTGTTGTTGAGCTTAATTTATTTGTTAGTGGCATGATTGCATCTTATTTGCCCCCTGGGTCTATTTCTTTATTGTATTATGGAAGCCGATTTTTAAATATACCGGTTGGTATTTTTGCAGTAGCTTTTTCAAATACTATGCTTCCACATTTTTCTCGTATTGTTTTGTATGCTCGCTCCCGTTTTAATTTTTATTTACTTGAAGTTACAATGTTTGTAACCTGGGTTATTATTCCTGTTGCATTTTTCTTGATGTTTGTTGCTCAAAATTTCTTTGTTGTTTTTTTAGCAACTAAAAAGGTATCGCCAGAAAAAGTTATGGTGGTGACCTCTCTTTTTAATATTTATATGATTGGGCTTTTGTTTATTTGTATTAATAAGCTTCTGTTAAGTATGTTGTATTCGTTAAAAGATACTCGATCAGCAACGATAGCCGCAGGGATAAGCGCAGGTTGTAATATGACTGGTGATATCATAGCCTTATATTTTTTTGGGGCCTATGGCTTTGCTGCAGCCAATGGTGTTGCAGCTATTATATTAACTGGTATATGCTTGCTTTTTCTTGCTAAAAAACATGATATTGTTTTAGATGTAAAGCGTTATTTTTCTTTTTTGATTCGCTATATTATCCAGTTGGCTCTTGCTGCTTGCATTTTTTACGCAGGCTACTATACCATTACTGGTTATATGGTTCCTGATAATTGGAGAGTATTTTGTACTGATGGATTTGGCTTTTGGCCGGTTTCATTGAGTTGTGGATTGGTCTCATTTTTCTTTTTGTGGGTAACACGTGAACTGTTTGGTATTCAACTTTATTTTTTAGGAAAATAAGAAGGATTTTGAGCTTGAAGAAAATGCTTCTAGGGGGTAAAGTGAAGAAAATATTTCATCAGTTGTGCCTGTTTCATAAAGGATATCTATATTATGGCTGCGTCAGTAAAAACGCTTGATAAAATTGTTGCATTGTGTAAACGAAAGGGATTTGTCTATCCTGCTGCTGAAATTTATTCAGGATTAAATGGGGTATATGATTTTGGTCCATTGGGTTCATTGCTTAAGCAAAAAATTAAGCAACTATGGTTACATGAAATGCAACGGTGGGCTGAGGATGTTCTTTTAGTTGATGGTGCAATTCTTGGTGCTCATGATGTATGGATGTCATCTGGTCACCTTGATAATTTTAGTGATCCTCTTGTCGATTGTATGCAGTGTAAGAAACGATATCGTGCTGACGATATTGACCTTGAACGGCCATGCCCTTCTTGTGGGAATAAGCAGTGGACTGATATTCGACAGTTTCAGCTTATGTTTGAAACAAACTTAGGGGCGCTTGCAGGCTCTTCAAGCAGTGCATATCTTCGTCCAGAAACTGCACAGTCTATTTTTGTTAATTTTAAAAATGTAATGACGAGCAACAGGGTTAAAATACCTTTTGGGATTGCCCAAATTGGAAAAGCGTTTCGTAATGAAATTACGCCGAAACAGTTTCTCTTTCGTATGAGAGAATTTGAGCAAATGGAAATGGAGTTTTTCTGTCACCCAACTACTTCAAACGAGTTTTTTGATATTTGGAAAGAACGGCGGATGAATTTTATGTATTCACTTGGCTTGAATAAAGAGTCCTTACGTTTGCGTCAGCATGCTCCTGATGAGTTGGCTCATTATTCTTCAGCCTGTGTTGATATAGAATATAATTTTCCTTTTGGCTGGAAAGAGCTTGAAGGAGTTGCACATCGTTCCGACTTTGACCTTAAGCAACATAGTCAGCATTCTGGCAAGGAGCTTGCAGTATTTGATGAGCAGGCAAAAAGTTCTTATGTACCGCATGTGGTTGAGTGCTCAGTAGGTGTTGATCGTTTATTTTTAACGTTACTTTTTGATGCATACGACGAAGATGATATTGATGGTGGGGTTCGAACTGTTTTACGCTTTAATTCAGAAATTGCTCCAATTAAGGCTGCTATATTTCCGTTAACAAATAAGCTATCTGAGCCTGCACGAACTTTATACGCAGATTTAAAATCAAGAGGATTAGCTGTTCAATATGATGCATCAGGGTCAATTGGAAAACGGTATCGTCGCCAAGATGAAATAGGGACTCCCTTTTGTGTGACTTATGATTTTGATTCTGCTGAGCAAGGGTCAGTGACCATACGAAATCGAGATACTCTTCAACAAGAGCGTGTAGCAATTGAGCGAGTTGCAGAGTATATCTGCAAAAAAAGATAAGAAAGTATTTGAAAAGGAGAAGGTATGAAGTGGATTCGTTCGTTATATGACTGGATGGGGAGCAAAGTTCATCTACCGCATTCTACTTGGTGGCTAGCACTGTTTTTTTTCGCTGAAGCATGTATTTTTCCGATTCCAGTTGATCCGCTTCTTATTCTCTTTTGTATTAAAAATCGCTATTCAAGTTTTTGGTACGCCTTTGTGGCCACATCAGCCTCTGTTCTTGGGGGTCTGTGTGGCTATCTTATTGGTTTTGGTCTTTGGGGGGTTGTCGGCCCTTGGTTTCTGCGTTGGGTTGTTTCTGAGCAATCGTTTATCAAGATTACTCAGTATTATGAGCTTTATGAGCACTGGGCAGTGCTTATTGCCGGTTTTACCCCTATTCCTTATAAAGCGGTGACACTATCTGCGGGATTTTGCAGCCTCTCTCTTGCTCCTTTTATTTTTTACTCAATTATTGCTCGAGGAGCGCGATTTTTTCTTGAAGCTGGGGCAATTCGAATTTGGGGAGAGCATGTTAGTGGTTTTATTGACCGCCATTTTGATGCACTAATTGTTGTTTTTTGCTTTATTATCTTTGCGTCTTTTTACCTTTTGGCAAAAGCTGCCTAATAAGAATTATATCAAAAATCTGTTTATTTAGGGTTAAAATTTTGTTTTATGTCCTTGTGCAGCATGATTTGGTGGATTTTTTCAATATTAAAAACGCGCAAAATTTCTATTTGACATTTGCTCAAAAGGGTTTATAATACATATATAAAATGGAGAAAAAGGCTTACTAAGAAATAATTTTTGGAGGTTATATTATGAAAAATGGAAAGATAGCATTAGGGTTTGTTGCAGGCCTTGTTTTTTCTTTTAGTTCTGTCGATGCTCAAAACATGAGCATTTTGAGCCGAGCAAGTGGTTTAGCTTACAACTCAGCAAAAGCAATTGCTTATACACCTGCTTATGTAGGTTCTGCTGCATGTAATGTTGCTTATCAATCAACAAAAGCAGTTGTGCTTTCACCTTATTATCTTGCCAAGTCAGCAGCTACTTCAGTTTTTTCTGCAGGTGCTCGTCATGGAAAACTTTTGATTTCAAACTATGTTCTTTACTTACAGCCAGAATTGGTTCCTTTTGTCACTTCTTGCTATACACTTGCAGAGCAAATGATTTATAGCAGGCAAGACTTTGATGCAGAAACGATTGCTATTAGTGTTCTTGAAGCAGCATGTACAGCAGGTGCAATGTCATTCTTGACGCCTGTTGCGGTTACTATGATTAAACCAATTTTAAAGCCTGCGCTTGTGAGCATGGTTCAGCAAATGAGAGCTGTTACATTTGGAACAACCGGTGCACTTGCTCAAAAGCAACGCCAACAATCATTGATGCAAGCGGTTAGAGAAAGCTTATTCAAAGCAGTAACTCAGGCACTTGTTTCAATTACTATGAACATAACTGGAATTTTGGCTCTTAAGAATGCTGCTGATTCATTGCACGCCGTGGGTGATGCGCAAGCAACTTACTACAATACTGCAAGCAAAATTGTTAATACACTGAGCGTAAAAGGTCTTCTTTTCAAGGGAGTCTGCCATGATGCACAACTTCACGGAGCTCTTGAGCGTTTAACTGCAGCATATTCAGCAGATGCACAAGTTAAAGGATTGCTCGGTTCATACGCAGATTATCTTGGTGAAAGTGTTCAGGCATATCACCAAACAGTTGGTCACATTCAAGATCAAATGAGTTCATTATCTCTTGACTGGTTATCTATGACCAACTCATACACAATAGCTGCAAAGGTAGCCCTTAACTGGACTGGTATCTTAGCCCTTAAAGGTTCGACTGATACTCTTTATAGTGCTGGGGATCAAAATGCAGGGTACTTTGGTTCTGCATTAAATGTTCTTTCAACGGTTGGGACTAAGTTATTTGTTCCAAGTGCGTATGATAGTCAATTTCATGGGGCTTTGGATCGTATTTCTTCAGCACAGCATTTTGCAGCAGAAATGAATAACATGAGAAAAACGGTTTCAACTTACGCACCAGCAGTTGTGTCACAAGGCTTTCAATCTGCTGTTAACTCTGCTCAGTACCTTCATACGGTATCTGCTAGTCTTCATGATGGACAGGGTGTAATTGGTGCGTTTGGATCACTTGCTTCAACCAATGCTTATAACACAGCCAGGATTATTGGGTCTTCAGTTCAAGCAGGCTGGGGCTGGTTTTCAGGCAGATAAGCTATAAATTTTATTGATATTAAAACCGACCAAACAACAAAAAAGTGGGTCTTTTAAAAGGACCCACTTTTTTGTTGTTTAAATATTGCAATTATTAATAAAAAAATGAGATACTATTACTAGACTTGCGTATATTTATAGTCTTTATTTTTAATTGATAATTAAGGAAGGATAGGCATTATGAAGGGATACGGGATATTTTTTTCTGTTTTAGTCGGGCTTACTGGAGCATCATTATCTGCGGCAGTTGATACGGCAAATGGGGATAAGGCGTTTTTTGATTTTCTTGCTGCTAATTCAGATGTGAATGGAAAAACACAAGTTTTTCAAAAACTTATTAAAATTAAGGGGATTGAATATGACGAAAAGGTGCGGACTGAGGTAAATGATAATACCCCTGTTGTGCTTTTTATTCCTAATGATACTGTTTTTAAGGCCTGGGAATCAGGAGAGGGTAAAGAATTAGTTGATGCTGCAAACGATGAAAGCCCTACTCGTCTCAAGCGTGTTTTGAAGTATCATGTATATTTAATGGGTGGGACTAAAGAGTTTACGACGATGCCAAATCTTTTAGCGAAAGGATCACTTGCAATGGCTAGTGGTGATACCTTAACAATTAATAGTGAAACAGGGCTTAAGGATGGAGCTGGAAAGAGTGTTAAAGTATTAGAGGCTTATGCATTTAAGCATGGTCATATTTTTATTATTGATCAGGTATTGATTCCTGAGTAATTATTGTTATTTGTTATTCTTAATGAGATTGAGCACAGATATGAACTTTTGGCACAAGTAAAGACTAAGTTTTATACTGTAGTTGTTTGCAAAAAATGATCAAAAAAGTTTAAAGCAGATTAATAATAAAATTTTTTTGTTGTAACGGCATATTGTAAAAATTTACTTTGTTGTATGGTCGGTGGATAAAGTTTATCCACTGTTAGGGAAGGGTTAACCCTTCCCTTTTTTATTTGATTTTTACTTTTCTCTTGACTGATTTATCCTAAGCTTCAATACTTAAGGGCGAAAATTATTGATAAAATAATATGCGCAATTACTATTTAAGGTCTGGAGTAAAGTAGAATATGATAAAAAAAAATTCTTTTGAGCATTGGGCATGGGTTGTAAGCTCTCTCTTTTTCTTAATTATCAGTTGTAATGTGATCAAAAAGGTGGGTAATACGGATATTGTAGTATTGCCTGGGTACAAGATTCTTTATTGCGATAATTATTCTGAAGGTGTCCCTGAACAGCTTGCTTTTATTAAAAAGCATTATTCACATTGACATGGCTTAATTATTAAAACGTAACATTTATTATTGAGGAGTAAAGCTTTATGTATTCAAGAGGTTTATGGTTTTTATTACTTTTCTTTTGTAGTCCGCTTTTTTTGCATGCCACAAGAAAAGGAAAAAAAGCGGTTCCATGCTCTCTTTTTAAGCATCCAGGCATAACCTTAGATGCTCAAAAAGAGTATTCTATAAAAAGAAAAATTGCACGAATTATGGATTTAAGAAAAGAGAGTCGAGAGATTGAAGAGAGTCTTGAAAAAGACCTAAAAGAAAAAAATGCCTCTATTGTGGTAATGGAGCAAAATGAGCGATATATTCATGTTTTGCCAAGATACTATTGTAAGGAAGAGGCGAGGTATGTATTGATTAACCCAGATATAGAAGAGCTCAAAAGGCTTTCTATTGACGGAACAAGTTTATGGTTAGCTCTGCATGCAGGTTCTATCTTTTTAAGTGATGAAGAGCCTTCAAGCGAACTAAAAGAAGAGCTTGAAGGCTTTTATCTTGAAGATGAAAAAAAAGAGCACGAGGAGGAGTTTGAGGAAGATTATATTGTTCATGGAAGAGAGAGCGATAGCGAAAAAATTAATCCTGTTAGTGATCCTCAGATTGAGAGTAGCCCAATTATAACAGTAACTACTTCAACAACACAGAACATAATCCATACTGAAGAGTCTATTGTAATAGAAGAGCCTACTTTAAAGGCTCCAGGTGAAATGGGCGAGGGTAGAACCAGTGTAGCAAACTCTGTAGGGTACAAAGATTTTACTGTTGTTGAATTTAGAAGGCGTAACAATAGCAAAGAGTCTAATACTTCGAGTTGGTTTAGCCTTCCAGCTTGGCCTTTTGGGCGTAGCTAAGGTAATAATTTTATAGTTTTTACTGCAAGGAAATATAATCTATGAAAAAAATATTATTTTTTGTCTGGTGTATAATGTTAATAATACCACTCCATGCTGTAGATCATAAAGAAGTAGTCTCTTTTTGTGATATTGGTGATGATGGTCATCACTATAAAGATCTTTCTGATGAGTTTATAGCTTATTGTGATGATCTTTTATCAAGAATTGATCAGTTTCCTAATTGTTTGCGGTATCCTGTGGATCAATGTGTTAATCAACTTATTCCACCTCCGGGGGATATGAGTCAATTGCCACGAGCAGAAAAGAGGAAAGTGTCTCTTAGGTATAGAAAAAAGTATTGTGAAGAAAAAGAGCGCCAAGAGCTGCTTAAAAAGAGAAATCTTCAAGCATTTGAAGAAGTTGCATTGCTACTAGATAAGCATTTAGAGAGTGAGGGTGTCTATCTTTTTGTAGATAAGAAAAATAAGGTCCTTAGATTTTTTTTTACTGATGCCTTCAAGAATTTAAATCATCGTTTTGCCTATTTTTTACCTTCTGGAACAAAAGTATACTCTTATGAGGTAGTTGATTTTCAGTCTAATATATTGACTCCATCCCAAAAACCACAAATAAATTCTCTTGCTCATGCAACAGAAAGCACTGATGGTGGTTTAGAAGGTCAAGGTAATGATTTACCTGCTTATTATGAAGAAAATAGTATCAGTGAAAATGCTGAAGTTATTGAAGATCATAGAAATGATGATGTTGAGCATGTTGTTAATTTCAGGCCAAGAAGTCCTTTAAGAATAGAGTATAATCCAAATGCGTTTCTTGTAGGGCGAAATATTACCGGTAAAAAGAGAGTATTTGATGAAATAGATCGATCTTCTTGTCCTGATCGTGAATAACTGTATAAACTAAGCAGACCTAACTTGGTATAGTATAATAAATTTTTGTTGTGAATTGTTAAAGAAGCGGGGCACTTTTTGTGCCCCGCTTTTATTTAAGAATCTAATTGTGAGTATTTTTTATTATTTCCTCGAGCTTTTTCAATAGGATATTTTTTGTTGTTGAGCTCGAGTTTTTTATGGAGTGCTTGTACAAGGTCAATGTCATTTTCATGACAAAAGGCAAGCAAGCATGTGAAAATGTCTGCAACTTCATATTCAATTGGTATACGATTTTTTTCAAAATGCTTTTGCGTGTTTTGATCATCAATCCATAAAAAATGTTCAAGCAGCTCACTGGCTTCAACTGTAAGAGCCATACTCATATTTTTGGGTGTATGAAACTGCTCCCAATTACGTTCTTTAATAAACTGGGCAACAGTATTTTTGAGTTCTTGAACAGTTGTGTTTTTATCTTTCATGAAAGTTTTTATTATGAATTAATGCTTACAAGTTCAACTTCAAAAATAAGTGTTGCATTTGGAGGAATAACATTTCCTGCACCGTGAGAGCCATAAGCTAATTCAGAAGGAATAATAAGCTCTCGTTTTTCATTGACTTTCATATCAAGCAGTGCTTCATCCCAGCCTTTGATAACTTGGCCAATACCAACGCTGAAGTTTAAAGGTTTTCCACGGTCATAGCTACTGTCAAATTTTTTGCCTCGTTCACCGTTAGCATCTTTGAGCCAGCCAGTATAGTGAGCACTAATCATTTGACCTTTTTTAGGATAAGCTGCTGATGGATCAGCTTCATGTAAAATACGGTATTGTAGTCCAGAGTTCTTAGTTACATAGCTTAATTTCATTGTATCATCTTTCTTTGTTTCTTCTTTAGTTTCTTCTTTAGTTTCATTATAGCAGGAAGAGCATAATACACATAATCCTAACGCAAGAGTATAACGAATAATCATAACCATTCTCCTTTGTATGATTATAGTAAAGTAGTAATACATTTTTATTTTATTATAGTATAAATCAAATAGAATGAAAAAAAAGAATTATAGCAAGTATCTTTAACTGTGAGTTTTTTACTGTTGAGAGTTTCTTATTATTTAGTCTTTATAGTGAGCTGGATCTGAGTTTTTCCAGATCCAGCTCACTATAAAGTTACAGTATGAAATCAAGCCGCTTTCTTAGAATAATAACAGCAAGACCGAAAAAGAGTATGGAGAAAAGGCTTATTGATATTGCTGATCCCCAAAATGGCAGATAATGGGTTTGTCCAAGGACTGCAGCTCGTGTTCCCTCCATGACATACGTCATGGGATTAAGAAGATTAATATAAGCAAGCCGTGGGGCTATGCTATACAGAATATTCCAAGAAAATTCAAATCCACCAAGTATCCATAGTGGAAAAACAAATCGCATCCAGATATTATCAAGCTCAAGCAGGTTTGGAATTAAAGAGGTCATAAACAGAGTGAACGCACCATAAAACAAGCTGTTGAGCAAGGTAATAAGAATAAAGTAAAAAATATTTAGTTGTGAAAAATCACCAGACTTCCATAGTACAATAAGCCCCATTGGAATACTCAAAAAGCTTAATGTTGCTGAGCAAATGCTAAAAAAAAGAGTTTTTGTAGCGAGTGTGACCCAGGCTGGTAGTGGAAGTGTAAGGTAATAATTTGTTTCCATGTCTCCTTCAAAATCTGCAACAAGCTGCACAGCGCTTGGAAAGACTTCAAAAAATCCAGTAGTTGCATAAAGTCCCGCAAACATGAAGGTTCCGAACTGTGGATTAATACCAAGCTTTGGAAGAAGGTACGTAGCGACAAGAAGAGAACAAGAAACAAAAATGCTTGCGTTAATTACTTTATTTTTAATTACAAGCTTAAATATCTTCATATGTGAAGAAAGCAGTTGCCATGCGGTTGAATAATAGGATGAGGTAATCATAAACAGTCCAATTGTTTTTTAAGCCGATATATGCCGCGCCATGAAATGGCAAATCCCATAACAAGGACAATAAGGGCACATTGCCAAAATGGTAAAAATTCAAATGAATTAAGAAATGCTCCTCGTAATCCTTCCATGAGCCAGGTCATTGGGTTAAGTAAATTGAAGTATGCCAACCAGGGTGAAAAAGAGTAAAGAGCTTTCCATGAAAAGTGGTAACCACCAAAGTACCAAAGAGGGTAAATAAAGCGCATCCAGACATCTCCAATTTTTTCCATGATATCAATTTTGCTTGATATATAAAGTGATACACCAGCATAAAAAAAGTTACTAATCAAGACCATGGTGATTACTTGTGGAATATTAATGTGTGCAAGTGACATTCTGTTGTATACCAGAGCGAGTGCAAATGGTAGCGTCAGAATTTGCATAGTAATGATATTGAAAAAATAGTAGGTCATAAGTCGAAAAAAAACAAGGTTAGATGGTAAGGGCAATGTTAAATGATAAGAAATGATCTTGTCATGTTGAATATCGCTTACCAAATTAACAGCACTTGGAAAGACTTCAAAAAGCCCTATGCTTGCAAAGGTTCCTGCAACCATGAATTCACCATATTTGGAAGTAATACCAAAAA
The DNA here is from genome assembly GCA_964388745.1 of uncultured Pseudomonadota bacterium. GTDB lineage: Bacteria > Babelota > Babeliae > Babelales > RVW-14 > CAYMBP01. The sequence goes on along the minus strand of CAYMBP010000002.1, from coordinate 5,484 downwards.
ACGGCATAATGTAAGTGTTAATTGCTATGTTGCTTAAAAGCCAGATAAGCATATTGAAAACTTTACCTGCAATAACTTGTTTAAAGACTCTTATGTCATTGATAAGAAGCACCTTAAATGGTTGCCAATAGCGTTGAAGTGATATTTTCATAATTATTCCATTTCATCATTAGTAAAGGCAAGAAATACATCCTCAAGTTTTTTCTTACCATAAGAGGCAAGAAGCTTTTGTGGTGTTTCTATAAGTTTGACCATTCCTTTTTCAAGTAAGCAAATTTTATCAGAGAGGTGTTCTGCTTCGTCAATATAATGAGTGGTGAGCAAAACACTGACTCCATTTTCTTTAATAAGCTTGATATACTCCCAAAGTTGATGCCTAATGTGTGGATCCAGGGCAACTGTTGGTTCATCAAGAATAATAAGGCGAGGGTTATGCATGAGACTACGAGCAATTAGGAAACGTTGTTTGTAGCCACCAGACAAAATAGTCGATTTTTCCTTAAGATAGCGGGAAAGTTTAAGGTGGTGAGTTAGCTCTTCAATTCTCTCTTTAATTGCTTTTTCAGTCATGCCAAAGTAGCGTCCAGCAAAAATGAGATTCTCTTCAAGAGTGAGAAGCGGACTTAGGTTTGGTTTTTGTGGGCAATATCCAATGATATGTCGGTAAGCGGGAATATCATTGTAGACTGAAGAACCATTTAAAAGAATATCTCCTGATGTTGGAGGATAAAGGGTTGCAACAATAGATGAAAGAGTTGTTTTTCCTGCGCCATTGACTCCAAGTAATCCGATAATTTCTCCTTCATAAATATCAAGAGAAACGCCTTTGAGTGCCTCATGTTTTCCATATCTTTTTTTAATTGAGTTTATTTGTAATAGCTTTTTATCTGAAGCCATAGCCTAACCTTTATTGGTAAAAGGGTAATATTTGTGACTGTGAAATCTAATGGAAGAAGTAAGATTATGAATGCAGCAACGGCACAATGAGGCCTTGTTTATTTATATCTAGCTTTTGTAAAAAAAGGTAAATAATTGAAAGATGAAAAAGGGGTAGCATATATTCATGATGTGCATAACGTCAAATAAGCGTTATACACCGCCGTTTGCTGAAAGCATAATTACAACAATAATACTTGCCTAACTAAGAAACAAAAATTCTTTTGCGGCAAGTAAAAACAACAAACTTCATGAAATAGCTCCAATTAATGAAACTTAGATGTAAGATATACGACAATGAAAACATCTTATCATACGAGAGGATCTTCTGTCAATATATTACATTCAGTTGCTACTTGATTAGTTAAATCTATCATGATAATTCGATGATTATGTGTATCGGCAATAAAGAGATGATTATCATGATACGCAATGCCTTGAGGACAATGAAGTTGAACTTGGTTGAGATTACCTAGAGATTTTCCGGGAAAACCATTTCCGCAAAGTGTTGCAACTTTAAGATTGTGAGTATCAATTATTCTAACCGCATGATTATTAGTGTCAGCAACAAAGATTCTGCTTCCATCGCTACAAAGAGCTGCTGGACGCTCCATTCTACATTCGTTAGTTGGTCCATCTAAAAAACCATGAGGAGAGTTTTGGTTACCAACAAGGGTGGTAAGATTATAAGCCGGCATTGTTCGAATAGCGTTAGCCATTTGGTCGGCGATAATGAGGGTATTTTTATGAAGACTAAGGCATAAAGGAGTCATAAGTCCATTGTATGGTAAGATTCCATCTTTAAGAAAATTTTTTCCATTTCCAGCAAGAGGGCGGAGTCTTTTTCGTAATGTTTCGTAGATCCAGATTTCATGATTACCAGCCTGGGCAAAGGCAATAGAGTCTGGCTTTAAAAATTGAGATACATCTGTTGGTAAGCTTAGCGATTTAAATAGAGGATTTTGATCGCTTCTTACCATGGTCTCGTGACCCCATACTCCATTGCCAACGCAGGTAGAAATAGTTTCTGTTGTAAGGTCAATAACGCGCAAACGATGATTATGGCGATCTGCACAATATAGTTTATTGTCAAAGTCTGTGTAGGCAAGCCCTGTTGGCCAGTTAAAGGTTGCTTCTGATTTTTCTCCATCTCTGTAGCCAGCTTTTCCTGACCCAAATTGGTTGATCAGGGTACCATCAAGAGAGATTTCAATAATTCGGTTATTACCACTGTCGGCAATAAAAAGAGATGGCTCTTGACTTGATCCATTACTTTTTTTTACAACAAGCTTTGTTGGGAAAAAAAGTTTGGCTGCTTTTTGATCTTTTTGATTTGGCAGTCTATAGTCTACAGCAAGATTTCTTGGGAGTTCTTTTTGATTACCAATATCGGCAATAATATGTGCTTGAAGAGCATTTAGGTCTGTAATGCTTGAATATTGCAAGGGATTTTTTTGTGGTGGAACAAAAAGAAGGACTGTTGGTAATTTTGTGACATTGAATTGATTTTGAATTGTATGGTTCGAGTCGATAACAAATGGAAATGCCGGATTAAATCGGTCCTGAAAAGATTTAAGACCTTTTTCAGTCTGATCGTATTTAGAATAAGTGCAGTGAATGCCTCGAAAAATTACTTTTGATTTTAGTTCTAAAATGGCCTTGTTAAGCTCAATTATTGCTTGTTGACTAATGGGCTCACCTGGGTCATAAAAGAGAAAAAGAGCAGGGAACTTTTCATAAAAATGGTGATTAATGTTTTGAGGGTACCATTCTTCAGTTTGAGAAAGCAGCAAAAAGGCTGAAGGTTCTTGTGGTGGCTGCAAAAAGTAACGAGAGGCGAAGAAGAATGTGCCAATGACAGTGACAAATGTAAAGAAAATGGCACGGACAATAGTACGTTTTTTCAACTTTTGCTCCTTGCTGCACTTTTTATATAAAAAACCCCATCTTGAAAGATGAGGTCTTTATACTTTTAATTTGTCATTTATTAGACATTTTCTATGCGAATTATAGTTTGTGGCTGACGATGGCCCTTTTTTACATGATATTTTTTGCGACGCTTATGTTTAAATATAATAATTTTAGGGCCCTTTGTCTGCTTGACAATGCTTGCCTTAATTTGAGCGCCTTGAATGAACGGTTGACCAAATTCAAATGATCCTTGACCGTTTTTTTTAAAAAGAACGGTATCAAAGTTGAGAGCTGATCCTGCTTCACCCTCTATTTTTTCAATAGATATGGTTTTACCTGGAACTGCTTGATATTGCTTTCCACCTGTTTGAAATATTGCGTATTGATCGTACGTAGTTACCGCTTCGTTAGTTTTCATAGCGCTTAAACCCTTCTGAGTGAACCAATCCCGTCCTACAAGGCCAAGAATGTATCTAAATTTAATGAGTCGATATGACGTGAGAGAGCTCTTGTTAGGATGAACAACAGGCTCTGCTAACCATTTTCTTCAGTTTAGCAGAGCCTGAATTGTTGTCTAGAGAATATTTTTCATGTTTTGTTGATTATGCTGATGCAAAATATTCTTTAATTTTTGCCTTACCTTTTTCCATATATAATTTTGCTATTTCAAGATAGGAAGGTGCAATTTTATTAAAGAGACGCATGAAAATTTCTTCATAATGCGCTTGGGTAAGCTTTTTAAATATAGAAAGCTTGCTTAGTTCTTCAATTGCTTTTTTATCTTGAACGGTGCATTCGTTAATAACAACATAGTCAATAAGTTGATCAAGGTTGTTGATTGTTTTTTCAATACGGTCAAATGTTGATTTTGGTACATGGCTGAGGTATAGACCAAGAATATGCTTAAGATGCTTTTTAACTTGAGGAATCTCAAGGTTTGCAAGCAATTTTTTCGTTTCTAGGCTTACAGGCTTATTTGAATTAATGGGCATTTTGTCATTGAGTACGTCATAAGAGAGGACTTTAATGCGATTAAAAATTTCAGGAAGCCGCTTTGATATAAAGGTTTTATAGCGATTTTTATATTTTTTGATTTCAATCGTCATTTTACCAAGTTCACAAAATTGATTCTGAAACGCTTTTTTTAGATAAATTGTTAGTTCATTCTCAATGAGTGTCATTGTTTTAGCTGTAAAAAGATCTTCTGGTAGAAGATTTTTTCCTATTGAAACAAGGTTAAGAATCTGTTCTGTTTGAAGCTCACCGTTATTCTCTTCAATCGATTCAAGAGATGAAAAAAGATGAGCAACTTGTTGTTCAAGTGATTGTATTGCTGCAAGTTGAGTCCAGAGTAGTGATGTAGCCATAATATATAAACCACACCGTGTTGAGCGTATCCATGATTTCATGAGAGCTCCCTATCGTAAATAAATTAAACTTGAGCACAAAGCATGAGCTTTGTGCGCCTCCATAATTCTCAAAACCGAAATGTAAAATACTATAGTTTTTGTTCTCAGTTGATTAACAAGTATTCTCTTTGTACTATACACGATAGTTTTATTTGATCAAACGGTCTCTTTTTATTTTAAACTTTATTCAAGATTGAAATTTTTAATTACGGTTGAGAGTTTTGAATTGGAAAGAGCTGGAGGCTCAAGAATGAGAGGAATGTTTTTTATTGGCTCATAGTCAATAAGCTTTTTGAGGACAGGGAGTCCAATTTTACCCTCACCAGGAAGAGCGTGAGTATCTTTTTTGCTTCCTTGGTGTTCAATTGTGTCATTAAGATGAATAAGCTGCAAGTTGTTTAGCCCCATTGTTGCATTAACTAATTTGTAAAATGATTCAGGATTATTAAGAGAGTAGCCATAAGAAAAGGCGTGCGCAAAGTCAAGACAAAAGCCAATGCGCTCAGGAAAGTTGAGAAGTTCTTTAAGTGCAATAAAGTCTTCCATATTACTTCCAATAGTGAAGTTGCTGTGTGTTGTATTTTCAAGAAGTATAGTCATTTCAGGAAAGAGCTTCATTGTTTCATTAAGGGTAGTTGCTATTTTTTCAATACCTTTTTTAATAACAACTTCATGAGGAAGGGCTGGATTAAACCCATTTGCTGCGCCGGGATGTAAAACTAGTTTAGTTAAATTGAGTTTGCGAGCAAGTGATAACTCTTTTTTGAGGAGGTTTTGAGATATAATTGAGCTTTGGGGTTTGCCTGTTGCTAGATTAATCCAATACGAACTATGAATATAAATATGATTAAGAAAGGGACGAAGAGCCTGAAAAGCTTTTTGCTCTTCAGGCTCGAGAGTAATATATCGATTATGCTTTGTTGATGAAGTAAGAAAAAATTGGAGATGAGAAGCTCCCATATCAATCGCTTGTTGTGCAAGGTCTGCTAGAGAATTTTTAAGTCTTAGGTGAATACCAACTTTAGTTATCTTGTGCAAATTTTTCATGAAGAAAAGTCTCATCAAAGTGTGATTGTAAGGCTTTAAAAAAATCTTCTTTAATTTGGGCTAGACCAGCTGTATCTGATGATTCAAATCGTAGGCAGAGCGCTGGCTGGGTGTTTGACGCTCGAATAAGGCCCCATCCGTAAGATTGTGTCATACGTACACCATCAATTGTAATCATATC
>CAYMBP010000001.1:131719-137316 GCA_964388745.1 uncultured Pseudomonadota bacterium | reverse complement strand
TAATATAGAAAAGAGAGCCGCCCTTGAAAACAAATTGGTGCCCATCAATACCGTTATTAAGAAGTTACATGGTGAAGAGACCTCTTATTATAGCTCTAATAAACAACCTCCTGCTATACTTTCATACCTGCCAGAAGACCAATCTCATTTAATTGATGCATTAGAAAAAAGTGAAACGATTAATGTAAGTCTTGATTTCTGGCGTAATATTCAAGAATACCGACATCAACTGGATCCTCGCTGGCTTAAAGCTGCCTTGCAACACAAAAGCCTTACACTCAAAGACTTATACTTTGCCTTACCTTACGATAAAAAAGAAATTGCAGAAATAATTTCATTACTACCTGAAGATCAAACTCATCTTATCAATCAGATAGAACAAACAGTAAAAAATAAAGGTAATTTCAATATCGAAGAAAAAATTCTCGATCCTGGCTATAAATTTAGTATTGAATGGATTGAAGAAGTGCTCAAACACCATGATAAAGGAGCTCTCATGCTCCTCAAAGCACATCAATTCACTGATGAAGAAAGTAAAAAACAGGCATGGACACAATACCAGCCTCTTCTTAAAAAATATGAAGTCAAGTTACTTGAAGACCTTGAGCAGTTACTCGATAAGGGTATTAAGGATAAGCACTTTATTTACAGTCTAGCCAAAAACTATCAATACATACCTGAAAATTGGACTGCAGCAATCTTGAGCCATGTAAATACCTCTCTCATAGATATCCTCAAAGAATTTGACCGAAATACAACAGGATTTGCTGAAAAATGTATGAGTATTCTAGATAAAGAAACATTCTACTCAGACCTCACACAGGAGATTACCAATGCAAGCAATGAAGACATTAAAAGCATTTATGAAAAATGCAGAGAAATCTATCCAACATTTATCTCTGATCAGATACTTCAAAGCATTATCCAACACCCAAAGTTATCGACAATAACATTAATACAAAACTTACCGTATGAACAAGAAAAAAAGCAAACCTTTATAAGCCTCTTTCCTCAGAACCAAGAAGCACTCATTCATCAATTCATAGCAGAAGTAAATAAAGAATACGACTTTTCTCAAGAATATACTCTTAAATCTGTTCTCAATAATGGAAAATTCTTACATGATGGCTGGCTTCAAGCAGCAACACAACACCCTACATTCTCTGTAAAGATACTCCTCAGCTGTACCAATGAGCCAGACGCTTTTAAACGCTGCATTGCCTTGTTACCAGAAAATCATACACCACTCATTAATCATCTTATTAACAGAATCAACAATGAATCTGATATTGACAGAAGTAATCTCCTCTGTAATTTTCTTATAGGATTACCTCATCTTTCTGATGAATGGCTTAATGCGGTACTCTTACACCCTAAGATTCAATTTATTGATCTATTATCTTCTTATGCAAATGAGACAGTTGTTAACCAAATTGATCGCATTTTAGGGCTTTTACCACGCAAAGGAAACGACCTTATTAACCAATTTTCTGAAGAGATTAAAAAAGCTGATAATGAAAAAATATTGCAAATGCTTGAACTTTTCAGAAAACATCCAACCATAGACTTGTTTGATAAGCTCTATACAATTACAGTAACAGCTAAAACGACTAGTCCAACCATAATACTCCAAGAGCTTGTTACCACAGATCAACAGCAAAGAGAAAAAATAATATCCTTACTTCCAACTGACCACACACAACTTATTAAACGCTTTATACAAGATGTTAACAACGAAGAATATAAATATAATAAAAAAACACATCTTGTTAACGTTTTACAATCTGCATCTATGTTACCTGATAGCTGGATACATGCAGTAAAAGAACATCCCCTCTTTTCGGTCAAGCTTTTTTGTTCTGGTGCTAAGAAAGCACAAGGTGAAAATTTGACTCAGTTAATGAAACATATGCCTTCACTTGAGGAAATACAGCAGTGTATTAATACCCTAGATACTATTGAAAGCTACAAAAAAAGCTCTAAAGTCGTATCTCACATTTTTTCTATTACTTCTCATTTACCCAACGATTATCTGATAAAAGTAGCACAACATAAAAAAATTGAAGCACAAGAATTGTATGCAATCGTCTACAATGAAAAATACTATAAAAAATTCCTACTCAAAAACATGAGATCATATGAAAAACTTAATACATTATTGCCAACAGAAAAGCTCCAACAGATTTGCAATCTCGCAAAAGAAAACTCTGAAAAAACATTATACTCTTTCTATCGCTATCCAGATGAATTCATCACCTCACTTCTTGAACAAGCAAAGCCTACAAAGATAATTCAGCTCGTTAAACAACAGAAAGAATTATGCGGCAACGTACAAGATGCCCAAGAAAGGCTTAACAAGCTCACCCAGCTCATTGCACCATATGAACAACGAATCCTGGACTACATTAAAGAAGAAACGCCTATACAAAATGATATTCTTAAAGTTCCCAATATGTATCTTGAATCATGGGTTGCAGCTGCACAAGAAGCTCAAACTCACAATGATGACGCCATGGAAACTGACTCTGAAGACAAAAAGCGTCCTCGTGATGAAGATCATCACGAGGAACCAGAAGCTCAACGACCACGCTTGACTGAAGCAAGCTAAAAATGAGGGCGGGATATTCCCGCCCTTCTCTAACAAAAAAGATTCTCGTTTAGAAAGCAAAGCGCATACCAATATGAAGCCCATATGCAATATCATGCCCAAGAGAGTCAAAAATAACTTTGCCTTCTCGACCAGGACGCGCATCAAAGCGACGAGTATTTCGGTTTGGTTGCCCTTCAAGATCTTTATACAACTGGCCAGGAATAAAAATCCCGTTAATACTATAGATCTTACAGTTTGGAAATGGATGGTATTCCCAATAAAGGTTAATTTCCAATCCCATGTAGTGACTTGCTTTTTCTTTACTTTCCCATCCTTGAAAGCTCAACTCATCACGAATACCAGGAAATCCTGGACCACCAGTAATTGCAAAATTCGTTAAGTCATCAAAGTCTGGGCAACCGTTGCAATCCCACTTTTTAAGTGCTGCATCATTCCACACGCCAGCAATATTGACCATAACCATTGACTGAGCTTTATTATCCTTAACAGGATACCAGGTAAAACCAGCACCCAAGATTCTCAAGTTACTTGCATCTTCAAAGTGGTTGAATGCATACATTTTTTCGTATGAAATATTAAGCGGACGAGGTAAAACACGAGCATACAACAATGCAAATAACGGAACATCATATCCAACGTAGTTATAATCACGAAGCGTCATAAATCCCTTGTACCGCTTATTACATTCTTGATTGTATGGATACACGTCTCCACCAATCCACTGAGCGGTTGCTGCAAGCTTAATTGGAAGATTCTCAAAGGTATACCCGATATCACACAACATCATAATTCCACGAAGATCAATTCTGTAAGCTGGGCGGAAACGCTTTCGACCGGCAAGATCAAGATTTGAGTTGACCACTCTACGACTTGTTGACGCAGCCTCTACACTTTGAGCTTGATTTGGAAATCCAAGCGCCGCAGCTAATCTCGAGAAAGCATTTGATGAGCTTATCGGTAAATTAACAGAAGCCCCTGTTAATTGACCTTCAACTGCCCCTGGTGACCTGTCATATCTCAATAACTGTTTTCCATTTTTTGGAATAGCTCTATTAACATCAAGATTAACAACATCAAGTATATCTGTTGATGGATCAGTAAATGCTGTGGCACTATTGCTTGGAGAATCCATAACTGGCAAATTTATAGCAGTTACAGCTGCAACATCTTCATCATTGGAAAAATAAGGTAGTCCCTGCTCAATAGAGCGAAGCAATGGCTTCCCGTCACAAGTTAGAAAAGGAGTTTGCCCTGTCTGATCAGCATTATAATTCATAACAGGTATGCCCCCTTCTGGCACTAAAGGAATAGGAGATAATCCTGCACCAGCTGCAGAAACAAACACGTGAGAAAAAACTTCTCTCACTTTTCCATCGGTCTTATCCCGCTTCAAAATAACCTGATTCCGGTCAATAGCATGCATATCTTGGTGTCCAAGGTTTCCGGCAAATTCCATATTAACCTTGAATCCGCCACATTTATAATCAGCCATAACCCCATAAGTCCACAACTTGGTGCTCGCATCAGACGCACGCTCAATCATTTGGTCTGGGGCTCGAGCATACATCAGATAAGGCTCAACTTCTAAGCTCCCCCAAGAATTATCTTTGTTTTTATACTCCATCCTAACAGCCCACGCTTCACGATCTTTATCAATACCGCGCTCTGGGCGAATACCAAAAAGACGTGTTATACGTGTTGGCTCTCTTGTAGAACTAACTGAGGCACTCCGCTCTCTAAACTTAGTATAGTAAAGATCAAGCGAAATTTGTTTAGTCAGTTGACTATGAATTAACAAACCAATTGGTGATTGCTCAAGCGAATTTGCATTCCCATCAAGCTCCCAAGCCATATGAGGAATACCACCATCTGAATAACTGCCTAATGATAATCCACGACCAAGAACAAAGGGAAAGGTCCCTGCTTGGATATAAGTTGGAAAATCTTTAAAACAATGAATAAAAGGATCAATATGAATCTTAAAGAATGCGTCTTCCATGAAAACAATAGGCATTACATTCCTATGAGTATGATCGCCAATAATAGCATTATCAAGATCCCGAATAGAAAGAACCTCTTCTGACAATGGCACATACCTAGTTTGATCCTTCCAATAGGAATAGTGGGTAATCTTCATTCCTGCTTCAATACCTGGCTTACCAAAAGCTCGTCTACCTTGCTGTACACCAACCAACCAACTTGCCTTCAATCGTGTAAGATGTTGGTTATCAAACATTTTTTGATCTTTATTAAATGTCTGCGCTCGCCCTAAATTGAAATATTCATTTCGTACACGACCAGCCAATAGCATCATCAAATCTTTAGTCGTAAAAACAGTTGTTGCTGGAACAATGTCAGCCTTTGTTATAGTTTTTTTTGCTCTCTCTACAAAATCTTCTGCTTGTACAAGTTTTGTACAAAACCCTATAAGCAAAAACCCCATTACTATTCGCTTCATTTTCACCCTCTCTTTTTATAAAAGTAAGTCACTCTTAATAATCAACACCCTGCTAAAACATTATTTTTTAATAGTTTTTTTACATTGTTTTATCACATTCCTGGCGGCGCAGGTTGAAGTCCTGAATCATCTGCAGCTTGATGAGAATTTTCCTCAGCAAGGGGCTCAGCTTGAACCGAAACTACTATTTTTTCAGGTTGCACTGCTGATTGACTTTGAGCTGATTGATCTTGTACTGCAGGCTTTACAAGCACTTGCAACGAAGCTGGAGTCGCTGATTGCGCCTGCTGAACTACTTGCTGCTTTGGTTGAACTGGTTGCGGTGTTGGCTGAGACTGAACAGGCTGAACAATATTTGAAGGTTGAGATGTTCCTGGTACAACCTGTGTATGAACTTGATTTTGACCCTGCTGTGGAGCTGGCGCTGACGCTTTTTGTGAAGCTTCTTGAGCCAAAGGCGCTTGCTGTACTGGTTGCGCCTGCTGAACTACTTGCTGCTTTGGTTGAACTGGTTGCGGTGTTGGCTGA
>CAYMBP010000001.1:122286-131619 GCA_964388745.1 uncultured Pseudomonadota bacterium | reverse complement strand
TGTGTATGAACTTGATTTTGACCCTGCTGTGGAGCTGGCGCTGACGCTTTTTGTGGAGCTTCTTGAGCCAAAGGCGCTTGCTGTACTGGTTGTATCTGCTTACCAGCTTGTTGCTCTGGCTGAGCAGATTGCGGTGTCTGATGAGACTGTGCAACAGAAGAAGGTTCTCTTTGTTGACCAGTTATATTACGCCCTGAGATAAAGTTAAATTTTTTATTCTTAAATCCTGAACGATCACGTCTATCTTGATAATATAATTCAATACTCCACTGATCAATTTTTTCCGCTGTTTTTAAAATAGCAAAAACATCATTATAAAATTTCAGAGCTTTTTCATACGCCGGCGTTGGACAAGAAATTAACGTCCAAGCCGTTGCCCCCATATCGGGCTCCATCATTCTCAAACCATCTGTCGGTTGATATGTTTCACGTTTTTTTTCAATTTTCATGACGGCTTTTACATCAACTTGAGGTTGAGCTGGATCTATTGGTGGCGTTCCTTTAGTCTGCCAAGAAAAAACAGACAATGGTTGAGACGCTTTAGTTAATAAAAATTGAGCAAAACTTTGGTCAGAGAACTTTTCACGCTCAAGACGAGAAATACGCACAAAACAATTACCCCCATTATCTGCAGCCTGAAGATAAGAGACATAAGTAATTGTATCAAAAAATTCTAACATCTCTTTTTTCAACGGAACTTTTTCTTCTGAAAGGTGAGAAAGTCGAAGTTGCATTTCAGTCTTAAGAGTATGCTCAAGCCAATAACCATCAGTCTCATGGCTACCCTTGGTATACAACACACGATCAGGATTGCGCTCAAGAATTCTTAAAATTAAAGCAACTGTTTCTAGACTGTATGGTGTTCGATTAACAATATTACCAAGAAAAATAATAAAGGTATTTGGCTTAACTAATTTAAAAGTCTCATCAAAATACCCTAACTCTTTCAGCTTATTAAGATCAAATGTTAATGAATGAAGAGCTCCTTGTAAATCTCCCCACACGATAAACTCTCCACCAGAAGGAACTTGCAGCTTTTCAATACACTTTTTTTTATATCCTTTTTCTGTCCGAACCTTCAGTGAACGCTTTACGATTGATTTAAAAAAACCAGGAGAGAATGGAGGTCGATTTTTAAAACCAAGAGCAACAGCAATGCGACTCAAACTAGTTTTAAAAGAATTCATAATACCAGGTTTATAACGGGAATAAAATTTACTAAAATCTGGCTTAACTGCATTTTCAGACTCAAGCGGAACAAGCTCTTCTGTCTCATTCGCATAGGCATTAAGCTCTGCAAATGTCTCAAATCCTTGATCATAAAATGGAGCTGGTAATAAAATAAGAATAACAAAAATAGCTAAAAAACTAGCACAAAAAACACTACTACTTATCAATACAATTTTTGTAGTATTTTTTTTTATCTTTTTTTTTCTACTTTTTTTTGCTGCAGCCATCGCAACATCTCCCTCTCAGACTTTTTATCACTTGAGCAGTATATAACTAATAACAACCAAAAGCAATAATACCATAGCCACAAATACAATATTATTTCCACGTTCATAACAGACGCTAACATTTGATGTAGCCTTTTTACCTTCTTTCTCAGCCTTTGCTTGATCAGCAGAAAGCCAACGTGAAAAAAGAAGTTGAAATGCAAAAATAGAAAAAATAAAAAGTAGCAAAAAAAGATATACTTCATCCGTTGTTGTAAAATAACCAACCTTGGGCATAAGTCTTTCAATAACAAACCGATAACCAAGAAGAGCTGTTAGACCAGATGTTGCTAACCCAAAACGAGTTTTTACATCGAAAATACTTAAAAGAAAAGAAAAAAGGGCTAAAAAACAAGCTGCAAAAATCGGCAAAAAGACAATAAAAATATCACGCATACTGGCCTTAACAAAATTAATCATGAAAAGAGCCTTAGGCGTCACAATTTCTGTTTTTTTAACCTGATCAAGTGTAACAAAGGTATAGCCAAAATGAACATTAGAATCATAAATAACCCAGTTAGAAACAAAAATATTTTCTGCTATTCTAAATGCCGGCTTTTCAACAATGAAGACCATTTCATCTGGGGTTACTAAATTATTAGCAAGCACCATAGAAAGACGATGATCATCAAAAGGAAATCGATAATAGCGCAAATCTGTTTTTACTTCAAAAGTAATATCATACTTTACAAAAATTTTTTCTCCACCAACTTTAATATTTGGAGGTGATTTAGATAAAATTTTACCATTATCAAAAGAAAATTTTTCAACAGTTTCAAGCATAATTGCTGATGGATCAAACTCAAACCAAATAATGGCATCAATACGAAATAAGTTTTTAATTTCCTCAAATACAGGAATATTCTTAATAAACAACCCAGTGTTAACACGAACAGTAAAGAAACGGGCCTGTTTTATCTGTTCCATATTAATATCAATATGAGGAATTGGATCATCAGTTCCAAATCGAGTTGCAACATAATAAATAAGCCCAGAAAGGTAAGCAATTAGTAAAATAATAACAAAAAGCTTTACCCTAACATTTGTTAAATCAAAAAATGACTTGAGAGAAAATGATCTTCTACTCATATGCCTCTATCTCTTTTTTAGATAAATATGGCTTACCCTTACCCTGATTAATCCAAACCTGCGAAGATAACGTTCGTGATATTTTATCAAAATTCACCTCTAGACCACCAATCTTCTCTTGAGTAAATCCTTCGAAAATTTTTATTAACTTCATAGTCGTAAACGGCTGCTTCATACGCCCCATTGCCTCTGCAAATAATCGACCATTGATGTAGCCTTCAAGAAAAAATGGAGAAATTAAACGATGTGGCAAGTTTGTTCTCATATCATTTCTAAATTGTTCAACAAGGGGTATAGTACTTAATTCTGGATCAGGGACAACTGATGAAGTAATAACCTCAATACCTCGCAATTGCCGTATAGCATTTTGTATTGCAGCTAACTCTGACAAACCAAAAAATATAGATTTATATAACCCTCCATTTAATGCCCATCGAATAAAAACCGTAGCGGGGCGGGCATGAGCAGCACAAAAAATAATACCCGGTGCTTTTTGCGTCATTTTTTTAACTGCAGCAGCAACATTGACCGTTCCCTCTGGATAACTAGCAACAGCTGCTGGCTCTAATTCTTGCTCTTCAAGCGCACTAATAAATTCGTCTTTAATTTGTTTTCCCCATAGACTATCTTCATAAACAATCCCAAAAGTATCTTTGCGCAAAATCTTTATTGCATAATGAATTAGTAATTCAATTTCAGCCTTATGAGAAGGCCTAAAATAAATCTGATTCCGATATGGCTGGCCACGCTGCTCAGCACCTCCACAAATAGGAAAAAGATTAATTAAGCTTTTTTTCAAAAAATAAGGCGTCACTTCACGTATAATTTCATCCCCTAGAAGACCAAGAAAAACAGGAGACCTCTTTTTTAAAAAATGAATATTTCTTTTTGCTTTAATAATACTTGACTCATCACTTTCTGAGTACATTCGAAGCATAATCTTTCCATTGTTTCTTGCCTTATTATATTGCTTTATATAAAGCATCATTCCCTCAAAGCAGTGACTTCCCATAATATGGTTTTCGCCAGATTTAGAGACAGATGTAGCAACCGCAACCTCTGGCCTTTTATTAACCAATTTTGATGGGATAATCCAAGATTGCAGCTTTGGTGAAACCTTTTTTTTCTTTTTTTTTCTTTTTTTCTTTTCTCTCTTACTATCTTCTTTTTTAATAACCTTATGTTGCTCATTATTGTTTACTGTTTTAATGGGAACAATTTCATCTTTGTACTCTTGAATATCATTATCATCAAACAATTCTAAATGAAGAATGGGCACACCTGCTCTATCATGAAAAATATGATCATCAGGCGCAATTACAGGAAATGGATGTAATTCAGGAAGTTCATCAGAGTGATCACCTTGCAAAATTGATTCACTACAACGAGCAATCGCAAAAAAACAACAAAAAATAAGATACCATTTCGCAACATTACTCTTCACAACACCTCTCAAAATGATGTATTAATTAACCAATCCTTAAATTAACTAACACTATTTTTGATCGACAGGCTAAAGAAACCTTTAGCAGCTTCAATTTTCAGACCTTTTTCCCTTTCCAGGCTCTACTCCTCGGCAGACTCACTGCAAAGTGATAATCAGAGTAATAAAAGCTCACTTAATGTATTAATGTGCACTTAATTACAATAATAAGTCAATACTTAATCAAACACCAAAAGTTCTTCGTCTTTGTGAAAAAGCCTGCAAAGAATAAAAGAGAATCTGTGCATCAAGATCTGGCCAAAAATCATTTAAAAAAATAAACTCAGTGTACTCAAGATGAAACAGCGGCCCCTTACTCAAACGCTGATGGCCACCAGCTGGACGAATAACAAGATCTGGTGAAGGAAGCTTCTTTGACCACATATACTTTTTGAGATAGGATTTATCACACAAACTAAGAGCTTGCTCTGCATCAATATTCCCCTGCTTAATCTCATACAACAATGCCCGAGCGCCTGCAACAATTTCTTCAACCCCGCCATAAGCAAAAAATAATGAAAAAGTAAGCTTTGTACAATATGCTGTTTTTTTAGCAAGCATTGCAAAGACTTTCTGAACAAAAACTGGCAGACACTGCAAGTCCCCAATAAAAAGAACTCGAATACCTCGAGCAAGAAACTCACTTAACGAATGCTCAAAACAGGCTGCAGTAACAGTAAAAAATAGATTCTTATTCTCTTGAGATCGCTTATAAACATTATCAACCGATGCAGCATAAAAAGAAACATATGCTATTTTTTGATCAAGACAAAAATCAAGAAGAGGAATCATGCGATTCGCAGCTGCCCAGTAAGCTTGTCTTTCTGTAACTTGATGCTTTATGCCCCAACGTCGATTCCCGTCAACATACAAAAATAGATGCTTCATTCATATTTCCTTTATCAAAAAAAAAGGCCTGCAAAGCAGGCCTTCTCTCTCGCTAACAAAATAAAAGATTAATTAGCATTGTCATACTTTAATTCCATGTCATTCATTACCAAGCGAGCCCCAGGTAAAATGTCAAGATCACACCGTTTGCCAAGCGCCTTCTCTCCAATTTGAAGTATGCGATCAGCATCTGCTGTTGCTGTACTTATAAAGTCAACAACACCGGCTACTCGCGCAGCTCCTCGAGCAAACTTAAGTGGCACTGTTGTTGTAAAAATACAGTTGTCCATCATAATCCTATCAAACACTTCCATTGCAAATGAATCGATACCAAAAGTTGAATCTACATAGCGGGTTGTTGGCGTATAATTAAAGCTAACGGCAGTATCAATTATCATATTTTCAGGAATCACCTTTGGCGCTTTAAGGTTGAATACACTTTCTCGACCAGAGATTTTAGTATTTTGAATGAGTGTTTGGCAGTTAGAAAAAGTTATAGTGCTCTCAAGAAGCGTCTGTATTGTTGAATTACTAATAATGCAATTAATATTAATGAAACTCCTAATAAGACTTGCACTCTCCACAAATCGGATAGGCGTATAATCAAGCCCTGGGAAAAAGCTCCAACCTGTTAAAGTAATATTTTCAAGAATCATATTTGCATCAGGATAGACAATAAATCCAGGCTGTGATCCAAATGTTTGCACAGGAGTTGGGCTATCAATGTTCATAACTGATCCATTACCATTAATTACTAAGTCACTCAAAATAATATATGGATGTGATATCGCAGCAATTGCACCCCCTAACAATGAAATAGAAATTTCAGTACCAGGAACTGGTGGCGAAGTTGCTATTAATCCTCCAGAAAAAAGCGTTGCTCCTGGAGCCAAAGTTAAATCTTGATCTAAAACCATAAGCCCTGTAGCAGAAAGATCAACTCCTATTTTTACCGGAGGATGAATTCCAATAGTTACTGTTCCCCCTGCAGGCACAGTAAAGCCTAAGTCAAAATAAACATACCCTGCAGCAAAATCACCAGATGCAAAAAGATAAGGAGCCCCGACATAAACAGCTGTTCCAGCGGTACCATCTAAACTTACAGGCTTAACTTTTTCCCCATACCCAAATAGCAATCCCAACATCATACCATACAATGCGTATGACTTATACTTCATTATCTTCTCCTTCACACTTTTTCTCCTCACACAAAAACAGACATCATATTGTATGAACTTTTTGTACTTTAGCACAACAAATCAGAGACATCAAAGAAAACATATTTTATATGTTTTTTGAAGCCAAAAGAGAGGGCCCTGATATAATCAAGGCCCTCTCTTACACGATAGCGCTCAACTGTTGCAACTACAATAATCTATGTACGCACACCAGCTGGAGAAATTGTAAATGCCACACCACCATTGCTACCAGTTATAGATCCAGTAGCTGTCTCTCCAGTAATAACATCACCAGGAAGCAGTGGAACAGTAATACCATTTGGTGTTCTCAATAGAGTAACTCCATCAGCATTAACATACAATAGCCCATCAATCAGAGAAGAATTAAGTTGTGCAAATCGCTTAATAATATCTTCAGCAGCTTCAAAGACAATTGTATCGAAGAGTGATTCAATCAAAGTGCCAGCCTGAGCAACAAATCCTTTATAAACACCGCCAGTATCTGCAGCAGGTCTACCTACAAATTCCACAAGGCCGTTAACAAAGAAGAGGGATCCATTTCCTTCCCAGTTCAAAGGCACACCCTTAGCAATAGGGAATGAAACAGGAATACTAAAGTGTGGGTCAACTGCATTTGGACCAAAGGCAAGCTTTCCACCCTCTGTAATAGTCATAGATCCATTATTACCAAAATCAATATTTCTGATACAACCTCTTCGAAGCTCTCTGCCTCGAGCATTCAACTCCAATAATCCATTATTACCAATGAAAAGCCTTCCAGCATCATTAAAGAAAAGATCTGCAGATGCTTTTTGAAATGAAATCTTTGCTTTTGAACGCCTTTCTGCTTCGTCAGCTGGCAATGCAGCAAGAATAGCACTTAAACTAGCTGATGGAGCAACAGGAACAAGTTTAATTTCACTGTTACCAATATCAAGCAAAATATCATCAGCTGTTTGAGAGCCAAATACAAGCTCAGATGGCTTACTCAAGAAGATACTACTTCCATTTGCAATATCAACTTCACCAATACCATCAATAGATGCTACTGCGTCTTCAGCTAGATCAAGCAATACCTTATTAGAGAAGGCAACTGTTGATCTAAACTGTACGTTAGCTAGAGAACTTACACCACGTGTTGAACATTTCAATCGAGTACCACATAGCAAGATGCTTGAACCATTTTCCATGCAGACGCGACCTCGAGACTGTACATTTTCTCCACATGCAGTATCTCGACTACCAAGCCCTTGACCATCAAACAGCACAGTTGCTCTGCGTGCCACTTGAAGGCTTGCTTTTTCTGGAATAATTACTTTTGGCTTATTCGCACTTTGAGCAAAAGTAATTTTCAGCTCTGCATCAGGATGAAGGCGAATATTATTGTTCAGCTTTAATGTACCTCGAACAACAATTTCATTTCCTTTTCCAATAACATTAATGAAGTGATTATCCTCAAGTGCAATGCTTTCAGTTTTTGGTCGAATTTCAAGCAATGAGCCATTACTCAAAGTAAGATTTAGATCTGTTGCCGGGTTGATTGTAAAGTTTCTGTACTTTGCATTATCAAATAAAATGTTACCTGATAAATTATTCTTTGGCTCAACATTTGTATTGAAGTAACGAATATCAAATGCCGCAGGCAGATTCAATGTTGATGTTGCTCTGCCATTAGCAGATAGGCGAGCCCGCCCATCTGCATCAACAATGATATCATCCAATTCCTCATCTTGACGAGTTACTTCCCGTTCATTTGATGTTCCTGGTCTAGGTCGAACTGCTGGTTTATGACTATGATCAGAATTATCAGGCCTTGGACCTACGTGGTGATGTGGCTTTGAGCCTTCATACTGAGCAGCTTCTTGAGCAAACGCCTCTTTTTCACGTTGACGCTCAAGATGAAGAGCCGTTACAGGAGGAATTACAGGACTTCTCACAAATGAAGTATCAATTTGACCACCGGTCAACTCTTCTGCGTCCAACCTAAATTCTGTTGAATTTTGCTTAATTGGATTACCCAGAAGCTCAATTCGCTTAGAAGTTAAGAAGGAACTAAAGTCAATCACAAAGCTATTAATGCCAGCGTTATTCAATGACAAGGTTAAATCATCAAATATCAAACCAGCCACACCCTCATTAGAGGTTAGGAAGACTCCAGGATCACCTGTTAGGTTGATTACATAGTTGCCATCTTTTACGCCAACCTTATCTTCAATTGGTGATGTAATTAATGCTCGTACATTAAGAATATTGCTTGGACAATCTCCAAAAAGAATTGAACCCGCAAGAGTCAAGTTATCAAAGAGCATGTACAGATAGTTCTCATAGTTCTCAACAACAAATGTAATTGCTGTATCAACGTCGACATTAACAGCAGATTCGCCACTCATCGCAATAGCACCTGTTAAGATACCAGTTTGGAATCCAAGGAATCCAAGACCAGTAAAGTCCATCTGTGTTAATTGTAACGTATTTGTGCCAAGATCAAGAAGAACTCCAGCTCCTGCAACAGGATCTAAGATAAACTTCTTACGTCCGCACTTACCGCACATATTAAAGATATTGAATCCTGAGAAGGTATCAACAACCCTAATAAGTCCTTGAGAGAAAGTCATATTTTCTGAGAACTCAAAGGTTACATCTTCATCAATATGAATTCGAGATCCTGCTCTCATATCAAAGGTATTTCCTCTGATGCATGAAAGAGTAATATTCTTAAGAGTAAGAATTCTATCTTCAAGAATTCTCAATTTAGCTATATCTGAGTCTGGGAAGTGGATTGTTTGACCACGACCATCAATGCAGATATTTGAACAAACAGTCGTTACATCAAAGAATGTATAGAAATGATCGCGTTTTAATTCAATTGAGTCAGTCAAGCAGCCATCAAGAACGTTAACGCACCATGCTAAGATAGTATTACTATTGTTCTTACAACATTCAATTAATGCATGGCTATTTTGCTCTGCAAGCTCAATTAACGCATTACTGTTATTATCACAACAGTCAACAATTGTCATACTATTATTCTTCGTCAAGAAGAGCAATGTGTTACTGTTATTCTTTGTTAAGTACAGCAGCGTATTACTATTGTTGTTGCAGCAGTCAACCAATGCGTTACTGTTATTCTTTGTTAAGTACAGTAGCGTATTACTATTGTTGTTGCAGCAGTCAACCAATGCGTTACTGTTATTCTTTG
>CAYMBP010000001.1:122020-122186 GCA_964388745.1 uncultured Pseudomonadota bacterium | reverse complement strand
CTATTGTTGTTGCAGCAGTCAACCAATGCGTTACTGTTGTTCTTTGTTAAGTACAACTGTGTATTGCTATTATTCTTAGTTAAGAAAAGCAACGTGTTGCTGTTATTATTACAACAATCAAGAAGCGCATTGCTATTATTTGCTATTGCATTATTCGCTGCAAGAA
>CAYMBP010000001.1:0-121920 GCA_964388745.1 uncultured Pseudomonadota bacterium | reverse complement strand
CTGAAATTGCATCCCCAAGATCACTCTCTAATGCCAAAATAGCATTGCTGTTATTATTGCAACAATCAAGAAGCGCATTGCTATTATTTGCTATTGCATTATTCGCTGCAAGAATTGCGTTACTATTATCTGAAATTGCATCCCCAAGATCACTCTCTAATGCCAAAATAGCATTGCTGTTATTGTTACAACAAGCTATAAG
Source organism: uncultured Pseudomonadota bacterium (assembly GCA_964388745.1). Lineage (GTDB taxonomy): Bacteria > Babelota > Babeliae > Babelales > RVW-14 > CAYMBP01. The sequence continues at coordinate 121,718 of CAYMBP010000001.1, read as the reverse complement.
TGCATTACTATTTTGCATTGCCAAAGAAGATGCAACAACCATCATCATACTATTATTTGATAGAAGCGCATTACTATTATTTGCAATCCCTTGAGCGTTATTTAATATAGCGTTACTGTTATTCTTACAACAATCAAGAAGCGCATTGCTATTAGAAATTACCAAAGTTTCTAAACTGTCAGTTGTTGTTGCATCAACAACACGTCCAATTATTCCATTATTAAGACAAGTAACAAATTTACTCGAAGGATCTGCAGCCTTCATCGGGCGAATATTTTGTTGATCACTAAATGTTGTTGTGTCATACAATAACCTAATACCATCAACGCTTAATGAGCCAAGTGTATCAAAGCGCAAAATATGATCTTTTGTTACAATAGTTGTTGGACCTTCTGTAACAATACCTCCAATTGTTACCGTAAAATCTCCGTCCATTTCTATTTCAACAAATGAAAGCGTCAAAATTGAAGTATCATCTTCAAAGATAATGGAGCCTCCACTACCAAGACCTTTAATTTTCATAGAGCTCATATGCAAATCAGTATTTGCTTTAATAACAATGGTCCCCCCTTGAGAGATATCAAGAACATTTCCATTGCCAGATACGTGCCCATCACCAAGAAATATCCAGTCACTGGTTAAAGTGATAGTGCTATTAAACTGCATATCACCTGCCCGATCCCATAGCATATTTGCAGCTGAAGTAAATGGAAAACCACCAAAAGTAAGTCGTCTCCCATTAAATCGGACACTTCCTTGAGTATTGAACTGCCTTCTATCTGCAAAGGTCAAGTTCTTATCAAGAACAATCCTACCATTATTTGGATTAATTCCTTGATTAAATACATTATTGATAGCAATACAACATTCTGTGTTTTCATCTTGCAAATCAATAGCGTCATCAACTTCAACTTCACCTTCTACAAAGTTACCTCCTCCAGCAACATTAATTCTTGTTGACCTTGTTCCAGGCTCACCCTTAAATCGCTGACTGCCAGTTAATAAAACACCAAGCGTCTCAGGATTGAAAGCTCCATCAAGCTGCACTTTTGCCTTAGTATCATCAAAAAAACTTTCAATAAATGTTATACTTTGCCCACCTAAATTTCCATTAGGGAACTTTCTTAGTGTTCCTCCTTCAAAAGTAATCGATGATTTAAGATCAAGCTTACCCCCTCTAACGCTAATACTCGATGCCCTATCTGCAAAGTCAAGCTTTGCATTTATCATACTCGATATACTACACGCTATCGCTAGCGATAAAGATATCCTTTTCATTACTACTCCTATATACAGAACCACTCGCATCTCTTGAATATAAGCTCTTTCCTTTAAGCTCTCCCGCAAGATGCCTTATTTACCTAACATCTCCTATAATCGAAAGACTAAAATTTTTTTCATCCTCTTTGCAAGAAATTACTAAGGTGTCTCCTTCAAATTCTTTTATGTAAGCAAACCCCCGAAGAGAAAGTTCTTACCCTTCGGGGATTTTTTTATCTAATTTGACTATCAGGCAACATTCTGATAAACAAATTCTCCAGATAATAATTCTAACGTTGCAGCTGGCTCAATCTTCAAGGTAAGATCATCAGCAAGAATTCCATTTCCAACAGTAATACCTTCAGAAATACTCACAGCTCCATCATTGCGCAAGAAACTCTTACTATCAACAGCAAAAGTACCCCTTGTTAAGATTACACCAGTTGTTGTTGATGCAAATGTCCCACCACTTAAAAACAGAGTGGAATTTTCATCAATAAATCTAAGTAATGTACGATTATTTGTAGGAGGAGTGTATAAAAATGTTGGACCTCGAGCAACATCAAGAGTACCAAGCGAACGAACTGTACATGGAAGCTCCGTTGCCATTTCAAATGTTCCTGTACCCTTTAAAGTCCAACGACCAAGCACCTCAAACTGCCCATTTGAAAAAGTATAAGTATCATCCTGTGTCCACTCAACATCCCCAAATGACATTGTACAGGTACTATCATACATGACAATTTTGTCATCAGTAATGCCTTTAATTTTAATATCATCTAAGGTTAATTGAGCTCCAGGACGCAAGATAAATTTTCCACTTGGTCCCATAACTATTGTTTTATTTCGACCATTAAGAAGTACATTGCCTTCAAATTCAAATACTTTATCAACTATTGCGTTTTCAGCAAGTTCAATTGTTGTATCATCACCAAAAATTAACTGCGATCCAGCTTGCATTTCTGTATTCACAATTGGAAAGTCTTTGAGGAGAATATTAAAAAACTTCAGCAAGTTACCAGCTTGAACAATAACAATTGGCTCATTTGCCAAACGTCCAAAAGTAATAGATTGGCTACGCCCATCTATTTCAGTATTAGATCTTACAATAAGATTACGTTTTCTGTTAATAACAATTGAACGGTCTAGAAAGGTATCACCATCAAGATTTTCATCCCCTATCTTAAGTGATGATTTATAACGAATCGAGCCACCATCAATAAAGGCTCCATTTTTATTACCATTTTCAGTAAAGGTAATGATATTGTCAATATCTTTGAAATCAAGCGTGTCATAAAATAATGTTGTACTGTCAACAGTTACTGATGAATCAAGATCATATGTTAAAATTTTATCACGAGTTACAACAGTGCTCTCACCTGAAACATAAAATCCACCAGTGGTGAAGGTATAATCAGTATTCATATCTAAGCGACATTCATACAACTCAATTTCTGCTGTTTTATCTTCAAACTCAATACACCCACTACCAAGACCAACAACATTTAAGTTAGACATCAAAAGACTTGAACCTGATTTAACCAAAATGGTTCCACCACCACTGATATCAAGAATATTGTTATTGCCAATAATGTGTGCATTTCCATTAAATATCCACCTGCTGGTTAAAATCGCATCGCCATTTAAAATGATATTTTGACCACCAACCCACTCAATAGTATCAGTCCATGAAAGCGTCTCTGTTCCAAAAGCGACGTTATTTCCATCAAAAATGATTTTTCCTGTACCATTAAATTTAACATTTTCATCAAAAATCAGATCATCATCCAAAATAACTGTTCCACCATTCAAAACAATTGATTGATTAAGTTCTCGCTGCAAAGCAAATGTAACCGTTGTATTGCTGTCCCCTAAAGTAATGGGGTCATTATTAACATATGATGGCAGACCTTCAATTCTATTATTAACTCCGCGAATTTCAAGTTTATGGGGAATGAACCCTGGATTATTAACAAAATAAAAGGCTCTTCCTCCACCAGTTGTTCCGCTCAATTCAACAGAAAAAGTTTTGTTTGGATCATATGTTGCTGTTAATAAAATTTCAAAATCACCATCAGAAAGTATTCCATTATTAAAGAAAAAGCGCTCACCAATAATAGCTCCACCAGGGTTACGAATAATGGTGCCATCAATTGGCTCCAAATCGGTTGTTGCAATTTGAAGCGTTGAAGTATTCTTCACTTCGAGTCCTGCATTGCGATCATAAAAGATTAACCCTGCATTAAGATGCACGAACATCATTAATGCAAGTAAAACCACTGTGCTCATATAGCGAGTCATTACTTAACCTTTCCTCACTGTTAATAGCGTACTAAAACATACTTCATAAACTAACTATTACTCTACAATTAATTAGCATTTTCATATGACAAAATTCCTGAAAGTAACTCTAAGGTTGCTGCTGGCTCAACCTTAATTTCAAGATCTTCTGCAATAACACCATTTCCTAGAGATATCCCCTCTGAAATACTAACTGCACCATCATTTCTTAGAAAACTTTTACTATCAACAATAAGAGTTCCAACGCTCAGCTGAATACCCGTTGTTGTTGATGCAAGAGTTCCCCCGTTCAAGAAAAACTCAGAAGAGCTACCCGTCATAACAAGAAGACTTCTGTCTGCAATAGATGGAGCATAGAGAAATGTTGTATTTCTTCCAATTTTCAATTGACCAAATGACTGAATGGTACATGGTTCATCAACTGCCATCTCAAAAGTGCCAGTTCCTTCAATGGCAAATCTTCCTAAAACGTCAAAGTGTCCTTGAGTAAAGCTAATTGAATCATCTTGTACCCATGTTACATCTCCAAAAGAAAATGTGCAGGTATCATCAAGACAAATAATTTTGCCATCTCGAATACCTCTAATTTTAATATTATCAAAAAAGACACTTGCCCCTGGACGCAAGATTAATTGACCTGACGAGCCAAGCTCAATCGTCTTTCCTCTACCATTAAATAATACTGTTCCATCAAATTCCCATGCTGTATTAATAACCCCATTTTCACCTAACTCAACAGTTGTATCCTCTCCAAAGACAAGTCGAGACCCTACTGGCTGTTCAATATGAACAACAGGCAAGTCTTTAAGCAAAATTTGAAAAAATTCTAACTTTTTCCCTGGTTTGATTTGAACGATTGGCTCATTTGCAAGACGAGAGAATGCAAGCGTCTGACCCTCACCATCAATTTTTGAGTCTTCATTAATAATTAAATTCTTTCGGCGAGTGACCATTGTATTGTTATCAATTGCACCGTCACCGTCAAAATTAAAGTCTCCAACCTTATCACCACTATAACGTCTGATACAACCACCATTTAGTAATCCAAAATTATTATTACCCAACTCTGTAAAGGTTCTAATATTATCTCGGTCGAGAAATTCAAGAGTATCATATAATAAATGAATGCCATCTACCGTTAATGAAGATAAAAGAGAGAATGAGACAATTTTATCTCTTGTAACAAATGCTGTCGGCCCAACAACAATAACACCACCATTAGTAAAATTGTAATCAGTATCAAAATCAAAGCCACATCTAAATAACTGAATTTCTGAAGTTTTATCCTCAAAGACAAAGTATCCTGAACCTATTCCATTAATCTTCATATTTGATAATCGAAGCTTTGTGCCGCTCTTCACCCAAATAGTTCCACCTGGAGCAAGATCAATAGTATTATCATTTCCAATAATGTGACAATCTCCAGAGAAGATCCATTGTCCATAAATAGTCTCTCTTGCGCCAAGAATAAGATTGCATGCATTATCCCAAAAAATTGTCGATGTCCAAATAAGGTCTCTTTTTCCTAGTGTTAGATTATTTCCATCAAACAATACCGTTCCTGGGCCATCAAGCAAAATAAAATCATCAAGTTCTAAATTATCATCTAAAATAATTGAACCACCATTCATTACAATATCTTGATCTAATTTACGCTGTAATGAGATAGTAAGAGTCGTCAATGCATCAAATAGTTCAATTGCATCTGAATTAACAAATGCAGGCAATCCTTCAAATCGATTTTCAAATCCTTTAATTAAAAGCTTATGAGGAAGAAAACCTGGGTTGTTTACAAAGTAACCAGCATCCCCAACACCTGTTGTTCCGTCAAGTTCAATAGATGTTGTAACACTTGGATCATATGTTGATGTCATTAAAATAGAATAATCGCCATCGGTAAGAATGCCATTCCTAAAAAAGAATCGGGAGCCTGTAATTGATGCTCCAGGATCTTTATGAATAGTTCCATTTACTGGAAGCAGTGTAGCAGTATTTACATTGAGCGTTGCTGTTCCAATAAGCTCAATAGTTGCATCTCGATCATAGAAGGTAATTTTTGATTTTAATAAGAAAGGCATTAATGACACAATTGTCAGCAACAAAACTCCATATTTTTTCATACCACACTCTCCTTTTATTTTTTATTATGCCTGCTTAACAAGCAAAAATTCTGCTAACCTTTTTCTCCACGATGTCTGAGCGTGAATACACACTCCACCATCCATTACATCATGAGTTTTACCGATGTCAACTTATTATAAAAAAATGAACATAATTGAAATATACTAACGCAATAAACAAGAAATTGTTTATCATAAGATGCGCTTAACTGCATTGATTAGGCCTTTTTACAACGATCTCTAAACAGGAAGAGCCCCAAGTTTTTGGGGCTCTATTGTTTGCGCTAACAATGAACCATTAGAATGAATGATCTATGGACCAATCTATGCCAAATTCTTTAGGTGCACTTTTACCAGCAACAATATATTGCATACCAATTTTACACCGAGTGTTTAAATCATGTTGATACGAATATTCGCAGCCAAGTGTATGGGCAATGCTTTGAGAGTTTTCCCATAAGAGTTGAGCATTCCACATTTGAAGATCTGGTTGGCTAACACGATCTTTCCATTTAATCTTTAATTTATAATACATATCAAAAAATCCACGCCGCGAAATAAATTCTTCAATTACATTACCCAACATAAGATCAATTTGAAAACCTTTTGCCATACGAACAGTTGTAACATAATCACTTAAAGCCGCAATTCGCGAATCAAACAAACTAAATCCTTCCTCTGGTCTAGTATATACCCGATCTGCAAATGAAAGATCTTCAAACTCTTTACTCAAGACACGGTCAGTAAAATTAGTTTTTTCTCTTCTAGCGCTTGCTTCATCATCTGTTAATGTATGACGACGAGGAACTCGTTTTTCAACGTGTCCAAGAAGTCCAAAAGAAGCTTCCATGAAAGCATGTGGATTGCACATTTTACTATGAGACAATTGAAGAGCAGAGTATACAGAAAGCTCGGTTAGGCCAGTTCCCAAACCTGGGCCCCATAGCCGAAACGGTGAAGCCTCTTTACCCGTTGGCAACTTAGCTCTAAATCCAACAACAGCTCGATCAAAAAGAAGTGAGGTAATTTGGGCATTAATATATAAACTTACATCTCCAAGCCCCGCAGCACTTCCCCCCATCTGATCAAAACACTTTTCTTGAAGAATATCCTTAATAAAGAGCTGCGTATTATTACCATAACGACGCAAAAATGCATTAGGTGCTAGATCTACCAAAGTCCTTCCTGTAGCAGGCTCAATATCAGGATTTCCTTCATTATTCAAAGAAGTATGTTTTTCCAAGTCTGTTCTAAACTTACAAATACGTTCTACTGTCTCAGTCTTAATTAAATCAGATGAATTATCATCTCTCACTGTTGTTGGTTTAATAATCATATGAGCATTAACACGATGCTTTTTATAAAGCACTGGAATATGAATACCAACAGCTACAGATCGTCCATAAATATAATGAGAAAAATTAAGATCCATACCATACGACTCAACTCGACTTTTAAAATCAATTACCGAGTTGGCTAAATACTCAAAATATCGACCAGGAACTTGTTGGTTATTATCAACTGAACCAACAATCGGATTAGGCTCAAAAAGAAGAGGCAAAAGATCTGCATGCTCTGCCAACTCACAAGAGACTAAATGACTGACCAAAAGCATGTCTCTTAAGCGAACTGGCTCATGCCCAAAATGAAGAACTGAAACATCTTGATTTACACCACAAGAATTATATGCATCATCTGCATGAGTATAATAGGCTCGAACACCCGCATAATTTTGTTGATGAAAATAATGAGCCCATTTTGGCCATGATGATAATTTATATAAATCTGCGTACCGCCCATTTTCATAATCCTGCTTTACCGCTAATTCGTGCTTTTCAGCCCAATTTGCCATAAGCTCTTCTCGCTGAGCTCTCTCTTCTCGCATTCTTTCTTTTTTTTCTTCCATAGCAAAACTTACATATGGGCCACAGTGAGATGAGCGCTTTTTTTTCTTAGCTTTGCACTTTTTTTTACGCTCATTACTTTTATCTTTTGAAAGATGCTTCTCCTTACTTTTCTTATCTTTTTTCTTTTTTTTGAGGTATGGAGCTTTTTTAGGTTTATTTTTTTTAGAAAGCTCTTTTTTACTCTTTTTTTCTTTTTTTTGAATTTCTTTTTCGGCTTTTTTTTCTTGTTTTTTCTTCATTTTTTCTGCACGCATTGCTGCTTTTTTTGCTTTTTTTTCTTCATACTGCTCTTTTGCATGCATTTTTTTTAATCGAGCTTTCTCTTTTTTTTCCTCTCTTCGTAAGGCTTCCTCTTCTAGTTTCATTAAACGCTGGTCTTCCATTTCAACTTCAGCATCCCACCACAAATCTTTTGACTCTTTTTTGGATAAAACATACCCAACATTACTCAGCATTGCAACTGCAAAACAGAGAGAAAAAATTTTATTACTCATAGACTTCTTCCTTTTCCCTTTATTAATAACTTACCATGATGCTGATGAATTACCCGACCTTACTCCTTAATACGTTTATAAAAAACAATAATTTCTATAATAACTTTTATACTACGTCATAAAAACTCGCAGCACTTCAATGGTATTAACAAAATATGAGTCTAGAGATGCTCTTCTCTTTTGTAAAGATTTGAATAAAATTGTATGATAATTTTAAAAAATTGAACATTTTTAGCTCATAATAAAACCTTATCTAGTGCCTCTTTTATTATTAAGCGAGACTTTTCAAGCTCTCTTGTTTCTTTAGCATCAAGCTCAAGATCTAGTGTCTGACAAGCACCCTCTCTCCTAATAATTGTTGGAATACTCAGAGCAACATCATTAAAATAAGTTGATACAGCAAAAAGCCGCTGTTGATTCAAAATAATTGCTTTAACTATTTTACAAACAGCAAGCGCAATGGCAAAATATGTTGAACCCTTTTTTTGAATAATATCATAAGCAGAGCTCCTCGTCTGCTTCAAAACTTCTTCTTCAAAGGTCTTAGGATATGGAAATGCACGAAGAGCAACTCCCCCTATTGAAGCACGACTCCACCATACAAAACCAGAATCACCATGCTCTCCAAGAACGTAGGCACTTATATCTTTTGGACTCACTTGCAGCCTACATCCAATCAAATACCTCAAACGAGCAGTATCAAGCACCGTTCCAGAACCAAACACCTTGCTTGGTGATAAGCCAGAAATCTTTTGAGTAATAAAAGTTAATGCATCTACTGGATTAGTAACAACAATAATAATACAAGAACTGTTGACTGCTATAATTTGAGGAATAATCTTTTCATATAATTTTTTATTTTCAAAAAGCAAGTCAAGTCGTGTCTGACCTGGTTGTTGAGCAATGCCTGCTGTAATTATCACAATTGAGGCTTCTTCAAGCAAGGAAAACGAACAACCTGCAACAATATCAACAAATGGAACAAATTGCATACAATGCCTAAGATCAATAGCTTGTCCATCAGCTTGATTTTTATTGCTATCAATGAGTGTAAGTTTACGAACAACACCACTTAACATTAGAGAATATGCTAAAGTACTACCTACATTACCAACACCAACAATAGCAATATGAGATAATTTATCTCTAGAGCCATTTGGATCTAATTGTTCCCAATAGCCTTCCTTATCTCCTATATTTTTCACAAACTCACCCTCTTTTTTATGAACAAGATAATAGACTTCACCCGTAACAATGCCAAATTTCACAAAATAAAGTCTAATTTACAAGAGTATAGTAGTTTTAAGATATTTTTAGATACAACTCAATCACTTTAAGATCATCAGAATAAGCAACAATTTCTTGTAATTGAGAAGCAAAATAAACTTGAAAGAACAAAGCTATAGATCTTATCGTTCGCTATGCTCATTCCGGAGTGGAGATTTTGTAATTATCATATTGAAGCTATATTGCTACAATAATCAGATCATGCCTAGCCATAAAGTTAACTCAAAAAAGCTAAAAATAAGAAGAAGTCTTTCCATAAAAATTATGCGTTTTTTATAGAAAGACTTCTTCTTATTTTTGATTTAATGCTTTTTTATTACACCCATTCTAATCGAGCAATTGGTGCAGTATCACTCTCTCTGCGACCAAGAGGAATAACTCGAGTATACCCTCCAGCACGACCAACATATTTTGGAGCAATATCAGCAATAATCTTTTTAACAGCATTTTGATCATACGGCAAAATTTGCTTTACTCGTCTGATTGTATTAAAATCTGAACCTTTTCGAGCAATTGTAACTACTTTTTCCGCCAAACGCTGCACCTCTTTTACTCGAGGCTTTGTGCTTTGAAGAAAGCCATATTTAATAAAATGAATAACTTGATTTCGAAGCAAAGCCTTTCTATGGCTTGCGCGTAAATTTAATTTTTTTCTACCATTTTGATGATTCATGATTTTACATTCGCCTCTTGTTCTTTGATTGCTTTTTTAAGATCAAGCTCTTTAATATTCATACCCAAGTGTAAACCAAATGCAGACAAAATCTCTTTAACCTCACGAAGTGACTTTCTACCAAAGTTCTTAATCTTCAATACATCATCATCGGTAAGATTAACAAGGTCAACAACTCTCTTAACACCAGCACTCACAAGACAGTTATGTGCACGAACTGAAAATTCAAGCTCATCAATAGGCTTCAAAAAAAGCTCAACCGGAAGCCCTTTAGTTGGTGCTTCAAGATCAACATGTTGATCTTTTTGAACATTTGCTTCAACGGTTTGAGAAATCTCGTTAAAAGGAATCTCTTTAGCTGTAAGAAAACCTTCAAATTGAGTCCTTAACACAGAAGTTCCATAGTGAACAACATCTTGTGGATGCATTGCACCATTAGTATGTATGCGAATAACAAGCTTATCGTAGTCAACATCTTGCCCTACACGAGTCGGTTCAACATGAAACTCTACCCGTGTAACTGGAGAAAACATTGCATCAATAAATATTTGGTCATTAGCCTGAAGAGCTTTTCCTTTAGGCCATTGTGCAGCAACATACCCTCTACCAGTCTCAACAAAAAAATCAATTTCAAGATCTGCGTCTGCTGCAAGATGCGCAATAACGTGATCTTTGTTGATAAGCTCTAAATGTTCATCAGCTTTTATATCTGCAACTCGAGCAACACCCTCACCTTTACATGATAAATGCATATTGCCAGGAAGACCTGTAGAATTTTTAATCACAATCTGCTTAATATTCATGATAATATTAAGGGTATCTTCAACAACACCTTTTACGGAAGAGAATTCATTATTTACACCCTTAATAACAACGGACGTCACCGCAGACCCCTCAACAGAGGAGAGTATAACCCGTCTGAGTGCATTACCCAGCGTAATTCCAAAACCCTGCTCAAGAGGTTGCACAATCAACTCTCCCGTTGTATCTGATGATGCCTTTTTATCCCAACTTAACTTTGGAAGTATCAACGGTCTGTAATTCATCTGTACCCATCCTCAATAAACCCGCAAGAATATAACTTGCAACGAAAACATGCCTGAGCAGCTCATTTTGAAACATGCCCGCGCAGTAGTAAATACTCATCTTTACTTAGAATACAACTCAACAATCAAATGCTCTTCAACCGGCAATGCGATATCAGAACGAACCGGAAGCCTGAGAACAACACCCTTGCGTTCTTTTTTTTGCAAGTCTAACCACTCAGGAACTTTCACAGTAGAACTCATTCTCTTATCTACTACTGTCTCCATAAAAACTTTTTTATTGAGTGTGCTATCGGACAATGATATTACATCATTCACGCTAATCAAGTAAGAAGGAATCGTCACCCGCTTACCATTAACCATAATATGTCCATGTACAATCATTTGACGAGACTGAATGCGAGAGACACTCATTCTCAAACGATACACAACATTATCCAAACGACGCTCAAGTAAACTCAGCAAATTTTCCCCGGTAACTCCCCGCTGATTCACCGCAATATCGAAAAAGCGTCTAAACTGCCGTTCCAACACTCCGTACATCAACTTAACTTTTTGCTTCTCCTGCAGCTGTCTACCATACTCAGAAGTTTTTTTTGAGTTTGCTTTTTTACCGTGCTGACCAGGAGTTGTTGAGCGGCGCTCAAATGTACATTTTGCAGTTCGACATTTCGAACCTTTTAAATAAAGCTTTTCGCCAGCTTGGCGGCAGCTACTGCAAGTTGCATTTGTTGACATATATTCCTCTATATAAATCTAATTTGCTAATTATACTCTTCGTTTCTTTGGAGCACGCGTTCCGTTATGAGGAAGTGGAGTAACATCTCGCAACACGGTCACAGCTAACCCGGAAGACTGTAATGCTCGAACAACAGAGTCTCTGCCTGAACCAGGACCCTGAATATTAACTTCGACAGTACGTACACCAACACCAGTTAAATCTTTTGCTAACTTGTTTGCAATCTGTGTTGCTGCAAAAGGAGTACCTTTTCTTGCTCCCTTGAAGCCAAGCTGACCAGAACTTCCCCTAAACAACACATCTCCCGTCATCGTTGTAATTGAAACCAATGTATTATTAAATGACGACTTCACATGTGCAACAACAGACTCTATGTTTTTAAGCTGCTTTTTTTTACTTTTTTTATATGCCATAATACTGCATCAAGCCCCAAATTAAATTATTTCTTAGACGCCACTTTTTTATTCGGAACAATACTTCCAGACTTACGAGGTCCTTTTCGAGTACGAGCATTTGTTTTTGTTCGCTGACCTCGAGCAGGCAAGCCACGCTTATGACGTAAGCCTCTGTATGATCCAATTTCCTGCAAGCGCTTAATATTTAATGTAATATCCTTACGCAACTCACCTTCAATTTTAAATGATTGGTTTATACACTTTTGAATTGCAGCAACCTCTTCATGAGTTAACGCTTTGATGCGTGTATCTGGAGAAACCTTACACTCAGCAAGAATTTTTTTTGCACGGGTTTTACCAACACCAAATAAGTAGGTAAGGCCAACTTCAACACGTTTTTCATTTGGCAAATGAACACCCTCAATACGAGCCATTCACTATTCCTTATGTAATATCATTGATACTATTCTTAAAATTCCACGGCACAAACAGATTACCCTTGGCGCTGTTTATGCTTTTTATTTTTATCACAGATTACCCTAATCACTCGCTTACGCTTAATAATTTTGCAATCAGTGCATACTTTTTTAACAGATGTTTTTACCTTCATAGACCAAGTCCTTTAATCATTTACTCAAAACAATATATCTATTTGCAGACTGCAATCTTCACTTAGCAATTTATTCAGCATTACACCTTATAGCGTGATATAATTCGACCTTTTGATAAGTCATAAGAGGAAAGCTCTACTGCAACTTTATCTCCAGGCAAAAGCTTAATGTAATACATACGCATTTTACCTGAAACATGAGCAAGCACCACATGCCCACCTTCTAGTAGCTCTACTTGAAACATTGCATTTGGTAATGCTTTTTTGACAATACCATCCATGACAATAACGTCACTTTTCTTTTTCATAAGCTTATTTTTTCCCTCTAATCATGCTCGAGTTATAATTTCAGCACTATCTTGCAGCACAATTACCGTATCCTCAACGTGAGCCGCCAAACCACCGTCCTTAGTTGTTGCTGTCCAACCATCACTAAGAATAGTCACTGCAGCATCCCCTGATGTAATCATCGGCTCAATAGCTAATGTCATACCTTCACGCAACTTTAATCCTGTCCCTGGATCACCATAATTTGGAACATCTGGAGCTTCGTGCATTGCTTTACCAATACCATGACCTGCAAAGCATGTCACAATACCAAAACCTTCATTCTCAACAACACTTTGAATAGCAAATGATATGTCATGAAGATGATTACCAACACAAGCTTTTTCAATTCCAGCATCAAGTGCACGTTGCGCAGTCTCTGCTAATTGCTTTACTAAAGGAGAAACATCTCCTACAAAAAAAGCTCGAGCCATGTCAGCACAGTAGCCCTTATAAGAACCTACTATATCTATTTTAACAAAATCTCCAGATTTTAAAATGATTTGTTTTGATGGCACACCATGAACAATTGTATTGTTAACAGATATGCAAGATGCATGCTTATAGCCGCCATATCCTTTACATTCAGGCTTTAACCCAATCCGCCTCATTTTATTTTCTATTATTTCATCAATTTCAAATGTGCTCACACCTTCAACAACAAAAGAAGCTACTTCTTTCATAACAGAGGAAAGAAGCTTTCCAGCAACTCTCATTCGACTAAGTGCTAGTTTATTTTTTATCGTTACTCCACCCACATTTATTCCTACACAAGCATATAAATCATTATTAACTTTCACTGTGAATGCGCTATGAAAAAAGACCTATAGCACCAATCACTATTCTTCCTTTCTCATACTTTATTAAATTCATAAAGCAACGACATGATTTTTATAATTAATCAGCACGTCTTACTTTTTACGATGAACGGCTTGCTCGTCCTTTTAATCGACCAGTTGACAAAAAGCCCTCATAACGGCGCTCAATTAAATGAGATTCAATTTGTGCTGATGTATCAAGAGCAACACCAATCACAATTAACAACCCTGTTCCAGTCACCATAACAGGAAGCGCAACAACCGCTTTAATTACACCAGGCAAAATGGCAAGAGTCGCTAAATAAACAGCTCCCGTAAATCCAAGCCTTGTCAGCAAATAATCAAAGAATTCAACAGTTTTTATACCAGGACGAATTCCTGGAATAAATCCACCGGATTTTCTAATATTATCTGCAAGCTCCGCAGAATCAAAAATCATAGAGGTATACACAAAAGTAAAAAACATAATTAGTGCTGCATTACATGCATTAAATAAGAATTTGTTTTGGTAAAACCACTCATTTATAAAAACATTTACCAAAGGAAACTTTGTTCCTATTACAGAAGCAAGGACCCCTGGAAAGTTTAAAAATGCACTTGCAAAAATTACAGGCACAACATTTGCTGGATTAATTTTGAAGGGAATATAAGAGCTTTGTCCCCCATAAATACGATTGCCAACCACTCTTTTTGCATACTGAACAGGAATTTTTCGCTCACCTTTTTCAAGAAAAATAACACACATCGTTATCGCAAGTGTTAAAATACCTAAAAAAGCGATAATCAAAATATCTGTTTGCTCTAAACGTAAGCTTTCAGCTATAGTAAATAATGCACTTGGCAATCCAGCAACAATCCCTGCAAAAATAACAGCAGAAGAGCCATTGCCTATACCATGAGCATTAATTTGCTCACCAAGCCACATAATAAACATTGCTCCCACACACATCATGAGCATTGCTGTCAAGCGAAAACCCCATCCAGGATTAAGAATCACCTGAGGAAACTGTCGCTCCATATACGTAATAAAACCAGCACTTTGCACTATACTCATGCCCAACGCAAGATATCGCGTATATTGATTAATAATTCGACGCCCATATTCACCTTCTTTTGATAAGGCTTCAAGGGTCTGCGATGTCCCCGCAAGAAGCTGCATCATCAGCGATGCAGTAATATACGGAGACATACCTAATGCAAAAATAGCGAAATGACTTAAAGCCCCTCCTGAAAACATATCAAGATAAGACCACAAACCAGTAGATCCTGTTTCTCCAAAGAGATTATGAAGTGCTACAAGATCAACTCCTGGAACAGGAACTTGAGCACCAAATCGTAAAACTGCAAATACTCCAATCGTAAAAGCTAATTTTTTACGTAATTCAGGAACAAAAAAGATGTTCCTAAAGTTATGAAACAGAACTATCACTTTCTATCTCCCTCACCAAATTGACAGATCCACCAGCTTGCTTAATTGCATCACGAGCAGAAACGCTACAATAATCAACAGAAACGGTTAAGTTCTTAGAAAGCGAACCCGTTCCCAGGATTTTAACGGCTTTTTTCCGTCCCTTTAATAAACGCTTTTCACGAAGAGTTGAAGAATTAACAACATCTCCAGCGTTATATTTTTTTTCAAGATCATTAAGACTTAAAGCTACAACTTCTTCTCTAAATGGATTTTTAAATCCACGACAAGGAAGTCTTCGAACAAGCGGCATCTGACCACCTTCAAAATAAGGTTTAATTTCAGACTTTCCTCCAGATCGACACTTTTGACCATCATTTCCTCGACCGGAATGTTGCCCTCGCTTACCGCCTCTTCCAACGCGTTTACGTTTTTTCACCAAAGAAGGTAATTTATTGAGCTGTAACATTTTGTCCCTCAAATAAATCATTCAACGTTTTACCACGCATACGCACTATATCTTGAGCAGACCTAAGCTGCCTCAACGCATTTAAAGTTGCCTTAACAACATTCTGAGGATTTGCCGATCCAACAGATTTTGCTAACACATCTCGAACACCCAAAGCTTCCATAACAGCTCGAACAGCTCCCCCTGCAATCACACCAGTACCCTTTGATGCAGAGCGAATTAAAACTTCGCTGGAACCATGCTTACCCAATACTGTATAAGGAATTGTTGTTTTATACATTGGAACTTGAAACATATTTTTTCGAGCTCGCTTCAAAGCCTTAGTAATTGCAGATGTGGCTTCTCGACTCTTACCCAAAGCAACTCCAATATTGCCGCTTTTATCTCCAACAACAACAAGTGCCGAAAATGCAAATCTTCGACCACCCTTAATTACCTTGGCAACCCGACGCACATCTAAAACTGATTCTGCGTACTCTTCTACTGGCGCAGATTTGCTTTGACTACCAGTAGCTTTTTTGTTTTTTTCATCAGCCATAAAGTATTCCATTACAATATTTAAAATATTATCACTAAAAATTTAATCCAGCTTCTCTAAGACCATCAGCTAAGGCCTTAACTCTACCATGATACAAATAATGTCCCCGATCAAAAAAAACATCTTTAACATTATTTTGCACCGCAGCTTTTCCAAGTTCAAGGCCTACTTTTTTCGCCAAATCTTTTTTATCATTGCTAGATTTTTCAAGATTCAATGTTGAACCACTAAATAACGTCTTGTGCTGCTGATCATCAATTAACTGAGCATAAATATGTTTAGCACTACGAAACACAGATACCCTCACTCGACCAGATTCACTATTTAGCTTGTTACGAACTCTGAATTTACGTCTTTTTTCTCGTAACTGCACTCTTTTTTGCAAACTCACAGGAAACCTCTTAAATAATTAACAATGCTACTTAGTTTTACCAGCTTTGCGGATTAATACATCACCTTCGCGAATAATCCCAGTTCCCTTATATGGCTCTGGCGGTCTAAACGAACGAATCGCATCGCAAACATTTCCCAGTATAAATTTATCCGCACACTTAACAACAAGCTGCTGTCCTGTACGATCAATATCAACCTTAACCCCTTGAGGAACTTCATAATCTATTTTATGCGTATATCCCAAAGAGAAAGTCATTTTATTACCAGACATTTGAGCTTTATAACCAAGACCAACAATGGTAATTTTTTTCTCAAAATCTTGCTCCGCCCCCTTAATCTTGTTAGCTAACAACGCTCTATGCAAACCCCAAAACTGATTTCCGTCTCTACGGTTTTTATCATTCAGCTCAATGCGAACAACGCCATTATCAACAATAACTGTTAAAAATGAAGGAACTTCGTGCTCAAATTGAGCATTTGGCCCTTTAATAGTAACATTATTACCATTAACATCAACTTTGGCTGTTTTGATGGTAATAGGCATTCTTCCAATTTTTGACATTATTAAATCCCCCTCAGATTACCAAACGTGGCACAATACTTCACCACCAACACCTTTTGATCGAGCTTGACGATCAGTCATAATGCCGCTGCTGGTTGTTAAAATAGAAATACCAAGCCCTCCGATTACTGAGCGGATAGCTTCTTTACCCTCATAATGACGCTTTCCTGGAGAACTTACTCGAGTAATCGAACGAATAACAGGCTCTCCATTAAAATACTTAAGCGTCACAAGAATAACAGGTTTTACATCATCACCTGATTTCTCATATTCTTTAATGTAGCCCTCTTCTTTAAGAACACGAGCAATTTGCATTTTAAGCTGAGAAAATGGCACGGTAACTGTTCGCTTCCGAACTTTCAAACCATTTCTAATAATTGTCAGAAAATTTCCAATAGTATCTATAGACATTTCTTATCCTTTGTAACTACCAGCTTGTTTTTTTGACACCTGGTAGAAGCCCTTCTAAGGCATACTTTCTAAAACACAATCGACACATCTTGAAAATGCGTATAAATCCACGAGGTCTGCCACACAACTGACAACGATTGCGTTGTCTTGTTGAATATTTTGCAGGACGATTGGCTTTTTCTATCATTGCTTTTCGTGCCATTTATAACCCTTAATTCTTTCGCTTGAATGGCATACTAAATTTTTTCAAAAGAGCTGCTGCATGATCATCTTGAAAAGCAGACGTTTGAATCGTAATATTTAATCCTCTGCTTTTATCAACTTTATCATAATCAACTTCTGAAAAAACCATCCAATCTTTTATGCCTAAATTATAATTACCATTGCCGTCAAATTTCAAAGAAACACCTTGGAAGTCACGAACAGATGGAAGAACAACATTAATAAGCTTATCAAGAAAATGATACATTCTTGCACGTCTTAACGTTACCATTGCTCCAATAGCAACACCCTTACGAAGTTTAAATCCAGCAATAGAAGATCGAGCTTTTGTTTTAACAACAGCTTGCCCACTAATTTGCTCTAAAATATCTTTAATTCCATTAAGAGCTTTACTATCTGAAACGGCTTCTTTAACACCAATATTCAAAACTATCTTAACTAAGCGAGGAACCTGCATAATATTATCAAGGTTCAATTCTTGCTTAAGTTCTTCTCTGATTTGACCGACATAAAGCTCTTCTAAACGAGACTTCATAAATATCCTAACTAATTCACATCAAAATGCATCATTACATCGATGACAAGCTCGAGACTTTGATGCATTCTCCATAAACTGAATGCGCACACGACAAGCCTTTTTGCATGATGGACAAACAGGCATCACTTTGCAAAGAGGAATATAGCTTTCTTCCTTTACTATGCGATTTCCTTCTCCTGCCCTACGAGCTTTTCTATGTCGTGTAATAATTCCTATATCTTTTACTAAAACACGATCGTTTTTGTGATCAACTGCAATAACCAGTCCCTGCTTACCCTTATCTTTTCCTGAAAGGACATAGACTGTATCGTTTTTTTTCACACGACTTAACATAATTTCAACCTCATCGCAACTACAAGACCTCTGGGGCCAAGGAAATAATTTTTGCATAACCAGCAGCACGTAATTCTCGAGCGATAGGACCAAATATTCGAGTTCCTACAGGCTCTCTATCTTTGTTTATAATAACTGCTGCATTTTCATCAAACCGGATATAGCTACCATCAGAGCGTCGATATTCTTTTCTTGTTCGAACAACAACAGCATCTAGGACTTCACTTTTTTTTACTGTTCCACCAGGAACAGCTTTTTTAACCGTTACTTTAACAATTTCACCAAGGTAAGCAAACCGTTTACCAGTACTTCCCTTAACTCTAATAACTTGTAATTTTTTTGCGCCTGAATTATCCGCAACTTCAAGCATCGATTGTTCTTGTATCATTTTCTTCCTCTTATCATCCCTGCTTGATCACCCGATTAAGCACCATATGTTTTAGTTTTGATAAGGGACGACAGTGGGCAATCTCAACAACATCCCCAACGGAAGCAACATTTTGCTCATCATGAACTTGATATTTTTTATTACGCCTAATTACCTTACCGTAAACAGGATGCCTAAGTGTACGAGCAACTTGTACAACAATTGTTTTATCCATCTTGCTAGAAACAACCTCTCCAACGAGAGATTTTCCAACATTTTTAACGTCACTTTTTATCGTATTTTTCATTATTTTATCCACTTATTCGTCGCGAGCATAAGGCACGTACTTACTGTTCTTTTTTTTGAGAAAGAAATGTTAATACACGAGCAATATTCGCACGAAGCTTTCTTATCTGTGAAAGATCTTTTACCTGCCCCGACCCTCTGTTTAGCTTCAAATTAAAAAGCTCTTTTTTCATCATCATAAGCTCATTTTGTAGCGAAGCAGTATCAAGATTTTTTATTTCTTCAGTTTTCACTAAAATAATCCTTCTTTCTATGCCATTTCAACAATTGACTTATCACTTCGAGCAATAAACCGAGTCTTCATAGGAAGCTTATATGAAGCAGAACGAAGAATCTTTTTTGCCAACTCTTCTGTTATATCACCACTAACTTCCATGATGATTCTGCCTCGCTTAACTGGGGCAACCCAAAATTCTGGGCTTCCCTTTCCTTTACCCATTCTTGTTTCAGCTGGCTTTTTAGTAATCGGTTTTTGAGGAAAAACTCGCAAATGCAATTTTCCGATTTTTTTTAATTTACGATTCACTGTTACACGAATCGCCTCTATTTGTCGTGCTGTAAGCCACACTGACTCTACAGCAACAAGTCCATAATCCCCAACAAATAGCTCTGTTGCCCCCTTTGCTTTCCCCCGCAGCTTGCCTCGCTGCACTTTTCTATATTTTGTTTTTTTAGGCATCAACACGAGCTTCCCTTTCTGTGCTCTACATCAACTCTAGTATTCGCCTTTGCAAATCCAAACGCGTACCCCAATAATCCCATACGTTGTTTTTGCTTCAGCTAAAGCGTATTGAACATTTGCTCGTAACGTATGAAGTGGTATTGAACCAAGTCTCAGCCACTCTGTACGAGCAATTTCAGCCCCACCTAAACGACCAGAGCAACAAATTTTTATACCTTTTGCCCCACTTTTCATTGCTGCAAAACCTGTTTTCTTCATAAGTCTCTTAAATGAAACACGTCTCTCTAACTGATCCGCAATACTTTTTGCAACCAACTGAGCACTCAGTTCCTGAGACTTGACTTCTTGAACAGAGATATCAACATTTTTATTAAATTTACGTGATAACTCAGACTTAATTTGTTCAATTAATTGGCCTTTTTTACCAATAATCATGCCCGGTCTTGATGCATAAATAACAATACGCACATTACCAACTGCTTTTTCAATTACAATCTTATCAATATCAAGACTATTCAGACGACGCTGAAGGTAACTACGAATCTTAAAATCTTCCAGGAGCTCTTCACCATATGATTTTCTTGCATACCAACGGCTACTCCAGTCTTCATATATTCCTAATCTAAATCCCAAAGGATGTACTTTTTGTCCCACTCAAACACCTCTGTAAAGCTAAAATCTCATGAACCT
Source organism: uncultured Pseudomonadota bacterium (assembly GCA_964388745.1). Taxonomy (GTDB): domain Bacteria; phylum Babelota; class Babeliae; order Babelales; family RVW-14; genus CAYMBP01. Next base: position 100,822 of record CAYMBP010000001.1, on the reverse strand, counting down.
ATTCAACATCCAAAGTCACTTCGATATGACTAAGCCGCTTACGCTGCAAATTGGCTCGCCCCATCGCACCAGGCTTAAAATATTTAATAATAGGCCCTTGATCAACCTTTATTTCTTTAATTTTAACACCAGTACTTAAATTTGCATTCAAATTCCTTGCATTTGCATATGCAGAATAAAGCACCTTCATCAGAGGCCGCACGCGCTTAACAGAACATGTTCTTAACCAAGCCAATGCATGCTCAACTGAATAGCCACGAATAACATTAACAAATGGTCTCAGCTTATAAGGAGAAACTCTAATATATTTGCTTTTTGCTTTAACAAGCATTTTCATATACCCCGTTATTGTATGAAGCTTTCAAACTTAACTAAATCACGCCCCAACATCACTTAAGACCTTTTGCCGCTTTTCTTTGTCCACTATGTAACCGAAAAGTACGAGTTGCTGCAAACTCTCCAAGAGCATGCCCTACCATATTTTCTGTAATAAACACAGGGATAAATTTACGCCCATCATGTACAGCAATAGTAAGACCTACAAAATCAGGAATAATCATACTTGAACGCTTATAGGTTTTAATAACTTCTCGTTTATTGCCTTCTTTAGCTTTTTCAATTTTAGCAAGTAAGCAAGGAGAAACATACGGACCTTTTGATACTGAACGCGCCATATTATTTTACCTTTACAACTAATACAGATTTCACAATTATCGCCTTCTCTTAAGGATCGCCTTGCTCTTACGCTTCCTTGTACGCGCACCCTTACAAGACTTACCCCAAGGTGTCTGAGGATGAGATCCAGACTTTGAACGACCCTCTCCACCACCATGTGGGTGATCAACAGGATTCATAGCCATACCCCGAACAGAAGGCCTTCTTCCAAGATGTCTACTTCTTCCTGCCTTGCCTAACTCTATGTTTCTAAAGTCAGCATTAGAAAGACGCCCAACGGTTGCCCAACTATCAAGACAAACTGTTCTTAACTCACTTGAAGGCATTTTAAGAATTGCTGCATCTTTTTCCTTTGCAACAAGCTGTATGGCACAACCTGCACTTCGAGCTAACTTTCCACCTTGCCCTGGCTTAACTTCAACATTGTGTACAAAAAACCCTGTTGGGATATTTTTAAGAGGGATACTATTTCCAACACGAGCCTCCGCTCTCTCACTTGCAATAACCTCGTCACCTATGCTTACACCTTCTGGCTTAAGCATATACCCTTTTGCACCATTATGATAATTAACAAGGGCAATCGGCAAGTTTCTATTTGGATCATACTCAAATGCAACAATTTTACCTGGAACATTTTTGTGAAGCCGTTTGAAGTCTACCAATCGATAAAGCTTTTTAGCTCCGCCACCTCTACGACGACTCGTAATTCGACCATACGCATTACGCCCACCTGTTTTCTTAAGAGGAGCCAACAAAGATTTTTCACTTCTTGGCGATAGCTTTTCTTCTTGAACAACAAACTTTTGTCCTCGCAATGAAGGATTTCTTGGTTTTCTTGTTACTATAGCCATTTTACTTTCCTTCTTCGCTTACAGGAGCAACTTCTGCGCTTTGAGCCCCAATATTTTCGTACATGCCAGGAACATCAATCTTATATCCCTTTTTAAGAGTAATAATAGCTTTCTTTCGATCAGCAGTTATATACCCTTTACGAGCAAAAGATCTCTTTTTACCTGAAACATTAATTATTCTCACTGCGCCAACTTTTACGTCCCAGATCTTTTCAACTGCTTGCTTAACAACAATTTTATTCGCAAGCTTATTTATCCAGAAAGTAATTTTACCTTCTTGCTTGTGAGTCTTTACGCTTTTACTTGTTACTACCACACCAGTGATAATATCATAAATATTTAACTCCATCGCACAACCATATCGTTAAATAGGTCTACATCTCTCTTGAGAAAGACCCAATGTTTTGCCCAACTTAAATCCTGAACATTTGGCTGATCGAACGACAAAATTCTCACTGATGGAATATTTCTAAACGAAAGCTGTGTTAATGTATCATCCCAAGGAACAAAAACAACTACAGGCTCACGAGAAACATTCAGTTTTTTCAACATCGCCACAGCACTTTTTGTTGAAGGCTTACTTGTATTGCTGAATGCATCAACACAAAATAATCCATTTTCTTCTGCACGAGAGAAAAATAAATTATTAAAAACACGAGAACGCTGCTTTTTATTAAGCGCCAATGTACGAGTCCGTTGTTGAGGACCAAATGTAACGCCCCCTTTTCTCCATAATGGAGACCTAAGCGTTCCAGCCCTCGCTCGTCCTGTTCCCTTTTGCTTCCATGGCTTTCTACCTGAAAAAGAAACAGCCCCCCGGTCTTTGCATCCGACAGTTCCCTGACGTGCATTTTGACGTGAGACGCGAACTGCTAATCCAAATGTTAACTCACTTATTTGCTTTTTACTTATCTCATCGCCGCCTTTAAGAGTTATCTCTTCTTGAGATAATCCATTGGCATCGTAGACTTGCACTTTTGTCATATCCAATTTCCCTACTTTTTGACAACAATGAGAGTATCTTTCTTACCTGGAATAGAACCTTTGATAAAAAGACACGCGGATTCATTATCTATACGAACAATTTCTAAACCAGCAACAGTTACCTGTTTTGCCCCCATATGCCCTGGCAACTTTGTTCCTTTAAGAACTTCACCCTGAGTTCTCATATTTCCAATTGCTCCAGGTATTCGATGAAAATTAGATCCATGACTTCCTGGACCACCACCAAACCCCCAGCGCTTTACAACCCCTTGGAAACCAAGCCCTCGAGAATCTGAGGTAACACTAACCTTGTCACCCTCACTTAATGATGTATTAGCAATTGCAAGCTCTTGCCCTGCACTGTAATCAGCTGCATCATCAAGTTTAATTTCTTTAATGTGTGCAAAGAAATTTTTTTTCGCTTTTAACCAATCAGAAGAAAATGCCATCTTTTGAGCTCTTTTTTTAGGAATACCAACTTGTAAAGCTGTGTAACCATCTCGCTCTGCAGTTTTCACCTGTGTTACAAAAAGCGTTCCAACATCAACAACAGTTACAGGAACAACATTGCCTTTTTCATCAAAAAGCTGTGTCATTCCTACTTTTTTACCTAAAATGCCATTCAACATTGTTGCCCCAACTTAAAAACTATCGAATTTCAACATCAACGCCCGCAGAAATATTTAATCTCATCAAGGCGTCCATTGTCTGCTCTACAGGAGAAACAATATCAATAATGCGCTTATGTGTTGTTAATTCAAACTGCTCACGAGATTTTTTATCTACGTGAGGCGATCTCAATACTGTAAAGCATCTGCGCTTATTAGGAAGGGGAACAGGCCCCAATACATGAGAACCTGTTCTCTTTACAGTCATAACAATTTGCTTAACCGCACTATCGAGTAGCTGATGATCATATGATTTAAGTGTCAGGCGTATTTTTTGTTTTTTCATAACGCTACGTTACTTTCAATTAAATAAGAAATTACTCTATAATCTCTGTAACAATGCCTGCACCAATTGTTCGACCACCTTCTCGAACAGCAAACTTTAACTCTTTCTCCATAGCAATGCTGCTTACCAATTCAACATTAAGCTCTACATCATCACCAGGCATAACCATTTCTCGACCCTCAGGAAGAGTCACAGATCCAGTTACATCAGTTGTTCTAAAATAAAATTGTGGCCTATAGCCTGAGAAAAACGGACTGTGTCTTCCTCCTTCATCTTTTGAAAGAATAACAATTTGAGCCTTAAATTTCTTATGTGGCTTAATAGATCCTGGTTTTGCAAGAACCTGCCCACGCTCAACTTCTTCTTTTTTAATACCTCGAAGAAGAATTCCAACGTTATCTCCAGCATGCCCTTCTTTCATTTCTTTTTTAAACATTTCAACACCAGTGACCGTTGTCTTTTGAGTATCTCTTAACCCAACAATTTCAACTTCATCACCAATATTGACAGAGCCCGCTTCAATTCTTCCAGTTACCACTGTTCCACGACCTGATATTGAAAAAACATCTTCAATTGGCATCAAGTATGGTTTATCGATGTCTCGTTGAGGAGTTGGAATATATTCGTCAACCTTTTCCATCAATTTAAAGATAGAAGGAGCACCAATGTCTGATGAATCACCTTGAAGAGCTTTCAATGCAGAACCTCTAACAATAGGAATTTCATCACCTGGAAAATTATACTTGCTTAACAACTCACGAATTTCTTCTTCAACAAGCTCAACCATGCCTTCATCATCAACCATATCAACCTTGTTGAGATAAACTACAATTGCAGGAACACCAACTTGTCCAGCAAGAATAATATGCTCTTTGGTTTGAGGCATTGGACCATCAGCAGCGGATACTACAAGAATCGCACCATCCATTTGTGCAGCACCAGTAATCATATTTTTTACATAGTCTGCGTGACCAGGACAATCAACGTGAGCATAGTGACGATTAGCCGTTTCATACTCTACGTGAGTAGCAGAAATTGTAATACCCCGAGCTCGCTCTTCAGGAGCTTTATCAATCTGATCATACGCTGTAAACTCAGCGCCACCTTTTTCTGCAAGCACTTTAGTAATTGCCGCGGTCAAGGTTGTTTTTCCATGATCAACGTGACCTATTGTTCCAACATTACAGTGCGTCTTTGTTCGTTCAAATACGGCTTTTGCCATCGTATTTACCCTTCCAGACTCAAACAATCAACATTATTTTTTAACAATAATACTATCCTGAATATTTTTTGGGACTTCTCTATAAACTTCAAACTGCATGGAGTAATCTGCACGTCCCTTGGTCATTGAGCGCAACTGAGTTGCATAGCCAAACATTTCTCCAAGTGGTACCTCAGCAGAAATAAGTTGCGCGCCTTTTCGAGAATCCATTCCCAATATACGGCCACGTCGTGAATTTAAATCTCCCATAACGTCACCCATATTTTCTTCAGGAGTTACAACTTCAACCTTCATAATTGGCTCAAGAAATACTGGTGATGCCTTAAGCGTACCATCTCTAAATGCCATAGATGCTGCAATTTTGAACGCAAGTTCAGATGAGTCAACATCATGAAATGATCCATCATAAACGGCAACTTTAACATCAACTACAGGATAGCCTCCCAAAACACCAGCATTCAACGCTTCTTTAACCCCTTTTTCAATACCAGGAATAAATTCTTTTGGAATTACACCACCGGTAATTTCATTATTGAACTCAAATCCTTCGCCTCGCTCAAGTGGCTCAATGCGTAACCAAACATGCCCGTATTGCCCATGACCACCAGACTGCCGAACAAACTTTCCTTCAACCTCAATTGATTTTTGAATAGTTTCTTTATAAGCAACCTGCGCCTTACCAACACTTGCATCTACTTTATGCTCCCTTAACAAGCGATCAACGATAATTTCAAGATGCAATTCACCCATACCCTCAATAATCGTTTGACTTGTTTCTGGATTATAACTGAACCTAAACGAAGGATCTTCTTGCATCAGCTTTCTTAAAGACGTCACCATCTTTTCATAATCACCTTTACCTTTAGGCTCAATAGCAATACTAATAACCGGCTCCGGCGCTGTAATTGATTCCAATATAATTGGCGCTTTTTCATCACAGAAGGTATCACCTGTTGTGACATCTTTTACACCCACAACAGCAACAATATCACCAGCGCTCACACTCTTTACTTCTTCTCGCTTATTTGAGTGCATTTTCAACAAGCGACTTACTCGCTCTTTTTTGCCTTTGCTTGCATTAAAAATATAAGATCCTGCGTCCAGCGCACCAGAATAAACACGAACAAATGTCAAAGAGCCAACAAACGGATCAACCATAATTTTAAATGCTAACGCACAAAATGGCTCTTTCGCATCTGTTTCACGCTTTTCTACAGCTTCTGTATCAGGGTTTGTTCCCTCAATTGCCGGAACTTCAAGCGGCGAAGGCAAATAATCAATAACAGCATCTAACAAAAGCTGTACACCTTTATTCTTAAATGCAGAACCACAAAACATTGGAGTTACTTGCTGACTCACAACTCCTTTTCTCAAGGCTGCTTTGATTTCAGCAAGCTCAATAGGTTTTTCTTCCAAAAACTTTTCAGCTAAAGCATCATCAAAATCACATGCTTTTTCAACAATTTTTTGATAAAGCTCTTCAACCTTATCTTCATATTCACTTGGTATATCAGACCAAGAAATAGTTGACCCCATAGAAGAATCTTCAAAAACAGCCATTTTTTTTGTTAAAACATCAATTATAGCTGAAAACTCTTCAGATTGCCCCACAGGAATCTGCATGGCCAATGGATTACCATCAAGCTTATCCGCAACCTCATCAACAACAGCAAAATAATCAGCACCTATTCGATCTAACTTATTTACAAAGGCAATTCGAGGAACATGATGCTTGTCAGACTGTCGCCAAACCGTTTCAGACTGTGGCTCAACGCCCCCAACACCGCAAAATACTGCAACCGAACCATCTAAAACACGAAGAGATCGCTCTACCTCTATGGTAAAATCAACGTGCCCAGGAGTATCAATAATGTTGATTTTATGATCTTTCCACATGCAAGTTGTGGCAGCAGAAGTAATAGTAATACCTCTTTCTTGCTCCTGCTCCATCCAGTCCATGATAGCTTCACCTTCATGAACCTCACCAATTTTATGCGAAACACCAGTATAAAACAATACTCGCTCTGTGGTGGTTGTCTTACCCGCATCAATATGGGCCATAATGCCAATATTTCTACAGTTTTTTAATTTTTCTTTTGCATTACTCATAACAACTCCGCATTACCAGGCATAATGAGAAAAGGCTCTATTTGCTTCAGCCATACGATGCACATCCGTCTTTTTCTTAACGGCATTTCCATGCCCCTCACTAGCCTCAAGAAACTCTTGTGCAAGTCGAGCATGCATAGTTTTATCTGAACGCTTTGATGCTGAGTCAATAAGCCATCTCATTGATAAAGCAAGCGCACGAGATGCTCGAACTTCTGTAGGAATTTGATACACGCTACCACCAACCCGACGAGATCGAACCTCAATATATGGCCTCACTTGAGCAATAGCTTTTTCAAATACCGCTTGCGCTTTTTTATCGTCACCACCCTGCTTTTTTACAATTACATCAAGAGCGGAGTAAACAATAGAACGAGCCAAGGACTTTTTTCCTCGCTCCATAACCATATTAATAAATTTTTGGATAAGCTGTGAGCCAAAACGAGGATCAACACCAACATCTCTGACTACATTTACAGATTTGCGCCTAGGCATCCTTAGACCCCTTCTTACGTTTAGCACCATACAAAGAACGACTTTGATTACGCGCTTCAACACCCGCAGAGTCAAGAGCTCCACGCACAATGTGATAACGCACACCAGGAAGATCCTTTACTCTTCCACCTCGAACGAGCACCACAGAGTGCTCTTGCAAGTTATGACCTACTCCGGGAATATAGGCAGTCACCTCTTTGCCGGTTGTAAGCTTTACACGAGCTACTTTTCGAAGCGCAGAGTTCGGTTTTTTCGGCGTCTGCGTATACACCCTAACACACACTCCTCGTCGCTGCGGACAAGAGTTAAGAGCTGGTGATTTAGTCTTGCTAACCACTTTTTTGCGATTTTCTCGCACGAGTTGGTTTATCGTTGGCATATTGAATCCTACAACGTTAAACAGAAACTTATTAAAAATTGCTTTATCAAAGCCACTGACATAGTCAAATTTTATGGCATATTTTTTCCCAAAGCTTACTGAAATGTTCAATGCAATTAAAGCAAAGAACACATGCCTTTGGTTTAAAACAGAATAGACAAGGGCTACTAGAAAACACAGAAGGCCTTTTCAGCTATTCGGGAAATACTGGTACCATTCTATATTTTTCTACAATTTTTTCAAGTAAAAATTACTCCAGATATTATAAGCTTATTAAACACACAAAGAAAATCTTTCATCTTTTTTTCTTCATTTTGCTGGAGGGTAGGACAATAAGACATTTTATTTTCTTTTTCGAACCTGCCCTGAAAAACCCTAATAGAAAATATACCCATGCGCACGAGCAATTCCTTGATCTCTTTTTGATAAATACTCAAAAAGTCGGTAAACTGGAAAAAAATCTTTCTGTAGGAATTTATTCACTTAAAACAAGGGTAACACCGAGCAAAGGAGTTTTCATGCCAAGCAGTTTTTTTCCATTATTAACCTCTAAATTATTACCACTTCTTTATACAATATTTGGTTTCGGGGCGCTTGTCACGGTGCACGAATTGGGACACTTTCTTTTTTGCAAGCTATTTAATATTCATACGCCAACATTTTCTATTGGATTTGGACCAGAAATTATTAAAAAAAAGATTGGTAGTACAAATTTCAGACTAGCTCTTTTGCCACTAGGTGGCTATGTTGAGATAGCTGGTCATGCCGAAGTTGGCCAAGGAGACCAAGAATTCTCTCATCATGAAGGAACAGACTCTTTTTCACAGAAGCCTTATTGGCAAAAATTTCTCGTACTAAGCGGTGGCATTATATTTAACTTACTTTTTTCATATTTTATTTTTACCGCTCTTTTTCTTGTTGGAGCTGAAAGTAACAATCCAGGTTTATTGGTAACTGGAGTTACTACTCAATCTGCGGCAGACAAAGGGGGCTTGCTTCCTAAGGATCTTATTGTAGAAATTAACACTATTAAGCTTATTGACAATCAAAACAATCTTATTGAAAATGCAGACACTCTTTTTCTTGAGGAGACAAGAAAAAATCCAAATCAAACAATTTCCCTTACTGTCATGAGAGACAATAGCAAAAAAGAATTCTCAATCACTCTTGGCTCTCGCATGGAACAAGGTAAAGCCGTTGGTGCACTCGGTGTAGCCTTAGGAATGCCGTATCAAAAAGCTTCCTTTTCTCAGGCTCTTAAAAAGGGATTTTATGAAACTATTAAATGGATAAAGCTTATTGGTCAAAGCATTAGCAAGCTTATATCAAGCGGCTCTTTAGATGGTGCAGGAGGACCTCTCCTGATTTTAGCTAATAGCTTTACTTCAGTTCAAGTAGGGTTTATTCCATTCTTTATTTTTTTAGCAATTATCAGCATAAATCTTGCCCTTATTAACCTTTTACCTCTTGGAATTGTTGATGGTGGGCAACTTCTTTTTGTTACCATAGAGGCTATTATTCGACGAAAAATTCCAGATTCAATTAAACTCGGAATTAATTTAACATCATTTGTTTTATTTATTGCACTCTTTCTTTTCCTTACTTATAAAGATGTTGCCTCTCTTTTTGGTGAACGAATCTATCAGTTCTATCTCATGATAAAAAGTAAGTTTTTTTAATTTTTACTCAAACACTCGCCATTCATCATTATTATTAAGATAATGCTGAATGACCATCCGATTAAAATTATGTCCGGTTCTTCTGGCAGAAACTCTACCAACAAGAGCGTAACCCAGAAGAGCCAAGTCTCCAAAAAGATCAAGAAATTTATGGCGCATACATTCATTTTTATAACGGATATTATTTACAAATCCCTCTTTACTCAATACAACTGTATTCCCCAAAGAACTCCCCTGAGCAAGATTGTAGCTACGCAAAAATGGTAATTGCTCAAGAAATCCAAATGTTCTTGCAGGGGCAATAGATTTAATAAAATACTCAGAAGTCACTTTGCCTTGCTCTATTCCACTACCAATAAGAGGATGATCAAAAGATCCAGAATACTCCATATAAAGAGCTTTTTCATTATACAACTGAGCATCTGGAGATAAAAACAATCGAATTCCTTCTTGCTTTTCAAGCATTATCTCTTTTCGAGGAGTTATCCATTTTCGAGCGGCTTTTAAAACCTCTAATTCGGCTTCTTGAATTGCATGAACAAATGGCGCAGCACTCCCATCAAAAATAGGAACCTCATACCCATTTACAATTATCTCAGCATTATCAATTTCCATTCCCATCAACGCAGCCATTAGATGTTCAACAGTACTTAACCCCCATGACCGCCCTTTTAATACTGTTGCATGCATTGCTTCTTCTGGAACAATTTTTCCAATTTTAATAGGGTCTTGCAAGTGTTTATTATTTCTAAAAATGATTCCTGTATCCGCTTCTGCTGGATAAATTTGCAAAGAAACAGGTCCTCCAGAGTGAACACCAATACCCCCAAGAAAAACTGATTTTTTGACAGTTTTTTGAAAACTACTCATCATCTTATCTCCATAAGTATTTGTACAATACAAAAAAAGCAGGGGCATTTTACAATAGCCCCTGCTTAACTTTTATTTTGCTTCTTCTGATATTAAAGCTTATACGCCCACCTGAGCCTGATGATTATGTTCAGCTCCAGAATAAAGCTTAAGTTTTTTAATAATACAGCGATTAAGCTTATTTTTAGGAAGCATTCCTCGAACAGAAAGACGTACAATCTCCCGAGGATCTTTTTTGTAAAGCTCCAAGGCTGTGCGTTCTTTCTGGCCACTTCGCCATCCTGAATATGTTCTATAAATCTTGTCTTCCCACTTATTACCTGTCAACTTAATCTTATCGCAATTAATAACCACAACATAGTCTCCAGAATCTGTTGATGGTGTGTAAAAAGGATTAACTTTACCTCGCAATTTATCGGCAATTTCTGTTGACAATCGTCCAAGAATTTTATCTGTAGCATCTATTACATGCCACTTAGGCGCTCGTTGCTCCTTTTTTAAATAGAAGCTCTTGTTCATATCCATAATAAGCTAGTCCTTTTATTTTCATTTGTGGTAAAATCTACAAGGAGAAAAGAGGTGACTTCATTGTATGATAAATTTACAAAAGGGTCAATCTCAGAAATCATAATTCCTTATTGGCAACATTTTCAATAAAAAGCTTAAACAAGGGATGTACTCGCAATGGTGAAGACGTAAACTCTGGATGAAACTGTGTTGCAAGCATGAAATCTTGATCTTTAATTTCAGCTATTTCAACAAGATTTTTATCCTTATATATACCTGAAAATACTATTCCCGCATCCTCATATATTTTCTTATAACTATTATTAAATTCATACCGATGACGATGTCGCTCAATAACTACATCTTGCTGATAAGCTTGATAAGCTTTACTCTCTGGCATAATAGCACAAGGATAATTGCCAAGACGCATTGTTGCTCCTTTAAGTTCAATATTCTTCTGCTCAATAAGTAATGAAATAACTGGATGCGGAGTGTTTTTATCAACTTCAGTACTATTTGCATTTTGCATACCAAGCTGAGATTGAGCAAATTCAATAAGCATAATTTGCATACCCAAGCATAACCCAAAATAAGGAATCTTATTTTCTCGAGCATACCGTGCTGCAGCAATTTTTCCACTAATTCCTCGTGTATCAAAACCACCAGGCACAACAACGCCTTGCGCGTCAGAAAGCATTTCTAATAAATAGTCAGGCTCTCTTTCAGCTCGTTCAGCATCGACTACTCGTATCTTTACCTCAACACCACAATGATATCCTGCCACTTTAAGAGCATCAATAACACTGATATATGGATCATTTGTTCCAACATATTTCGCAACCAAAACAACCCGGACTTCTTTTTGAACCGCTGCGATCATATCAATCAGCTTAGCCCACTCAGACAAATCAATATCTTTAATCTGAGTAACACCAAAATATTCCTGTATCCTCTGCCCCACACATTGTTCTTTAAGATTCAAAAAAAGTGAATATATAGGACGAGCTGTTGGAACATGAAAAATCAGCTCTTTTGCAACACCACACATTACTGATAATTTATCAACATTTGATCTGTCAATTTCTGCATCTGACCTCAAAAATAAGCAATCAGGAGTAAGCCCTGCCTGCTTTAATTGAATTACACTATGCTGCGTTGGCTTCGTTTTTATTTCTCCTGTCCACCCAAGCACGGGAACATAGCTCAAGTGAGCATGCATAAACCGCTCTTTTCCAAGCTCCATTCGCAATTGTCTAATTGCTTCAAGAAAAACATTCCCCTCCATATCTCCAACTGTTCCACCAATCTCAAGCAAAACAAACTCAACGTTCTTAGCAAGAGCAAATTGTAAGAGGCGTTTTTTTGTTGCATCAACTACATGAGGGACTAATTGTATGCATTTCCCAAGAAACTCTCCAGCCCTCTCTTTTTGCAATACTTCTTCAAAAATTTGACCTGAAGAAACTGATGAAGAGCGATCCAGCTCAATACCAACAAATCGTTCATAGTGACCTAAATCAAGATCTGTTTCTGCTCCATCAGCAGTAACAAAAACCTCTCCATGCACCAAAGGTGACATTGTTCCTGGATCAACATTTAAATAAGGATCCCACTTCACAAGAGAAAGCCTATAACCCGCCTGCCTGAGCAACACACCCAACGAAGAAACAAGTACACCTTTACCAATTGATGAGCAAACTCCTCCTGTGACAACAATAAATGATATGTTTTTTTCAATAACTTGATCTCGCAATTCTTTTTCTTCCATAATTTATCAATCTTTCTGTTCTTGTGAATACTGTAAAACTAAAGCACAAGATAACCTACTTGAAGAAGAAAAGAAAATAACTCAAACTACTAGCCTTTATCTGCTATTAATATTTCAATAGCGCTACGTTCTGCGCTCAATGCATTGCTTAAGCAACAACAACCGCCTTCCGTAATAAGATAGTCATCTTCAATACGCACTCCAAGTGCTTCTTCTTGAATATAAATGCCCGGTTCAATAGTAAATACATCTCCAACTTGCAATGGAGTTTTATAATCACCAACATCATGAACATCAAGCCCCAAGTAGTGTCCTATGCCATGAACAAAGTATCGATCATACCCTCGATCCTTAAGAAAAGCTAGTGCCAAATGATGTAAAGAGTTATCTGGACATTCACTATTTCTTAAAAACACTCCTGGACGAGCACGCGAGGCAACATATGCTTGTGTCTCATAAACACAATCGTATACTTCTTTCTGTCGCTCAGAAAAAACCCCTCCTACAGGAAACGTTCGAGTAATATCTGCAGCATATCCATTCACTTCTGCTCCAATATCCACAACAACCAAATCTCCTTTTTTTAACACTGCCTGATTATCTGTGTAATGAAGAATTGTTCCATTAACTCCTGTGGCAACAATTGAAGGAAATGAACAGTATGCGTTATTCTTCAAAAAAACATATTCTAAAGCCGCTTTAACTTCATATTCACAACGCCCTTCTTGTATCTCACGCGCAACAACACTTTGAGCTTCAAGCGTTATATCTATGGCCCGCTGAAGATTCTGCAGCTCAACATCATCCTTTATGCGACGCATTTCATGGGCGAAGTAAGAAACATCTATTATCTTTTTCTTGAGCTCATTATCCTGCTGCGCAATCCAACACCATAATAAGTTTTTAGGCGTAAAAAGTTTACTCTCAATATCGCTTAAAAGAAAAATTTTTTCATGCATACTAAGTTCGTTAATCAAGTTTTTATATCGTTCTTTTTGATATACAAGAGGACAATCATACCCTCTCACCAACTGCCCAAGGTGCATAATTTTTGAAACGCCATAACTTGCTGGATCATCATCTATCTTTATTCCACCAGTCACCCACTGTCCACGAACATCTGAATAGTGAGGAATGTAAAGCTCTTCTTTGCCATCAGGATAACACAGCAATACAAGGCCGGTTTCTTGCAAGCCTGTAAAATAATAAAAATCTTTATCTTGTCTAAAAGGTATAACTGTACCATCTTGATCAAAACCTGCACTCAAAACAAGCACCCCGCGACCATGTTCTTGAGCCACCGTTGCAACAAGCTTTTGCCGCCGCTTCTTAAAAAGATCAACGTTGTTCATCATTCTTTTTGCATCTCCTTTCACATAAAAAGAAACAAATAGCAATCCACATAAAAAAACAAAAATTTTTTTCACCATCTCTCTCTTTTTTACCCCTTGGCAGACTATAATTTTTTAATTTTTTTTGCAAAAGATCCAAGTGCGTCAAATTTTACGGAAAATAGCATAACCTGTTCCGTTTTGTCATGGCCAAGCTCTTGATATTTCTTTTCTTCAAAACCAAGATACGCGCTCCAACAGTGACCTTTATATTCAAGTCCAACACGATGTAAAACAGGCGTCAAATGAACAATCCGAAAGAATGCATCTTTCCCTCGTGCATAAAACTGCGCCTCATAGTACAGATGAAGTCGATCACTAAGAGCAAGGGAACAATCTAAGGTAACGAAGTGTGGAAGCGTTGATAAAAGCTCTCGCCTCTTCATCACAGAAGGAGAAGAGTAAAGATACCCAACGCTCAATTCAATTGCTCGGCATTGAAATGAACTTTTTATTTGGGCACCAATAAGATCACCTGTTTTAAAGTTATACTCAGTATTTGAAGCAAGAAGCATGCTACCTGCATGCAAAAGTATATCACACCTGAAGGGTAACAAATGGCGACTCCCAGAATGCTGTAAAAAAAATCGATTCTCCGGCCCTTCAAAGTCATACCCCTGCTCAAGATAGATATCACAAGAAGCATGCTCTGTCACAAAAGAAGCGAGTACTGAACCGGTTAGTGCATTGTGCGAATAAATTTTATCCCACTTGTCAGCAACAATCCAATGGCTCTGATCAAACGAGGGGCTGTACGACCAGGTCAACGTTGGAAGAATCATCAGATCAGCACCCTCAAAGGCATAATTCATTTCTGGCATTCCCCACTCAACCTGAACTGTTGTTAGTAAACGGTATACTCCACTTCCAAAAATAGCCTGCTCATACACCCCACGACTATTCTCTGGCTCCCTATCTTTCAACCGATGGCTTCTCATTTGAAGATGAGGACTCACACTCATTGAAAGCGCCTGCCCCCCATAATTAAGGGATTTATAAAATGAGGTAATCAGTTCAGCTCGAATAACATCTTTTTTCTGTAATTTAACAATTTCTTGCTCAGAAACGAGCGTTTTTCCATAAAAAAAACGCTCAGTAAGATGTTTTTTATAATGAACAAAGTCAGCAAAAAAATCATACCGCAATGAACAAAGCTTACTCAAATCAAGATAGGCCGAATTAATTTCACAATGAGGAAGATGTACCACTGTGACCTGTGTCTCAGATTCTTGCTGCACCTGATTATTACATGATTCATAGCAGCACAAATCAGTCACCATGGATTGATTAATGTCTCTATCTTGAAATACTTTTTGGCGTGTAATATGGCTATCAATATCAATAGACCACAATCGCTTAGATGAAAAAAGTCGATGAATAAAAGCAGTATTAAAGGTATTTTCAATATCGGCAATATTATTAAAGAAGTGGTAACCTAGTCGCTTGTCTGTACCTACATCAACACTCATTAAGCGATACAGCCGGTCATAGGTCCCTAACTCATACTGCGCAAAATCAAGCCCTTGAATCCAATACCGGTATCTTGTCCGCTTGCACAAACAATCCCCTTGTTGTACAAGCATGTCTCGCACAATAGCAAAGCTTGCATTCATTTTGGTATAATCAGTTAGTGAACGAGCCCAGCGAAATTCATCTGAGAGAACAACACCTCGTTTCTCTCGCCAATCAAAAGTAAGCGTAGTATCTGAGTGAGAGCCCAATGATTGATAGTACTGTTGTTTAAATCCAAAACCATACTGATAATCAAAAAAGAAACGTGGAATTAAAAAACCTGAAAGCGACTGCCCTTGTAAGGGAAGAATGAGATAGGGAAACCAAAAAATTGGGAGTTTTCCTATATAAAATGAAAGGCCGGAAGCCGTTAACAAATAACCTCCATGCAATTGGGCCTTAGTCGTATGAATACTCCAATGTGCAGGACTATGCTCACACGAGGTATAAGTAATATTTTCAACCTCCCACACATAATCACTTTTTTTGCTTGCCGACGAAGCAAGAATGTACCCATCATTAAAATGCAGACGAATATTTTGTGCAGACCCCCTCTTTGTTGATAAATCAAGGAACAAGTAGTCTGCAAGTAACGTCGTATTATGATGCTCAAATAACAAGGGAGACTCTTCACAACCAGAGGCAGAAATCGTTTGATTTTTTTTATTAATTAAAACCTGATGAGCCCAAACATGCATTTTATGATCAATTAAAACCTCAACATCTCCTTCAAACAGAACAACTTCATTGCTCAAAAACTTTTGCTTGAGGCTTTTCACTGAAATTTTTTCAATTGATCTTACAAATCGAGTAAGGTCTGCATTCAACTGTTGTGATGCTGTAATTAATAAAAAAAAAAGGCCGAAAATATAATAATATGCATTACTCGTCAAAACGGTCTACGGTCTGTTAGCGCCTTACAAATAGTCACACGATCCATATACTCAAGCATCGAACCCACAGGCATACCTCGCGCCAACTTGGAAATATTAAAATCCTGAGATGGACAATGCGTTAAAATATAAGTTGCTGTAGCTTCACCCTCTGGTGTTGGATTCAATGCAAAAATAAGCTCTTTAATCTCTGGAGAAATCCGTGTAAGAAGCTCTTGTATTCTTAAGCTCTCAGGACCAATCCCTTCAAGAGGACTCAAAACACCACCTAACACATGATACAAGCCCTTATATTCACCAGAGCTTTCAATAGCACATAAATCATGCCACGAACTCACAACACAAATAATACTTTTATCCCGATTTTTTGATGAGCAAATACTACAAATAACATCATTTTCAACCCAACTAAAACAATGTGAACAATAATGAATTTGTTGTCGAGCCTGCTCAATTAATCGAACAAGCTGACTTACACTTTTGTCATCAGACTGAAGCAGATGCACCGCAACTTTATATACATTTTTTGAAGCTAAGTACGGCAGTCTTTGCAACTGCCGTATAAGTTTTTGTAACGTTGGAAGCTGAGACAACATAGCAATTCCTAGCGTTTAAAGAAAATCTTTCTTATATAGTCCTCTCCAATAACAAGAATATTTCCGTTCATAAACCAGTAAAGGACCAATCCAGCAGGAAATCCTGCAAAAAGACCTGTCATTACAATAGGCATAATTGCCATAACAAAGCGCTGCTTCTCATCCAAAATTGGCGCCTTCATCTGCTGCCAAAACATAGCAATTCCCATCAAAATAGGAATAATATAATAAGGATCTTTTGCTGACAAGTCAGTAATCCATCCAAAAAATGGAGCTTGATAAAGATCAATATGCCCACTCAAAACCTTATATAACGCAAACATAATCGGCATCTGGATTAACAGCGGTAAACAACCAAGCAAAGGTGTTGCTGGAGATAAGTTATGATCCTTATGAAAGCGCATTAATTCTTGCTGCTGCAATTGTAAATTATTTTTATACTTTGAGCGAATCTTATTAATTGTTGGCTGATAACGTTGATATCTTTCTGTAATAATTCGCGCATAAATTGAGAGGGGCATAAACGGTAACTTAAGCAAAATACTCAATAATATAATGGCTACACCATAATTATGAACATACCCGAAGATCATTTGTAAAATACGAAGCAATAATTTACATAACCATGAAAGCCATCCGAATGAAAGCAACTCTTCAAGGCGTGCATCAACAGCACCAAGATCTTTTACCGTTTTAGGGCCACAATAATAAGACATTGTCCATGATGCACTTTTATCAATACGCGGCCCTTCGAGCACTACACTCACAGGAGTTTGCATAGTCTGTTCTGTTTGATCTAACACATAACCACGCTGCACAAAACGTTGTGGATCATTAAACAATGTATGCACAAAATACTTATTTTCTAACCCAAAAATAACCCCAGGTGTACGCCAGTGCCATGCCAACTGATGTACATCTCCTGCCTCTTGAGTATTTTTTTTATCAATAGACCCAGAGCGTTCATTCAATACAAGCAACGAAGCAGAATCAGCTTCCAGCTGTGCTATTTGAGGTGCAGCAAGAAGCAGGCGAGGCTTTAAGCTTTCAGCCTGCTCATCACGCTTCTCAAATGAAAGCGTAACATCAATTTTATACGTCGCCTTATAAACAACAAAAGTCTTTCGCACTCGCCATCCAACATGATCCGTCTCATAAATAATCTTTGTACTTTGATTATCTGCATATTGTTCAACAAGCCTATAATTCCACAACAGGCCTTTTTCTAAACCAAGAAAAAACATTGTGTTTGGTGCAATTTTCTGATTTATATCTTTACGATTATCTTTTGGCTCATACTCTACTGTTGCTAATGGCAGCCCTCCTTTGCCATGATGCTCATTAAACTGCAAATGAGCAATACTCGCTCCCTGCCCTGAAAAATGAAGCTTTGCTTGATCAGTTGCTACAGAAGTATCATCATATGATTCAAATGTTTCTGACTCAACTCGCTCTATCATAAAATTAAGTGGTGCATGTAGCTCCTGCTTTGTTGGTACAATAATCGGCTCCCCAAGCTGTGCCTCTTTTTGCTCAACAGCAACTTCTCCACCAAAGTTAACAGGCCCTGAGCTTTTTTGCGTCATGTAATTAACGCCCCATACAGTAAGTAATGATAACACCACAACAAGTACATGCTTATTCATAAAAAACGCTTTCATCGTTTAAACATGAAAAATACAGATAATACGAAGAATAACATAGAAAAGTACCAAAAGTTTACCAAAGAAGTTTCCTTCTATCTAGTCAAATACAAGAATATCACGCACCAACCATCTTTTTATTGCCAATCTGAACATTCATAACAACCGAAGCCTAGATCAAAAACATAGCTCTCATATATTTTCATACCTCTAAAAATAAGTATACTGAGAAATACCTGTAACCAAATCCCTTACACCACACTATCAAAACTAAGGAATGAATCTATGACACAGACTGCATTTATGCAAAAATATCATCTCAAAAATATTTTTATGGTTAGCTTATACTGCATAACGTTGATACTTTTTAATTCATGTGCACGACAAAAAACCAAAGATGAAATGAATTTTGAAGAACTTAAAACAAAAGCTCTTGCGATGGTTGAAAGTAAACGAAATGAGTTAGCTATTGAATATCTTCAACAAATTATTGCACGACATCATGAACGAGAAGATATAAACAAATATAAGCTCTTGCTTGCTGAAATATATTATAAAAATGAACATTATGAAGCAGCTCAAGAACTTTATAATCACTATCAACAGATGTACCCATCAGACATTCATGCTGAATACACTCGATATCGCTCAATTCTTTCACAATTTAATCAAACTCTTAGAACTGACTGTGATCAAGAACCAACAAAAAAAACAATTAATTTATGCCTTAACTATCTTGAAAATAACCCAGATATTTCTTACAAACAAGATGTTGTCGACATAAAAAAAACCTGTGAATATAAGTTAATTGATAAAGAGATATACATTTTTAATTTTTACCTCAAGCAGAAAAAATATGATGCTGCAGAAAAACGCTTAACTTTCTTAGCAAAAAACCAACTAATTAAACATCCGGACATTGCGCCACGCCTTGTTTATCTTGAATGTAAGCTTGCAAAAAAAATGAATAAAGCAGATAAGGTCAAAGAACACCTTCAAGAGCTTGACACTCAATTCCCAGAGTCTCAATATACACGTATGGCCCACTCAATGTTAGAAAAACCAAAATTTATTTTATGACTTCATGTATAAAAAAACTTGGACTTAAAGGTGAACAAGCAGTCGTACAATGGCTGCTTGATCGCTCTTTTTTTATCCGTGAAGTCAACTACACAACTCGTTTTGGTGAAGCTGATATTATTGCCCAAAAAAATAATCTTGTTGTTATTGTTGAAGTTAAAACACGCACAAAGCGACATTTTTCTTTATCACAACTCATTACCAAGAGTAAACAACAAAAAATAATTAAAACCGCAAAAAAATATATGCTAATTCATAAGCTCTTTAATCATATCATTCGATTTGATGTTGCTATCGTCATGAATAACGGAGCAAATTTTTTTGTCGAATATCAAGAAAATGCTTTTGTATCTAACTCTTGGTAAGCGTTCACTCTGTCATGGAGAAACATGCGTTGAGCTATTCGTTGAAAAAGAGGTCCTGTCACCTGAGAAGCCCATAAGTCATCTTGTAATGGATGCTTGATAAAAGTCACAATTACTCGTTGATAGTTATTATTTTTTACTGCTCCAACAAAGGTATAAATATGTCGCTTACTAGAGTAATGGCCTTGTTCTACACAACGAGCTGTCCCTGTTTTTCCAATAACATGGGCACCCGGCACCGAATAACGGGAGCCAATTCGTTCTAAAATCTCTTGTAGTACATTTATTTCTCGCTGACCATATAGCAGCTTTCTCTCTACTTTATGATTAGTATTCTTTTGTTTAAAAAAAGTTGGACTTACCTCATAACCACCATTTGCAACAACACTAAATGCCCGAGCAAGCTGCAACAAACTTGCCATTACTTCATACCCAAATGAAAGTACATAAGGTGAAGATTTACTCCAACGTGCAGGTGGATTAACAAACCCATGCCTTTGCCCTGGAAAATTTATTTCCATTTTTTTACCAAATCCTAATCGATCATAATGATCAAATAATCGCGAACCAAGACGATCAATAACCTTAGCAATTCCCACATTACTTGAATGCTGAACGACTTCTTTAAATGTTTGATCATACATAGGTTTCCAATTTACTACACGAAATCCTCGAACACAAGAAGCCTTCCCATCACATTTAATCACTTCATCAGGCTCAACAACATTGTCAGCTAGAGCTGCAAGGGCTGCAAAAACTTTAAATACTGAACCTAACTCGTAACATTGCGTAATACAATTATTACTTCTTACTAAAAGCTGTGTTGATGTCTGATCAAATGCATACGGATAGTCAGACATAGCAATAATTTCTCCTGAGACAGGATCCATAATGAGAGCAGACCCAAGCTCAGCCTTATATTGAGTAACTGTTTTTTCTAATTCTTGCGAGACCATCCACTGCAAAGCTGCATCTAAGCTCAATGTGAGTGTACTGCCATCTCTAATTGTTAGACAATTATCATATTCTATTGCAAAATTTCCACCATGAGCATCTCGCTCAATCAATATAGGTGTAGCTCCTCCCTTTAATAAAGATTCCTGCGCAAGCTCAATTCCTGAAATGCCACACATATCAATATTGGTATTACCAATAACCGAGTTAAAAGATCGCTCAGCATAACAGCGAGTTGGCTCATACAACGTATGTACTAACTGTTTAGGTAATTCCTGCAGCTCTTGATACCGCTTCATATTTAATGAGCGCTCAAGCCAAACAAATGGACTCACTTTATCACGGTTAAGAGCAGAGTAAAGATGAGGAAATTGATCGTATAATAAAGTTGCTTCTGTTGATGAGAATGATAGATCAAAGGGGGTAATAAACAGTGATGGGCGACGATCATTACTCGCAATGACCCTACCGTATCTATCATAGATGATACCACGATAAGAAGGAATCTTCACCTTTATCAACCGCTGTTGATCGCCATAAAAAGAAAGAAAATCAGCTTTATAAACTTGCAACCAAATTAACCGAACAATTAATAAAAAAGCAATAAATATAAATGGAATACTCCCATACTTAAAAACATATTTTTTATCTTGCTCTAACTTCACTATTCTTCCTCTTTTGGAAAACAATATTGATTCCACTTAAGAAAGATAAAGCCTCTTGACTGAGCAAAGCTACTTGTTACTGTATAATCATTCCATTTACTTATTGATGATAGTAATCTCTGCTCTCGTGATCGCTCTTTTTGAAGCAGAGAGGCAACTCTCTTAAGCTCATGAGAAAGAACCATGCATTTATTATGCTGATAAATTGTAACTAACATAATAAGACTCACCCATAAAGACAAACAGCGGTTAACAGGACTCATTAGACAATCTTTTTGGTAAGTACACAATGATTCCCTTCCTTAAAAAAATTTAGACAACTTTCATTCGTATCCTTTATTTTAGAAAGATGAATATGTTAGAGTAAAGAACATTGACAAAAATTACTACCTTATAGAATAGAAAGGATTACCAGATGAAACACTCTCATCTTTTAGCACTATCTTGTGGAGCTCTTCTTATTCTACCGGCCTGTATTTCAACCATTCCATCATGCCGATGGCTTCCAATGATGAAAAAAAAAGAGAATCACTCAAAAACTCTTTCAAAGATAATTACAATTTCAACAGAAGAAGACTTTACAAAAAAAGTGCTTGAGTCAAAAAAACCAGTTATGGTAAAATTTTCTGCAAAGTGGTGTAGTGCTTGCAAGGTAATGAATCCTCGAGTTAAAGAAATAGCCGAAGAACTTTATCCTGACTACATTATTGCTGAAGTGGATGTTGACGGACTTCAAACATTAGCAACAAAATATTTAGTCAAAGGCATACCTGCATTTCTTTTCTTTAAAAATGGCAAACAAATTAATAAAAATACAAACATTATTGGTGTTATAGAAAAAGACAAGTTAATCAATCATCTCTCCAAAGCTTTTGCCGAATAGTCTATTTTTGACTATACTTTAGGGGTACATCATTGTTTTTGTAATCTGATTAACCTGCTCACTTCATTCAAGACAGATATTATTGAGATCAGTTTATTAATAATTATTGTCATTATTTATCAATGAGGCCCTCCATGAAACTTTGGCTCACCAATACAATGACTCGCTCCAAAGAGGCATTCTTCTCTCAATCCTCTCAAAATGTACGCATGTATGTCTGTGGTATTACCCCTTATGATAAGCCTCACTTAGGACATGGCAGAGTCTATGTGACATTTGATCTTTTGTATCGAGTACTCAAATTTCTTGGATACAAAGTTACCTACACCCGTAACTTTACAGATATTGATGATAAGATTATTGACCGAGCCATAAAGGAAAAATCTACTCCCTTTGATATTTCTACAAAATTCATTTCAAGCTTTCATGAAAGCATGTCTGCACTTGGATGCCAATCACCAACTCATGAGCCTCGTGTTACCGAGTACATCCCACAAATAATTAACTTCATTGAACAACTTATTGCTAAAGGAAAAGCATATCAAGTTGATCATGATGTCTACTTTGATATCTCAAGTTTTCAAAGCTATGGTAAACTATCAAAACGATCACTTGATGAACAAGAGGCTGGGGCACGCGTTACCGTCTGTAGTAAAAAACGAAACAGTGGCGACTTTGCATTGTGGAAAGGTAACAGTGAAAAAAAATACTGGAAATCTCCATGGGGACATGGACGCCCAGGCTGGCACATTGAGTGTTCAGTAATGGCCTATGAACTCATGGGTGAATCAATTGATATTCACTGTGGCGGCATGGATTTAATATTTCCTCATCATGAAAACGAAATTGCCCAGTCAGAAGCTCTCTTTGAAAAAGAATTTTCACATTTTTGGCTTCATAACGCATTTATCAACATCAATAAAGAAAAAATGTCAAAGTCACTAGGCAACTTTATTACACTTGATGATGCATTTAAAATGATTGATCCAATGATCATGCGTTTTTATTTATTACAACATCAATACAGAAAACCTGTTGATTTTAACGAAGATGATATTCAGGCAGCAACAACAACATATAAACGAATTTGTCAAACGCTCAGTCACTATAAAGATAAAAAAGTGTTTAATCTTGAAGAAATTGAAAATAATTTAATTAGTAAGCAACTAATACAAGCCCTCTGTGACGATCTAAACACACCCAAATTTTTAGGCATATTTTTTGAGAATATTAAACAAATTTCAACAGATGAAATAACCGGTAAAATAGTTGCATTTTTATTTAGAAATATCATGGGACTTGATTTACTTCATCAGGAAGAAAAAACTATACCTGATGAAGTGCAAAATTTATTTGATAAACGAGATGCAGCTCGCAAAGCTAAAGACTGGGCTCAGGCAGACTCCCTCCGTGATCAAATTAAAGCATTAGGGTATGCAGTGCAAGACAAAAAATTATAGCAGTTAATAATAGAGTTTAGCGATAGACCCTATCACATTGCTTTATAAAGAGAAGCATAGGGCCTAAGATAACCCTATAATCTACACGGCTATAAGTTTTTGTTTAAACTGGATGTTGGGGCTGGGCAACAGTATTCGCAGATGTCAAGCGAGAAGATTTATCCATCTGTATAGCATTCAATATAACAAATGCTAGCTCAGGAAACTCGGCCTTAAAATAATCACCACCAAAATGTCCCTGATTTTTATATTCGTGATATTCACAATTAAGCTGTGTATGAATAAAGCGAGGCTCATCAATAGGAATCCATGGATCATCTTCTGAAGCAAAAAGCGATATCCACTTCTGGTTTTCCACTATTTTTTCCCAATCCCACGAACGGCTAAAGTAACCAGATAATCGCTCTGTTTCCATATCAAGATCAGAGTGATAAGCTCCAACCAAAACAGACCCCCAAATTTTATGTTTTTCAGCAAGTCGCATTGCTGCAAGTGCACCAGAAGAATGCCCAACAAGAATTGTATTTTCATCAACCTGTAATTCTTTGAGCAAAAAGGGAATCCAGTGTGACTCACGTGCAAGCTGCGCATCTGGAAAATCTGCAGCAACTACTCTTATTCCTTTATTTTCAAGATCTTGCTGTAATGCTGGAAACCAATTATCACGGGTTGTAGAGCCTCCATTACCAGGAACAAATACTACTTTCATGTTTTCTTCTTTCTTATACAATGTAATTTTTAATTATCAGCAAGCTTAATCATACTCCTTAATACTTATTGTATCAAAATAGCTCGAGCCGGTGCAGCCTCAAGCCCCTCATGCAAAAGTGGCAAACAGACTAGTTCATAGTCCCCTGACGCAACATCAGCCAGCCGCACACCCTCTATAATAACAATATTTTTTTGAAAAAGAATCATGTGCGTTTCATGATCAGGCTGCTTACGCTCAATACCAAGATAATCAATAGCAACAGACCGAATATTACATGATGCCAAATACTCAGCAGCCTCTTGAGCAACATAGACAAAATTATAATCAAAAGCTTGCGTTGCAGGACGCAAGCTATTTCTTGTCTTAAGTAAAATTCGCTCACCCTCTTTAATATCATGTTTTTTAAAATCATCAGCTGTAATCACACCTTCACATGACATACAATCAAGAACCCGTGCCTTGCCAATCACTGCAGATAAGTCAAGATTATTAATTGTATCACCCTCTTTCATAAAATGTGCTGGTGCATCAATATGAGTCCCTGTATGAGTACCCATCGTAACAAGAGAGTCTCTAACTCCATGCTCATCAAAATTTTTAACAGCCTCAATTTGCACTACATAATTATCTTTATATGCAGTCATGTTTTCAGTAATTGGCCAACTAATATCGATATACTTTTTACGCACACTATTCCTTTGTCTTATCAACAGGATGCCCACCAAATTTATTGCGAAGCATAGCAACAACTTTGGTAGCAAAATTACCACCAGTTTTGCGCGATTCAGCACGAATATCAAGTGAGCGCTCAATCAAATCAACAGGAACACCCTGCTCTTGTGCCTCCTCAAGTGTCCAGCGACCAGTTTTATTTTCCCCAATAGCACCAGATATCTCTTCAAGTTCTTGATCTGCTTCAAAAACTTCATGTACTAAATCAAGAATCCAAGACCTAACTACAGAGCCATTCATCCATACCTGAGCAATATTTTTCAAGTCAAGATTTTCATAAGAGCCATTTTTAAGTAAATGAAACCCTTCAGCATATGCTTGCAATAACGCATATTCAATACCATTATGAATCATTTTCACATAGTGCCCAGATCCAGCACCCCCCATGTAGGCAACACCATTGGAAGCTGCAATCGCTTTAAAAAAAGGCAAGCACTGATCATAAATTGACTTCTTCCCTCCAACCATTAAAGAAAATCCTATTTCTCGTCCTTTAAGACCTCCTGAGGTTCCACAATCAAGAAATGCGATATCAGCTTTTGCTAATTTTTTTTCACGCCTCACTGAATCACGAAAATTACTGTTACCGCCATCAATTATCACGGTACCATGCCCACAGAAAGGAAGAAGGTTATCGATTACCTGATCAACAACCTCTCCAGCTGGAACCATAAGCCACAAGTACTTAGCTTTTTTTGCAACTAATTCAAGGGAATCAGCAACATTAACTCCCAGCTTCTTTACTTCGCTACGCGCATCTTCACTTGGATCAAAACCAATAACTGAAAATTTACCCCGAGCTAATCGATGAACAACTGCTTCTCCCATTCGCCCTAAACCAATAACACCTATAGTTATGCCCGCCATCGTATCTCCCTGTCTTGATCTAATAAATATAATGCTGTTGGCCCCTTTGATCCTTTTTTATACGAGTAAAGCTGTCCTGTAAAGCCATATGCCTCTTCAACAATTCGCCACGAATGCTGAATTTCATCTGCTCGAACAAATGCAGAATGATCATGTTGCATAACATCTGCTAATAGAACTTCATAGGCCTCTGGCGTATTTGGTCCAAACATTACATTGTGAGCAAAATCCATAGTTACTGGCATTACCCGATTGGGTACACCAGGCACTTTAACATTTAATTCAAGATACATCCCTTCATTAGGATTAATCCGTATTGTTAAATAATTTGAATCTGAAGGACAAATATCTAGTAAACAAGGAACCTGCTTAAACCGTATATGAATACTTGTCTCTTTTTTATCTAAAAATTTACCCGTTTTTAAATAAAAAGGTACACCCTTCCACCGTTGATTATCAACCAAACACTTGAGAGCTACAAATGTCTCCGTTGATGATTCTTTTCGCACACGCAATTCATCTTGATATCCCTCATACTGTCCCTTAATAACTGAATCAACATATGTTTTGCTCAATAATGCTGCCTTTTGATCTCTAATGTGTCGAGGTGTTAACAATGATGGTGGTTCCATGCCAATAAGCGCAAAAATTTGCAGCATATGACTTTGCACCATATCTTTCAGTGCACCATTTGCATCATAAAAAGCACCTCGCCCCTCTATGCCGATTGCCTCCTTCATAATAATTTGAACAGATTCAATATGATTATTATTCCATAGAGGTTCAAATATTTGATTAGTAAATCGCACAAGAGCAATATTACCAACAAGCTCTTTTCCTAAGTAATGATCTATTCTAAAAATTTGACTTTCATGAAACGCTTGCTCAATAGAAGTATTAATTAATTGAGCAGATTTAAAGTCATTACCAAAGGGCTTTTCATAAACAAGACGAGACCAAGGAGACTTTTTTGCCTGCTCAGCATCTTCAACTGGCGTTACAATAGCTTCTTTTGCTAAATTTTTGGTAAGAACATCAAAATGCTCAGGCATCGTAGCAAAATAAAAAATTCGGTTACCTTTTAGATCATGCTTATTTTCAATATCTTCTATTTTTTTTTTGAGATCTTTATAACGCTGATTCTCATGAAAATTCATTTTCATGTAATACGCATGTGCTACAATCTCATCCAAAATATGTTGCTTAGGATTATGAATAAAGCCTTTAACCTGTTGAACAATATCTTCAATCGTAGTTTCATCAATAGAAACCGCAAGTAACCCAAATTTTTCTAATCGACCATCATTAATTAACTTATACAAAGCAGGAATAAGCTTTCTCTTTGCTAAATCTCCAGCCCCTCCAAAAATAACAAATAAACATTCATCTAAATATCGACCAGGTCGACTGACTATAGCTTTTTCACTCATAGCAACATAAATCCTTTTATTAGCGAACTTCAAGCCCTTCAGTCATGAGCTCTTTAAGAAATGTTTTTCGATCAACACCTTTATCATTTTTTATACCCATGGCAACAGCTTTCGGTTGACCGATTATAATGCATAATTTTTTTGCACGTGTAATTGCAGTGTAAATAAGATTTCGCTGCAGTAAAATAAAATGTTGCATAAAAAGTGGAATAATCACAGCCTTAAATTCTGAACCCTGACTCTTATGAATTGAAATCGCATACGCAAGAACAAGTTCATTTAACTCTGCAAAATCATATTCAATATCACGCTCATTAAATTGAACATTTAACTTTTGAGCCGATTTATCAATTCTGGTAATAGTACCAATATCACCATTAAAAATAAACTTATCATAATTATTTCGTACTTGCATAACACGATCAGCAATTTTAAAAAGACGACCAAACTGTGAAACCGTTGGTCGATCATCATTTCCACCATTTAAAATTATTTGCAACTCTTGATTAATGCGCGTTGCACCTGCAACCCCACGATTCATGGGCGTTAACACCATCGCTTCTTCTGGAGCAATACCCCTTTGAATCAATTTTTTTTTATACAACTGAGAAAGCAATGCAAATATATTTTCAGGCTCAAGCTCTTTGATATACATAAAGTCTTTTTGTGCTCCTGGAAGCGATGAAATAGGAAAGCTTCCTTCATTAATTCGGTGCGCATTAACCACAATTAAGCTATCTTGGGCCTGTCTAAATATTTGCTTAAGACGAGTTGTTGGAATTTTACCAGTATTGATAAAATCATTTAACACATTCCCTGGCCCAACAGAAGGCAACTGATCAACGTCCCCAATTAAAATAAGCGTTGCATTTCGAGGCAATGCTTTCAAAACTGAATTCATTAAAAAGACATCTATCATTGAAGCTTCATCAACAACTAACACCTGACAATCAATTGCATTAGTCTCATTTCGTGAAAAATTCATAATGGCTGGAGAAAACTCTAAAAGACGATGAAGTGTTTCAGTTGATCGGCCAGTACTTTCAAACATTCGCTTGGCAGCTCTACCTGTAGGAGCTGCTAATTTAAACTTAATTTTGTACAGCTCATACAAGTCAAGTAGGCGTTTAATCATTGTTGTTTTACCTGTTCCAGGACCACCTGTAATAATCACAACTTTATGTTGAAAACATGAAATAATACCACGCTGCTGGTCTTCATTCATCATTACACCAGCCAGATCTGGAGAGCGCAATTTTTGATATACCTCATTAACATCAACATCAACAAGCTTTGCTTGTGCTTGAAGTAATTCATCAATTTTTACAGCGATTGCTTTTTCAGAATAATAAAACTGAGGCAATGCTATAAAATAAATATTATCATGATAAACAAGAATCATTTTATTTTTCTGATACAGCTGATTCATCCCCTTTTTAATTTGAGAAAGTATTTCATCTGTATCTAACCCCAATAACTCTATAACCCTTTTTTTGGCTTCTTCAACCTCGCAATACAAATGACCACTATTGGTAACATCTGAAAGGATAAAGAGAATGGCAGCTTTAATACGATCTAACGAATCAGAAGCCAAGCCCAACTTAAGAGCAATCTGGTCAGCGGTTTTAAAACCAATTCCCCAAATATCATCAACTAGCTGATAGGGATTGCTTTGCATTTTTTCAATAGACTGCTGACCATATGTTTTAAAAATTTTAACAGCAAATGCAGCAGAGACGCCCTTGCCTCGCAAGAAAATCATAACTGCCGCAACCTCTTTTTGCTCTTCCCATGCAGAAATGATCGCTGTCACGCGAGCAGGCCCAACACCACTAACCTCAAGCAACCGTCGCGGCTCTTTGTCAATAACATCAAGCGTCTTTTCCCCAAATTTTTGAACAAGGCGTTCTGCAAACTTAGGTCCAATACCCTTAACAAGACCTGATGCTAAATATTTTTGAATACCTGAAGCAGAAGATGGAAGCTCTATTGAACACTCATCAGCTTCAAATTGCTGCCCGAATTTTTTATGGAAAACCCAACGTCCTTTGCAAGAAACCTGAACTCCTTGATGAACATCTGGAATATAACCCTTAAGCGTAACGGACTCTGTACGCGAAACACGCAGGGAAACAACAGAAAAATTATTTTCTTCACTTTTGAAGACAACTCGCTCAACTGAACCACAAATTTCTGTTATTTCCCCGCTCATACATTATTCCTAACAGGTAGAAAAGTACCTTATTTTTCTTTTGTTCTTTCAGCCATTTTTGCTTTTATATTCTCATATGCTTGACGAGCTTCTGGGGTTAAACTTTCATAAATATCAGCAAAAAGCGTTTCAAGGTCTTCACAAACATTACGAAGATCATCAACTGTTGTTATATCTTTTTGCACAACTTCTTTAAAATTACCAGTTTGCTGAAAATACTTAATCAAGCGAGGAGCTCTGCCTTGTCCAAGACTCTTTTCAATAATAGGGCGCAACTCTTTTTCTTGTTTTTTAAGTGCGCCAATAAACACTTCAACTGGCTCAATAATTGAATTGATACTCTCTTTAACAAACTCTTCTTCTCCCTTACAAGTTGCTTCTGTCTTACCTGAAACTTTTCGCGTAATAGTAATACCATTAGGCTTTTTACCTTCTGATCGTGAAACATTATACGCATCTATAGAATCAATAATCTCTCGTGCAGTTATCTGAGCATAAACCATACGAGCAGTAGCAAGGCCATTCGCTTTTAAAATTTTATTCACCATCACCATTGGTAATGTTACCTTATCTCCTTCTAATTTTTTACCAATGACAGGAGATTGTTTTTTTATTTGTGCCCCTTGCGCACTTACTGTTAATGGTGCAAAAAATAACACAACCGCAACCGCATATGTTCTACAACTTGTACTCATTACAAAGCCTTTCATATTAATAATACAACAAGTGTTAACCCACTAAAACGATGCTACAAATTTTAAATAAACAGTCCAATCGCTCCCAATATTTTCATTAGCCAAAGTAAAGTCACTTCCGTAGCCAAATGAGTATTGAGCTTTTTTACTCGTCCACGAATATAACGACTCTGAGAAAATTTTATGCTGCTGTACTCGCTCTACAAGACCAGCCTCAACTGCAAGATCTGAAATCTTAACATTCGTATCATGCAAACGATGCAAGTGCTCTTTTTGCTTAGCATAATAATCATAGCCTAAAGAAAAACGCCAACGCCCCCAATTTACGGTTCCTACAGCAACTGCATTAAATACCCCTCCAGGGCGAATTGTACAGCGAAAGGCCGACGGAAGCACGTATTGCTTAAGATAGGCATTAACTAAGTCAGCTTCAGCCTGATTTCGATTGTCACTTGGAGGAATACTATCTAAACTCTCACTTGTTAAAGTAGGAACAAACATAAATAACCTATCCTCTTTACCCCGCATTAGCAAGTCGTAAGAAACCCTTGTCCATAACTGGAAAAAATCATGAAAAAGGCCAAATTTCGTTTCTAAATAAATACCTGCTCCCCAATGACCATTGTTACCAAGACGAGGATCAAGCCAATAATCACGAATCCCCCTTAAAACATCTGTCATATTCGTTACAAAATCATCAATTGCTATAGGAGTTGCCTCAACAACCTGTTCAGAGTGAGTCTGAAAGCGAGGGTCATAAGAAAGCAAGCTTGTGGGAAGAATAGCCTCCCCTCCAAAATCAAGCGCAAAATTTGTCATATTGACCATGTTCAAGCCAAGCTTGAGACGAGTATCTCCTAAACCATACCGAATATGAAACAACTCACTATAATCAAAATCAGCAGCACTTGTTGCATAATTTTTCATAAGCTCTTCAACAAGCCTTCGGTCTCGAGCACCAAGCCAAAAATTTCGTTCAGAAATAAGAAATGGGGTATGCACCTGCAGCATGAGAGGACCCATGGCAAAACCTGCTTGTACGAAAAAACCAGCTTGTCGCTGCTGTGTTGTCAAGTTTCGCAAAAAAGGAAGCAGTGTCACGACGTCACGACTCACTTGCTCTGGATTAACGCTTGATTCAGAATCTGCAATAAAACCTTCGATTGAAGTTTGTAAAAGTGGAATAAATCCTCTTGGCTCACCACCAGCTCCAGGAGGATCAAACAAATCACCAAAAAGTGTAGAGACTGTCATTGGCATTCTATTTGTTTGATTATAGAAAAAACTTATAGCCACCCCACCATATTCAATAGCAATAATTTTTTGTGGCAATAAATAAAGAGGGTCTCGCCCCGAAGGAGCTCGTGTACTTTTCCACAATGGCCCATCAAGAGGATATGTTGCAAAAAGTGCACGCAAATCAGAAGCTTCAATCTTTGACATTTTAAAATTCATATCTAAGCCAAGTTCTTCCTCTAGCTCTAATAATCTCTCCATTGAAAAATAGCTAAGATCATGATCATTCACCCATGCATAAGCAGTGAAAAAAATCGGTTTAAGTAAAATAATTAAAGTAAGCATTTTTTTAAAAAAGCATTTATTTTCATAATTCATAGTATAAACCTACAGTGTTGCTCTAATGACTATTAAATAATAGTAAGATACCTCTTTATTAAATATTTTTTAGATCACACTCAAACTTAAATAAATCTGTAATATTGATACACTCTTTTAATCAATACACAAAATGGATACTAAACTTCGAAACGGCTATACCCTAAAAGAACGAATGCCTCTCATCTTAGCCTATTTTCATAAAAAATAGAACCGTTAGTTTGTTAACATTATGTTATGGCAAATTTACTCATAAAAAGAATCTTGTCAATAAAATATGCTTCTTTAACAAAAGAGTAATAATTATAAATTCTTGTATTCAATTTTTATTAATTTTTACATACAAAACCACATTATTTTCACTTAAATAAAAATCATATTGCAGATTTTGATGAGTTGGTGCTAGAATAACGTATTATTAGGAATATTCAATCTTAACCCGAAAGGTCATTCATGGCTATGGAGTCAGTAAAGATAGCAGCGTATCTTGCAGCAGGTATTTGTATGGGCTTAGGGACTCTTGGCCCAGCGCTTGGACAAGGATTTGTTGGCGGAAAAGCCTGTGAAAGCATCAGCAAGCGTCCTGAAAATGCCGGGCTTATTATGCGTGCAATGTTTACAGCATTGATTATGGTAGAAACAAGTGCTATTTATGCGCTTTTAATTGCACTTCTTTTGATTATTTATGTTGTTCGGTAATAATTAACAAGTAGAGCACATAGAAGGTAAATAATGAATATAAATATTACACTTTTTGCTCAAATAATTCATTTTTATCTCGTATACCTATTTCTTGATAGATTTTTTTTTGGTCCATTTGTTCGTTATATTACAGATCAAGAAAATGGATATAAGCTTGTTGTTGAAAAACTACAAGCAAAAGATAAGCTCTTAACCACACTGCAAGATAACAAGATGCAACAGCTTATTCAATTTCAAAATCACATCAAGGAGCACTATAAGCAGCCAACATCCCAGCCACAAGAAACGGCAACACTTACTTTGCTTTCTATAACTCCTGATAAAGTTAATCAGGCAAAAGAGCATATTGAATCCTTTATTGTGGAGAGAATTTGTCATGCACGTTAACATATCTTTAATTGATATTATTTTCCATTTTTGTCTATTTGGACTTCTTATTCATACGCTTATTAATCCAATTAAACAGTATGTAATTCCCTTACTTTATAATCTTTTAAATAAAGAAAAAAATCAGCAAATGGAAATTATAGAAAAAGATAAGCTGTTAACCTCTACTCAACTACGCCTTCAAAATCAAATAAAGCAACAGAAAAAAAGCTTCGTTGTTTTTGAGCGTAACATTCAAAAATGGTATAAAGCCCAACAACATAATGCAAATGAACAAGAACAAATAAATAGACTACGAACTCAGGCGCTTAATGACCGACGTACACGACAACGTAAAGAAATTTATGCCTCAATGCTCCTTAAAAAAGCATTACCCGAGGCTCTTATAAAAGCTGAAAAAGAAATAATAGCTTTCCAAAAAACCTCATCTAATTCTTTTTCAGCACAAAGCATTCAGCACTTTTTACAGTCAACAGTCAAGCAAGAAAAGGAGTGGCATGATTCATCATTATAAACCAGAGGCACGCCGCTATGCTCATGCATTTCTTAACTGTTATCAACAACATCTCTCCCCAAGGTATATTGCGCAATTTACCTCGCTAGCTCATTTTTTACAAAAAAATCGGTGGACCTATGCCTGCTTAACAATATCAAAAGTAAATGATGAAACTCGCAGAGCTGCAATAGAAAAAATTTGCCAAATAACTGATTGCCCAGAATATATTGAAAAATTGATTTACCTCCTACTTAGTCATAAAAAAATTATTTTACTTGATTCTATACTTTATCAAATTGAGCAACTCTACAATGTCAGAATAAAAAAAGAATTATTTACTGTTACAACAGCTCATCCGCTTGAAGAAATAGAAAAAAAAGCTATTACTGAGCATCTACAAAAGAAAGTCAGCAGCAATAGTGTTGCACAATTTACTGTCGATGCATCACTCATTAACGGTATTAAAATACAAAGCCCCACCTTATTGTGGGAACATTCGGTGAAAAAAATCCTTCGATCTATTAACCTCTTTATGTCTCAACGGATAACGTCATGATTGAAAAAGATACTGACCTCATATCACTTCTTGAAAATGCACTTAATGATAAACCACAAGAATCATTTGATGAAATAGGCATTGTCATCAAAGTTGGCGATGGCATTTGCAAAGTATACGGGCTTATTAATGCTATTTTTGGGGAATTGATTGAGTTTGAAAACGGAAGTACCGGAATTATTTTGCATCTTGATGAAGATTTTGTATCTGTAGGACTTTTAGAAAATACACGACCAGTTATTGAACGAGAATATGCCAAAAGAACTGGCAATGTTTTTTCTATTCCTGTTGGTGACTCTTTGTGTGGAAGAATTATTAATGCTCTTGGCAAACCCCTTGATGGTCTTGAAGAGATTGAAGCCTCCTCATACGAACCAATTGAATTAACAGCCCCAGGAATTACTGAACGCCAACCGGTCAATGAACCCCTTGAAACGGGTGTTACAGTTATTGATACACTCATTCCAATTGGAAAAGGACAACGGGAACTTTTTATTGGTAATCGAAGCACTGGAAAAACATCCTTGGTAATGGATATTATTTTGCACCAGCAAGGCAAGAATGTAATCTGTGTATATGTAACGATTGGCCACAAGCAAGCGAGCATTGCTCGTATTATTTATGAACTTGAGCAACATAGCGCCCTTGAATATACAATTCTTGTTGATGCTAGCGCTAAAGAGACAGCCCTTAATCAATTCCTTGCTCCATATGCTGGTTGTACTATTGGAGAATATTTTATGAAGCAAGGTAAAGATGTACTGATTATTTACGATGATCTCACAGCACACGCTATCGCTTATCGAGAACTTTCTCTCCTACTCCAACGCCCCCCTGGGCGAGAAGCTTATCCTGGAGATATTTTTTATGTGCATTCACGTCTTCTTGAGCGAGCAGGAAGACTTAATAGTGAACTTGGAGGAGGGTCGCTAACGGCTCTTCCTGTTATTCAAACACAGGGAGATGATATTTCTTCATACATTCCAACAAATCTTATCTCCATTACAGATGGGCAAATTTTTTTTGATACTACATTGTTTAACCAAGGCATTCGCCCTGCTGTAAGCATTGGACTTTCAATTTCTCGTGTTGGTGGTGCAGCACAAACAAAAGCAACAAAAAAAATGAGTAGCAACCTCAAGCTTGAACTTGCTCAATATAATGAACTCCTGGCCTTTGCTCAATTTGGAACCGAACTCGACAAAAGTAGTCGAAAAGCCTTGGATCGAGGTAAACGTGCAGTTGCTCTTTTTAAACAAAATGAACGCCAAACACATGACTTAACTGATCAGCTTATATTCTTATTTCTCCTCAAAGAAAACTATCTAGATAAGGTAAAAATCGAAGAGCTCAAAGATTTTTCAATTACCTGTGTTTCATATATTAAAGGCTCACATGAAAATCTTTACAATAGCCTTAAAGAGACTCGAGATATTACCGAAGAACAATTCGAAGAACTTAAAAAAGCTGTTGAGGAATTCAGTGTCATCTTCACTAAACCGTCAACGCACCCTTAATAACAATCAAAAAAACTTCAAACAAAGCTTGCGATGAAGAATATCGTAAGCTTTCACTTCATTTATTTCACAAATTATAATGAAAATATATAAACTTACTATTTCTTACTACTCTTGTATAATTTTTATTTTATTTTTCTCTGGATGTGGAAGAAAACAAAATAATCTCTTTAATTTTGAAATCAAAAAATCACATCCTTATCCTCGCCTAAAGCTTCCTGCTGCAAAACTAACTTCTTTAATAAGAAAAAATAAAAAAATTACCTTATGTTGGCTCCCGCCAAAAGATATTCCTGAGGGTGCAATTCTTCATGGTTACGCACTCTACAGACTCAGTAATAATACTCTGATTAGCTTCGAACCATATAAATTTTTTGATGTAACACAACATAGATTCAATGATGTTGCAAAAAAATATACCTCTGGCTATATGATGAGAGGACTTTATCAAGTCAACGGACACTGCTTGCAAGGCTCATCAAGCAATATTTTGCTTTTGAAAAAAGTCCCTCCAACTTAGGAAAAGCTGGAGGGTTGGGGGGGCGAACAATACATTAACGTATCGTTCATTTAGGGATTTTATACATTAATTGATCAGCTCGCATAAGCCCGAACATGCAAAATCCTAACAATCGGGGAAGACTCTGTCAAGCAAAAATAAGATGCTTTTAATTATCAACTTTCTTTAGGCGTTTCTATTTGATTATAAAGCTCAATACCCTTTTTTAATAAAGACTTTTCTCTTTTTTTAAGATGGTCTTTTTTTGCAATATAATGTTCCAAAATAATAGGGAAAGTCATATCAACAGAGATATCCGCCCTCAAAGAACGTTGTCCGATAGCATGTACAGGAATAACTCCAACAACATAGTGTGCCTGCTGACAAGATCTATGCACAGCATTTAAATCAACAGAGTCCTTCTTTCCTTCAGGAAGATAATAGACAATTTTTATAATTGCCTCTTTCAAATCATAATGACTTAGCGCATCAATAATTTGCTCAGTCTGATCATCTCTCTTAAGGACAACTTCTATTTGCAACATAGGACGAGCTTCTATCTTAATAAACTCATGAGTGCAAAATCGTTTAGCTCCCTTCTTATTAATTACTACCTTACAAAATCCTTTTTCTTCTTTCCGCTCTCCAAAATCAACACGCTCTATAGAGCCTGAATATACAACAGCAGGCGCTCCCCCTTTATTAAGATTTTGATAACGATGAAGATGCCCAAGTGCAACATAATCAAACGCAGGAAGAGCAAGTTGTGATGGAAGAAATAATGGGTCAGTCCCAAAAATAGCACATTTCTCGGACCCTGAAAAAATTCCGTTACTCACTGTCAAGTGACCTGCTAAAATAGCAGGTTTAGAAATATCAAGCTGCTCTGCAAAGTGAGCAATTAATGTGCTTACCCGATCTGATAAATACTGCGCAATTTCCTGATTATTTTTAAAACGATGGCCTTCATGAGCAATAACATTATTACGTGTTGGCCAGGGAATTCCAACAATCTGCACTTCACCACTTTTTGTTGAAATAGTCTTAATTTCAGGCTTTGAAAAGACATAAAATCCTTTTACCGGTAAATAACCAAATACGTCTAGAGCATTTGCCTTACCAAAGCTTAAAGGATGATCATGATTTCCAACAATGATCGCAACAGGGATTCCTGCTTTTTGCAAGCGAAATAGCTGCTCAGCTAACAACTTTTGTTGCGTTGGTGTTGGATACGCTGTCTTATATGCATCTCCAGAAAAAATAATAAAATCAATATCTTGCTCAATTGCCTGATCAACCAGAGAACTAAATGCCTTATTAAAATCAAGCAAACGAGAGTGTATTCCGGTTGCTTGGTCAATACGTCCATAATTTTCAACACCATAGTGAATATCAGCGGTGTGAAAAAAAATCATATAATACTTTCTTTTTTATCTTCTGCAGATCTTATTGCAGCTGTAAAATCAAATGTCTCTTCTTCTTCACAAAGATTATCAGTTCTTTTCTCTTTATTGAGCTTTTGTGCATACCCCTCTTTATTTTCTTGTCGCGCTCGGCCAAAAGCGAGCGTATCTGCTGGAACATCTTTATTAATTGTTGACCCTGCAGCTGTATAGCCACCTTTTTCTATGGTAATCGGCGCAACAAGCGTACTGTTGCTTCCAACAAAAACATCATCTTGTATCGTTGTCGTATGTTTTTCATAGCCATCATAATTACAAAAAATTGTTCCGGCTCCAATGTTAACATTCTTACCGATTGCAGCATTGCCTAAATAGCTTAAATGCTTTGCTTTTGATTTTTCACCAAGTGTCGTCTGCTTTGCCTCAACAAAATTACCTACTTCTGCTCCATCCTCTAAAACTACCTGCTCACGAAGCCGTGCAAATGGACCAACTCGTACATGAGAGCCAAGCTTACTATCCTGAACGACTGAATGGGAATGAATCATACTCTCATCACCAAGCTGTGTATTTGCAACCATTGAAAAAGCCCCAACAAAGCACTCTTCACCAATACGTGTTCCACGAAGAAGATGCACACCTGTTCCAATAAAAGAGCCCGCTCCAATGGTTACATCAAGATCAATATGAATACTTTGGGCAAGTTCAAAACGAACTCCTTCATGCATCCAATAACGAATGAGCTCAGAGCGCTTAACCTGCTCAACACCCCAAAGATCCTGGAGCGTATTCACCCCTCGAACCAAATCATACGGAACGGGAATTGTCTTTACTCCAAGCTCAAGCTCACTTGCCTTTTCAATAAGATCTACAAGGTATATCTCACCCGTTAACTCGTTGGGCTGTAGCTGAGTAATATACTGCTCTATAAATGCTCGCTTAAAAAGATAAATGCCCGCATTAACACGCGTCACAAGCTTTTGCTCAGGAGTACAATTTTTATCCTCAATAATCTTAACAAAGCCATCAAGCTCTAACACTCTTCCATAGCCAGTTGGATCAATCACTTGCGTTGTAAGAAAGGTGATCACATTATTATTTTTTTTATGCTCTTTGATTAATTGCTCAATAAGCTCTTGTGTAATAAGCGGAGTATCGCCTGAAAGAACAAGAATATCGTCACCTTGCCACGTTGAAACCGTTTGTAACACGGCATGGCCAGTACCTCGCTGCTCTTCCTGATTAATAAATGCCACATCACTTGTAACGTGAGCTTCTATTTCTTTACGAATTTTATCACCCTGATAACCAAGAACAACGGTTGATGCTATACCAAGTGAGTTCAGAACCGACATGGGGTACATAATCATTGATCGACCACAAATACCAAAGAGTAATTTGCTTTTTTTTGTTTTAAAGCGGGTTGATTTGCCTGCAGCAAGAACGACGGCTTGTACCCGTGATTTTTCATCCATACCTTGCTCCTTAGACTTATTTTTGTACATCTGACTATTTACTTAATAAAAAAAATCATTTAGTCTATTTTTCTAACTAAATGGAAATCAAACTTGTTCTGTACTTAGTATCTACACAGACGTAATTATTGCAACAAGTTTAATCATAACTTTCGTAATTTTTTGAAACCCGGGAGAGGTGGCTGAGTGGTCGAAAGCGACCGCCTCGAAAGCGGTTATTCTGGTAATCCCGGAATCGTGGGTTCGAATCCCACCCTCTCCACCAGCATTAAATATGCCTAGTTTAGTTTTTAATCACAAAGCAATTTTTTTCTTTATTTTGATTTATTTCACAATGAGCTAAAGGCCCTTTTCTAATCTCTTATCATTAAAAATTTTACATTTTTCAGCAAAGTCTCTAGTTACATCCTCTAAAAATTTAACATTCCTGTTTTACGTGATACAATTTACTCTGTTCAAAGAACAGCTTTGTAAAATATGAAAACTTCTACCTACTTGTAAAGTAATATAATTTTTATAAAGCCCCTTCGTGCGATAGAAAACATATAATATGAACACATACGGCATTGCACTACTTTATCTTCTTTCTACAATTCTCTTTTCGAACTTTCCATTATTTCCTCAAAAGGGCCACTTTGTTCTGAGAGATAGGCCGTCATATGATTCTGACTATGGACGCATGCCCCCGGTAAGTAGAAGCCCCAGCAAAGAATTTCTGCTTTCTAATACTCATAAAAACATTAAACAACATGATCAAACAGGCTATTTAATAAACCAAATAGGGAAATCTTACAGCCTGCACGCTCAAACCCTTAATACTCACGAAGAAAGTGAAGCTAGCAAGCTAGAAAAAGCATTAGAAAAAGCTCGACAAGAAGAGTTCGAAAAACAACAACGCCTAAAAGCTGAGGCGGCACAAAAAAGACAAGAAGAAGAAATTCGTCAAAAGTTAGAGACTGAAAAAAAGAAGGCAGAAGTTGCTACTCGTCAAAAATTGGGAGAACAAGAAAAGAGTTTTCAGGAGGTTCAACTACAGTTCTTAGAAGCTACTTTTGATTCGACTTATAATGTAATCATATCCAATAAAGACAGTAGCTGGTCTCAAGCTCTGACGACCCGAAAGAAGGCGTTAGAAGATACGCAAAAAGCCCCTTACTTGGAAAAAAAGATATATGAACTTCCGGAAGGTGCTGATATTTTTTTTGATGATGCGACAATTGACCTATTATCTGAATGTGAAGGAACTCAAATAACGAATACTTTGCATGAGGAATTTTTTAGTATAAGCAGATATATTTGTTGTGAAAAATCTATTAGTGCTACTAATAACAACATAATTCGCCAAACAATAATCCTGAGCATACAATATGGCATTACGGCATTACATAATGATCATAATATTATTCAGGGAAGTCGCATTGCAGATATTTGTTGGACATTAAAAGATGACTTTCTGCTCGATCTTTCACTCACAGCAGCCTCTGAAAAACTTGTTTTGAGGGGCCTTCAAGGAGACTTAAGAAAAACACTTCCTATCGCAGTAGTTACAGGATGTATTAATAGAATGAAAAGCCTAGGCAACCAGTTAGGAATGTTAATTGACGATCCAAAAGATTTTTTAGAAAAAAAAATTAACACCATTGGAAAAATCGGCTTTGCCCTTTCAATATTACTAAATGATAATTATGAACCACTTGTAAACGACTATGATATAACATGGACTATTTCTGACATTCAAGATCGAATTGACCTAAATCGATGGTCTAATGAAGCCTGCAAACAAGCATGGTGTCTACTTGGATCACAAGTCAAAAAATCTTGGGATAATGCAAACCAAGAATCTGTAGGCAAAAAACTTGGAGAATCAATTGTTGATAGCCTTGCATTTTCGTTCTTAAGAGGTAGCCTTCGCATTCTTAAAAATATCAAACCCATTACACTTAAAGAACTCTTTGTTGCACCAATTGAACACTTAGCAACAAACGAGGGAGCTTGCAATCTTCATTTATATAGCCTTAAGCAATTACAACAATTTCAAAATAAAAGCATAAAGGCTACACTACTAGATACACTTAAAGTTCCTTGCGGTGAAAAAAGCTGCACACAACTCATTAATGGAATTTTAAAAAAATATCCAACATTAAATGAAATTCCAACAACAGAAGAGCTTGCTCGAAAGTTATTTTCTCTTATTCAGGAAGAGCTAGTCCCTGTTAACTTTTCATCAAAGGATATTATAAATAATGAGCTGTCAGAATTAGAAAAAGCAGCAACAATTTCTATGGTTGACAAAGCTAAGTATGAAGGCTTTGCAGGCACATTCAATCCAGCAGAGTTTTTATGGTCTCCAATTATTAACACAGCAGGCAAATTATATTTACCTGCTGTGCCCAATAGTACACCCACCCCCCCATGGCAACCCGCGAATTCTATTGCATACTCACTATCA
Organism: uncultured Pseudomonadota bacterium; assembly: GCA_964388745.1. Classification (GTDB taxonomy): domain Bacteria; phylum Babelota; class Babeliae; order Babelales; family RVW-14; genus CAYMBP01. Next base: position 59,141 of record CAYMBP010000001.1, on the reverse strand, counting down.
GAATCTGAAGCAATTACTTCTGCTGATAGCAAAAAAATTCTTGACGAACTACCCTCTGACCCTAGCAGATCAAAAAGTAAAATCTTTACAGTTTCTCCTCTTGACATCTGGAGAAATCCATTTTACCAAAAAGCTAAGCAGTTAGCACAAATATTCGATGGAAAACGATATTGCCTAAGAAATGTTTCAGGACTAAAAAATACACCTCTGACCCTTAATGCATTTCACTTAATTTATCCACAGATAGTATATAAAAACCAAAATACTGCAAAAGGCTTAGCAGGGTTTCATTACGATGGCAATCTTTCTCTTTTGAGAAACAATGCATACGAACTTGAAGATATTAAGCATTTACAAGGAGGATCTTATAGTGCAGATATATATATGTTTGGAGCTTTTTTACAAAGAAAAAGTTTTTTTCCAGCTCATTGGACAGAAGACACTCTATGTAAAAAAATAATAGAAGCACTAGAAAATAATTCAAACTTGCCAACTTACGAAGCCAATGATGACTGTTATGTTTTTGGAGATATTAGCACACTAGAGGGAGTCTCCTTAAAAGTTGTTATTTCAAGTCAAGGAGCAATAAAAACAATATTCCCCCTTGAAAAATAATTTAAAAACGAATAAGGCACTACTCTCGTCTAATGGATTTTACTTATAATGGCTAATTTATATTAAGAAAGCAGAATGAATAATAAACTAATAAAACAAAATCACAGAACAAGTTATATCGTTAACAATCAATCTTTATCATCAAATCGATACTTACAATATCTATTTGATGAACTATCAATTATTAGTGGAAGTTCAGAATTACTTTTAACGACACAAGATGAAGAATCTGATTATATTGGAACTTTTTTAACTATCACAAGAGAGCTTAATAAAATAAGTATTTTTTTAACCGATGATTTATATAATGAAGATAGATATAGCCTTAATATGCCTGTCAGATCAGCAAAGAAGCTTTTCATTCAAATGGAGCGAGCCTACTTTGAACAACCTGATGAAATTTATTTTTATTGGCATCACGATAACAGTGCATCTCTTCACTGGATACCAACCTCTATACGCCAGACAACCTTTATAAAGAATAACCTACAAGAATATTCTGCTCTCAAAATAACAAATCCCCATGATACAATAATGAAAAACTTTTTAAATATGCTTCTCACCTTATTTTCACTAAGATCAAAAAATGAACTTCGTTGGTTTTGGACTCCTCGAGAAGGAACTTTTAAATTAGGACACCTAGAATTTAGCAATAAATTTTTAGATGACAGGAGAAAAGGCTCTTTTTTTATTAAAGATAAACATATAAACAACGTCTCCCTTGCTCTTTCATACAATATGCTTCATCGTATTTACTCTCAAGCTCTTCGAATTTATAAGGAACAACCATCTACTCTTGTGCTAAAATGGTATGAACATGGCGTTGCATTTGAATAGGAAAATAATGAAACCTCACAAAGCGAATAATTTAAATAGTATGATAGAAACAACAACCCAGATGCACCAAGTACTCCCCCTTATCAAAACAGTTTTGAACAGTAATGTTCTTGGTATCTATTTATACGGCTCATCAATTGTAGGAGGATTACAAAAATACAGCGACCTTGATCTTTTTGTTGTTAGAAATCGCGCTACAACATATTCGGAAAAAGCTCAACTCACACAAGGATTACTCTCCATTTCCGGCATCTACATGAAAAGCAAGGAGCTTCCTATTGAATTTACGATAGTCGAACAAGCACAGGTTACCCCATAGCATTATCCTCCTGACTTTGATTTTCAATATGGAGAATGGCTACGAAAAGAATTTGAACAAGAAAAATCTCCATACAAGATACTTGAATGAATTACAATGAAGCTGTATTTTATAAGTAAGCTTAATGGACTGTCCAAATAGCAATTATGCCTAAATAAAGATAAAAGACATTGCTCAATTCAATCGAGGTACGTGCTAATGCTTATTCTAAATCAATATTTTCACATTGACAATTTAAGCCTTGTAATGATCGGGCTTGTTGGCATTGTAACACTTTCTGTTGCTTCATTTGCTTCTCGCTACTTAAAAGGAGACAGAAAGCAAAAAAACTTTTATTACAAATTAATAACACTTTTGCTTTCTGTCTCTATTATGGTTAGTGCTGACCACTTATTACTTATGTTACTCTCTTGGTGCATAAGTAACATTATTTTAGTCCGTCTCATGCTCCATAAAAAAGAGTGGGAAGCCGCACGACAATCATCTATTTTAGCTTTTAAAAATTTCTGCCTTGGTTCTATCTTTTTAAGTAGTGCATTTCTCATGCTCTTTTTTAAAACTCAACAAACTTCCATTCAGGTAATAACACATAGCCATATAGAAATACCATGGTTAATTGCAAGCGGCATACTCATTGTGCTTGCAGCGATGACGCAATCTTCTCTCTGGCCCTTTCATCGCTGGCTTATAAGTTCACTCAATTCACCAACTCCAGTTTCTGCCATTATGCACGCAGGGCTTGTTAATGGTGGGGGGTTTTTACTCGCCCGATTTTCTCTGATGATTGCTCAAAGCTCAACAATCTTAACCATAATTTTTATTGTAGGTATTGTTTCAGCACTACTAGGTACCCTCTGGAAGCTCATGCAATGTGACGTCAAACGAATGCTTGCCTGTTCCACCATGGGACAAATGGGCTTTATGATTGCACAATGTGGACTTGGACTCTTTCCTGCTGCTGTAGCTCATTTATGCTGGCATGGATTATTTAAAGCGTACGCATTTTTAGATTCAGGATCTGCAGCACAAGAAAAACGTCTAGACCTTGATACGCCACCATCATTCACGCATTTTTTCATTGCTCTTCTTTGTGGTATAAGTGGCATTTATTTTTTATCTCTCACCAGTGAAAAAAATTTATTTACTGGTGATACAAGGGCCTTTCTGACTACACTCGTTCTCATTGCCGGTACACAATTTGCACTTCCTATTGTTCGAGGAAACTCTCTTATTAAAATACCTCTAGCATTTATCACAACATCAATTATGGGGACCTTGTACGGTGTGAGTGTTCACCTCATTGAACAAGCACTTGCACCTCTTGGCATGTCCCACCCGCAGCCACTTAATATGGTACATATCATTGCGTTGATACTCTTAACTGTTGCATGGCTTAAAGTTCTTTTAATACGCAGATCAGAGAAAAGCGTACTCCCCCATTGGATACTTAAAGCATATGTTTGGATGCTGAATGCAAGTCAACCAGACCCCAAAACGGTTACTGCCCATCGTAATCATTACCATTTTTAACAAGGATTGCCATGAACAACATAAATAAAAATAACAGACCAACGCACATGAGCGATACTTCTCCTGGTAATGACAACCAATTTCTTGAATCAGCTCTAATCACTAGTTGGTCAAGAGTCGCCCCATTTTGGCCGCTTAAAAACCTTATCGCTGTAAATCCTATTGCAGGATTTGAAGACTTACCCTTTGAAAAAGCTTTAAACCAAGCCCAAGCCTACTTTCAACAAAAAGAGATTCCTAAAGAAATGCTCGAGATAAATCGCGAGAGCATCAAATGGCTTCAAGTCTTTTTTGATGAGGGACAGTCAACTCTTCATATGCCAAATAAACACCTAGGCTTTTTACACAGCATGCTTTCGCTTATACCATTTGATAAACACCTTCATAAGAATAATAATCAAAAATTGCAATGGCTCAAAAATCTTCCTTCAAATTCTTTAGCTATAATTTCTAAAGCGCTTCTCTATCTTCATATTCCCGCAGAAGAGCAGGAACAATTTTTAACGCTCATGCTCACAACACTTCCAGGGTGGGCTGCCCATATTAAATATCGTACCAATTGGGTGGATGAAGTTCATGCTGCTTATTCATACTCAGTAACACAATGCGAATACGTAGCATTTAGATTGATTCTCACGTGCCTTCTATGGCCAAAAGCACATCAACTTCTTGCGTGGCACCAACAAGCATTACAGCAGGCTCACGTAAAAAAAGTCTGTGATGATATTGCAACAAGTGAATCTGACTATCAAGAAAACTTACTCAGAAAAATCATACCTTTAAAAAAAGCAAAGCCCTTAACCAACTTAAAAGCTCAGCTTGTCTTTTGCATTGATGTCCGCTCTGAACCGTTTCGGCGAGCACTTGAAGCTCAAGGAGCATATGAAACATATGGGTTTGCAGGATTTTTTGGGTTACCAATTAGTATTGAAAATAATATCACAGGTGAACGTCATATATCATGCCCAATTCTTTTAAAACCTACTCATCATATCACCGAAGATCCAGATTTTTCATATCAGTCTTGTCAAAAAGGATACAGACGCCTACAATCATTTAAAAAGATTTACCAATCAATGAAAAATACCTTTACTACACCTTTTAGCCTTGTTGAAGCTGTTGGTATTATAAATGGATTTTTAATGGTACTAAAAAGTATCTCTCCAAAAATTACAATAAAAATTCAATCTTCTCTAAAAAAAGCATTTGCTCCATCTTATAACTTAACTCCAAACATTACAACAATATCGCTAGAAGAACAAATCTCATATGGTGAAAATGCCCTTCGCATGATGGGGCTCACTGAACTTTTTGCCCCACTTGTTATTTTTTGTGGTCATGGCAGCACAACAAAAAACAATGCCTATGCAACAGCGCTTGATTGCGGAGCCTGTGGTGGACATCATGGTGCTCCAAATGCTCGCATTCTTGCCGCAATATTAAATAGAAAAGATGTAAGACAAGGGTTAAGCAAAAACAATATAAACATCCCCAATAATACCCTCTTTGTAGCTGCCAGACATGATACAACTACCGATGAAATAGAGTTGTTTACCGCAGAGCTTACTCAAGAAAAAACTAAACAGATTACAGCATTAAAGCAAGATCTTCAAGAAGCTAGAAATGAAAATAGCCTCTGGCGTACTCAAGCAATGGATATAAAGACTTCTAAGAAGCGTGCGCACAAAGTCACTGCTGCACGAGCTTCAGACTGGGCACAAGTTCGTCCAGAATGGGGTCTTGCAAAAAATGCCTCTTTTGTTGTTGGACCACGCCAACTCACTCAAGATATCAACCTTGAAGGTCGATCATTCTTACACTCTTATGATTGGCAAAAAGATGCAGACCTTTCTATTCTTACCACCATATTAACGGCTCCTATGATTGTTGCACAATGGATAAATGCCCAATATTTATTCTCAACACTTGATAACGTAGCCTTTGGCAGTGGAAGTAAAATTACTAAAAATATCACCGGCAAAATAGGTACTATGCAGGGCAATGCAAGCGATCTCATGCATGGCTTACCACTTCAATCTGTTTATAAATCAGATAAAGACCTCTATCACAATCCCATGAGACTCTCCGTTATTGTCTATGCCCCACAAAAAAGCATTGACCAGATTATTCAACAACATGAAGTGTTACAAAAGCTCTTTGGCAACGGATGGATACATCTCATTTGTATTGACCCTGAAAAGGAAGAGACATTTAAACTACAAAGAAGCTTAGAGTGGACTAAGATATAAATGAAAAAAATTTTACCCTCAAAAAAATAGCAACTCCTCGACTTATTATTCGCCCCGTACAACTAACTGATGCAATTCCTTTGAACAACGCTATCAACAACTCTTTGAGCTCATTACAAAAATGGATGCCATGGGCACATGATCCAAGCCTAGAAACAACCCAAAAACATATCGCCAGCAACGCTCTTTCTCGAGAATCGAAAATCTTCACCGGTTTTTTTATGGTCATTATTCACAAAAAAGATAAAAAAATTATCGACGAAACAAAATTAAGCGAGTCCTTGAACAAAAAGATATTTTTGCCTTTTACTTTACCTACAAAAATTTTACAGCCCTTGCTCCTTTAGATATTTCTCTAGAAATACACGTTAAAAACTCACCTTGAAATGTGGACAATTACAGAAATAGATCATGATCTTTTCATTGGTCTCTGTGGCCTAAAATCATTAAGCAATAATATTGAAACTATCTCTTACTTTCTATTGCTTTATGCCCTCAATCGCAATCTCTACACTTATGCATAACTATTTGCTATATTTGATACCAGTTTTGTATGGTGTCTGCCCAACGAATCACCTATAAAAAGGATGTAATGAAGAAACAAGTAATATTTATATTTTTTATAGCACTCTTTTCTTTTCATAAACTTCAAAGCATCTTTAATGGCAAAGATGGAAGCTCCATTGTTGTTGACACAACACCAAGCCTTACTGCTTTTGAATGGGCCCGAGGATTTGTTAAATTCAATCAAGGATTTGATATCACCCCAGGTGTAACAATTTTTTTAGGCATTAATCAACTAGTTGATGGCCCCCTTACACTCAACAATGGAACAATCATATTAGAACAAGATCTACACCTTGGTGAAGAAGCTTCTATTACAGGAAGCTGTTTTTTTGTAACAAATAATCATACAATTTATATTCACGGAAATTTAAATATAAGCAACAGAGGAACCCTTTTCTTTAATGGTGCTCCATCATTACATGGTGGAGGAACAGGAAGATTTAAACTTGGAGGTACTGGCAACATTGTTTTGCTTGATAATAACAATCTCTCACTTGTTAGCCTTGAGATCATAAGTGCACAGAATATTTTATTTAATGCTGGTGGCCTTAAAACTATTAATATGAGAGATGGAAAACTTAACATAACATCTAGCACATTCTCTCTTGATAGAATTGATGTTCTTGGTGACGTTATTCTCAAAGGTATTGGTGGGCTTTTTGATATAACTGATCGTTTACGCATTACCATAGAATCTTCTTGCACAATTGAACCAAGCGCTCAAGTAAAATGTGATTACGTTGATGTTAGAGCTAATCAATCAGACCTTTTTTTAAATAATGCCATTCTTGAAACAAATCGTATAGAAGGCAATGGTCGACTATTTATTGAAGGTCAATCACAATTATTTAACTTTGATGGAGGAATTCTCTCTTTCGATAGCAATGCTGACCTTATTATGACGAGTGGCGCTCGATTAAGCATTATTAATAGTCACCTTCAAATTAACTAAAACTACAAGAGATAAAAAATGAAACACACAAGCGCCTTGCATACACACTATGACAAAGAAGCTTCAACCTATGATCTTTTTAACGAAAAAAACTCAGAAAAGACGAATCAACTCATCGAGCAAATACTCTCTGAGCACAAAGTCAAGACAGTGCTAGATTTCACTAGTGGAACAGGATCTCAAGTTTTTTACCTCTCTTCAAAAGGTTTTGACGTTGTCGGTTATGACATCAGCCCAACAATGATCGCACAAGCTCAAGCAAAAGCAGAACAAGCATCTCTTAATCTTTCTTTTCATGAGGGTGACATGCGCACCACTCAAGCCGGTGAGTTTGATGCGGTCATCACTATCTTTAATTCAATTGGCCATCTCACCAAGCAAGATTTTAAGAAAACAATCCACAACATTGGAAAAAATCTCAAAGCTGATGGACTATATATTTTTGATATTTTTAATCTGGACTATCTTCTGCACAAAGACAATATTACCAAGCTCACCATTGACTGGCTCAAAAAATCTGAAGATAAAATCAGACGAGAAATTCAGTATAGCACTATCAATCAAGAAGGTGTTCTTGCTTCTCATGATATTTATTATGAAGAAAAAAAGGGTGAAGAGCCGACCACTTCATACGCTTGTCAAACACTTCAGGTATACAACCGTGTCCAATTGACCAAACTTCTTGAATCTAGCGGATTTAAAATTGTTGAACAGACTAATATAAAAAGAAGCGCTTTGAGTGAAAAAGAATCTGAAAGAATTTTAACAGTTGCCCAAAAGATATAACCTCTGCACGGTCTTAACCCTACGAAGTCATTTTCAACTTGATGAATACTTTTTGCTTTTAGTCTAACATCGAGAATACCTGATAAAGGAATTACTCACAGAGGTATCACAAAAATATAGATTTTAATTATTAACTTTTTTTACTTCTCATATTAGACTCTCAAGAGAGAAAAGGATTGGTAATATCAGAGCAATCAGAGAGTATATACGTGAAGCATAATCCAATAATTACCCCCCGCAATACATAATATAAAAAAGCTCTGCAGATAAAGCACAAAGCTATTGCTCGCGCCAAATGAAAAAGAGTAGTTAGCCTGACAAGGCTATAAGCTCATCAACGATTAATAGATTGTAAAAATAAGTTTTTACGAAAAAAGGAGTCTTCTCTATGAATAAATTGATAGTTAGCCTTGTAATGATAGCACTCACCACAACACCTCTTGCATCATCTCCTCACCCCCCCAAAAAACAAAATTTTGAATCAACAAGTATTCCATCTTGCTGCAATAACACAACCGCTGAGTGTGCCTGTGGCAGCAGCTGCAATTGTTGTTCAGCATGTCCTTGTAAGAACAATAACTCTTTTCCCCCTATAACAAGAGGCAAGCTTTCTGCAAAAAAAATACTTAATGCTGTTGCAAAGGCATTTATTCACGTTAGCTCACTCCTTCATGCCAAAAGTAATCATGATAAAATTGCAACACAAGCAGCAATTCTTAACCTTATTGAAACAGGCATAGAACTTGCAGCTGAAAGCTCTGAAGCGGAAGCACCTCAAAAAACTCTTGATTCACGATATGTTAAAATTATTGAAATAACCGGGGAAATGGTACAAAACATCACTCAATCAACACTAAACACTCAGAGTGTTAATGAATATAAACGATATAACAACAAACAAAGTGGACACTTTACTATTTCTGCACAGTCTCAAGATGAACGCGAAAGACTTATTTGTCTTAACTATGTCAAAAATCTTGCAGCAATAAGTGAAGAAATTATTAATGATGAAGATCCCTCTCTCACCCCGCACATCCATAATCTACTGAAAAACCTTCTTGCCTGGGTAAGCAATGGAGACATAATTTTTGAAAAAAAAGGAATTGATCAGCACGATAAATCAACTCAAAAAGACAACCTCCAAACAGTTGGGAATCTTAAAATTATTAATAAAAAAGATAAACAGTAGACATCCCCATGCAAGAAGCAACAGAGTAAAAATATCCAACAAGAATAGTAAGACCTATCATAAGAGCTATGATATACTAATAATATGATATATCATAGCTCGTAAATCTTTTTACCTTATACATAAAATGAATAGTGCTTACCTTATTTATATATTTTTTATATTTATGTTTTTCAGTCTTTATTGCTTTCTTAGAAAAAAGAATAAAACACTCGTCTTCTATTTCAATCATAACGGCAAACTCATCCCTGAAAAAAATAGCAATAATACATCACTCGCTTTTTTATATAACAACCCGCTTGGCAAATTGATTCGCACAATGTTAAAAACAAAGTCAGTACAAAAGATGACTGGTTGGTACTATTCAACAAGCATGAGCAGATATCACATTAAACCTTTTATTGACTACTATAACATTGATATGATGCAATATAATATTCCTGAAAATGGATACTCATCATTCAATAATTTTTTCATTCGCACACTCAAAGAAAATGCCCGCCCTCAAGAAAAAACATCCGTTATCTGTCCCACTGATGGCAAAGTGCTAGCATATGAGCAGATAAGTCCCATTGATCAGTTTTCAGTCAAAAATATACGCTGCTCATTAATTAGTATCATTAAGAATAAAACTCTTGCCCAAGAATTTGAAGGTGGAACACTGTTTATTATTCGACTTGCACCATATGATTACCACCGCTTTCATTTTCCTTTAGCCTGTACACCGCTTAAGCCAACGCTGATTCATGGTACGTGTGAGTCTGTCAACCCCTCTGTTTTTTCTCAAGGAATTAATCCCTATTTAATCAATGAACGACATATCATTACCCTATCAAAAACACCTCATGGAAATGCTCTTTTAATACCAGTTGGTGCTCTTTTTGTTGGAGCAATTATTGAAACTTTTAAGCATGACCAGCCTCATTCACAAGGTGATGAAGCTGGCTACTTCAGCTTTGGTGGATCATCACTTCTTCTTTTATTTAAAAAAAATACGGCTACTCCTCGAATAGACCTTATAAAAAATACGCAACTGGGATATGAAACGGCTGTTCGCATGGGAGAATCTTTAGTAGAGAAAACCTAAGAATTCAAAATAAGGACCATGGCAATGCATATTTATCCATCACTTATTTCATCTCCTCTCCTGAAACTCGAGCATACGCTCACAGAGTTTAACTCACTCTGTAATGGCTACCATATTGACATTATGGACGACCATTTTGTTCCCAACTTAACCTGGGGAGCAGCCTTCACCAATGCAATTAAACAGGCAACAACGCTCCCCCTTCATGTACATTTAATGGTAAGCAATCCTGAAATTTGGATTGATCGTCTCAAGCTAAATGAATATGATTATTTTATCTTTCACCGTGAAGCTGTAACAGCTCAAGTTTTAACAGAATTAATAAAAAAAATAAAAGAGGCCAGTTGGCAAGTAGGAATAGCTATCAATCCAGAAACAAGTATTGAGTCAATTGAGCCATGGCTTAATAACATTAATCTTATCTTGGTTATGACAGTGAATCCTGGCTTTTCTGGTCAAAAATTTATTCCGACAATCTATACAAAAATTGAGCAGCTTTGCATGCTACGACAACAAAAATCTTTATCTTTTGAAGTAAGCGTTGATGGAGGCGTTAACCTATCAAACATTGCCCAACTCTCTCAATTGGGTGTTAATTCTGTTGCAGCAGCTTCTGCGCTTTTCTATACTGACAATCCAACTCAATCTCTTCATGACTTATATGAAAAGGCTCAGCAATAATCACCTGAAAGGCTTAACACATGGTACAGACATCACAACTTGTTATTGGTGTTTTAATGGGCGGTCGCTCAATAGAATGCGAAGTCTCATTTAATTCGGGTCGCACTATTTGCGATCATCTTGATACCAATCTTTTTACCGTTATCCCCCTTTTCCAGACAACAGATGGCACCCTCTATCAACTTCCCTGGCACTTTTTACACCGAGGAAAAACAACAGACTTTATTCATCGACTTGCCGATGAAGCTGAAAAAATAATATGGGATGACCTTCCCAGTCGTATTGATTTTATGTATATCTCTCTTCATGGACGATATGGCGAAGACGGCTGTATCCAAGGATTAATGGAAGTACTTGCCATCCCATACATAGGAAGCAAAGTATTAGCAAGCGCTTTTTCAATGGACAAAGCTCTCCAGCAAAACTTTTTTAAACGTCATAAGATTCCAGCTCCCCGCAGTGTCATTATAAAATCACATGATAGCAAAACAATTGATCTCAAAAATATACAAATGCAACTTGATGAACAAAATATTGCATTCCCTCTTATTGTCAAGCCTTCATGTGAAGGGTCAAGCCTTGGTATTAATGTTGCTTACTCACCTAAAGAACTTAAAAAATCCATTGATAATGCTCGAACCATTGATCACCGACACGAACAAGACGTCCTACTTCAAGAAAAAATTACGGGTATGGAGTTTGTCTGCATTCTTATTCAGAATGCTAAGCAAGATTGGTCTGCATTTCCCATCACTGAAGTCGTGCCAGAAAATGGTTGCGAAATTTATGACTATGAACAAAAATATATGCCAGGTCGAGCACATAAAATTACACCAGCCCGCTGCACACAAGAAGATACTCAACGAATTCAAGCATTATGTGCCAGAGTAGCAAAGCTCTGTAATTTTTCAACAATTGTCCGTATAGATGGCTTTTTGCAGGAAGATGGCAATATTATTATTCTTGATCTGAATACCCTCCCTGGCACAGCTCCTGCAACATTTCTGTTTCACCAAGCTGCAGAAGTTGGTCTTAATCATACGCAACTAATCAACAAATTGATTATCCAAGAATTTTCTAATTACAAAGGCTCTCTCATGCAAGAAGCAATCCTCAATGCAAACAATCAAAAAAATGATAAAAAACGGATTGGAGTTCTTCTTGGCGGAAATACTAATGAGCGTGAAATATCACTCGAATCAGGCCGCAATGTCTGTTACAAACTCTCACCCCACAAATATGAAGTTACCCCGCTTTTTGTTGATGATCAGATGAAACTTCATGCTCTTTCAACGCGGCAATTACTTCAAAACTCAACAAGAGAAATACAGCAGTCTCTTGATGGCAATGAAGCTATTACGTGGAACTCTCTTGCTAAAGATTTTGATTTTATTTTTATTGGTCTTCATGGTGGCATAGGTGAAAATGGTTCAGTCCAAGGAACCCTTGAAATGCTTAACATTCCATATAACGGATCAGGAGTTCTTACAAGCAGCCTAACTATTGATAAATATCGCACAAACACCTTCTTACAAGAAAATGGCTTCTCTGTTCCTCAATCTTACTTTTTAACTAAAGCAAATTGGACAACATTAACCGAAGAAGAGCAATCAACACTCTGTCAAACAATTACAAAGAAACTTCACACTCCACTGATTGTCAAGCCTCATGATGATGGCTGCAGTGTAATGGTCAATATGGTAAAATCTATTGACGATATGATAAAAGCGATTCATCAATTATTTAATGAAGGACAATCTGAAGCTCTTATTGAAGAGTATATTATAGGAACAGAGCTCACCTGCGGTGTTTTAGGTAATAATGAAACAACGGTTCTTCCACCATCACAAGTTATTACACAAAATAATATCTTAAGCATAGAAGAAAAATTCTTGCCAGGGCAGGGAGAAAATCAAACACCAGCACTCATTCCTGCTGATGCACAAAAACTTGTTCAAGAAACTATAGGCAATGCTTATCAAGCCCTTGGCTGCAAGGGCTATGCTCGCATTGATTGCTTTTATCAAAATGCAGAACAAAGCCCAACCAATAAGCCTCGCGTCGTTATTCTTGAATGTAACAGCCTGCCAGGGCTTACGCCGGCTACCTGTATTTTCCATCAAGCTGCAGAAATAGGACTTCGTCCCATGGAGTTTATTGATCAGATTATTGAATTAGGCTTTGAAGAACATTCTGTTGTTTCTGATAAGGGCCAAGAAGTCGCTAACGCGCTCATCTAAAAATATTTCTGGGGTGTTGCAGACTATGAACAAGGCCCCAGAAACTCTTTTATAAAAGAAGTAAGCCCCTTTCTGATAGTCATTTGACAAAATTCTTCCTCCATGAAATATTAATAGTAATTATAACCATGTTTTGATTATTTAAATGGAGTTTATAATCATGAAGCGTACATACTTATTACCCTTATTCACTACTATCCATAAAAAATTCATCGTATCATTCTGTGCTGCAGGCCTTATACTCTCCAGCTCTCTTGAATGTATGAAACGCCATATCATTACCATAGACTCTGACTCTGAAGAAGATAATGATATTGAAATCACTGGTCAATATGCTAAGCGACCTTGTCTGAAAAAGGAAGAGAAAATCACCATCGATCTTTCTGAAGACGAAGATAAAACACAAAACATCTCTCCAGGAGATCAACACTTTTTAGCAACAAACACCTACTATGCTCAATATAGAGGAGAGATCCTCTTTCAAAATATTGGAACTGTCTGCGGCCATATTAGCACCTACACCACAAGCCAAACAAATAATATTCTCAAGGATGTATCCAAAGGCAATCTTAACGTCAATAACGTAAAGCAACTTCTCCCATCAAGAAATGTAACACCAGATGGCTTGGACCAATTTATTGAAAAATATGTTCTACAAGAGGATAATGATAAAAACAGCAAAAATTCAAACCTAAATAACGCTCCTCTTACAGCGTTTAATATCATGGATACGCTTAAATGCGTCAATCAAGATAACACAGATAATTCACTTCTCACTACAAGTGCGATTCTTGCTCTTGACGAAAAAGACCCGAGCCAAGACTATATTATTCACCAAGACCGTACTTTTAAAAAAGATATTAATACTATTCTTCAGGGCATTCTTAACAGCTATGGTTATCTCAATATTATTCTCAAGCCACGCATTTGGCACTGGATATCAGTTGTTGTACTAAAAGACGCTTTGAACAATCCCTTTTTTATTATCTCAGATTCTATGACAAAAGAACACTCCCTGCAATGCACAAAAACACAAGCATCACTCATTTATCTTAAAAACTTATTAACCTAGAAATAGTTCTATTTTTACGTTTAAAACCATAGGAGGTTTTATTATGCTTACACGTCATCTATCATTCATCCTATTATTGATTGGCTCTATGAGTTGCCTTGAAGCAATGTCTTCAGACCAAATCTCATACTATTCAAATCGAAATGAGAGAAAAAACCTTAATGAAAAGAAAAACATTCTTCTTCAAAAAATAGTTGCTCTTACAAATCAACTTGAAGAAATTAAAAAAGAAATTGAAGCGATACCTACACTTCAGGCAATATTAACTTATGATCAACAAGAAAAAAATGCTGCGCAGCAACAAGAAAAAGATGTTGAAAAACAATATACAGTGATTCAAAATAAACTCACCATTGTAACAGATATTCTCAGCCAGGAGGCTTCTGAAAAGAGCGAAAATATTAAGTTGTGCGACGTATGTCATGGCTTTATTGACATCATATCTTTTGATAGCTGCTCACATAAAATTCACACAGCTTGTATTTCAAGGCTCAAAGCAATTGATACTTTTTCTCTTGATGACAATAATGATCAAGACGAGCAAGAAAGTTATCGATGTCCACAATGCCCAGGAAGCACTTTCACACAAAAAAAGCAAAAACGGTCTGCAAAACAATCTACTGAACAAACAAAAAAGAAGGCTAAAAAATCTTCTATTCCTGCAAGTGCAATGATAATTTCACTTGACGATAAAGATAACGCTTCAGAAATAACACTAGCTCCAACAAACATATCATCAACACCACCTACCTCCTCAACAACAACGACAACTACCACAAGCACTTCAACAACAGCAAACTCATCAAGTAGATCAAACTCAAACAATAGAGCCTACAGTTCTTCACTCTCCCTTGATTACGCAGTAAACTATATAGGCTCATATGATACCAATCTATCAGAAACTCCAAAAGCCCAAATAGAATGTAGAAAAGATGCATCCGGCAACTTTGATATTCAACTTAATCTTATCAGAAATGGCTGGCCTATTGCGAGAGCAAAGTTATACCCAGGACATTCTGAATTAAATGCAGAGTGCCTGCTTGTTATTCCAAATAAGACTATTATTCCTCTTAGTTCACCACCAAATACACAATCCGAGCTTATTTCTTATCTGCCGAACCGATTTCTTGCAAGAGAATCATTTCTTGTTTATCTCAACAGAGGCCCTCTTTCACCCACTCTAAGCGAGTTTGATAAAAAAATAGAAGAAGCAATATTACTTAATTATCATACAACAAATGTTATTTATATAAATGATTTACTCACCGTTCGCGGAAGCCACATGCCCTTATAAAAATTATTATGACGCACTAACCTTAAAGTTGGTGCGTCATAATAGCAAGATCACTTTTATAATACTCTTTTTTTACTGAGTCACACAATTTTTGCAATGTATCAAAGCGTTTTGCCTTAATCATAATATGACGAATCTCCCATTTATTTATCCGATGAATCGCCGGCATGGAAGGCCGCTTGATATCAATCTGAAGACCACTATTCTGTGCAGTTACCACAAGTTCTTGATATAACATCTGAATCTCTCGCTCCACACGGTCAACATCAGAAGAACGCATTTCTATACAGGCCAGACGTACAACAGGCGGATACCCAACAAGAATCCGCACATCAAGCTCTTGCCGACAGAAATCCCGATATGTGGTCTCACTCATAAAATCAAATGCTTGATGATCCTGAAGAGCTTGTACAATAACTAAGCTTTTTGAACTTTGACGCCCAGCTCGCCCTGCTACCTGAATAAGCTGCTGTAAAGTGGTTTCTGTTGCATCATATACTGGAAAATTTAAATTTAAATCTGCCCACAAAATGCCCACCAACGTTACATGGGGAAAATGATATCCTTTGGTAATTGTTTGTGTTCCAACTAAAATATCAATCTCTCTCTGCTCAAATGCCTCAACCGTTTTTCTCCAGGTCTTTTTCTGAGTTGTCGAATCTAAATCTGCTCGAGCAACTCGAGCCGTTGGAAATAATGATTCTAGAAGAGCAACCCCTTGTTGTGTACCAATTCCTTTTTTCAAAAATTCCTTACTACTCTTACACTCAGGACAACATTTAAAAAAAAGATGCTCATAATCACAATAATGGCATAGAAGTAACTCTTGTCCACTTTTAATATGATAAGTTAAACTTACGGAGCAATGAGGGCACTGCGCAATAAAACCACAACCTTTACATTGCACAAAAAAGCTATGTCCACGACGATTAATATAAATAATTACTTGCTCTTGCCGCGCAAGTGTTTGACGAATTGCCTCTTCAAGCTCACGACTAATCCAAAAATATTTACGTTTTTTAGGTTGCTCTGTCAACAACACCTTACGCACTTCTGGAAATGCTCCAGCAAAACGCTTGGTAATTGAAAACATTTTCCAATCATGCCGCTCAACATTGTACAAAGAACTTAATGAAGGAGTTGCTGAGCCAAGCAGAATGGGAATACTATTCACTTTTGCGCGCCACAAAGCAAGCTCTTTACTATTTAAACGAGGTAACCTTTTTTCAAGAAATCCACGCTCATGCTCTTCATCAATAATAATCAAGCCCAATTGCTTAATTGGTAAAAAAACAGGAAGATGCACTCCTATAATAAGTACAGGTTTTTCTCCTGCACACAATAGCTTCCACAATTCCCGCTTTTTACCAACTGGTGTAGCTGAGTGAAATGAGTACAAAGGCACATCCGGCAGCTGCTGCTCAAAAACTGCTTGAAATTGTACCGCAAGAGAAACTTCCGGTAATAAGAAAAGAATAGTCTTCTTCTCACTTATTGCTTTGCGAATTAAATGTTTATATACTTCTGTTTTCCCAGACCCAGTCACCCCATGCATCAAAACAGGATCAAAACAAGGATTCATAATTCGTGGTGCAATATAGTCAACAACTCGTTGCTGCTCATTGGTTAAAATAACATCAACAAATGATCTATTGTCATATGTTCTAAGAGGAACTTCTTGATTTTTATCTTTTTGCTTGAGCATATGATAAACTCGCTCATAAGCATAAGTTGATGAGCAGTAATACTTTTCACTTAATACTTGAGAAAATCGATAAAATGAATCATCTGCCGGAACTGTTGCTCTCTCAAGAATATCACGGACTACTACGCCTGAACGTATCTTTAATGCATAAGAAATAGAAATAACAAGGGCATAGCGCTGCTTCGTCCTAAGTGGAACACTAACCACGACACCAGGACAAATACTATTTTTAAGACGATCTGGTATTCGATAAGTCAGAAGCCTATCATACCCATCAAGAAACCGCACAGTACAATACATAAATGTTTACGAATCCTTTTGAAAGCGAGAGCAATCTCCGTCTCCTGGAGCATGAACTATTACTTTAATTTTGCTAAAAGGTAGAGGTATCTTAAACTGATCCCAACTTTTTTTTACAGTATACGACCACTGCGGAATACATTCAATAAAAACAGTTGATACGCCACTTTTGTTTGACAGATAGGTTATTCCTGGCTGCAAAATATGTGAGGGGCCACGAGAACCATCACCTATCAAGCAGAGACGTCCCTGACTTTTCAAAACATTTAATGCTTGTCTAACAAGGAGCACAGGCGTTTTATGAGCTGATCCATGTAACACAGAAAATCGAAGTCTTCGAGCTATAAAAGCTGCAATAACCCCATCTTTACTTGGACTTACAATACAATGCCCCGCACACCCAAGCTGAAAGAAAAAAAACATGCCACTTAAAATATGTTGATGCCAAAAATAATAAATCCCCTTACATTCAAGTGATGCAAGATCTTCTCGCGTATCACCATGATACTCTACTGAAAGGCGATACGTCAAAAATAAGAGACGAACCAATCCATACGCCACATAATTCATGCAAGTAAATAATACTAAATTTTCACGCACTGCTCTGATAAGATGTTTTAATGTAACTCTCATTTTTAACATTTGTACATCCCTTTTACAAAAAGCCGGATAGTGTTATGGTTAAAAGGTTACCATTTTTCATAGATTCTTTCATACCAACGAAACCAATTAACTATGTCACAAAATAATCAATCTCTGAACGTTTTCAAAAAAAAATTAGCCAACGGCCTTACTATTCTCATTCAACCAATGAACAATTTTCCTCGTGTTGATATACAGTTATGGTATCACACCGGCTCAAAACATGAAGATAATCATGAAAAAGGAATGGCTCACTTTATTGAGCATATGCTCTTTAAGGGAACACAAAAACTCTCAGAAGTTGATATTAACCTCATCACGCACAAACTTTCTGGATACTCAAATGCATTTACCAGCCAAGACTACACAAGCTATGTATTTCGCTTTCCAAGCAATGTTTGGCAACAAAGCCTCACACTTCTTGCAGACTGCATGACGCACGCACGATTTGACCAAGAAATGATGAAATCTGAAGTAAGTGCTGTTATTGAAGAATTGCGCATGTATCGAGATGACTATCAATCTGAAGCCCTTGAAAACTTAACAAGTGCTCTTTTTCCATTACATCCCTACCATTATCCAATAATTGGATCAGCATTTCACCTCAGCAAACTTACTCAAAGAGATCTCTTGCATTTTTATACCAAACACTATGGCCCCAATAATGCAACTCTAGTTATTGTGGGTGATATTGATACTGAAAATGCTTTTTTACAAGCTCAGAAAGCCTTTGAACATATTCCTAATACTGCTCAGGAAAAAAAACCACTCCCTCCAATTGAACCACAACTTACACAACAGACAACCACCCTCTATAGAGATGTCAATCAACCATGGTCTTGCTTCGTATACCTCACCCCCTCTATTCAAACAGACCTTCATCCTCTTGCAGATCTAATAGCCCTTATTCTTGCCGGTGACAAAAATGCTCCACTTTATAAACGGCTTGTTATTCAAGAAGGCCTAGCAAGCGATATTGAATGTTTTCCTTATGGCATGGTAGAACAAGGAATGCTCTGTATTAGTGTTTACATTTATAACGCAAGTGATCGAACACGCATTGGTACTATTATTACAGAGGAAATTGCTCAACTTAAAAAAGTACTTACTTCTAACCATCTTACTGGTGCAAAAAAACGAATGCAACTTGATTTTACCTTTCTCATTGAACAAAGTGAGAAGCGGGCAACCTTCATTGGAACTCATTTTGTTGGATCAAATAATGATCAAGCATTAAGCTCTTATATGGATATGATTGAAAATTATTCTTTATCAGATATTTATTCATTTATTGATTCCTGGCTCAACCCTCTTGCCCAACATGCAACCCATGTCATGCCCCTTCCTGAAAATCAGGTAGATAAGCTTATTGCCATTCAAAAAAAAACAGCCGAATTTGAACATCACCTTCTTGCCCAAAATAAACGTACAAGTCAAATGGAACAAGGGCAGTTTGTTGAAACATTATCAACCCCAATTCAACCAACATTTAAATTTCCTCAGATTGAAGAGCAAATACTCTCTAATGGTCTTAGCGTAATTATGCACCATAACCCTCATGTCCCACACATCTATACCATTCTAAACTTTAAAGCGAATTCCTATTATGACTCAGAAAATCAACAAGGCCTATTTCTTTTACTTCTTCAACTCATGACTCATGAAACAGGGCTTCATCAAGCAGAAGATTTTCAAGCCCTACTACAAGCAGAAGGAATTTTTCTTTATAATTCATTTGATAGCATTAAAATGTACTGCCTTTCTCATGATTTATCAAAAGCCCTTTCTCGCCTGCTAGAAGTAGTAACTCATATATCTCAAAATGAGGAAAGCATTAGCTTTCTAAAAAAGAAACAACAAAGTGACCTTGCTGATTTTTGGGACTCACCCTCATCTTTGGTAGATCAACTTGCTCGAGAGCATATCTATAATGGAGACACTTTTTATAAAAATCCTCTTGGCACAAATGAAACAATCTCTCAACTCAACTTGAGCGCGGTGCATGAACATTTTAAACGAGTTATCACCCCCCAAGAAAGCTCTCTTATTATTATTGGCGATTTATCAAAAGAGAATACTCAATTGTTGGTAGATCAAACGCTCGGGCAGTGGCAAGGACCACCACCTCCAGAACTTCCCACATTATCAACTCAGCACAAGTCTATTAATCTTCACCATGAAATAAATCGAGATCAAACAGTACTTGCCTTTACAGCCCCAACACTGTCATCAGTACAAGACAAAGATTATTATCCTCTCCTTCTTTTAGACATCATTTTAATGGGAGGAGGAGGTGCTTCATCTCATTATCGACTCTTTGATCTTCGTGAGCAAACTGGCATTTTCTATACCATTGAAGGATCATTTTTATATGGCAATGGTATACGCCCAAGCATTTCGCTCATCAAGACAATTGTCACACCAGAGCAGACAGAGCAAGCACAAGAGCTTATCCAAAATCTGCTTTTAGATGTATATACCAACGGTGTTACACTTAAAGAATTTGAAATGGCTAAAAATATACTGCTATCCTCATCAGTAGAGCTCTTTGAAACAAACAGCTCTACTGCGCATACGCTTCTTTTTCTAAAAAAATGCATGCTTCCACTTAATTTATTTGACAAGCAGGGAGCATTATTGACTATACTAAGACATGAGGATGTAAATGAGGCAGCCAAAAAGTTTTGTAACCCCTCACTGTTTTCAGTCATTACAGTAGGAAGATCTGTCCAATCTAAAAAGGAGTCCTAAAAAAGGAGATTGACTCATGGCAACGAAAAAAAAGGCAACTGCCAAAAAAGCAGCACCTAAAAAAACAACCGTGAAAAAGACTACCCCCAAGAAAAAAGCAGCTAAAAAAACAACGACTAAAAAGAAGGTAGTCAAAAAAGCAGCTCCTAAAAAAACGACAACAAAGAAAACAGTCCCAAAAAAAGCAACCGTGAAAAAAACAACGGTTAAGAAAAAAGCTGCCCCAAAGAAAAAAGTAACTAAAAAATCAACCGCTAAAAAAACGGTTGCAAAAAAGACTACAGCTAAAAAAGCTGTTACCAAAAAAGCTACTCCAAAAAAAAAGGTAGCTAAAAAAGCAACAACGAAAAAACCAGCAGTCAAAAAAGCTCCTTCAAAGAAAAAAGCAACTAAAAAAGCAACCGCCAAAAAGCCAGCTGTAAAAAAAACAACGACAAAGAAAAAAGTAACTAAAAAAGCAACCGCCAAAAAGACTGTTGCCAAAAAGGCTACAACTAAAAAAAAATCTAATAAGACACCAATGAAAGTTAGGCCTCCAATGCCGGCCTAATCATTCAAGATTATAAATTTTTATGAGCTGGCCCGCATTTATGTCGGGCCAGTTGTATTTTAAGCGTCAAATTATGTAACAAATCTTAACTCCTTTTTCATATGGGGCTGACTGTGAAACATTTTATTATACTAACTTGCACCATTCTTATTCTTGCCGCTGCCTTTTTTGGTATCTTTCTTCACAAACGCTATACACGAAACTCCTATCCTGCATCTTCATTAAAAGAGCGAACTCTTGCCATTATTAAACCCGATGCTGTTGAAAAAAAATATACAGGGCCAATAATTAACCTTATTGAAAAAAACAATTTTTCAATAATTGATATGAAAAAAATCGTACTCAACAAACATGAAGCTGAAACTTTTTATGCAATTCATGCACAGCGCCCATTCTTTGAAAGTCTCATTTCATTTATGACCAGCGGCCCTGCTGTTGTTATGGTCCTGCAAAAGGAGAATGCTATTAGTGAGTGGAGAAAGCTAATGGGTGCAACCAATCCAACAGAAGCAGAAGAAGGAACTATACGAAATCAATTTGGCACCGATGTCCAAAGAAACGCTGTACATGGCTCAGATTCTTATGAAAATGCTCAACTTGAAATCCTCTATTTTTTTACCAATAACAACCAATAAAGAGAGCCCCCATGCAATTTTATCAAAGTGAGATTGCCACAGTCATTAAAAATCTTGCTAGCAACCTTGAAAAAGGTCTAAGCTCAAAACAGGCACAAGATCGCTTACAAAAACATGGTATTAATAAGCTTCCTGAAAAACCACCCTCTTCTATTTTTGTCATATTAATACGACAATTTATTAATCCACTTATTTTTATTTTACTCATTGCCTCACTTATTAGTCTATTAATCAAAGAGTATAATGATGCCCTAATTATTCTTTCTGCTGTAGTAATTAATGCTATCCTCGGTTTTATTCAAGAACTTAAAGCTGAACGCGCAGCAGAAGCATTGAAATCCCATGAAGTCGCTCATTGCCTTGTAAAAAGAGATGGTAAAAAAATATCTATAAATGCACAAAACCTTGTTCCCGGAGATATTGTCATTCTTACCGCAGGAAGTCGCGTTCCGGCAGATATGAGACTGACTTCGTGCATAGACTTGAGCATAGAAGAAGCATTACTCACCGGAGAATCAAATCCTGTTATTAAGCAAAGTGACCCCTTAACTCAAGAATCTATTATTGGAGATCAAGTTAATATGGCCTTTGCAGGAACATATGTTATCAATGGCAAAGGAAAAGGCATTGTTACAAAAACTGGTCATAATACTGAATTGGGTAAAATTGCAGACTCAATAATTGATATGGACGAAGAAGTCACGCCCTTACAAGATAAGATTAAAAAACTAAGCTGGGTCTTTGGTGGGGTTATGCTCGGCGTTGTTAGCTTGATATTTTGTATCGGTCTTTTGTATAACATGAGCTTTCATGAAATCTTGCTTATCTCAATAGCACTTGCTGTTGCAGCCATTCCTGAAGGGCTTGTAATAACCGTTACAGCGATTCTTGCTGTTGGCATGCAGCGAATGTTGAAACGCAAAGCTTTGATTAGGCATCTTGTTGCGTCTGAAACACTTGGAAATGTCTCAGTAATCTGTACCGATAAAACAGGAACGCTCACTGAAGGGCGAATGAAAGTTAAAAAGCTCATTACACAACAGCACAATATTGACTTACAAGCAACTACATCAGAAAATGAACTTGCACAAAAAGAAGTCCAAGAAGTCCTCATTGCTGGCATTTTAAATAATGACGTTGAAGAGTTAAAAAATGGCACCCTTTCAGGCAGTCCTTCTGAAGTTGCTCTTTTTTCCTTGGCTCAACAAGGGAAAATTGATATTGCCCAATACCGCTTATCTCACCCTAGAATTCATGAAAAAGCATTTTCATCAACCCACAAATATATGGCAACAGCCCACTCCTTTAACGGTAATGAAGAACTTATAATCAAAGGAGCCCCTGAAGTTATTTTTTCTATGTCCCTTCCTGAAAGTGTTATTCATTTTAAAAAACAAACCGAGATACTTGCGCAAGAAGGACTTCGCTTAATTGCTATAGCTGTTAAAAAAGAGAAGCAAAGTAATCTTGATTCAATTACAGATGCAACCTGTATTGGCTTAATTGGAATTCAAGATCCTCTCAGGGCTGAAGCCGTACAAACAATTCAGAAACTCAGCAATGCTGGAATTCGAGTTGTCCTTGCAACGGGTGACCACAAGGATACTGCTGCCAATATTGCTCGAGGGATTGGACTTTCTACTCAAGATAATGAAATTCTTACCGGGAAAGAGCTTGAAGCTCTCTCGCCTGAAGAACTTCTTAATCGAATAGAAAAAATTAATGTGTTTGCTCGCATAGAACCTCAACACAAAATTCAAATTGTTGAAAGCTGGCAACAAAAAGGGGAAGCTGTTGCCATGATTGGTGATGGGATTAATGATGCTCCAGCACTTAAGGGGGCAGATATAGGCGTCTCTGTTGGCTCAGGATCAGCAGTTACTCACGAAGCTTCTGATATCATTTTACTTAATGATAATCTTGCAACTATTGGGCATGCAGTTTATGAAGGGCGAGTTATTTTCGACAATATAAGAAAAAGCATTGTATACCAATTAACAAATAGCTTAAGTGAAATTACATTAATCTGCTCAACACTTCTTCTTGGCCTTCCATTACCTATTCTTGCTACTCAAATTTTTTGGGTCAACCTTATTGCCGACGGCTTTCCCAACATTTCTTTTACAACAGAACCCGGAGAAGCTGATATAATGAAAAATCCTCCTAATAAACCAACATCTCCCCTTCTTAACGCTGAAATGAGGACAATTATTTTTCTTATTGGAACTCTAACAAATTTTGGGCTTCTTATTCTGTATTTATACCTTTATTATTGGACCTCTCTTGATTTAACGCATATCAGAACAATCGTATTCACGGCACTCACACTCGACTCTCTCCTTTATATTTTTTCCGTTAGGAGCATGCGCTCATCACTCTGGCACATGAATTTTTTTGAAAATAAAATGATGATTGCTTCTGTTTTAACAGGCTTTTCACTACAAGTTTTAGTTGTCTACACTCCTTTTTTACAACAAGCTTTTAAAACCGTACCCCTTTCTTTTTCTAATTGGGCATTGGCATTTGGATTTTCAAGCCTTAAGCTTATCTGCATTGAAATAACAAAATATTTTTTTATCACACGAAATAAGATGCTATCTACTGATCACAAATAATAATTTGTCCATTTTCTATTTTCACTAAAAAGTCTTTTATATCAGGCTTTTTCAAAATGGCCAAAGCGAGCGGATTTACGATAAGTGTATTAAGAAGACGCTTCATAGGGCGCGCGCCAAACTCCTTAACAAAGCCTGCTTTAATAAGATGATCAATTACCTCATCAGATAGCGTAATGCTAATCCCTTTTTCTTTAAGACGAGTCTGTAATTGACGAACTTGAAGCTGCGCAATCTGCTTAATTACCTTAGTAGACAAAGCATTAAAAAAAACAATTTCATCAATTCTATTTAAAAATTCAGGTCTAAATGTTTTGTGAAGTAACTGATTTATCTCTGCCTTAAGATAATCTGTCACCTGGTCTGCAGCCAAAATAATATCACTACCCAAATTAGAAGTCATGATGATCAAACAATTCTTAAATGAAACAGTACGGCCTTGTGCATCAGTCACATGACCCTCATCAAGAATGGAAAGAAAAATATTATACACATCTGGGTGCGCTTTTTCAATTTCATCAAATAAGACTACACTATAAGGATGCTTTCTTACCTGTTCAGTTAGTTGACCACCCTCTTCGTATCCCACATACCCTGGAGGAGAGCCAATTAATCGAGCAACAGCATGTCGCTCCATATACTCAGCCATGTCAACGCGCACAACCTTCCGCTCATCATCAAAAATATACTCGGCTAATGTTTTTGCCACCTCTGTTTTGCCAACACCTGTTGGCCCGAGGAAAAGAAAGGAACCAATCGGTCGCGCTTCATCACCAATACCGGCACGGTGAATACGAATGGTATTAGCAACCTTTGAAATAGCCTCTTCTTGACCCACAACCCGCTCACGCAGTACCTGTTCCATTTCAATGAGTTTTTGGCTTTCGTCAGCCTTTAACTTTTCAACCGGCACCTTAATCCACCGTGAAAGAACCAACGCAATATCATTTTCATCAACCGCCTCCTTGATAAGAGAAGAAGAGATGCCTGCTAATTTTGATTGTTCTTTTTCAAGCTTGCCTTCAAGCTCTTTAATTGTGCCATATTTTATGCGAGAGGCTTTAGTAAAATCACCCTCACGTTCAGCATTAATAAAAGAGATTCGAGCCTGATCAATCTGTTCTTTTAATTTTTGAATTGTCTCAATTGGCGCACGCTCAACATCCCATTGCTTTTTAAGCAATTGCTCTTGCTCTTTATATTTTTTCAACTCTTCTTCTAGCTCAACAAGACGTTTTTTTGAGACTTCATCCCGCTCCTTACCCAGCGCAATTTTTTCAATCTCTAACTGACGACACCTTCGTGCTAACCTATCAAGCTCTTCAGGCTTTGAATCAATAGCCATTTTGACCTGAGAAGCCGCTTCATCAATCAAATCTATTGCTTTGTCCGGCAAGAAACGATCCGGTATCATCCTAGCTGAGAGCTTAACCGCCTTAACAAGAGCCTGATCTTTAATGTGAATTCCATGATGAATTTCATACCGCTCCTTCAAACCGCGCAAAATAGAAATGGTATCATCAATTGATGGCTCTTCAACCAATACCCGCTGAAACCTACGCTCAAGAGCAGCATCTTTTTCTATATACTTTTTATATTCCACAACAGTTGTTGCCCCAATACAATGCAACAAACCACGAGCAAGTGCCGGTTTTAAAAGGTTTGAGGCATCCATACCACCACCAGTTGATCCTGCACCAACCAACATATGAAGCTCATCAATAAAAAGAATAATACCATCTTTATCCTGCTCAATTTCTTCAAGCAATTTTTTAAGACGATCTTCAAACTCACCTTGATACTTAGCACCAGCAATCAATAACCCAAGATCAAGCGACAAAATTCGGCGCGCCCGAACATTTTCAGGGACATCATTGTTAACAATACGCTGCGCAATACCTTCAACAATAGCTGTTTTACCAACACCAGGATCCCCAATCAAAACTGGATTGTTTTTTGTTCTCCGAGAAAGAATTTGCAACACACGACGAATTTCTTCACTCCGACCAATGACCGGGTCAAGCGATCCGTCTCGGGCTTTTTTCGTAATATCAATACAGTACTGTTCAAAAATATCTTGTGGCTGATTTTTTTGTTGTCTGTTCATACATACCCTTTCACAACATCTCTTAACAATGTATTAGACGAACCTTTCTTTATTTTTTCTCAATTTTAAGAAAATTTCTAGAGGAAATCAGCAAATCATAATAAAAAATAAACCTTGCATTCATTGGGAGTGTATAATATTATCTTGAACATTAAAAAAAATTAGTCTACCCAAGTGCTATATCAAGTAATTGAGCAATTCTAAGATTCTTCTTGCGCTTAACAAGAGCCACAACAAGCTCACTTTGCAGATACATTCTAATTGTCTCTTCATCTTCATAAGCAGCACAAAGAACATTAACAATAAGATCAACAACTTCTGCCATATCACTTTGAACCGCAAAAAAAAGAATTCGCCTATTATGATCATCAGACTGAGCCAACAGCCAGCCCATGCTAATTTGACGCGCTTTCAACCAAGATAAGACTTCTTGAACCATTGTCACAGATCCAGTCATAACGGCAAATTTCAAAATATTCCAATAAGAAAAATCTGATTTTTGAGAAAAAAACTGTCCTGATCCTTCAAGATAAGAAAAGAGGACATCAAGACGCTGAAAAAATAATGAGATTAAAGACTTATTATTAAGCTCTGCCAAATCATCAATTAAACTTTTGCATAATAAAAGATGTTGCGTATTCAATCCATTAATTTTATTATACAAATTAACAGGATCAATATGCTTATTTTTTATAATAATCCCATTAATCTCTTTTTTACTCAACTTATAAGTAATCATCAATACATAACGAAGCAGTATCTCTTTTGAAGAGTTATAAAAATTAGCATTGTTCAAAAAAGAGTCTAAACACTGTTGACACACTTTTCTTATCTCAAAACTTACACCACACAAGTGAGCAATATCAACCATTGCTCTATGTATTGATGAATTACTTACAACATCTTCTCTCTTAATAATCGTTTCAAGCAGCATAAACATATAATCAAAATTTTGGAAAAAAAACTCCCGTGCAGAATAATCATTAGCCAATCCACCATCTTCGTTCTGTTCATGATTTTCTGTCATTCCAGAAACACGACTCGGTAAAAAATATGGCAAACTGAGGTATATGAAAATCATTACCATCTTCTTCATGATCATACACTCCTGTATTCAAAAAACCAAAAGCGGTAAGCTCTGCTAAGAATACCATACCTACCAAAAAAGCGGGTCTCAATATGAACTAAAATTGAGACCCGCTACATAAATTATTAGAAATCAGCAACTAGTCGCCTATTCGACTTCTTCAATTTTTTTTTGATTTCGTCGACGACGCATTTCAGCAACGAACACATCAAGATACCGAAATGCTGCAGTATGACCAAATTGAAAACGATAAACATCGCCAAGTAATGGAAATTGAATAATTTCTTCAAAAATTACTTCCTGAGTAGAACAAATTGCATTAACAATTAATTGATAATCACCATTGCAAGCATGCTCGAGAGCATGACATAAAGATCGAACAGCATCAACATTTTGAAAGAAAAAGGCTTTTTGCAAACAGTTATACACCCCAACAGTACGAAAAAAGGATGCAAAATTACCCTCACTTGCTTCAAGAGCCTCATCCAACAGATACTGCAAGCGAGAAAGATTTCTCCTATTTGTTACTGCTTCGTGACAGGCAGATTTTGATTGACTATGACTGACAAAATGGAAACCAATAACTTGGAGCACACCTGAGTTTCCACAAACTTCTTTCACCAGACTGATTATGTCTCGAACAATCGCAACAGGTACAACAGATGAATGTATTAAAGTACTTGAAGCAAATGCTCCAGTCGTAACACGGCAGACTTCTTCAATAACTTTTTCTGGTTGATGAGCATATACCCGCTTTATTGCTGCACAAATTTTTCTTACAATGACAAAATTGCCGCTCTCTACAGCCTTCATTAACAAGGTCTTATTCTCATTATCTGGTTTATTAATAACCTCTAAAAAAGTAACATCATCAGGACAAGCATTTCTCGCCTCATCAATAAGTATTTGTGCAATTCTCTTTTGTGCCACAACACCCCCTGAAAATGCTGATATATCAGAAGATGAAAAAGTACATGAAGATTCAAGGACAGTATTCTTATATTCATCTTCTTGTATCATATAATGAGCAAGACGCAATGGTTCATCTCGGAATTCATACTTCTTCATAGTAATCAAATTTTGAATAAGATCATATTTTCCATATTGAACAGCATAATGAAACGCTCGCTTATCGCCTAAAAGACAGGATAGAAGCTTTGCTTGAGAAGAAACATCAATCGGAGAAATGGTATTTAAAATAGCTTGAAAACTTTGATAAAATTCCTTATTTACTTGCCCCAGAGCTACAATATCTCCTGCAGTCCTATGAATATTTATATAACAGATTGCATCATCCAAGTTTTTGATTGCATCAATAATCAAATAGAAAACATCAGGACATACCTTTTCAGGTGGAATAGTATAGCACTCGTCATTCAACCAACTTGCAAGAGAATCATTTGAATAATATTCTTTGATTACCTTACCCATCAACGCATCTTGCGCACGCTGAATTGAATCTTTAATTACTTCTAGAGGGTCTTTATAAGAAATAATCGCTGTACAGGTATTTTCCTGATCATTACCCGCGGCAGCAAGATTACTAACAATAATACCAACAGAAAAAAAAATAACTGTTATTTTTTTGCGTAAAAGAACCATAACAACTCCATTTGTTATAAAAAGTGAATTAGATAATAAACACAATATTAATTATATCATGTAAAATAAAAAATAAAAATGGTACATTATTTGCCCACACAAAAACTACTAAATACCTTATCAAAGACCTGCTCAGTGGCATCTCGCCCAGTCAGCGAACCGAGCATTTCAAGAACTTTTTTAAGGTGATAAGCAATAATTTCGTATGACTCATCATGTTCAAGCTGCTCCAAAACTACATTTAATTCTTGTCGGCAGGAGCTCACCAACTGCCACTGCCGCTTGTTCAGCAAGAAGGGTGATTCCATGCGCTCATGAAGCATTTTAATTTGCAGCTCAATAGCACTTTCAAGCTCCACAACACCCTGATTCTTTTGCGCAGAAACAGATAGAAGTGGACACCCATTAAACCAAGAGTGAGAAAGCGTCACGGGATTTTCGACCAAATCAATTTTGTTTACCACCAAAATAACTCGGTTCAACAATGGCTTCAGCCACTCATACTCAGCCTCTTTTATCTGGTCATCAATTGATCTAGTTGAATCAATAACTAGCAAAATGACATCTGCCTGTAAGGCCTGTTTTCGTGAACGCTCAATTCCTGCTTGTTCAATAACGTCATCAGTCAGTCGCAATCCAGCCGTATCAACCAACTGCAGATAAGAGCCTGCCCGGTACACGGTAGATTCAATGCTGTCCCGCGTTGTACCTTCAATATCAGTCACAATGGCACGATCTTGACGAACAAGCGCATTAAACAGAGTTGATTTGCCAGCATTGGTCACGCCAATAAGTGCAATTTTAATACCCTGTCGAATCTGCTCATAAGCACTAAACGTACCTTCAATACGTAGAACATTATTATACAAAGACTGGAGTTGCCGGCAAACACGCTCATGAAAATTAAAGTCCCGCTGCTCTTCGTCAAGAAACTCAAAGCTTGCTTCAACCAAAGAAATTAATTCAACAAGCTTTTTTTGAACGTCTGCAATGCAATGAGAAAAACTACCGGATAGTTGAGAAAGCGATCTCTTGAGCGCTTCTTGCGTATTGGCATGAATCAATTCATTAATCGACTCTGCCTGAAGCAAGTCAATTTTTCCGTTTAACACCGATCGCTTGGAAAATTCTCCAGGCAACGCCTGACGAGCACCATATCGACAAACAACATCAATAATTTTTTGAATAATCATTTGATTATTATGACAGGAAATCTCAAGCGTATCCTGCCCTGTGAATGTCTTGGGTGCATGCATAATAAGAAAAAGAACTTGGTCGATCGCCTCTTTATTTTCAGGATCAATAACCTGTCCGTAGTGAATGGTATGAGAATCAAGCTCATGACTTTGAACATTTTTAGAAAGCTTAACCCAAGGAAGATGAGAAGAGAAAAGATTGTCTCCGCACAGTCTAATAACAGCAATGGCTCCACTTCCTTGCGGAGTACACTGTGCAATAATAAACTCTCTATCTTGAGACAACCCCACTCTTTTCATAATCTATAAATACCTAGCTCTTTTTTGCAACTAAAATGTGATAACCGCGAAATTTGCGCTTGAAGTTTTTCTTTAAATACTGCATCAAAAGATGAGAAATGCTAATAAAAATAGTTCGCTCATCCTCTCCTTTTTCACACACTGCTCCATCATAAACTACATGCAACACCTTTTTTTCTGTATTTAAAGAAAATGGTGCGGTAATCGCAACATGCACATTTAATTCTTTGAGAGCTTTTTCAATGAATTGAACTTGCTCTTGTGTCCACCCTTCAATTACTTGCTTCTCTTTTTTAATTGAAACTACGTCCCTTGGTTTAACATCATGATTTGGATTGTTAAACTGCTGTCCATGATTCGAAGAACGCTTTTTTTCAGGGCTACTTTTATGATTATCAACATGCTTAGACGAATTACCTCGATCTTTATTTTCATGGCGAGATCGTGATCGCTTCTGCTGATGCTGGCGATCTGTTGACCCTGATCGTGATTTTTGCTTAGTTGGAGGTGCGTAGGTAATAGAAACAACGGCAGGAGATTTCACAAACAATCCTGCGAAGCCTCTTTTCTCAACTTCTAAAACTTTTATCGTAAACTCTTCTGGACATCCAGCCTGTTCCCATGCTTTTTGAATGGCTTTTGAAACAGAAGATGCTTCGTGAAGCATTGACTTCATTTAATGGAACCTTTCGCTCAGAATCAACAATATTTTGATAGCGCTTTTGGCCGACTGGTCTACTTGTGTTTGTGCACACAAAGACCTGCGAGATAAGCATTAATATATGAAAACGGGACACCAAGCCCCTGGTGATTTCCCTCATGACATAGATACACTTCCATGAATACTATATTACCTATGAGGTATTTTATCAAAAAATGGCAGCCCCCGCAATTAACCATTTATTTTCAAAAACTACATGTGTTTATTTATCTTTAATATGTAGTCAGAATGGAGCGGGAAACGGGATTCGAACCCGCGACCCTTGCCTTGGCAAGGCAATGCTCTACCACTGAGCTATTCCCGCATCACTGTATCGCTTCAAAGAACACGTTAAAATTTATAAGCAAATCAGCATTCTGTCAATGAAAATATTAATTTTTTCACAAATAATTACACTTCAACCATAGTCACTACACCATGTAGCTTATGGGGAGGCAATTTATAAAACTGAACAAAAGAAGGCGTAAGGCGCTTAATAATTGCATAGACCTTCCAGACCAAGCTGCGTGTTGAAATATACTCAATCCCATAAAAAATAACTCGCGGATCAATACCAGCATCATGTAAAACTTTTTCAATATCAAGCACTTCCATGTAGCCCATATGAATTTCAAAAATACGCAGGCCATGAGCAAGCGTCCCCTTAAAAAAACCAATAACTCCAAATGGGTCATCACGAGTAATAACAGATATCATAATATTATCTTCATAAAGAATGTTATTTTTAAACATCGTCTGCACAATATAAGGCTCGATATCTTGAATATCTTGAATAAAAAAAAGCGCAATACCATTAATTTTATTAGTCTCAGACTGCACAATTTCATATTCCTGTAAAAATGTATCAAGGCTCATACGCTGCATTGCTTCAGTTGTTTTTCGCTGACCATTCGTATAAATAAGAATCACAACCAATGGAATAGAAGCAATAAGCAATGACCAGTAACCGCCATGTGGTATTTTAGCCATATTAGCCATAAAAAACATTATATCAATACACAGAATCAACAACGATATCATTGCCTTAATATAATGGCGCTTAAGATAAAAAATCCAAGTCATCATAATACCCGTCAACGTCATGGTACCAGTTACCGCAAAACCATAAGCCGCAGCAACACGATGCGCAGCACCAAAATTAAGAATAATGATTAACGCCATCACTAGTAAAAACCAGTTAACAAAGCCAACATAAATTTGAGAGCGAAACTTACTTGATGTGTAATCAACCTTTAACATAGGCAACATTCCAGTTGTAATACCCTGATAAACAATTGAAAAAATGCCACTAATCATTGCCTGTGAACCGATAACAGAAGCAACGAGACTTAACAAAACAAATGGCAAATAAATAAAAGGCGCATAGTACATAACCATTTCATACAATACATACTTACTACTTGGATTATTAAGCAAAAATGCCCCCTGTCCAAGATAAGAAAAAAGAAGCATAATTGCCACAAAATACCAACCGCGGATAATTGGCATACGACCCAAGTGCCCCATGTCAGCATATAAAGCTTCAGCTCCTGTTGCACATAAAATAACTTCAGAAAGCACAAAAAATCCTGGAATGCCATGTCTAACAAAAAACATAACTGCATGAAAAGGATTAATCGCCGCACAAACAGCAGGATAATCTAATAGTGCAACAAAGCCAAATAAACCTAGCAGTAAAAACCAAAGTGTCATAAGAGGCCCAAAAGCCGTAGAAACTCGCTCTGCACCACTTCTCTGAAGAATAAATAAAAACAGACTAATAATACAAGAACAAGAAAGTATTACAAAGTATCCCATACCTTCAAGTCCTGGAATAAGCGAAAAGCCCTCAATTGCACTCATAATACTAATTGCAGGTGTAAGTGCTCCATCACCGATTAAAAGTGATATTCCCAACAAAGAAAGAATTGTTACAACGGCTGTCTGTCTACCTGTTTTAAGCAAAGGAACTAATAATTCTTTGAGTACAATTGTCCCGCCTTCACCTTTTTTACCAAGACTCATAGCAAGCCATGCATACTTAATAGAGATAACAAGACCTAAAGTCCAAACAATTAGCGAAAGAACCCCTAACACATTTTCCAGTGAAGGCTCAACCCACAAAAAAATTACCGTCAAGGTGTAAATTGGACTTGTACCAATGTCGCCAAAAACAAGGCCCAGAGTTTTGATAATATCTTTACATGCATTACTCCACGACCCCTTTAATTTAGCATTGAGCCAAGCATTCATACTCTATTGTCCTCTTAATGAGTAACCTTTGCGTAATATAAACCTAAAACAGAGGTTATCATGTTTTTTCAAGAAAGCCTATGACACCTCATTTTCACAAGCTCCATTAGCTATATTTAAACGTAACATCAAAATAATATCTTCATAAAACCTTAAATTTTTGTTGACATTAACGATGTAAACAGGTACCATTCATCACGTGAAATAGGAGCAATCGAGCTTCTTCTCAAATTTAAATTCACCTCAAACATGCCGGGATAGCTCAGGTGGTAGAGCAGAAGACTGAAAATCTTTGTGTCGTCGGTTCGACTCCGTCTCCCGGCACCAATTCTTTTTTGTTAATTTACAGATAGAAACAAGAATTCGTTATAATCACAAAAAACATCTTCTTTTTTTCACTCAAATAATTTATTAAAAAATAATTATTAAAAGTATTCTATTTTAAATAAGATTTTGACCTTTATACTTGAGCCTTTTCTTTTTTGCTGATATTATCAATTTGTTTTGTTAGTAACTCTATTTACAGCTCATCAGCAGGTGATTTCATGTTCGATTTTCTCTCTCAAAAATTTTCCGGAGTCCTTGGCTGGTTAAAAGACCGTGGACGTCTCACTGACGAAAATATAAAAGAATCTATGGATCAAGTTCGAGATGCCCTTCTTGAAGCAGATGTTCCTTTAGACATTGTTGAACACTTTTTAGGAGAGTTACGCAATGAAGTTGTTGGTAAAAAAATCCAACAAGCTCTCAATCCTGGTCAACAAATGATTAAGGTCGTACATGATAAACTTCTTGCTTTCCTTGGTGGAAATACAACTTTTTCACCAGTCTCTCTGCCTATCCCATCAGTTGTTATGGTAATGGGGCTTCAAGGATCAGGAAAAACAACCAGTTGCATTAAAATTGCTAAATGGATTCAACAGCAGGCAAAGCAACGAGGGAAAAAACGTCGTATTCTCGTAAGCTCCGTTGACTTTTACCGTCCAGCAGCAATTGATCAACTTGAAATTTTTGCACAACAAAATGAAGTCTCTTTTTATCGAGCAGAGGCAACCAAGCCCGTTGATGCAGCACGAGAAATTCATCAATTTTTCAAAAAAGAGGGTTATGAGTTTCTTATTTTAGACACAGCTGGCCGATTACATGTTGATCAAGACATGATGAATGAGTTAGCTATCATTAATAAAAACCTTACTCCTCGTCACAAGTTTTTGGTTCTTGATGCAATGACAGGACAAGAGTCCCTTAATGTCGCTCAAACTTTTGACCAAGAAATTGGTTTTGATTCAGCTGTTTTAACTAAAATTGATAGTGATACTCGTGGAGGAGCAGCTTTTGCTTTTCGTTATGCTCTTAAAAAACCAATTTCTTTTGTAGGAACTGGCGAAAAAGGTAATGATTTAGAAAGCTTTGTCCCAGAGCGTATGGCTACTCGTATTTTGGGTATGGGTGATATTTTAACTCTCATTGAAAAGGCTGGCGAAAATATTAGTGAAGATCAACAAGAAGACATGTCTCGCCGATTGCTTGATGGTAGCTTCAGCCTCAAAGACTTTGCTGACCAACTACACTTGATCGACAAAATGGGATCTTTGCAAAAAATTACACGGTATCTTCCTAATATGAATCAAGTTACTCCAGATATGATGGAAAAAGGACAAGTAGAAATAAAAAAATTTAAAGCAATTATTTCATCAATGACTCATAAAGAGCAAGTATTTCCCCATACCATTGATGGATCACGTAAAAAACGAATTGCTTTGGGGTCTGGAACTCAGGTTCAAGACATTAATCAATTGTTACAAAGATTTGAACAAAGCAAACAATTTGTTAAAATGTTTAAGAAGACGGGAAAGATGGGGAAGTTTTTTCGATAATAGTACGTTAATTGTAACTTAGGGTTCACAGTGAATACTCATAGTAACCTCCATACTGAAGAACACTGAAAGGATTGTTCATAATGGCAGTTAAAATTCGTCTTACGCGATTTGGACGTCGAAATAGACCTATGTGGCGAGTTGTTGCAGTAGATAGCCGTAAGCGTCGCGACGGTGCACCTCTTGATAGTCTTGGCACCTACGATCCTATTAGAAAAGAAATCATACAGCTTTATACAGATAAAATTGATGTATGGATGAGCAAAGGGGCCCAATGCTCTGATGCTGTTCTTAAGCTCGTACGCTTAAAACAAAGAGGCGCAGCTTCTTAAAAAAGCTCTTTTTTATACGGTGTGCCACAACACACTAACTTGATATTATATCGCAATTTTACATACGAGACTCAACGCGTAGGGAGATGTGGTTATGCTTAAAGAACTAGTCGAGCATATCGTTAAAAAACTCGTTGACAAACCTGACAATGTTATTGTTTCAGAAATAAGCGGTGAGCAAGCAACAATCATAGAGCTTCGCGTTGCTCCAGAAGATCTTGGTAAAGTTATTGGTAAAGAAGGTAAGACTGCCCGATCAATTCGAACGCTTGTTCATGCAGTTGCATCGAAATACCATAAACGTGCCGTTCTTGAAATTCTTGAATGATCAGGTTGAAGAATTTATATACTATTTTAAGCTAAAGAGGCTGCAGAGCAGTCTCTTTTTTGTTTTATCACATTGAACTCATTTAATCAGTAAAAACAACATGATTACTATATCTATTATTAGTCTCTTTCCAGATTTACACAGATCATTTATCAAACATAGTATTATCGGAAAAGCGCAGGAAAAAGGGTTAGTGGAATTTAACCTTATCGCATTCTCTGATTTTTGTGCCCCTAAAGAACGAGTTGATACTCCTATTGCAGGACCTGGCTCAGGTATGGTCATTAAACCAACTATTGTTGAAAAAGCCATTGAATCATGCATTGCAACACATGGTAAAGGATATACCATTTTTTTCTCCCCTCAAGGGGAAAAGCTTAGTCAACGGGGCCTTGCTGAAATTGCTCGCTCTCTTAAATCAAAAGAGTCATCATGCGAAAAATCAACTCGTGCTGCTAGTTCAAAACACCTCATTCTTGTCTGCGCTCGCTATGAGGGCATTGATCATCGAGTTGAAGAACATTATGCCGACAAACTTATTTCAATTGGTGACTTTGTGGTAATGGGTGGAGATACTCCTGCTCAGTTATTTTTAGAAGGATTCTTACGCTTATTCCCTGGAATTGTTGGAAAACAAGAATCTGTCTCAGAAGACTCTTTCCAGGGCTCTTTTTTTGATTACCCTTCCTATGGTTTACCGGTTGAGTGGAATAATAAACGAATTCCAGACACTGTTCAATCAGGCAACCATGAAGCAATTCGGCAGTGGCGCCAAAAAGCAGCTGCAGAAAAAACTATCTATACCAATTTTTCATGGTTTTCTTCTTCATCTCCAACAAATGAGGATATTACACTTGCTCGCCAGTTTATTCCTCATCACTACGTAGCAATTATGCACACAGATGTGATGCTTAAAGATGGAAGAATTGGTCAAACTTCTATTCCATCACTTGACATTCATGACATTGCTCGATCATGCACAACCTACGGAATTAAAAATTTTTTTATTGTCAGCCCTCTCAATGACCAACAGCATATTGTAGAAACATTTATTAATTTTTGGCAGTCTGAAGGAGGAAAGCGGTACAATGAAAGCCGCTATGAAGCTCTTAAATGCATTGAGACTGTTTACAATTTCAATGAAATGATTGCATCTATTGAAAAAAAAGAGAATCAACGCCCTCTTATTATTGGTACAAGTGCTCAATACTCACCTCATGCACCTATTATTGACTACAAGCAACAATCTACTCTTTGGAAAGAGAAGAAGCCAATTTTGCTTGTATTCGGCACAGGTCAAGGACTTGCTGATAGTATTATTAAACAGTCTGATTACATGCTCACATCAATTAATGGACTTACCTCCTATAATCACCTCTCTGTAAGGTCAGCCGTCTCAATTATTTTAGATCGCTGGCTAGGACTCCATCCAGATGGGCTCAATCCAGACAAATAATAAAAATAAGGTTGATCTATCAGGCATTTAGCTCTATAATCATTGGGGTAGGCATGTTTTTGCATGCATAAATTGATATGTATTCTCTTGCACGAAAAGTTCAGTTTGTCAGGAAAAAATGAAAGCACAAAAGTTTACAAAAGAAACCATTCTCAACATCGATGTTGTTGATCGTAAATTCCCAGAGTTTAAAGTTGGAGACCATATTGAAGTTGGTCAACTTGTTAAAGATGGTGACAAGCAGCGTGTTCAGCTTTTCAAGGGAGACGTCATAGCTTTTCATAAAAACGGCATTGCATCTACTTTTACCGTTAGGCGTATTGGTGCAAACAACGTTGGAGTCGAGAGAATTTTCCCTTATTTCTCAAAAATGATTGATTCTATTAAGCTTGTTAGGCTTGGAAAAGTTCGTAGAGCAAAGCTTAACTATCTTAAGCACTGTGTTGGTAAAAGACGCAATATTAAAGAGAAAGTCCTTACAAAAGAACAAAAACTTCAATCTCGCGAAAAAGCTGCTGCTCGACAAAGCTCTTAAGTTATCCTTTTTTGAAGTGCGCAAGTATTTTATAAGTTTTTCTTTTGCCAATAAGCAGAGTTCCCCCAAGCAAAATCATAAGCACTCCTTGTAAAAAAGGCAAAAAAAGCCCAATGATGCCTACAAAAACTAAGGTAAGACCAAGTATTTTTGTTAAACCTAGTTTAATCGTTTTCATCATTTTGCATCCATAGCTTTAAACAACTTTCGCTTTTTTGACAATTATAGCTAAATAGTCTTATAAAATAAATTATAGGGTCTAGCAATAGACCCTATGACCAAGCTCTTTAGAATTGCTCATTTTACTTTTTTACAAGCCTTGCCTGAATAATTCAGCTTTAGCTTTTGGAAGAGATCTCATAATGGTTATTTTATCTGAAGAGTCCAATGATGCTTGAAAACAATGAAGCTACAAAGTCATAAAAAGCATAAATAAGCGTTTGAAATGTTGCAACAATTCCTTCTTCTTTTTTTTCATTGCTTATTCCTCTTTCACTAACAATTACTTCTTTTTCATTATCATTCTTTCCTTGATCTTTCGAAACAGCCACAAGATAGCTGGACTCTATTGCTTTTTTCTCTTCTTTTTTTTTTTCTTTTACTTTTGTTGTATACTCTTTTGGTGGATAATTGGCACGTTTATAATCATTGTGGTGAACAACAATTTTATCGATTTTGCTAACAAACCATGCTCGCTTCAAACCTGTTTCATATTCCTTTCCGCAAACAATAATGTTCCGTGGAACAAGAAGGTCTGAAACAGTACTTCCTTTTTTTGCATTTCCAAGCGGACGAGTTTGAATAGTAATTTTAGTAAAAATTTGATCACTGAAACGCTTACTATCAAAATGAGGGTTATCAATTTCTACCTGATTAAGCTCAGAAAGATCAAATTCACTCACTGAATCATCTCGCTCACTTTTGATACGACCAAGAGATGTTACACCAAAAAATGAAAGATCTTTGACATACACACTTTTTGACCCATCATAAATATCTGCCCTAAAACTTCCCTGCCCCTCTTGCAAAGGAGCAAATACAGGCTCTAAAGAGTCACTCCTCTTTGATTGAGAATCCATATTAAGGGCAAAAAAAGCAACTGCTACTAAACAGACTATCTCTACTATTTTTTTCATAACTATCCTCTCTTGTTCTACAAATTAGTACGCGAGTACATTTTTATACTAACAAAAACCATTTACAAATCGCAATAATTTGTCAATTTTAAATTACTTGTTAAACTACAAACTAATATTCGTTTTTATTCAAATATCGATCAAAAATTATTATTAATTATCTAAATAAAATAAGGATAAACCTATGAAATCAGCAACTCTCGCACTTTTTTTAAGCATTACCCTTTCAAACGAATTAGCTGCAAACTTTGATAAAGATTCTCAAAATATCTTAGTTGATACGTACCTTAAAGAATCTGCTCCTGAAGATAAAACTTCAGACGAAGCTTTATATCAAACCTATACAGCACAGTCTTATAATGCCCTAAAAAATATGAAAAAATGCACATTGCTTGACCTTGAAACGCTTAATCAAGTAAAATTAAACGATAGCCCATCACTTAAAGAAGCCTTAGAAAAAAGATTAAATCTTATAGATGCAGCTCTTACCTGTTATGAACCACAAACTGAACTTCAATGTGAACAATCATTAGCCTGGTCAATTATTATTGAATCACTCCTGATTGCAGGTATCATTGGCTTAGGAGCTATTATTTACACAACACCCATCCACAGCCCAATAGACTAATTTTTAATAAAGGATAGGGAGAAGAGTAGAATGAAAACAATTAATTACACTATTCTTGTAATATCTTTTATTAATACTCTTTATGGGCAACAGAATGAAGCAATATTTTCTGAAAAAATGCTTATCAGAAAATATGCTCCCTTTGTTTATTTTCACCCAAAAGAATGCTATTTTCCATGTGGGGTTGGATGGTTTGTTAATCAATGCGCTGTATGGAAACTACTATCAGACCTTCCTAAAACACGTATCAATTTAAAACCCAAAGAGCTTGTTGCCCACGTAGGAGCAATTACTCCGGATAATGTAGCCGTTCTTGGTCAATACACACAGGATTATCACTTCCTCAAGCCGAAAAATAAGGAAGTCTACTATGGAGAGCCCCTTGTCAAGAACACCAGTAGTAAAATAAGCAACCTAGAAAGCAATGCCCCCTGTTACGCCCACCTCTTTAAGAAAGGCTCCGGTGAAATTGTTATTCAATACCTCTTCTTCTATGCTTACAATGGCCCAACTGTTGATATTGGCCTTGTTTCATTTGGCTCTCATGTTGGAGATTGGGAACATATTGATGTCCACCTAAACCGAGACCTTACCATTAAAGAAGTATATTTAGCAGCACACGGCTCCAACAACTTTGGAAGCTACGTAGCAGCAAAAGATCTAAATTTTTATGAAAAAACACACCCTATTATTTATTCAGCACTTTCAGGACACTCAAGTTACAGTAAAGAAATTAAATATTTTAATAAAGCATTTGATCAAACAGGCAAAGGAGCAACATGGAATACCCAACACACCGTCATTAATGTAAATGACCCAGGACAAGAGTGGATTAACTTCAAAGGACAATGGGGAAATAGCAAGTCAAAAAGTTATCAAACAGAGGTTGGCTCCCCTCAAACACCATCATATCAATCATGGTGGCGAGAAAGACCAAAAAATGGACTTCTCGAAATTGCTAAAAATTCTATGATTTATGTAAAGGGAACAACTCAAGCTCATAAAAAAAGTAAAATAAAGCAAATCACAA
The DNA here is from genome assembly GCA_964388745.1 of uncultured Pseudomonadota bacterium. Taxonomy (GTDB): domain Bacteria; phylum Babelota; class Babeliae; order Babelales; family RVW-14; genus CAYMBP01. Next base: position 17,958 of record CAYMBP010000001.1, on the reverse strand, counting down.
CTTTTTTAAGTTCATCTTGGCAAAAACAACATGATAAGCCACATCACAGTAAATTATTTGATCTTGAAGGAAAGATTCCAACAAGAAGCAAGAACCTTTTCATAGTACTTGATTATGATCCTGCTGCCCCACTTACCATCACCTCATTTTCTATTTATCAAGAGCGCCTTCTACACAACGACAAAGCTCTTTTCACCAATATTCAAAATACAGATCAGGGTGCAATTGTTACACTCCCCAAGTTTGATAGTAGCCGTAAAGATCAAAGTATTTCTCTCAAAAACCTTTATATTACAGATATTAAAATTAAAAACCCAAGCAACAAAAATAAGACATTTATTATTAATATTTATCCCCTTGAAGCATAAGGAAAATAAAACAATGTTGAACAATATATTTTTTATAATGTTTTTTATGCTAGCAGGCATTGCTTGGCAGCCAGAGGCATACTGCACTGATTATACTAATTATTTTGCAATACCATTGAAAAAACTCCAATTAAATCTTAATATACTTAAAGAAAAACTTACTCACCTGCAAGACAAACTCTCAAAACTCAAGGACAAGCTATCAGTATCTAAAGCTAGCAGTAGCGGTAGTAATAGTGATGGGAATAATGATAGAAGAAACCTTAGTATTCAAAAAAGCCAAACCCAACTAACAGCAGCAAGTAATTTAGGCAATAGTAACTCATCAGACACTAAGAGAGCTCAACAATCGCAGAATAAGCTAACCCCTCTTTTTAAAAAAAGAAAGGCTCTATTTGATGATTTAATTGAAGAGTATGAATCTCTTTCAAGAAGAGATGATAAGGAAACTCAAGTTAATGAAGCTTTTTCATATTTCGATCATCTTTTCAAAAATAAGTCATTTTCAATAAATAATGATGCTTTAAGTCACCTTAATATAATAAAAGAAATTGCAACCCAAATTTTGCGAAGGGACTCAAAAGTAAGAAACTTTCTCCAAAAGACTCTCCCAGAAACAAAATTAAAAACCTATCTTGATAATAATGAAAATAGAGAAAATTTTAAGAAAAACTTAAAAAGGCTTCAAGACACTACTTCAAAAAATAAGAATTCAAAGAGAGACGAGGTTTTGGAGAAAGCTAAGGAGTTTGAAGAAATAAATAAAGAAATAGCTCAAAAAAGCATCGAGACAGTTGAGCGCAGAACTCAGCGTTACAACAATCTTAACGAAGTACTTAATAATTTGTTATATAAAATAAATTTGGATCTGACTAACAATGTTAAACAGATAGAAGACAATGAAAGAACATCCGCTAAAAACGAAATAAATAAGATATTAGACGTTTTTGGCTCATCCGCCTCTGCCTATATTGAAAAAATTGATAACGCAAGAACTATTGAGGATTTTTATAATAGTATAAATGAGATAAAAGAAAAAATCTTACCTTTTCTTAATGATCAACTTCAAATAGCTGAAAAAGAAAGTAATAATATAAAAAAAGCTTCTACGGAACCTCACTCCTTTGACGAAGAAGAAATCACCTCTGAACAGTTAGAAAATCATATAAATAATCTTTTAATAAAGGCTTTAGATGAACAAGAAATAAACTTTGATATAGTTAATCGCCACCTCAAGCTGTTAAAAGAAATAGAACCTGCTGATCCTGTGCCAAAAATAGTTGTCTCTAACAGAGGACCTCAACCCACAAAGTCTGCAATAAAAGAGGGTGCAAGTCTAAAAACCAAAAAAGAGGTAAAGCATAAGGAGAGCGCCGAATTCCGAAACGTTATATTTGACACAAATGAAAAAACTGAAAGAGTAAATACTGAAATAATTAATGTAAACTTTGGTCCAAAAGAAAAACTCAGACCAAAACCTCGTCCTTTCTTCTTTGGCTTAAAGTAAAAATCTGCGTAAACTTTAAAGATAGGCGTAGGCTTAAGTATAAATTTAAGATAAGAATTCTTAGTAAAAAAGTTGCTGTGAAATTTAAAGAACAGATTGAGAGGTATTTAGCTCTGCAGACTCTTTAAATTTCAGTAATAACTACTGAATAAAAATATTAAACCTTAAATATATCCAAATTAAATTCTTTGTGAAAATCCAAGAACTCACGTTTATAGCTAAATCCTCTAAGATTTATATGATTTAAATTTCAAGGGGGTCATTCGCTTGCGCTAAAGCTTCGCCCTGATTATCGTCTTCTGCAAATATTGTGAGTATGAGAATGACTCTTAATTTAATATAGTCTTCAAGCTATTTGTGCATACCTTAAAAATACTTACTCTAACATTAATCGTGAAAGTCTTGGGGTAAAAATATTCATCTTACAAGCAAAAAGCCCAACGTTAATTATCAATATTCATCCACTTGAATACCTAGTTGTATTGACACATTATCTCAATAAAGATAAAGTACTTTCCAAAGAAATTATTCAAATATAGCTCGAAAAAGGAGTACTTTTATGAATTATATAACACTACTTGGAAAAAGTTGGCTTTATTTTATTCATCCAACAATTGTCATTCCGGTTATTATTTTTTGCTATTTCGGCCAGAATCGTCACAAAATATTACGATCCTTACTTCTTCTTTGCCTCTCCCTGATTATTAACCCAAACCTTAAGTGCCTTTTTAAAGTCCCACTGCCAGCCTTTCTTAACTCTTCAGGATATGCCTTTCCGAGTGGACATATGCAATCGGCGTGTGTACTGTGGGGCTGGCTTGCTTATGAAATAAAAAATCCACTTTATACAGGATTTACTTTAATCTTATTAAGCGGTATTGGATACTGGCTTACCTTTTTTGGTTATCATTGTTGGTATGACATTTTTGGAGCAGTGATTACAGCATTGCTTCTTATAATCATCGGACACTATAACTATAAATTGCTTAAAAATATTCACTTTCCTACGTTAGCAACTCTTGCACTAATCATTACATGCCCATTAAGCATTCCAATTGCTAGTACCCCATACCTCAATAATATTGCATCCTCACAATCAATTATTAGTGGTATTCTCATTGGAACATTTTGCAACACCAGATACTACACAACAACTATCTATTATTATTGGAAAAAAGTAGGGCTTGCTATTGTTGGTAGCCTTATTATGTGGCTTTTGACCTGGACACTCTCTTTTATACTAACATCTAAAATTCTTGTATTTTTAATTTGTTTTTCACAAAGCCTGTGGATTACTTGGGGAACTGAGTATGTTATGCAAAAAATAAAATACTGATCTTAAGCTAAAAGCCTACTTATAGCGGGCATAACTTAAAATCTATATGAACTCTAGGGTCGTCTTCAAAACAAGAGCTGAGGATAACAACTGTAGCGAAGCTTTAGCTCAAACTAATGCCCCCCTTGAAAATTTTAAACCCCTTAAATTTTAGAGAGTCTAGCTATAACTATAAGCACTAAAAAAGGCGCTTGTATGAATTACAAACGCCTTTAAATTTTTCCGAAGAGTGAAAGGGTTTATGTTACAACCTTTTCTACAGCTTCTTCCAACTCATTTTCAGAAAGATTTCCATCAACAACTTCAGTAGCAACTACCGCTACATTATCGTCAGAAACAGCAAGAAGAACTGCTTGTTCAGTTGCTTCTTCTTTTTCTTTATTTATATCTTGCTTATTCAAGTCAGAATTTTTCTTTTTTTTCAAAACGCTATTTACAGCCTCTTTAATTTTTTTTTCTATTTCTTTTGCTGCATTTTTAACTTTAGTTCCAAAACCAGCTTGTAATGAAGCTCCTCCAGAAATCAGCGATACAACAAATGCAAGAAGAATAATTTTTTTCATAATGTTCCTCAAAACTATGTAAGATGACTAACTAATACCTTCTATCTTTTAAGCGCCTTCATTACACAGCTCTTTCACCATTATGAATATTGTTATACCATAGAAACAAAATGAATTCAAAAAAGCTCTTATATTAATAACATAAACCGCTCTGTGCCATCCCAACTTGCAGCAAGAACATCAGCTAAACACTCTTTTTCATCTTTTAGATAAGAATCTTTATAATTTAACTCTTGTGCAGGCTCATCTGTAGATTTTTTTCCTTCTTCCCAATCTGACTCAGTTATCGGATAAAAACTTACCCAGCTAAGCGTTCGCTCAAATGAAAAATTTCTTTTCATTGGCTCAGATTGCTTACTATCACTGTTATGTTTTTCTTTGTCGCAAGTCGGTTTTTTATCTTCAAAGTGAATTATTTTTATTTTCTCTTCTGGATATTGACCAAGACGTTTTCGAAGAAAATCTCCATCACTTTTTTCACGAGCAAATATGATAACAAATTTATAATCTCTAAGGTTTATATTATTGAACATTGAGTACATATTAGGCCATATACCGTTAGCATTCATTAGCTTTTGATAACAAGCCCAAATCTCAGGTGAAACATCGCCGTTTAAAGCCAAGTGGCCACTTGCACCCTCTGCAATCTTTTTAGACAATAGTTGTATAAACGCAGTACTCATATTATTTTCAAGACAATTGTAATAATTTATATTTTTTTCATAAGTACTATTAAATTTCGATTTATTCTCCGGCAACAAAATCCAGTCATTTGTGTAAAATGCAAGCTCATCACTCACCACAAAAAGCACGGATCCTTTACCTTGATCCGCATGGATTTCTTGAACAATATTAGAACATTGAACTCTCCATTGCTCATATATATTTTTTGTCACCACAAATGAACCAAATAATGAATTTACGGATAAAATAGAAACGACTAGAGTCCAAATTAGCATATGCATGCCTTTCTCTTTTTACTGTTAAAGTTAAAACAACTTGCCCATAGATTACCTATTTTCAAACGAGAGTCAATCTATAAAATAGTTTAATTTTATGACAATCATTCTTAGAGAGTCAATAATTCATAAAAATATACCATACAATTAATATGTAACAGGTATTTTATACATTTTTTTTTGACGCGCAAAATCAGCAGCTGTCGTAAATTTAGAATTTTGCATTGCATTGCTTGCTTCTTCATCGCTCATCCAAACATCATGCTTAACTAATTGATCAACTTGAAAAACAGCCCGCTTAATATCAAGTGTTGGTGAATATTTTTTGTCTGCACCCTTATACCAAAAACAATGCGCCTCTATTCCTCGCCTTTTACAAAGCTCATTTATAGCTAAAATATTTTTATATTTATTATCAAAAAAAACAATTCTTTTAGGAGTTAAAGCTAATGCATCTAAATAGGCAGCAAGCACTTCACTTTTTGATTTGTCATGAGTAAACAAAATACCCTTATAATAGCGCACATGATTATGCTTAAAGGGTACAAAAGTCGTGAATACTAAATCTTCAGGAACATCTTCTCTTTGAAAATTAATACCTAATTTTTTTAACATATCATAACACCAGACCTCAAGACGAGGAAGCTTGCCATATGAACCAGTCATTAATTTTGTCAACCCAATAGTATGAACATCACGTGCTTTAAGATCATTAATTATCTCTCTAATGTCAGGCTCAACAAGATCGCGTGGTGCCTGTGCCATAATTAAGCTCAAATTCTTTTCAGTCTCTCGAGGATTGATAAGCTCTGGTTGTTTTTCAAAAACAGCACGTCGCAATGCATCTGTCTTAATGTGCTGAACTGCCTGATCAGTAGGATAAACAAGTGTTTTATCAATATCAAATATACAGACATCTTCCGAGGTAAGGGATGCAAGGAGATCCTGCACATGTTCATACGAATCAATTTTTGATGAATGCCCCATGATATCTTCAGAAATATACCAGCGATTGTAGATAACTCCTGTAGCCAAAACTACAAAAAAAAGCATACCCAAGAACCATTGCAACATGACATACTTACGCATTTGATTGAATAAAGAAAACAACATCAGACTCCCCTTCTCTTAAAAGTTTATCAGAATAACTCTTACAGAAAGGTAGCATACCTCATAAAAATGAAAATCTACAGCTTACCAGCCAATGCTACTAATAAGACTCGTAATTTTTTTAGCTTTTCAGACAGTTCTTCTAGCTTTTTTTTCAAGCGATTGAGTCCTAACGGATTTTCAGCTTTTTGCTCCTCATATATCTGCTTACTCCTCTCATAATGAAGGCTTCCTTCTCTTCGGGCAGCTTCATCTGACAATTTTTTAAGTTCATTCTTACGTCCACGCAGCGCTCTCACCTTTGGATAAAGATCAAACAGCTGGAATAAAAGAAGTTTTCTGGAATCATATTCTTCAACTTTTTGAAAATCAAACCAATCATATGAAGGTTTATCGGTACGATCTGCAACAATAATCTTTTTTTTCATAATAGTTGACTCAGTAAGCTTTCTATATTGCTCTAGAGCTTCACGTGGAGCTATCTCTTTAAAATTCCATGGCACCGTAAACTTATCTCCCATTCCTTCTTTTTTTTGATCATAGTTAAGCTGCCAATATTTACTATCATATCTAAAAAAAATTGTTACTTTTTCAGCATAAGTATCTTCGCCAAATGCTTCTGTTTGAATGAGAACATCTTCAAGCGTTATATTTTTCTCCTGGAAAGAAACCATCTTTTTGATCTCTGCACATTTGCTCTTATAGTTAAAGTAATGAGCCGACTGCTTTTTAATATTATTAAGCTCCTGCTCTATGGATGTCAATTCAGCCCGATATACACGAGCAAAATCATTAAATCCACTTAGTTCTTTGATAAAAAAGGTATGCTTAGAAAGTCGTCCAGCAATAGACAAAAATGCGTACTGTAAAAAAGCGAGTATTCCTGCATGATACGGTTTTCCATTTTTGCCAAGCTCTTTAATGACACTTTGCTTTTTCTCAAATACAAAGTACTCATAATCATTTTGAGGATTAATTTTTTTAGTATAACGATATTCCTCTTGAGTATAATGTACAGGAAGAACAAGTTTGATAGAAGAAAAAGCATGAAAGTGGTTATCCTTAAGCATTGATTGAAAAATCGGAAACCTCCATAAATAAAAATCAGTATCTTTACTATCCCAAAAATAAAGATGGAGTGGTTTGAAAAAATAATTGTCATCCTTGGGCAACCAGGATCCAGATGCTGCAAAAAATATCATTTGGTCACGAGGACCAAATGGCTCATGCTTCTGCACACAATGCTTTATCGTTGGTGTAATGGTAAGAGGCACGTCAATAATAGTCGGGTACACATACAAAAATAATTTTTCTTTAAGCTCTGTTGAAAAGTAACCTCCTCTTTTTTTAATAGGTTCTCTTGCTAGCTGCACATATTGATTTGTTATCAATGCTGTTTTTTCTCTTAATTGCTGAATAAATAACGGCTCTCCAGATTTTGCTTCTTTTACCGGTAAAAATACCTGATAATCATCACTACCTGGTATAAGAAATTGTGGTCCATTGCCAAGATACTCTGTCAAAGCCTGATTATCAATATATGAAAGGGCTTCATGTAGCCAATTTGGAGAAAATGATTCAAGAGCCTTAAAGAAATTGAGCATACCCCGCTTGCCAGATCGATAATTAAATGTCACTACACGATTTGAAGAAGCAAGGAGCGTTAAAATATATGAATATCGTCCCCCCAAAGAATCTGTTGCGGTCAAGTATGAACGATTAACCTCACCTGCAAAACAGGTAATCAATGTAACTGATCGCGCATTCATATCATCAAAAAGAGCAAGCATTTTCTTGATAGTTGGAATGGTTACTCCAGCAATTAAAATTTGATGAAGCTCTCCATTAGCATCTTTTCTATAATAGGGAGCATCTAAATGTCCATGCCCTGTCCAGACAATATTCCATTTTGGCTGAGGCCTATCTGGGCGAATATAGCGTGCGAACAAAGCTTTTATTTTAGCAGGATCAAAAGCATAAGGATCTTGCACAACCTTCTTCTCTTGAAAAGAAGTAACATTTGATTCTGAAGAAAAAGTATGCTGTCTTACAAGGTCATTGTACAGTTCACCAAGAGCATTATACTCAGGAAGCGATGAAGCTAAATCCACTTCAGACAACCCGTCTACATCTAACCAGAAAGACCAGTCAATAACATTTTGATCTTTTGTCGTCGCACATGGAATTAATATAAAAAGACGGCTTTGAGGAATTGCAAAGCACTTCCACCCTCCTTGCACAACATTGCTATATGCAACATCATCGGCTCCGTTCTCATGAACTACTATCTGACAATACTGCAAAAATGCAAGAATAAAAGGTGTTGTACAAATAACAGGACTTACTTTTGAACGTAAAGCCTCAAAAAAAGCATTTGCCAGTGTTGTTGCTTGATATTTGTCTTCATTGCCATAAAAATTAAAGTAGCTTTCATCAACAAACAACTGTAACCGCCCCATTTGCTCCTTATCCATTTTGTTTCTTGTGATATTGCTTGCAAAATAAAGTGGTACCCATCCCATAAATAAAAATAGCAAAAATACATAAGCGCTTCTCACCCCTCTCCTCCCTCAAAATAATCTATCTTGCTCAACAATACGAACTTTATAATTAAAAAATAATTATAAATAAGACAAAAGATCTCTTTTTTGAGATTCTTAACGTTGTTGAAAACTAAACAAAAGACCTCATGTAACTGTTATTTTTTGCAAAGTTAATGATTTTTGCAAGTATTTAGCAATCCCTTTTTCTCAAAGTCTATTCAAAATAAAAGATATAATATTATTACTACTCTAAACAAAAACGAACTTCTTACATCCTTCCTATTTGAATGTAATTTGATTGCTAAAATTTATAAAATATATCTTTAAGAAAATACTTATTCCTCAACTTAAACCTGGCCCTGCTGAGATTAAATATTTTTATGATGCGACGAAAATACGTAGCTCTTAGAGAGTTTTAGCTATACCATTTTTAATTATACCATAGGAAAAGCCACTAGATTTAAATCTAGTGGCTTTTCCTATGGTAATTTGATTTTAATACTATGCACTTAAAAATTATGCACTTGTATTTTTTTATTTATCAGAGAGTTCCTCAAGAACTCCATCAACTAATTCTTCTTCTTCAGTTTTTTTTTTTTCGCTTTCATCTTTGCTTTCGAACATACCACTAACGGCGTCCTTTGCCTTTCTAGCTCCATCTTTTATTTTAGAGCCAAGACTTTTTGCCCCTTCTACTGTTTTATCCTTAGCGTTTTCAAGCTTTTCTCCAACAGTAGACGCAGCCTTTTCACCTTTTTCTTGAAGATCAGAAGCTACATCTTTACCTTCTGATGATGCATCTTTGCTTTTTTCTTGAACTTTTTCCTTAACATCGTTAAGTTTTTCTCCAACAGTAGACGCAGCTTTTTCGCCTTTTTCTTGAAGATCAGAAGCTAAATTCTTTCCCTTGTTTTTAGCTTGTTCTGCTGCATCTTGAAGACTGTTCTTCGCTTTTCTTGTTTTATTTTTAGCTTCAGCCTTAAGGGATTTTGCTTCTTTTTTTGCTGCTTGGGCTAACACATCTTTATTTGGCTGAGCACACACTATAAGAGCGACAGCAAGAGCAATAACATTTAATTTTTGCATAATTATACCTCTTGTTAGTTAAAAAAGATTAAACAATTAAACGAACTAATGTGAAAGTTTTGATTTACAAAACTCAGCAAGCATTAAAGAACAACTTAACACTTAAATTTATAAAATGCAAACAGCGAAAAAAGTATTTCGATTTGAAAAATTACATTAAGACTTTTTTACGATAAGTAGTATGGAGCAACTAAGCTCTCATGAATCAATTTTTATTATTCTTTTCCAGCATGGCATCGTCACATCCAATCTGAAGCTTTGTTAAAATCTTATGCAACACAGTAAGTTCATTTTCTGAAAACTGCGATACAATTTTGTAATTCGCCTGCTCAACCAGCGGCCAAATTTGTGCCAAAAATTGATTCCCTAACTCAGTAATTGAATACTCTTGGTACTCACTGTTAATAAACTCTTTTTCTTTCAGCGGTTTTAAAAATGTACCAAGCGCATCCTCATTATCAATAATCCCAACATCTTGGGTAATTTGTTCTTGCGTCATAGCACCATCACAGTGCATGATCATAAGTAAAATAACCTGCTCACCTGAAAGGTCAGTTTTTTGACTTATTAATTGGTCAAAAATTAGCCGAATCAATTTACCTGCAGCACTTACTTGGCGTCCTAAATTGGTCACAACTTTTTCTCGTAACATCCCAAGAACTTGTTTAAAAATCAAATCATAACTTGATATCTGGGCAGAAACCACCTCGTTAAGTGAATCAACAGCCATACTCATCGGAATTTTTATTACTACATCGGCTGCATCAATGAAATCCTGCTCAACCCCATGCAATTCATTTCCTACTACAAGCGCGATAGGCTTGAATGGAGTTAGCTCAACTTGAGATTGCACAGTCGGCACATGAGGGCTGTTCACTACAAGCTGATATCCTCGCTCTTTTAACAGGGCAATTGTTTGCTTCACTGATGGTTCAAATTCAAAATGGCTTTTAAAGACAAGACCACGAGAACTATCAATTACCTTACCCTGAAATGGATCAACATCATCGATAGAAAAAAAAATAGTATCAACTGAAAATGCATGCGCTGTACGAATGAGTGAACCAAGACTTCCAAAATCTTTGACCTGATCAGCAACAACAATAAAATCTTCTCTTCCCCTTTTCTTCTCTGGAATATCCGCAACAGCCATAATCGGCACAACATAGGAGGTATCACTAATCCTTTTCATTACCCCTTCTGTTACCAGCACAATGGGCCACGATGAATACTCAAGAGGCTCAAGAGAAAAAACTGTTTCAAGCTTTACATCTACCTGATCAGCCCACTCAACTTGCTCACGACCAAACAACAAACACTGCTTATGTTGCTTGCGGCCCTTTGCAGATTGCAGCTCTCGCGCATGCAGCACACGAGGATCTTTGATTGAAGAAACAACATCAAACACCAATCAACCCTTATTAAAAAGAATAAATAAAAAAAGGTCCTCTTTTAAAAAAGAGGACCTTTGCATCAACTTTTAATTTTCCCGCAAATCTTCACTAAAAAATGCTTCATCTATTGGGAAAATGGTAATTGCTAGAGTAAGCAATTATCTAAGTGGTGGTTACTCCATCACCTTGATGTCAACAGCTGATGTTCTTCCACGATCGGTGGCGAGCTCATAACTTACTTTTTGCCCTTCATCAAGCGTAGGAATACCCGCACGCTTTAATGCACTTACGTGAACAAAAACATCATTTCCACCTGTTTCAGGTTGAATGAAACCAAATCCTTTAGTAGGATTAAACCACTTAACTATGCCAATTGCCATGATCTTTTCCTTAAGATTAAGCGTTTAGAATAAATTACAATCCGAACTTGCTAAACACCTTGCACTAAATTCACTAATCGGAATAATCATTAAGTACATACTTGTTGATCCGATCATATTCCAGGTCTTGGCTTTGAAATCATTATTCTTACGTGAAGACGCAAAGAAGAAACTATCTTGGCTCAAGTACAGGGTGAAAGAGACACTGTGCTCATAAGTTCACATCAAAAGTATGACTATCCAAATAATAAAGTCAAACGATTTCATCATTTCTTATCATCACGACTCTCGACAAACAACCTTGATCAATAAACAAATTTAAGCTCATATAACAAAGCAGACTTAACTTAGTACAGTTTATTTCTTCAAGATCGCCTCTTAACAAGCTCCAGGTTCTAGCAATATATACTACCACATTGCCACAGAGAAATATTGATAAAATCCAGAATAATCCCAAAGCTTGTTCAGGCTAAAAGGGTTTTCTGTTCAATAAATCAAAAAGTATTACAGCTCAGCTCTATTCTATTCTAACTTTATTTAAGTAGCTCTTTTTCAAAAATAATTCATTCAAAGATATGCCAAGTAATTTATTTAGATAGACCATAGAGACAAAAAAGATAGAAACTGTATAAAAACTTATAGCAAGCTATGTAGCTATTTTTGTAAAAAATTTTATTAGAAACTTCTTTTGTACCTGATTTACCCTTGAAAAATAAACTTTAATTTTACGTGACAAGGCTCATTACTGAAACTGACCAAAACCTTGACACAGCAATAAAAGTTACAAAATAATCAATTATGTGCAGAATAAATGAATTCTTTATTCTGCATATAAAAAATAATTAAGTATGCTCAACATTAACCTTTGTCTTTTTATCTCTTTTGCATAAATTTATTGACAAAATGAAAAAAATAAGTATGATTAATCATGAATGTCTTACGTTATTGACTCTTATAAGCAAGGATTTCTTGATTATTTCTTGTCATTTGTATTACATTTAACTTATGAAAAACGATAATACGCCATATTTAAACAACATTATGAAAAATGGTAGGTGACTATGAAAAAATTTATAATATCATGCATTAAGGCATCTTGGATCTGGATAAGCCTTATAGTCATAGCTGAAATATTTTGGTCTATTGAGTTCTCTTTACGCCCATACTTGCTGAAAAACTTAATGAATGCAGTTGCTCAGACACAACCTGAAGAGGCTTTTTCTGCGCTTTTTTGGCCAGGGCTATTGTTTCTTTTGATGTTTTTAGGGCGAGCTCTTTTTATTCAAATTTACTTTATTGGGCATATTAAAACCCATCCGCCAATGAAAAAATTTATTGGAGATAAGCTTATTTCTCAAATTATGAAACACTCCCATTCTTTTTTTCATAATCATTTTGTGGGTAACCTAGCCTATAAAATGAGAGATGTGATGGCAAGCATTCCAGAGCTTATCTTGCTTTTTATTTCAGAAATTTTTAGTAGTGGACTTTCTGTTTTTTGTGCAATTGTTGCATTTGCATTTGTCGACAAAATATTTGTTGGACTTATTGTTTCTTGGATCTTTATTGTCTCTATTGGCACTTACTTTTTAACACAACGCATTTACCCTCGAAGCAGACAATCTGCAGAACGAAACTCTCAAACTGTCGGGCATATCTCAGATATCTTAAGCAATATTATGAATGTTAGATTATTTTCACAGGCAAGCTCAGAACAAGAATACTTGAATGTTAGCATGAAGAAAACAGTTGAAGCAGAACAAAGCAGAGATCAGGCTATTTCTACCCTTGCAACATTTCAAGAAGTAACCTTTTTTCTATATCAAGCAGCTTCAATGATTGGTCTTATTTATGGTTATACACAAAAAACAGTTACCCTTGGTGACTTTGCACTTATTCTTACATTGAACAAATCAGTTGGCAGAGCCTTACGAGAACTACTTCGCCATTTATCCAAATATGCCGAACTCCTTGGCAATACTCAACAAGGACTAAGTGCTATTTTTTCTCCAGTACAAATCGCTGACGACCAACATGCTCAAATATTGAATATTCAACAAGGAGCTATTACTTTTGACAAGGTATCATTTCAGTATCCAGATGCCCCAGCGCTCTTTCAAGATCGCTCAATTACTATTCATCCTGGACAAAAAGTAGGTTTAGTTGGTCACTCTGGTGGGGGGAAATCAACATTTGTTAATCTTATTTTGCGCTTATATGAAGTGAACTCAGGAAGCATTTCAATTGATAATCAGGATATCAGTAAAGTCTCTCAAGCCTCTCTTCGCGAGGGAATTGCTATGATTCCACAAGACCCATCTCTTTTTCATCGCAGCATTATTGAAAATATTCGATACAGTCGGCCAGATGCAAGCAATGCTGAAGTTATTTCTGCTGCAAAACAGGCACGCGCCCACGATTTTATCATAAATTTATCAGAAGGATATCAAACCCTTGTTGGAGAACGAGGTATTAAACTTTCTGGAGGACAACGTCAACGCATTGCTATTGCTCGAGCAATACTAAAAGATGCTCCCATTCTCATTCTTGATGAAGCCACTTCTCAACTAGACTCAATGACTGAAAATGATATTCAAGAAGCATTGTGGAAACTTATGCAACACAAAACAACACTTGTTGTTGCACATCGCCTTTCTACGCTTCTTACTATGGATCGCATTTTAGTCTTTGATGCCGGATGCATTGTCGAAGACGGAACTCATCAAGATTTACTTGCACAAAATGGTCTTTATAAAAAAATGTGGGATGCACAAGTCGGTGGTTTTTTGCCAGACAATCATGTCGCCACAGATCATCAACAGCAAACGCATTTTTAATGACGCTGCAGTAAAAATGTGCTTTGAATAATCCAAAAACTCTATCTTAGCAAACATTGTGAGCGTAATACCTTAAAGATACTTACGAAACCTTTTATTGGCCACCGTCGCCAAAATTTTAGCGACGGTGGATTAGTATAACTTCTTATCGTGTTTGACGAACTCTTGTTGTTCGTGCATATCCCTGACGTCCTCTTTCAGTTGCAGTCGTACCAGTTCTTGCCGATACTCTCGTTTTAAGATCCTGAACCCCTTCTCGCCCTGCTTCCTGATATTGACTAAATCGATCAGTCTTCGAAGTAGGCTCAACAGTACGCCTTGTTGTTCGTTGGCCAGGAGTCCGTGCTGTTTGACCAGTGGTCACCGTTCGAGCAACTTGGCGAGTTGAAGCTGGCTTAGCCATTGATTCTCTACCAGCAATTGATCGATTACGCGATGAAGATGAACGAGCAGTTCTGCTCCGTGAATAAGATCGAGGCCTTACTGGGCGAGTAGGTGTTTGCCCGATACTTTGATTTTCAGGCTGCTCACCCTCTTCTTGCATAGCAGGATCTGATACTTGGTCTGTTGGTGATTCTACTGATTGATCAGGAGAATCTAAATCAGGATCTTCAACTGGCGTAGCGGCCTCATCATTTGGCTGGTCGGCAGAAGGCGATTCATCAGACTTCATTACTTCTTCAAAGGCTTGATTAAGCTGATTCTTTTGCTTATCATCAAGCAGCTTTGTCGAAGGAAGCATTGCCTCAAGAAAGACCTTAACAAGTTGTGTACTTTCATCATCAGCCTTAGAGATAGACATTGTTAATGCCATCAACGCATTAAACATACTTTCTTGCATTTCAGGATAGACTTCAACGCTTGCAGAATTTTCCATAATACCAACTAATTCTTTTAGTTGATCTTTAAGCGTTGATTGCATCATTGCCTCACGGATTTTTGCCATAAATACATCAATTGTCTCAACTTTCTTGTCTTCTTCTTCTTGCAAAGACTCAGTAAGCGCATTTTGTACGGCATTTAGGCTCTCTCTTACTTGATTTGATAATACCTTGCGCTGATCAGAAGAAAGAAGCGGTGTTGTTTCAAAATCTGCAATAAGTCCCATTTCTTGAAAACGCTGAACATCTTTTTCAGAAAAATTAGAAATAAGAGGTAAAAAGTGTTCTTGTATTACTTGAGCAAATCGTTCTTTCATTGGATTATGGATTGCATATTCTTGAGCATTAGCTATTTCTTGTTTAATTAAGTTAAGCTTTTGCTCAAGCGGCTGTCTTTCAAGAACACTCATTCGTTGTTCAAACGCTATTACTTCTTCTTGCTCTTTTTCTAACTCCTGACCAATAGATCCTTCTGCGTCAGCAATTGCTTGATTAATAGCCCCAACAAGAATCTCTTTATCTTGTCCAGTTAAAGCGCGAGACTGCTTAACCAAAGGAAGCGTTTCCCCCTTAACCTGCATAAGTTGCTTCTTATCCATATCTCTAATTGAGGGAATAAAGTGCGTAAGCAGATGCTCTGCAACTTTTTGTTGCGTCTCTTCATAGACTGGTCCTTGAGCAAGATTTTCAAACTCTTTATTGAGTGATTCAACCATAGCCGCCATATCTTCTTGATCTCTTAATATTACAAGGCGGCCATCAAGCGCTGCAAGCGACTCTTTCTTCTTTTGCAATTCTTGCTCTCGAAGCTGCGTAATAATACTAGATAATGTTTCAATCCTTTTATTATAATTTGATTGATATTTTTTCAAATAAGGAGATGTTTGAGCTCGCAACAATAAGGTCTTTACTTCGCTTAATTGATTTACATCTTCTAAGTCACGAGCCGTATAAACTTTATTTATAGCTTCATGCCCAAGCTTTGTTGTCTTTTCATCAAAAATTCGTGTCCCAAAGTGTGGGGGCAACTCCTCCATGATTTGACTAGGTGAAAGTTGACCCACCTCTTGTAACGTATTATTAAATGAAGCAACTGCCTCCTCTTTATCAAGACGATTTAATAGAATATCAATCTCTTGAAGCAGGTTATTAAGAGCAACATTATTAGCCGATGACAACTTACCAGATGAAAGGACTTTCTTCTTTAATAACTGACTAATATCACTTAATTGCTTCTCTGTCATATCTTTAATTAAGAAACTTAGCCTGCTCATACCTAATGCAATAATTTTTTGCTCAAGAATATTAAGACTTGCCCCTGTAACCAATGAAGAAAGCGTTTGTGTAATCATAGCCAATGATCCTGATTGAATCTCAATAGCCTTTAAAGCATCTTTAATCAAATCTCTTTTGCTAAAAACTAACTGCTGTGTTTCTTGTGATAAAAGTGATGAGGTCGTTGCTGTAGCAAGCAGTGCATCAATTGACATAAGAAGCGCTTTATCCTCAACTTTTGTAAGCCTTGTAATAGTCTGAGTTAAACTATTAATGCCTAACAACAAAAGCTTTTCAATTGATTCATTAAATGGTGTATTTTTTTCTTGAACAAGAATACTTTGTAAAGCCTGAGCCTTTTTTAAGTCATTGGTCAAAGCATTTGCTTGCTCTATTTGACCAACTAATTCTTTACGATTTATAATTATTTCTCTTTCTTTATTCATTATTGTTATCCAACGATTATACGTCGACTTCTGCTTAGTTAAATAAAGAGACGTAAGAGCTTTTTTCAAAAAGCTGGTAGCCTCCTGCAACGATGCTAAATTATTTTTATTTCGCCTAAAGATCACTTTTTTTATAAGATCATGCACAATTGAAGTAGTTAACTCGTCAAAAACCTTGCTGTCAAAATGCTGAGGCAATTCTTTTTTAATTACCTTAAGACTCTCATCTTGAAAATCTCGCAATAGACTATTGAGCGCTGCAGTTTTTTGAGATTTACTATGACGAGCAATTGATGGTGTAAGAATATCATTAACATATTTTAACTGCTCGGGAGTAAGAGATGCAGACTTTTTAAAAATATTGTTTGTTGCAGCAGTTAAATCTACAAGCTGCTCAGCCATTAATGTTGGAATAAGATTGTTCAATTTTTTAAAACCTGCAGAAATCAACTGATTATCAAGCATGGAAAACGGCTTACCTTCACTATTAGCAACTATTTTCTTAAGCTGCTGAAGAACTAAATCAAATGAAGACTTGGTAATATATACCAACTCAAATGAATCATATATTTTCTGCTGTGCTGCTGGAAGTTTTGCTCTTTCCTCATTTGTTAATAATGATGACTTTTTTAAAACCTCAATTAATTGCAGCAAAAGATTAAGATTGTTAATTCCAGCTCTTGTTTGATGAGAAGAAATCTTAGCAATAAGATCATTAATGCCATTTGCCATAAGGTTTTGTGACTCTTCATTGTAAGGAGAAGAACCAAGAGTATCCACAATGGTAAAAAGTGCTTGCGCCTTTGTTGAAAACCCTATTTCGCTATTAGCTTTTTTAATTTGCTCGTTAAGTTTTTTTATAGAATTAGCTTGAGCTGAAATATCTTCTTGAGCTCCCAACGTATCCTGTATAACCTTAATCCACCCATTATAAAGATTTTTCTTACTTTCAAGATAAGCAGCCCCTTTTGCCTTAGTTAAAAATGCATTTACACTCTTGAGAACATTCGCTTTTTTACCACGCCCATCATATACTTTTTTTACTGCTTTATGAGCTCTGTTTGTTGTTGTTGTATTAAATTCTTTCTTTCCAAACAACAGAGGAAGCTCTTTCATAATATCATTCTTACCCTTGGCCCCAATAACAGAGAGTTGCTCATTAAGCTCTGCAATAGGATTTGGTTCTGGTGTTGGTTCTGGAACTGGCTTTGGATCTGGTTCTGACGCTTGAAGTGATGATAACTTAACGCTAAAGACATCTGCATTACTTACA